>CAZYXV010000029.1:0-44041 GCA_964651475.1 uncultured Anaerolineae bacterium | reverse complement strand
CTGGCGCAACAAGTCATCCATGACGATGCTCAGATCAATACCTTGCGCTACAAGAATGTGTTATCATGTCTTTATAGGATATCGAAAACGGAGGGATAAAGGTATGCAACGTGAACGGGTGGAATTTTTTCACGGCAGGACGTGCATGGTCGTCGCCCTCTTGATGCTCTTGATCAGCAGCGCCGTTCCGATCCAGTCCACCACCAACGCTGCCAGAGTCAGCGGTGCGACCTTCGAGATTACGTGGTCGGTGAACTGTCAGCCGCCGCCCGCCGAAGCCGTGACTACACTCAACTACGCTGCAAGTCTCTGGGGAACGTGGATTTCCTCCACCGTGCCTATTGCGGTAGTGGCGTGCTGGACGCCCAATCCAAGCGGCGGAGATGCTCTGGGCACCGGTATGCCGTCCAAGTATGTGTACAACTTCCCCGGCGCCCCCTTGGCCAACACGGCCTACCCCATAGCCTTAGCCAACGCGCTCAGCAACAGCGATCTCGAACCCACGTGGGGGGATATGACGCTGCAATTCAAGTCGGATACGACGTGGTCTTTTGTGCTAACACCGACACACCTCACCGCCCCGGTTGACGGCGAAGACTTCGTCTCGGTGGCGCTGCACGAGCTAGCCCACGGCCTGGGCTTCATCGGCAACATGTATGAAGAGTGGAACGTTGGTTTTTGCGGTCATCCTCTCTATCCGTGTCCTACCCCCTACGACTGGTTCGCGGTGGACAGCGCCGGCATCGCGCTCTTGAGTTACCTGCCCAATGATCCCTATGCGCTGGCTGCACGCCTCAAGGGTGACGCCAACTTCGGTGGGCCGAATACCGTCGCTGCCAACGCGGGAATTACGGCCAAACTCTATACACCGGGCGCCTGGACAGTTGGCAGCAGTCTATCCCACCTTGACCCAACCGCTTTCGGATCAAGCGTCAACCATCTGATGACGCCCTTCTACAGCGACGTGACACGCCATCCCGGGCCGGTGACACTGGCGATCTTCCAGGACATGGGCTGGCTGCGCGCCGATGGCGTTCCCAACGTCGTCATCGCCCCGCCACCCGCCCTCCACGCGGGCCGGGCAACGGCGTTCACTGGCGACCTCATCTGGCCGGCTTATGCTGGGCAACCCATCACCTACACGTGGACGGCCACAGAGCAAATGACCGTCACCCACGCTGGTTTGGCCGACGCAGACAATGTCACGTTCACCTGGGCCGCGCCGGGCGTCAAGCAGATTGCCCTCACTGCCACCGACGGCGTCTCCTCCGCCAGCGCCATACGCACCGTGTTTGTCCGCACGACTGTCTTTCTGCCCCTTGTGCTGCAGCAATGGAATTAAGGAGCGTTAGAATGAACCATCACAAACCCGCTACATGGAATTGGGCAAGCTTTAGCAAATCCAGCATTGGGTTGGTAGTAACCGCTTTAGCGGTTCTCGCGCGGCTAAAGCCGTTACTACGAACGCAAATACTGGGCCTACTCCTTGTTATTATTGGCGGGTTGATGCTGTTGCCCGGCGCGACGGGGCAGCCCGCTGTCGCGCAATCTCCATCTATTACTGAGATGGGCGCCGTCGCGACGCACGCCATTGCTGCCATCGGCGATCCGGTTTCCATCACAAAGGACGCAGAGGGCTACACTGTCTGGACTTACGAGTATCCCGACTCGTGGTGCGTGATGTATTCCCGCATTGCTTACCCTTTCAACCTGGGCGCGCAAGACCCCAGCGCTTTGAGCGATGCGAGCCTGCTCCTGACGTTTGCCGAAAGGATCTACGTCGTTGACGCGGCAGGCGCCCCGCTCTACACCGACCCCACCTGGGCCGTGGCGCTCAACGGCAAGCCTGGTCCCTGGACAGGGGATGGCAGCGCGTTCAACGGCGAGTGGAACATCATCGGCGCAATCGGAACGACGCCAACGTGGCCCGATACCGTCCCCGTAGAACAGCAAGTCTCCTTCGATTACACCGAGTTGATTGACGGCGAGAACAATCTCTGGTTCCAGCAGCAGGATTTTTGCCACTGTTCAGGGCTGGCGGATTGCGCCTGCACCTGCTACAACCTGACCAAACTGCAACTTCGCGCGTATGCCGAACTGAGCGTTGATGATGTGTGGCCTGCCCACGAAACGCGCAACGTGGCCGGGCAGCCGGATGCCACCACAACGCTCCCCGAAATTCGCGTCAGTTTCACCGCCATCGTTTCTGAGGCCACCGTGAACGAGCACACGTTCCGGGTGTACTACCTCGACAATAAAGAACAGCCGGTTTACGTCGCTGGGGAACCGCGCCGGATCAACGAAGTCGAATATGGCTTTGTGCCGGATGCGCCGCTCAAGGACGGCGTTCGCTACTATGTGGATGTTTGGGGAAAGACGGATGCAGCGGCACAGAATTACGAGCACTGGGTTCAGGATTTGGGCGGCGGCCCATTGGAGGACGGCGAACATTGGTGGTTCTGGACGCTCCCGCAACTTGAGGTGCGGCTGGAACCGGTGCAGGTGCTCGAAGATGAAGCCCTCGTCGTCGGCAAACCCACCGCGCTGCGCGTGTTCCTCTCCAGCGCCAATTTCTATCCCGATGTATGGTACAAGGATTTGTGGGAATACGTGGATGTGGAGGACATCCAGATGACGTGGGCATCGCCTTCAGGTTCGCCCCCAGAAACCGCATCGTGGCGCAGCAATGGAACGGACTGGCACTTTGCGTACACGGAAGAGACCGCGCGCCGTTACCGCCTCAACGACAAGGCCACGCGGCTCGCCTCGCAGGATAGCGTCAACTACTACGGCTTCACCCCCGAAGAAGTGGGGCCATACTTGATCCGCGCGTCCGTCACCGTGCGCGACAGTCACGGCAAACCGCAGCGGTTTGCCGGTGTGGAGACGCGCAACGTCGTCCAGACGCGCTGGCTCACCGTCCACTCGCGCGCGCTGGCGGTGGGGGCGGATTACGGCAAGAAAGGCACGGTCAATTTGAACAGCACGGCCCTGGGGTATCGCAGCGGCGTGCAGTCCCTCTATCCGGTTCCCAACGTGTGGCTGGCGCAGCCAGCCAGCGCCGTCCCCTATTACTCACCGATAGCCTCGCTCGTGTGGAGTTCCGCGCCGGCTGGCGATTTGCAGCTTTTGAAAGCCCTGCTGGAACTGAACGCCATGTGCGCCGCCACCCCCGGCTGCGATTTCATGGTCGGCTATGCGCCGGTAGCCTGGCTGGGCGACATCGGCCTCACCTCGCCGCGCCAGTCGTGGTACAGTATGCTGGTGCAGAATGCGTATTCCAGCCATTTCCGCTACATCACCGCCCACGAAGCCGGGCACCTGTACGGCTTTGAACACGACACGCGCCAGGGTGGATCGGGATACGACGTGCGGGCCAGAACAGACCGCCGCATCAGCACCGCCCTCATGGAACCGCACGATCAGAAAACGCTCAATCTCATCAATAGCTTTATGAACGTTGACCCGGTGGAGTCGCCCCCGCCGGAGCGGCTGTGGATCGAATGGCTCAACTATCGTTCGCTGCTGAACCGCTTCACCACAGCTTCGCAGGCGTTCTACCAGATCACGCTGGCCGACCCGCTGCTGTTAGCGACCGGCCTCATCACCCCGACCACCGGCGAGGTGGAGCTCGATCCCTGGTACCAGCTCGAATCCGGTGAGTTCGAAGCGCCGCCGGACGGCCCCTACCGCCTCGTCTTCCTGGACAATACCGGGCAGGAGATCGTCGGCTACACCCGCGCGTTCAGCACGGCCACATCCCTGCAATACGCGGGTCAGAATGCTTGGGACATCCCGCCGGACGCCCCCGCGCCTTTCGCGCTCAAAGTTCCCTATCCCGCAACCACGGCCCGCATCCAGATTCGCCGCAACAGCGACGACGCGCTCCTGGCTGAACGGACATTGAGCGCCACCCAGCCCACGATCACCATCACCCCGCCGGTGAGCGCCACCTGGAGCGGTCCGCAGCCCATTGCCTGGGAGAGCGACCCCGGCGAGACGCGGCACTATCTTGTGCAGGTGTCCACCGACAATGGCGCGACCTGGGAAGCGCAAGCCATCCATTTACCGGGAACGGTCTTTACCCTCGAGACCGCCAGTATGCTCAACACCACGCAGGCGCTCGTCCGCGTGCTCGCCACCGACGGCCTGAACACCGCCAGCGCCACCGCCGGGCCGTTCACCATCGCCAATCCCGTGGGCGTGGATTACGTCTCCCCCGCGCCGGATGCGACAAACGTCAACGTGGACCAACCGCTGTACGCCGGATTCCGCGCAGCCATGGACCCGACGACCATCAACAGCGCCACCTTCACCCTCTCCGGCGGGCCGTATGGGACGGCGCGCGGCCTCATCCGCTACGACGCCGCGAGCCGCGAAGCCACCTTCATCCCGCAGACCCGGCTGGCTTACAGTACGACGTACACCGCGCACGTCAGCGCCGCGATCCACGCGCTGGGTGGAACTCTACTAGTGGAAGACACAATCTGGAGCTTTACCACCGAGATGGATGTCTCCCCGCCGCGCGCGCGCCTGCTCTCGCCATCGCACGGCGCGCTGGATGTCCCGCTTAACGCCGTCGTCGCCGTGGCGTGGGATCGCCCCCTGGACGCCGCCACACTTACGACGGCGACCTTCCGCGTGGCGGAAATGCGCGGCGCGCCGATCGCCGGAAATGTGGCTTACGATGCTGCCGCGCAGACGGCAACCTTCACCCCGGACGCGCTTCTCGCGCCGTACACCAGCTACGTCGTCACCCTCACCGCCGGGATCTCGGACACGCTTGGCAACGCCACCTTCGATCCCACCATCTGGGCCTTCACCACTGGCGACGCACCCGGCGGCGCGCTCGCCCTCGCCGGCAGTTACGCGGACTGGGGTAATGACACAAACGGCGACGGCCTGTACGAGCAACTCGTCATCCGCGTGGGCGTGCAGGTCACGGCGACCGGTAGTTACGCGCTGCGCGGCTCTCTGGTAGACGCGGCCGGTGCAGACACCGGTGGCGGCGAGATCACCTGGGCCTTCACGACCCGCACGCTGACCACCGGCGCGCACTTTCTCGACCTGGCCTTCGACGGCGCGGCCATTGGCGGGCATAACGCGGACGGCCCGTACACCCTCACCGACCTCACGCTGACGCACATCAACAGCGCTGCTCAAGTTCCGCCGACCGCATCACAACGCGACGCCTACCGCACCTTCGCCTATCCCGCCGACCGCTTCTCGGCCCCGCTGCGCTTCAGCGGCCTGCCCGACGTGGTGCTTATCCCAGGCACGACAAGCCTCACTGCCTTCAACGTCCGCGATTACGCGCAGCACATCACGCGGACGAGTGATCAACTGAGCTACACGGTGATGCTCAACACCAGTCCTAAAATGGACGTGGCTTTGCAGTCATCGGGCGCAGTCTATCTCACACCTGAAGCATACTGGCAAGGTCGCACACTCGTCACCATCCGCGCCAGTGACGGCGTCCACACAGTGCAAGATACGTTCGCAGCCACGGTCGGCTGGCCGCACACGATCTATTTGCCGGTGGTGTTGCGCAGCTACGGCAGCGCCGTCCGCCGCGATGCGTGGATCACCGAGTTCACCGATCCTTTCGAATACGAAACCATAGGCTGGCACCGCAGCGGAGGCACATCGCATCGAGGCCCGCTGCCGCCGGGAGTCGAGTACGGCATTTACCTCTGGGATATGAGCGATTGCCGCGTCTACGCCGGTCAAAAGAGTGTGTGGGCTTACGGCGGTGGCGATGACGGCGACTTGCTGCCCTGCGGCGCGCCCTATCCCGACGCCTACTCAATGGAGACGATGTTGAACCAGACGATGCCTATTGACCTCGAATACGTGGCCAAAGGCGAATACAGCGCCAAGGTGTGGACCAACTTGGCGCCTGACGACGAACTCTGCCTCAAAGTCGCCGTGCTGGAATCGGGGGATTGCGATACTGGCCTCAAGAGCGAGTATCACGGCGTCTGTCGTACCGGCGCGACGAATGGGTGGGAAGACCTGACGCTCGACCTGAGCAACGTGCCTACCCTCGGCAACGTGCTGGGTCAGCCGCGCGTGTGCGTGGCCATCACCTTTGAGGCAGACGAAGGCGATTCGCGTCCCGAAGGCGCTTACGTGGACGACGTGAGTATGCGCATCTGCCCGCAGGGATTGACCGACTTGTGCGCCGGGTCGCTAGGCACTGCGCCGACGATGGAACCGTTGGTCGCGGGCAACATCGGCGGCTATCCGGAAGCCATCGGCGAGACGGCGCTGGCGGTGGAGACCAATGGGCGCGTCCACGCGCTGTGGACGGGAAAGCTCAACGACGCCTTCAACACCTATGTCTTCTACAGCAATTCGAGCGACGGCGTGAACTGGACGCCCTACCAGATCCTCAGCTATTGGGGCGGGCGCGAGCCGCGCATCGCCGTGGACAACGTCCACGGGCATGTGCATCTGGTCTACGCCAACGACGACGGCATCATCCACCACACCGTCGCCAACGGCGTCGTCTCCGCGCCTACCGTCGTCGCGCCGCGCCGAACCTACTACCTGCCGGGTCTTAATTTGCCCTCCGGCGGCGTCGCCTGGCCGAGTCTCGCCGTGGCCGAGGAGACGGGCGCCGCCTATCTGACTTGGGACGAAGTCTATTTCGTCAAGATCGCCTACGCCACGTACACCGCGCGTCGCCGCACCTGGCACGCTGCCTGGGAGGGCGGGGCGTGGAGCGCGCCGCTGCGCAAAATCAACGACGAGGACACCTGGGCCGCCACGCTCGCCGCCGCGCCTGATGGGCAGGCGATGCTGGCGTGGTTCCAGCGGTGGGAACAGTCGTCCCGTGAAATGGGCATGGGAGAGAAAGAGGCTCTCCCCGTCGCGCGCACGGCTTATGGGACGGAACCGGGGAGCTTCCCTCTGCGCCAGGCCACGCACGCCGCCTACCCGACGCCGGAACGGGACGAATCCATCCTGCTGGCGTACTCCGGCGGGGATGATAGCTTCGTGCTCGCCGCCAGCCATTTTATGTGGCCGGGTCACTCTCGCGCCTACCGCTACATCTGGAAAGACGGCGCGTGGTCGGAGCCGCTGAGCGTGGCGGAGAACACCTCCGAGCGGGCATCTCCGTCCTACGTGGGTGCAGCGACGGACACGCCGTTAATTCGCTACGTTTACAGTGACAACTATGTGCTCAAGATGCGCACGGAGACGAACGGCGTGCTTGGCGCGGCGCAAACCATCGCCGATTACCTGTCAGCACGCGGGTATACGGGGACGCCGCTGGCCTACTTTACCGACGCTGCCGGCGGCCTGTATATGATTGTGAGCGGGGAAAAGAATGGCGTGGCCAGTTTTTACTACGTCCAGCCGTAGATGATAAATCGCTCGTTGCTATTCAAGATGTGAATCTGAGGGATTTGATGCTTAACCATCTGGTCAACGAAACTAGTCCTTATCTGCTCCAACATGCCCACAACCCGGTAGATTGGTACCCATGGGGATCGGAAGCGTTGCAAAAAGCCAGGACCGAAGACAAGCCCATCTTTCTCAGCATTGGCTACTCGGCCTGCCACTGGTGCCACGTGATGGCGCACGAATCTTTCGAGGATGAAAAGATTGCTGCCATCCTCAACGAGCATTTTGTCAGCATCAAAGTAGACCGCGAGGAGCGCCCCGACCTGGATCGCATTTACATGGCCGCCGTGCAGGCCATGACGGGTGGGGGCGGCTGGCCAATGTCGGTTTTTCTCACGCCGGAGGGTGTGCCGTTTTATGGCGGCACCTATTTTCCGCCTCAGCCGCGCTATGGCATGCCGAGTTTTTCGCAAGTGTTGGCGGCTATCATTGACGCCTGGCAAAATCGCCGGAGTGAAATTGCATCAGCCGGACAACAATTGGTAGAGGCGATTAAGCCGCAAATTAGCGCGAGGGCCGAACGCGCCTCTCACGATCTGAAACCTGAAATACTCGAACAGGCTTTTCGGGGTATTGGGCAAAGCTTTGATCATGTCAACGGCGGTTGGGGCGGCGCGCCCAAGTTCCCGCAACCGATGACGCTTGAATTTTTACTGCGCTACCACTCAGTCACAGGTGACAGCCAGGCTGTGCAAATGGTCACGCAGACGCTCGAAGCGATGGCGCGCGGCGGGATGTATGATCAACTGGGTGGCGGGTTTCATCGCTACTCGGTGGATGCCAAATGGACAACGCCGCATTTTGAGCGGATGTCTTACGATAACTCTCAACTAGCCCGTGTTTATCTACATGCCTGGCAAGTTACGAGCAATCCCTTTTTCCGTATCATTGCCCAAGAAATTCTAGATTACGTCCTGCGGGAAATGACGGATGAAGCGGGTTGCTTTTACGCCACCCAAGACGCCGACAGCGAAGGCGAAGAAGGCAAATTCTTTTTGTGGGCGCCAGCCGAGATTCAAGCTGTGCTCGGCCCGGAAGCCGATCGCTTTATGCGGGCTTATGGCGTCACCGAGCGGGGTAACTTTGAGGGCAAAAATATCCTCACCTTCAAGGGAACACTGGCAGAACGCGAAGCGCTGACCGAGGCGCGCAGCAGGCTCTTGGCCGCCCGGGAGCAGCGTATCCACCCTGGCCGCGACGAAAAGGCGCTGGCCTCGTGGAATGGCTTGATGCTGGCGACGTTTGCGGAAGCGGCGCGTGTGCTCGACCGACAGGATTACCGCCAGGCAGCCGAACGAAACGGCGATTTCCTCTTGAGCCAGATGCGCGATGAAGACGGGCGGCTATGGCACGTGTGGAACAAGGTTAAGGCTGAGGTCAAGGTTAAGGGGCAGTTGGAAGATTACGCCAATGTTGTTGAAGGGCTGATTGAATTATATCAGACGACTTTTGAGGCGCGCTGGTATAGAGCCGCGCACGGGTTGGCCCAGCAGATGATCGAACATTTCGGCGCGCCGCAGGGATTCTTTGATACTGCTGACGACGCCGAAGCGCTAATTGCCCGCACGCGCGATCTATATGACAATGCTACTCCTTCAGGCAATGCAATGGCCGCTACAGCCTTGCTCAAGCTGGCCGGATTGGCCGTCGAACCACGCTACGCGGAACTGGCGCGCTGGAGCCTGGCGCAAGTGCAGGACTATTTGGGGCAGGCCCCGCTTGGCTTTGGGCAATGGTTGGTTGCTGCAGATTACGCCCTCTCGCATCCCACAGAAATCGCCATCGTCGGCGCGCCTGGCGCTGACGACACCCGCGCCTTGCTAAACTGCGCCACGATGGGGTTCCGCCCCCGTCAGGTTGTTGCAGTGGGAACAAGCAACGGAGGCGTCCCTTTGTTGAAGGACCGCCCCCAGATAGAACGCCGCGCCACTGCCTACGTGTGCACAGGCGGCGTGTGTCGCGTGCCAACCACTGACCCGCAGGTCGTGACGGCATTGCTGGAATGTCTTTAACCGCGCTTGTACTGGCTTTCCGCACAAATGGCCACAACCTGGCCAAAGTAAATTCGATGATAGTCCTGCTGGGAATAGTTTGCCTCGATGGAGGGATCAATAAAGTGAGCCGGGTCCAAGTCGTCCCAATAGATCTTTTGACATTCGATGATTAACTCGGCCTCCGCAAAGCCGGGCGCGGCGACCTGCGTGGAGGCGATGGGCGTCAGGCCGGCCTGGGCAATCTTGTCCCCATCGCGCCCGGATTTGGATCCCAGCAAACTCAGCGCATTGCGGCGCTTGTGGGGAAATGCACAGAGCGTGAACGTGCTGTACTGCTCCATAAACTCGTAGGTGTAGCGCGTGGGCCGCACTACTACCTGTACAAAGGGCTTGCTCCACATCATTCCGATGCTGCCCCAGGCCACCGTCATGGTATTATAGTGGCCGCCGGCGAAATCGCCGCTCGTCAACAGGAACCACTGCTTGTCCCAGAGATGATGTATCCTGGCAACGAATTGGTCAACTGAAATCATTTCACGCGTCATTGAATGTCTCCTTGCTCTTGATCTAACTCTTTTTTACGCCGGCTTGTGCGCCGTGATCTTGATGCTGGCGACCTTTTGAGCGAGATCCCGGGCCGAAATGCCGGCTTGGGCCAATTGCGCGCGCGCCGCTTCTCCCTCGGGGCCGACCATGATTATTTGCGCTTCCTCTTCAGCGACCTGATCTATGCTGACGTGGTCGCGAGACACAACGTGCACGTCCATAAATCCCGCCGCGCGGATCTTGTCCAGATAGGCTGTTTCATCGAGAGCGCCCGCGATGCAGCCGGCCCACGCATCCAGCCGGCTGCGGATGGATGGCGGAAGGTCTCCGTCCACTACAATATCCGAGACGCTCATCCGTCCGCCGGGCCGCAGTACACGGAAAGCCTCGCCGAAAACGGCGTCTTTGTCTGGTGAAAGATTGACGACGCAATTGGAGATAATGACGTCTACCGACTCGTCGGGTAGGGGGATGTCTTCCATTTCGCCGTAGCGAAATTCGACGTTTGCCGCGCCAATCTTTTTGGCGTTGCGTTGGGCCAGTTTGATCATGTCTGGCGTCATGTCTAACCCAATCACTCTTCCCGTCGGCCCAACTTTTTTGGCGGCCAGGAAGCAGTCAATTCCCCCGCCCGAGCCGAGATCGAGCACCACCTCGCCTGGACCGAGTTCGGCGATGGCGGTAGGGTTGCCGCATCCCAGCGAAACATCGGTCACACTGTCTGGCAGGCCGGCGATTTCCTCGGTTGCATAAAGCCTGGCCGCAGTGCCTGTGCTTTCTTGGGCGGCTGTGGAAGGGGCGCAGCAATC
Organism: uncultured Anaerolineae bacterium; assembly: GCA_964651475.1. Taxonomy (GTDB): domain Bacteria; phylum Chloroflexota; class Anaerolineae; order Fen-1058; family Fen-1058; genus JBGSMF01. Next base: position 33,279 of record CAZYXV010000029.1, on the reverse strand, counting down.
TGACCGGCTCGCTTGGGTGGTCGCCTGGGATGGGCCGCAGCAACTTGATCGGGCTGGCTCGGCTTTTGTGAAGCGGCGGGCAATGTCACCATAAGTCTGGCGCACAGCGGTCTTGATCTTGTCATCAGTCACTATATCGGTCATGGGAATCTCTCCTCGTATGTATGTATTTGAATGTATCTATATATCCGGTTAAAAAAACATTCAGGCGCTTGGCCCGCAAACATCCTGCGCATCAAATTTGGCAATGAGCTGCCCACAACACGCCACGACTTTGTCGCGATTGGTGGCATAATACACCAGCTTGCCTTCTTTGCGGCTGGTGACCAGGTTGAACTGTTTGAGGATATTCAGATGATGAGAGATGGTGGGTTGGGACATGTTAAAGGCTTCCACAATGTCGCCGACACACAGTTCTTGTTCCAGCAGCATTTCTAAAATTTGCTGCCTGGTTTCATCTGCCAACGCCTTGCAAAACTCGACACAATCAATCGCCACAATACACCTGTGCCGTAAACGAATAGATAAATTTGAATACGTCTATATAATATCATGGCTTAAAAGTTTTGTCAAGACCCTTTTACTTTTGCGCCCTGTGTGCTAAAATGATGCATTGCAGGAGGTTGGAATGGGTATTCAAGTGTGGCGCGATATTTCGTTAATCTTTTTGATTGTACAGGCGCTGCTATTGTCGCTGGTGCCATTGGCCATTGTGGGCGGCATGGCCTATGGGATGTACAGACTGCACGCAGTGGTGCGGCGCTTGTTTGCGCGGGTGCGTTCCATTGTGGCAATCGTTCACATGCAAGTCGAGCGAGCCAGCGCGACCGTGGCGGCCCCCCTCATATCGGCCCACGCAATGGCGGCGCGCGTGGGCGCGTGGAAACGTTTTGTGGCAAAGGAGTTGACGCGATGACGCAAATTGAACCTGAATCCACCACAGCCATTCAGCCGACCGGGGTGGATTGGAAAACCAAGTGGATCGCTGCAGGCGGAGTAGTAGGCGCGCTTTTAGGTGTTGGGGCGGTATACCTGTATATTCGCTCGGTCGAAGCGGAACGAGGCCCCGCTGCGCCTGCCCCGCGCCCCTTCAAGCCTGGCGCGGCTTTGCAAGTGACGCTTGCGGTCTTGTCGGCGGTCAGGCAGTTTGCCAACCTGGGACTGGATTAGCCATTAGCTGATTTTTGCTCTGGGAAAGGGCTTGCGCGGCCACGGCGCCGCCATAAAACGCAATAGACATGCCAAGTGGGAGACAACTCAACGGGCTTGTAGCGTTTGCCCTCAGCCTGGGCGCCGTCGCCGCGACGACGGTGGTGTTGCTGACGGCGCGCGCGTGGCTTTCGACGCCGGTGATTGTGTTGCTGTTTTTGCTGCCAGTGATTTTGGCGGCAACCCGCTGGGGGGTGCAGCCCGCGTTGGCCGCGTCGTTGGTGGCTTTTTTTGCGTTCAATTATTTCTTCCTCGACCCTCGTTATACACTGTCTGTCAAGAAACCCGACGAATTTTTGGCGCTGCTCGTCTTTTTGGTCGTGGCGGTGTTGGTCGGGCAACTGGTCAGCGCTGCCAACGAGCACGCCGCCCAGGCGCGCGCCCGCGAACTGGAATCGGCCACGCTCTACAGCCTGAGCAGCACCCTGAGCGCGCAGGCCGGGCTGGATGAGATTCTTTCTTCCGTCACGCGCCACGTGGCCCAGGTGTTTGACCTGGCCGGCTGTGAAATCTTGTTAATCGCTCCCGACGGCAGCTTGCAATCACACGTGCGTTATTGGCCGGCCGGCGGCGGACCGCAGCCGGAAGCGGGGCACGTGCTCGATGTGCCGCTGACGGCCAACCAGTCGCCGGTGGGAACGCTGCGCCTGACGACGCGCGCGTCCGGCGTCATGCTCGAGCCGGCGAGCCTGCAAATGCTCACGACGTTTGCGGCCCAGGCGGGGTTGGTCATCGAGCGGGCCAGGCTGGCGCGCGAGGCGGCCCGTGCGCGCCTGCTCGAAGAAAGCGACCAGCTCAAGTCGGCGCTCTTGTCGTCCGTCTCGCACGACTTGCGCACGCCGCTGGCGGCCATCAAGGCGTCGGCGACGGTTTTGCTGCAAGACGTTGCGCTGGAGGCTTCCGCGCGCCGCGATTTATTATCCGCCATCAACGAAGAGTCGGATCGCTTGAACCGGCTGGTGGGCGATTTGCTCGACATGTCGCGCATCGAGGCCGGCGCGCTCAGGCTCAAACCGGACTGGTGCGATTTGGACGAATTGATTCGCGCGGTAGTGCGCCGCTCCTCGTCCCGCCTCGCCGCCTTTACGATGCGCCTGGATTGGCCGGACGATTTGCCGCTGGTGTTTGCCGACTATGTGCAGGTGGATCGCGTGCTCACGAACTTGATGGAGAACGCCATCCGCTTTGCGCCGCCAAGTTCTGTGATAGAAATCGCGGCGCGCAGCAGTCAGACGGAGGTGACGGTGAGCGTGTCCAACGAGGGGCCCGCGATTCCCGTCGAGGCGCGCGCCCGCTTGTTCGACAAGTTCTACCGCGTGTCCGAAGGCCGCTCTCCTGATATGGGGACGGGGCTGGGATTGTCAATCTGCAAGGGTATTGTCGAAGCGCACGGAGGGCGAATCTGGGTGGAAAGCCCTCTAGCTGAAAATAGAGGAGTGCGTTTTGTGTTCACCTTGCCTTTCCTGCCTGGCCGATTGCCGCTGCCGTTGCCGGATGACGAGGTTCTGGCCAATGAAGAAAACAAAGATCCTGATCGTTGACGACGAGCCGCAGATTTTGCGCGCGCTGCGCGCCGGCCTGACAGCGCACGGCTATGAGGTGGTCAGCGCCGCCGATGGCGAGGAAGCGCTGGACAAGGCCTCGCTCGAATTGCCGGACGCCATTATCCTGGATTTGAACCTGCCCAGGTTGAGCGGGCTGGAGGTATGCCGCAGTCTGCGCGAATGGTCCGCGGCGCCCATCATTGTTCTTTCGGTGCGCGACGCCGAACGCGACAAGGTGACGGCGCTCGACCTGGGCGCGGATGATTATTTGACCAAGCCGTTTGGCGCCGACGAGTTGCTGGCGCGGCTGCGCGTGGCCTTGCGTCACGCCGCGCGCGCGGGCGGCCCGGCCGAACCCGTGATCCGCGCCGGCCAGGTGACGATTGACCTGGCGCGGCGCATTGTCAGGCGTGGCGACGAAGACGTGCGCCTGACGGCCACCGAGTACAAGCTGCTGGCTTACCTGGCGGCAAACGCCGGCCGGGTACTGACGCACAATCAAATCTTGGAACACGTGTGGGGCGCCGGCTACGAGGCCGAGACGCAGTCGCTGCGGGTGTACGTCAGCCAGTTGCGCCGCAAGCTCGACCCTGACGCCACGCAGCCGCCGATCATTTTGACCGAGCCGGGTGTGGGTTATCGTTTTGCGGCAGACGATGTTTAGGACGATGTTGAGGATGGATATATGCTGAGTGAAATTAAATATCTGTTGCTTGGTTCTCCTTTGCCAACCCAAGAGCTGGCCCACGAGCGGCTGAACAAGGTGCGGGCGTTGGCCGCGTTTTCGCCGGACGCGCTTTCTTCCATCGCGTACGCCAACCAGGAAATTTACCTGGGGCTGCTTGTCGCCGGAAGCGCTGGCCTGACTATGGCCTGGCCTATCGGGCTGGCCATTGCCGGCTTGCTCGTCATTGTGGCGTTATCTTATTTTCAAACCATCCACGGCTATCCTTCGGGCGGCGGTTCGTGGATCGTGGCGCGCATGAATTTGGGAATATTGCCGGGATTGGTGGCGGCTACGGCGCTGCTGATTGATTATTTGTTGAATGCCGCGGTGAGCCTGACCGCTGGCGTGGCGGCGATTGCGTCGGCGTTTCCGATTCTGTGGCCGCACCGCGTTGCTTTATCGCTCTTGCTCTTGCTCATCATCACCCTCGTCAACTTGCGTGGCCAGCGCGAAAGCGGCGCCGTGATGGCGATTCCGGTTTATCTTTTCTTGTTTACGTATATCCCCATGCTGGCGTATGGCGGGGTGCGCGCCTTGATAGACGGTCCCGGCTCGCTGGCGGTTTCTGCTCCGCCGGCGGCAGCGCCTCTGACGACATTTCTCGTCTTGCACGCCTTTTCGACCGGCTGCACCGCGCTCACCGGCATCGAGGCCATCAGCAATGGCGTCCCGGCCTTTCGCCCACCCGAACCCAAGAACGCCGGCCGGACACTGATTGTTATGGCGCTGTTGATGGGCGTGTTGTTCGTGAGCAGCATCGGGCTGACGCAATTCCTGGCCGTGGTGGCCGGGCCGCAAGAGACGATTCTTTCGGCCCTGGCGCGGCGGATTTTGGGCAGCGGGCCAGGCTACGTATTGATTCAGGCCAGCACTATGCTGATTTTGGCCGTGGCGGCCAACACCAGTTTTGCCGGCTTCCCACGCCTGGCGGCGCTGCTGGCCTCCGAAGGCTTTTTGCCGCGCCAGCTCACCAGTTTAGGCGACCGGCTGGTGTTTGCCAATGGCATCGCGGTTTTATCGGTGATCACGGGTGTCCTCATCGTGGTCTTTGGCGGCGATACGCACGCCCTGGTGCCCTTGTTCGCCGTCGGCGCGTTCCTGGCGTTTACGCTTTCGCAGGCCGGCATGGTGATCCATTGGCGGCGCGAGCGGGGAGCGCACTGGCAGTTAAAAGCCGTCATCAATGGCTTGGGCGCGCTGGCCACGGGGACGGCGCTTGTGATCATTGGCGTCAGCAAGTTTGTAGACGGCGCGTGGATCACTGTTCTCCTTATTCCTGCAATAGTGCTTATCTTGTCCCAGATTCGCGCTCACTATAAACAGGTCGGCAAGCAGCTTTCGCTGCGTGGCCTGCCGCCCTCGCTCAGACCGGCCCCGCCGCCCAGGGTGGTGATTCCCATTTCGGGCGTTCACCGGGGAATTGTGGATGCCATAGCTTTTGCCCGCTCCGTTGCCAGGGAAGTGACGGCGGTATACGTCGAGTTGGAGCCAGGCGCGGGCCAACGCATCCAGGAGACGTGGGAACACTGGTGGCCGGACGTGCCGCTGGCGATTGTGCCCTCGCCATATCGGTCTATCGTCGGGCCGCTGCTGGATTTTTTGGACGAGACCGATCGGCAGCACAACGATGGGCAATTGGCCGTGCTGGTGCTGCCTGAATTTATCCCGGCGCATTGGTGGCAGGGCTTGCTGCACAACCAGACGGCGTGGCTGCTCAAGGCCGCGCTGCTCTATCGCCGCCGCCGCCAGGGCTTTCAGCGCGCCATTATTGATATTCCCTATCACCTTCGAGAGTGATGGCGCGTTGCCGGCAGATTGACCGTAACTACCCGGCGGGGGCATCCTGAGCTTGTCGAAGGATGCTTTCGCGAGCACCCTTTGACTGGCTCAGGGTGCTCATTTTTTATAAATTCTTTACATCTCCCCGCCTCTTTTTTACCTTTTCCAAACACCCATCCATTAAAATTCCCTCAAATCAACAAACAGCACAGACTGGCCTGAGATTAAACAGGGAGCGATGAACATGGAACATTGGCGCCGGGCGGGATGGATCAATTCGGTGATTAGCGCGGGGATGGTAATCGTGTTCCTGGTTGCCATCACGGCGGGACAATTTTATATCACATTTCACTTTGATTCGCCCTGGCGCGAAATCTTGATGCTGGCGAGCTTGCCGGTCGAGTACCTGGGGCTGGCGTATTGGTCGGCCTGGACGAACCGCGAGGTGGACGCGCCAGCATTGGCCGAGAGATACGGGCCATTTGTGGACCCCGTCGTGTTGGCCTCGAGCGGCGCGCCTTCCCAGGCGGCCATAGACGAGACATCGCGCATCGCGCACGAGCTTCACAAGCCAGTGTTGCTCGTCAACCTGATGACTCGAACGGAACTCGATCCATCGTGGATCGAAGGGGTGTGGGCCAGGCTAGCCGAGCAAGGCGTCCGGGTTTCGGCTCAGGATATTTTTACCCAGGAGCCGGAGCGCACGGTTGACGAAATTGCCGGCGCCATAGGCGCATCGCACGTAATCTTGGGGCAGCGTACCGTGACGTGGTCGGGTTTCTAAACATATCATTGAGCGGTATCTTCTCAATAATCCGGGGTAGTGGCAGGGCTTGCCCCTGCCCTCATATGGGCGACCGCAAGAGTCGCCCCTACATTTTGAGATGATACATTGAGCGTTTGATGTGAAATGGAGCTACTTGCCTTGATTTGTCATTGCGAGCCGCCTGAAGGGCGGCGAAGCAATCCCATTGCTACGGTTAAGGAGATTGCTTCGGCGCTTCGCGCCTCGCAATGACAAGGTAGAAACTCATTTCACATCAAACGTATGGAGGGAAAAAGATGGATGAGTTGATGCAGTCCGCAAATCACGGCGACTATTTGCGGCGGGAATATGAATTACAGGTTTTGCTTTTTGAAGCGCAGTCGCCGATCGTACAGCGCTTTCTTGAAGTGCAGGCCCGCCAACTGGCCGAGGCCGTTGTCCAACACTTGCCGCACGCGCGCTTTACGCTGCCGGATCGGGTCATAGTCGGCGTGGCAGAAGGCGCGGGGGGGCAGGCGCTGCCGGTGCCGCCAGAATCCCGCGAGCAAATAATTGGAGGGTGGTTCGAGCGCGTGATCCGCGTAGATTTTGGCGTGAGACTGCGCCAACGATTGGCCGAGTTGGCGGGGTCGCCTGATCGCGCTGTAGCCGTGAGCGCGGATCTGATCCGCTACAGCCTGGCGACGCACCTCGTTCACGCCATGCTGCCGGCGGGCCGCTCGGTGAGGTACGCGCCGGCAGAAGGCGAAGAGATTCCCACCTTGCCGGTAGACGATGGGCTGGAGCCTGAATCGGCAATTACGGCCGCCACCGATGCTATTGCCGAAGAAGGAGTGGCAGACGCGGATGCGGGGCGCGGGCAATTGCAGGTGCCGTACACGCCAGCGTCGCGTCGCTTTTACCTGCCGCAGTGGGTGGCGTTCGATGAGGCGGACGGCTTGTTGGTGAATTCGGTCGAAGGGGCCGAGGCGCACATTGCTTCGATGCAGCGCTTCGTGGCCGTGTTGCACGCGGCGGTCTCGGTTGCGCCTTACGTGGTGGCCGACCCAGATTATCAGCGCAAGCGCTACGGCATGTTGGGGCAACTCGTCAACCAGGGCCGGGCGCTGACACGCTACAAGACGGCCGAGATCGTTCGCACGATCAAGCGGCGCGCGGCGGCGCACGACCTCAACCGGGGGCTGAGCCTGAGCCTGCCTTATTTTGACGATCAATTGCTCGAAGTAAAAATCCGCAAAGTGGACGTCATCCCGGCCGGGCGCATCATGTTCGTGCCCGCCTTTGTGGTGCGCGCCGCGCGCGAAGAACAGGCCAAAGTGGCGCAAGATACGCGCCTCAACCCCTCCACGCGCAAGCATCTCCTGGCCGAAATTGAGGTGTTGGAGCAGGCTTTTGCCAGAGATTAGGGATCAGGTTTGGGTATGTTATTCTCTATCATTTTTTTAGTCGTAATCATAGTCTTATCGTACAAGGCTGCGCCGCGCGAGCGAGAGGAAGACGCGCACGTGCACGGCGCGGGGCAGATTGGCTTGCTGGCGGCGGTGGCGCTGTTCGGCGTGGATTACTTTACGTCGTATTTTTACGCCACAGGTGAAATGATGCACTCGCTGCATCCGTATGGATTGGAAAAGTATGGTTATCTGGCTGCCGCCGTTATTGCGCTGGCAAATTTTGTCTTTGGCGCGCTCTATATGTATTCGCTGGGCATCTTTAACGAAGGCGGCGGAAGTTACACGGCTTCCATGCGTTACCTCAAGCCCACACTTAGCTTGATTGTCGCCGTTGTGCTGATACAGGATTATACGCTCACGATTGTCGTCTCGGCGCTTTCGGGCGGCGACCAGGCGCTTTCGATCTTGGGATTGTATGGCAAATACTGGTGGCTGCACTTTGCCCTGGGCGCGGGGCTGGCCGCAATCACCTGGTATATTACCATTCGCGGGCGCGGCGAATCGGCGCGGGTAACATTTACGATGTTAGCCATCTTTATTCAAATGACGATTATCATGGCGATTGGCTTGTTCATCGCCAATGTCAAAGGGGTCCCACCTGTGCCGGCAACTGAAGCGCCACATGCGGTCTCGCTTGTTGAGGCGCTGTACCATTTGCTCACGGCCTCGATGAAAGGCATGGTGGCGCTCAGCGGTTTGGAAGCCATGTCCAACGGCATCCAGTTCGTCATCAACGAAGACGTGCGCTTGGTCAAATGGGGCAAGCAGCACATGCAGCGATTTAACTGGCTATGGAACTTTTTCAGTGGCAAGTCGGGCATTGGCCGCTTTGTACAAACTTCGTTTTTGTTTTATGGCGGGCTAACCACGTTCTTCCTAACTACTTTTGCGATCCGTTTTAACGTCTTTGAAGGGACGCTCGGCCGCTCGCTTGTGGGCAACTTGGCCTACATTGGCTTTGCACAATTTGGAGATGGCGGCACGCTCTTGTTCTGGGTTTATCAGATTTTGGCGGTGGCTTTGCTGGCGGCGGCTTCAATGACGGCGCTGCAAGATGCGCAGGCCACCGAGTGGCGCGATGTGGCGATTGGCGAGATTCCCGAAGTTATCGTCTACCGCGACCCGCGCGGCACGTTCACCCGCTCGGTCACAATCACGTTCTGTGCAGCGGTGATTATCATGTTCATTGTGCGTGGAAAGGTGACACTCGCAGCGCCCTACTATGGCGTAGGCGTTTTCATGCCTATCACGATCATGGGCCTGGCAATTCGGCAGCACATTCTCCATAACTTTACGGGCCGCAAGCGCGCCTGGGGCGTGGCTGGCGCGACGCTGGCTGCCGCCTTGGGTGGCCTGGTCTTTGTTGGACAGATCGTTGGCAAGTGGGCCGAGGGCGGCTGGATAGTATTGATCTCGTTCAGCATTTTGGCTCTGGCAGCGCATGCCATGCTGCTTTCGCCGTTGGGCTACCGTCAGCCGACGCAAATTCACCGCATTGTCCGCGACAAGGCGCGCGTGCAGGGCGCCATGGCCTCCATCGTCGAGTGGCAGTCGCTCAGGATGCAAGAATATCGCTACAGCTTGCTCGTGGGCATTTCGCGTTTCTTTGAATTATTTGGCGTGCGCCGGCCGGTGCGCTACGAGCCGCCCGCCCCAGCAGGCGAATACGACGAGGCGCTGCACGTGGACCATCCCGAAGCGCGCTCGTTTCTCGATCAATACCTGGGAGCGCTGCCGCAGCCCGAGCCGCGCCTGGGCGGGCAGCCCGCGCAGACGGCCGCGCCCGAGGCGCTTGCCGGCGTAGAGTTGGCTAAACCGGCCGCTGCCAATCCGCACCCTGCTGAACCGCCCGTCCTGGCGGTTGAAGCCAAACCGCAGACGGCGAAAGCGCAACCCGCCGCGCCAGAATCACAAGCCGCAACGCCTGAATCGCCGCCGGCCGAGCCGCAATCGCCACCACCGGCTAAACCAGGTAACCAGCCGTTAACAGTTAACCATTAATCATTACTATGGCCTCCGCACCTTTATATGCCCTGCGCGCCGCCGAGGTGTTCAAGGCGCTCCAAAGTTCGCCGGACGGGCTTGCGCCCGAGGAGGTTCAGGCGCGCCTGGCGCTCTACGGCCCGAACATCTTGTACGAGCCGATGCACGTTCCGCTGTGGCGCAGGTTCACCGCCCACGTCACGCACCCCATGGCGCTGCTCTTGTGGGGCGCGGGCGCGGCGGCGGCGCTGATCGGCCAGCCGATGTTGGGGCTGGTGATTGCGCAGGTGGTGCTGGTCAATGCCGCGTTTTCGTTCTGGCAAGAATACCGCGCCGAGCGAGCCGTCAAGGCGCTCAGGCACGTACTGCCGGCTCACACGCGCGTCATCCGCGCTGGCCAAGAGTTGCAGGTTCCCTCCAGTGAAATCGTCCCCGGCGATGTGCTGGTGTTGGCCGAAGGCGATAATATCCCCGCCGACGCTCGCGTGGTAGAAGAGTATGGCCTGCGCGCCAATCACGCCACGCTCACCGGCGATGCCATGCCGGTTCGCAAAACATCCGAAGCCTCTCTGGGCAATGGGCTAACGGAGCTGGAACGTCCCAACCTGGTCTTTGCAGGCACCTCGGTCGTATCTGGCACGGGGCGGGCCGTGGTGCTGGCTACAGGCATGTTGGCCCAGTTCGGGCGCATTGCCCAGCTCACTCAAACCGTCAGGGAAGGGCCTAGCTCGCTCCAGCAAGACATTATGCGCGTGACGAGGAAAATCGCGCTGGCCGCCATTGGCGCGGGCGTGATTGCCTTTATCGTTGGCATGACGGACGTGGGCATGCGCTGGACGCAAGCCTTGATCTTTGCCATCGGGTTGGTGGTGGCCATCGCGCCTGAAGGCTTGCTGCCCACTGTCACGCTGTCGCTGGCGATGGCAGTGCAGCGCCTGGCGCAGCGCGGCGTGCTGGTCAAGAAACTGGCGGTGGTGGAAACGCTTGGCAAGACCTCGGTGATTTGCACTGACAAAAGCGGCACTCTCACCCAAAACCAGATGACAGTCTGCGAGTTGTGGGTGGGCGGGCAGCGTTTGAGCGTTTCGGGCGTGGGCTATGAACCGGAGGGAGCGTTCTTGCCTGCCTGGGCCAGCGCCTTGGTGCAAAACGATCTCGATACCCTCTTGACGGCGGCGGCGCTGTGCAACAACTCGCGCCTGACGCCCCCTTCGCCCGAACGCCCGCAATGGACGTGCCTGGGCGATCAGACCGAAGCCGCACTGAAGGTGGCGGCATTAAAAGGCAGGCTCGACGAGCAGACCCTGAGCCAGGCATACCCCCGCGTTCACGAGTTGCCCTTTGACGCGCGCCGCAAGCGCATGAGCACCATTCATCGCAACGGGCAGGGTGAAATCACGTTTGTCAAGGGCGCGCCCAAAGAAGTGCTTCAACTGTGCACGCACATCCTCGTGCACGGCCAGGTCCAAGCGCTCGACCATGCGATGCGCGCCGAGATCATAGCGGCCAACGACGATTACGCTTGCAAGGCGCTGCGCGTGCTGGCGTTGGCCCGCCGCGAGTTACCGCCGCGCGACGGCGCTTATACGCCGGAAAAAATCGAGCAGAACTTGACCTTTCTGGGCTTGGCGGCTATGATGGATCCGCCTCGCCCTAAAGTGGCCGAAGCGATCAAGACGTGCTGCGCGGCGGGCATTCGCATGGTGATGGTCACTGGCGATTATGGTCTCACGGCCGAGTCGGTGGCGCGGCGCGTGGGTATGCTTGCCACGTCTCGCCCGCGTATTCTCACTGGCGCCGACGTGGAGGTCATGACCCGATCCGAACTGCAAGCGGCGCTGGACGAGGAAATCATCTTTGCCCGCATGGCGCCGGAGCACAAGCTGCAGTTGGTGGCCGCTTTCCAGGCGCGGGGCGAGGTGGTGGCCGTTACGGGCGATGGTGTGAACGACGCTCCGGCTTTGCGCAAGGCCGACATTGGCATTGCAATGGGGCGGAGCGGCACAGATGTATCTAAAGAAGCCGCTGACGTGATTCTCACCGACGACAGTTTTGCCGCCATTGTGAGCGCCGTCGAAGAAGGGCGCGCGGTGTATGACAATATCCGCAAATTTATGGCCTACATCCTTGTCAGCAACGTGCCTGAAATCTTGCCTTTTGTCTTGGCGGCAGTATGGCGGCTTCCATTGGCGCTCACCGTCCCGCAAATCCTGGCGATTGACCTGGGCACTGATTTGTTTCCGGCCCTGGCGCTGGGGGCGGAAAAGCCCGAACCCGACGTGATGAATCGCCCGCCGCGGCGCGGGTACTCTTTGCTGGGCCGGGTATGGGCGCGCGCTTTGTGGTTGGGAAGCATCGAGGCCGTACTTTGCTATATTGGCTTCTTTTGGGTATATTATGGGATGGGGTATACGGACGTATTTAACCTGCCGCGCGCCGATTTGTTGCCCTTTGCGGAACGGTTGACAGCAGTGGGTGGACCGGCGTATATTTTGGCGACGACGGTGTTTCACGCCGGCGTGATTACGGCGCAGATTGGCAACGCCTTTGCCTGCCGGCGAGAAACGTGGGGAACGCGTCCGCCGGGTTGGGGTAGCCTTAGGGCGGCCCTGGGCAATCGCTTTTTGTGGGGAGGAATCGCCATTGAAATTGCCGTCATCGCGGCGCTGATTTACCTGGCTCCCCTGGCGCGGATATTTGAACATCGTCCTTTGCCGCCTGTGTATTGGATTGGATTGGGATTGTACGCGCCCGCGTTGTATGGACTCGATGCGCTGCGCAAATGCGTCATCTGGTGCAAAAGCGAGCGTGGAAAAAGCAGGATGGCTTGACATGAAGATCATTATTATGGGCTGCGGACGGGTCGGCGAAGCCGTCTGCCGCCTTTTGGCCGACGAAGGACACGATGTGGTCGTCATTGATTACGACGCCGCGGCGTTGGCCCGGCTGGGGCCGCATTTCAAAGGCCGTCAAGTTCTGGGTATTGGATTCGACCGGAATGTATTGATCGAAGCCGGCATAGAGCAGGCGGATGCGTTCGCCGCTGCCAGCGCCTCAGACAATGCTAACATCGTGGCGGCGCGGATCGCCCGCAATATTTTCCACGTGCCGCGCGTGGTGGCGCGCCTGTACGACCCGCGCCGCGCCGAGATTTATCGCCGCCTGGGCCTGGTGACTATTTCCTCTATCGCCTGGGGAGCCGAACGCATCCGCGAGTTGCTCACTCACACCGAACTGGACCCGGTGCAGACCTTTGGGAGCGGCGAGGTGCTGCTGCTTTCCATCGAAGCGCCGCCGCCATGGGTGGGGCGTCGAGTCAAAGATATCACCGTGCCCAACGAGGTAAGTGTGATTGTGGTGGTGCGCGATGGGCAGGCCATGATTCCGGCCCTTGGGACCGAATTTCAGGCTGGCGATTTAATTTACCTGACGGTGCTCGCCTCGGCGATGGAGCGCGCCGAAATGATTTTGGGGTTGGGCAACCTGTAGGGGCGACCCTTGCGGTCGCCCTGGTGGGCAGGTGCAAGGGGGCAGGTGCAAGGGGGCAGGTGCAAAGGGGCAGGTGCAAAGGGGCAGGTGCAAGACCTGCCCCTACAGAAGGGGATAGGCAATGTTTGTCATTATCGTAGGTGGTGGGAAGACGGGTTCGCATTTGGCTGAGTTGCTACTGCGCGAAGGCCACACAATCAAGCTCGTCGAGGGGCGGCCGAACGTGCTCGAACGCCTGGCTCAAGAGCTTCCGCAGGAGGTGGTGGTGGCTGGAGATGGCAGCGCCCCCAACGTGCTGGAGGCGATTGGCGTCACACGCGCTGACGTGCTGGCTGCCGTGACCGGCGAGGACGAAACCAACCTCGTGATTACTACGCTGGCGCGTTTCGAGTTTAACGTGCCGCGCGTGATCGCGCGCGTCAATAACCCCAAAAACACCTGGTTGTTCACGCGCGATATGGGCGTGGACGTGGCGCTCAACCAGGCAGATTTGATCGCGCGGCTGATCCAGGAAGAAATGTCTCTGGGCGATATGATGACGCTGCTCAGATTGTGCCGGGGCGACGTGGTGCTGGTGGAAGAAAAAGTTCCCCCCGATTCGCCAGTGATTGGCAAAGCGCTGCACGAGTTGGCGCTGCCGCCCAACTGCACCCTGGCCGCCGTGCTGCGCGGCAGCGGGATCATTGTGCCGCGCGGCGATACGCAACTGCAAGCCGGCGACGAGGTGTTGGCTGTCGTTCACCACGCGCAACTGCCCCGCCTGGCCACCTTGCTTGGACGAGCCGTGTGACAAGCCCGCGCTGGTACGATTACGTCACAGTCAATATTTACTATTTGGGGTTGGCCATACTGATGCAGACCCTCTCGCCGCTGCTGGTGCCGCTGCTGGTGCAGCAGTTTGTGGGCCAGGCTCAACAAGCTACCTATTATGGCGTGCTCCGTTTGTGGAGCTTGATGGTAGCCGTGCTGGCGCAGGCGCTGATGGGCGCTTTGTCGGACCGCAGCACGCTGCGGTGGGGACGGCGGCGTCCCTTTATCTTATTGGGTACGCTGCTCGACGTGGTGTTTGTAGGTGCGATTGGCTTTTCGGCGGGGCTGGCCGGCTCGAAGGGATTTGGGTTCTTGTTTGCCGCGTGCCTGGCGCTCCAGGTTTCATCCAACACGGCCCACGCCGCTCAACAGTGTCTCATCCCCGATCTCGTTCCCGAAAACCGGCGCGGGCGCTTTTCCGGCGTCAAGGCAGTGTTCGAAGTTCCCTTGCCGGCGGTGCTGGTGTCTTTTAGCACGGCCCGCCTGATCAGCGCGGGCGATACGCGGGGCGGGATTCTGGTGGTGGTGGGCATGCTGGCGCTGACGGCGATGATCACAATGGGGGTGCGCGAAGAGCCTTTGAGAGAAGCGCCGCCGAGATTCGATTGGACGCCCATGCTGCGCCTGGCGTGGATGACGGGGCTGTTCACCGCCGTGATTTTGGGGATGGGGAGCGCGGTTCAATGGGCGGCAAGGCTGGCTGATCACATCAGTTCGGTTGGAGGGGCGATAATCGTCATGGGCGCCGCTGGTACGGCGGCGATGCTCGCGGCCATTGTGTTGGGCGTGTGGATTAGCATTCGTATCAGCATTGGCGCGGCGGCGCGCCAGCATCCCTCTTTTACGTGGTGGGTCGTCAACCGGCTGGCGTACCTGGTTGGCGCGATCAATCTTTCCACGTTCGCAGTGTTTTTCTTGCAGGCTCGCCTCGGATTAAAAAGCGACGCGGCGGGACCGGCGGCGATCTTGATGATGATTGTGGGCGTACTGATCCTGGTGTTCGCGCTGTTGAGCGGATGGCTGGCGGACAAATTCGGGCGCAAGCGCCTGGTGGCTCTCAGTGGAATTGTGGCGGCCCTGGGCGCGCTTATCGCCGTCTTTGCGCCCAATCTCACCGTCATCTATCTCGGCGGCTGTTTCATTGGCGCGGCCACGGGCCTGTTCTACACGGCGAATTGGGCGCTGGGCGTTGAGCTGGCGCCCAGAGAAGAAGCGGGCCGCTACCTGGGCATCTCGAACCTGGCCAGCGCGGGCGCCGGCGCGGTAGGCGCTTTTATCGGCGGGCCGATTGCGGATTACGTGACGGCCCGAGCGCCTGACGCGCCCGGGCTGGGTTACGTGCTACTGTTTGCCGTTTACGGCGTGCTGTTCTTGTTTTCCGCGCTCGTTCTCGTGCGTGTGCAAGAGCCGGGGCGGGGTTTTCGCGTCCGCGAGGGCGCTCCTATAGCGAATTAGAAATCGTCTTCCTCACCCTCACCCTCACCCTCACCCTCACCCTCGTCCTCTTCGTCCTCGATCCAAATCTTTGATGGATCATCAATGTGCGCCAGGTAATTATAATTATCCTCGCCGGCGGCGCGCGCCAGTTGACGCATGATGGCATTCACATTATCGTGCGGGCCGGAAATGTAAAAGGGCTTGCCGTCTTTGCCGAATGTCACCGCGCCGGTGCGCGGGTGCATCTCTGGCGGGTCGAGGACCATCTGCGCGCGGTCGAAATCGGCGTGCGGCCGAAAGCCAAACTGCCTGGCATATTCGGCTGCGCCGTAAATGATTTCGTGCGCCAAGTCGGCCGAGATGCTGATGGGCTTGCCCGCCGCGCGGAATATCTTGGGCAAAAACTCGCGTTGAAAAGTGGCCGGCGGAATGTCTGCGTTAAAGTAGGCGTCTTTGACCCCCAGGCAGTAATAATCCACCAGGTAGACGCCAAAGAGAATGTTTCCATTGGGCTGGCGGCGAGCCACGCACACGACGGCCAGGCCATTTTCTTGCCAATCGTCTTGAACCCAGCAGTTTTCGAAGGAATAGGTACGCGCTTGTTTGAGAAGACGCAGCGCGGGGTGAATCATGCCAATCGCTCGTTGCTGGCCGCGGGCCATTTTGCTTTGAGCGCGCCGCTTGAGCGCCTTGTCTCGTTTTTTCTTGTCGCCTTTTTTCATCGGATCACTTCCAATCCGCCCATGTATGGCCTGAGCACGGGCGGCACAACGATGCTGCCATCTTTTTGCTGATAGTTTTCCAGCACGGCGATGAGCGTGCGCGGCAGGCCCAGCCCGGAACCGTTGAGCGTGTGGACAAATTCCGGCCTGCCTCCCTGCGCCTCTCGGCGGAAGCGAATGTTGGCGCGGCGCGCCTGGAAATCTTTGAAATTGCTGCACGAGCTGACTTCCAGCCACTCGCCGCAGCCGGGCGCCCACATTTCCACGTCGTATTTGGCGGCGGCCGTAAAGCTCAAATCGCCGGTGCACATTTGCACCACGCGATGCGGAATGTCGAGCAGGCGGCAGATGTCGCGCGCATTGTCGAGGAGACTTTCCAGTTCCTTCGCGCTGTCTTCCGGCTTGCAAAACTTGACCATCTCGACCTTGTCGAATTGATGGCCGCGCTTGATGCCGCGCACGTCGCGCCCGGCGCTTATCTTTTCACGGCGAAAGCAGGCCGTGTAGGCTACGTGATGGATGGGCAATTTGCCGCCATCCAAAATCTCGTCCCGGTAAAGATTGGTCACCGGCACTTCGGCGGTGGGAATCATCCACAAATCGTCTTCGGCGTCGCGATACAAGTTTTCGCCGAACTTGGGCAATTGGCCCGTGCCCACCAGGCACTCGCCGCGCACCAGGAACGGCGTATAGACTTCGGTATAGCCCTGCGCCACGTGCACGTCAATCATCCACGCGATGAGCGCCCGCTGCAGCCGCGCCCCCACGCCGTTCAGCACGTAAAAGCGCGTGCCGCTGATCTTGACCCCGCGCTCGAAATCAATCAACCCCAGCCTGGGACCAAGGTCCCAGTGCGGGCTTTGCCAGTCCTGGCGCGCCGGCTCGCCTTCTTGAGCGGTGATGGCGTTGTGGCTTTCGTCCGGCGCCACCGGCACACTCTCATCCGGCAGATTGGGCACGACCAGCATCAATTCGTGCAGCCTGGCCTCGACCTCGCGCACCTGTGCGTCGAGCGTGTCAATCCGCTCGCCCACCTGCTTCATCGCCGCGATTTTGGCCTCGCGCGCCTCGCCTTGGGGCGCCTTGCCGATTTCCTTGCTCACCGCGTTGCGCTCGGCTTTGAGCTTTTCAACCTCGTTCAAGATGCCGCGCCGCTGCGCGTCGAGCGCCAGGATGTCGTCAATCGGCGCGTCGGTGTATAATTTTCTCATAGCCTCTTTGACTTGTTCGGGATGCTCACGGATATAATTCAAGTCTAACATTCTTTTCTCCTCAATTGTGTAAGGGGCGTGGAAAAAACAAACTGTCCCAAAATTCCCGTAGGAGCGCCCTTTGGGCGCGATAGTCGCGCCTGCCTGCCTGGCGGCTAGACAGGAAAGGCGCTCCTACGCGGCGGCATTGGGATGATTATTTTCTTCCGCACCCCTAAGCTATTAGCTTTGATTCGGTGGCAGCAAGCTAATGGTTGATTGCCGACAGCCTAAAATCAAAACGCCCCCCGCCTGTTGCCAGGACGAGGGGCGCTCGTGGTGCCACCTGGGTTTGCCAGCGCGCTAGCGCGCCGACCTCGTTTAGCTCGATAACGGGAGCTTCCGGGCTGGCTCTTCGCCACCGACTGGAGAGTGGATTTCAGCCGCTCCGCCGTTGCCTCGCATCACCCGGCAACTTGCTGAAGGCAGCTAACGGCTTACTTGTCTCTGTCATCGTCGTTGGGGAGATTATAACCCTGCCCTGGCGCGATGTCAAGTGTGGCGGGACGGGAAACTCGCTATCGCTTGCGCATGGATTGACATGTGGTAAAATAAGTGCTTGTTTGCTATGGCTGTGTGCTGTGTCGTCGCCATCTTTGATTGAAAGGAGAGGTACAGGCCTTGCTCGAATTATACTCCTTTATTGGTGTGTTTGTCCTCGTGGCGGTGGGTTTGCCGGGCGCGGCTCTCGTGCTCTCTTGGCTTCTCCGCCCTGCCAAACCCAATCCCATCAAATCTTCCACTTACGAATGTGGCATCGCAACTTTTGGAGACACCTGGGTTCAATTCAAGGCGCAGTACTATATCTATGCGCTGGTGTTTGTCTTGTTTGACGTCGAGACGGTGGTCTTGTTCCCGTGGGCTTTAATCTATAACCAGCTTCCATTCTTTGCCGTGATTGAAATGCTCGTGTTCATTGTGATCCTGGCGGGCGCGCTCGTGTATGCGTGGCGAAAAGGAGACCTTGAATGGGTCTAGCCCATTGATTAGAATATTGGTTTGACCCCGCATCCCTGGTATGGGTGTCGGGGTTTTACTATGTGGAATAGATGGACCATTGCTCGATTTGGAGCGAACCTTATGGGAAATTTTTGGATAGATGGGGCGAATGCTCTGCGCGGTTGGATGGGCGGCTTTATGCCGGCCGAGAGCGTGGACGTGGTGATGGCCATCGTGCGCGCTGTGGTGATTGGCGTGTTTGGCCTGGTGATGTTTATGGTGCTTACCTGGGTCGAGCGCAAGGGCTTTGCGCGCTTTCAGGATCGGCTTGGCCCGAACAAGGCCGGCCGTTACGGGCTGCTTCAGCCCATCGCCGACGGCATCAAGGCGATTACGAAGGAAGACACCACGCCCGCCGATGCGGATAGGGTGGCGTTTAACCTGGCGCCCATCCTGGCGGCGGCGGCGGCGATTATGGTCTACGCCGTCGTTCCTTTTGGGCGCGATATGGTAGGCGTGGATCTGGACATTGGCATTTTCTACGTCATGGTGATGGGCGGCCTGGGACCGCTGGCCGTGCTGATATCCGGCTGGGGCTGCAGCAACAAGTACGCGCTTCTGAGCGCGTTCCGCGGCGTGGCCCAACTGGTCAGCTACGAAGTGCCCCAGGTGTTATCTGCGATCACGGTGATCATGATCGCCGGGACTATGTCTATGGTAGCTGTTGTAGATAAGCAGGTCGCCAGTACGTGGTACATCGTAGCGCTGCCGCTTTCAGCGCTGATCATGTTTTTATCGGGCATGGCCGAGATGGGGCGCAGCCCGTTTGATTTGTTGGAGGCCGATTCGGAGATCGTGGCCGGTTTTCACATCGAGTACAGCGGCATGAAATTTGCCTTGTTTTTCATGGGCGAGTACATGCACGCTTTTGCCATGTCGGCGGTGTTTGCCACTCTTTTCCTGGGCGGCTGGCACTTGCCGTTTATCAACGTGGATAAGGTGATCCCCTGGATTGGGCCATTTGTCGTTACGGGCAAGGCGCTGTTTATATTCTGGGTGATGGTCTGGATACGTTCCACGCTCCCGCGCCTGCGCATTGACCACTTGCTGGCGTTTAACTGGAAGTTCCTGGTGCCGCTCAGCCTGGTTAACGTGGGCGTGGTGGCGCTGCTAGACAAATGGCTTGACTTTGCCGGCTACGGCGCGCGAGCGAATCCTACGGTTTGGGCATTGGTATTGCTGGCGGCTAACCTGATCATGTTGTTCGGCGCGTTGTGGCTGGCGGGCAAAGCCGGGCGGCGAGTGCGCGAAGCAGCAGAGGACGTCGAGACAGCGCCGGCGGCTATCGAATATGCTCACCCGGAGCCGGTGCATTGATGGGAGGATGACAATGACGCCGATGCAAATTGCTTTCGTCGTGGCGGCCGCGCTGACTTTGGCGAGCGGCCTGGCCGTTGTGACCATGCGCGACCTGTTTCACGCCGCGTTGTGTCTGGTGCTGGCGCTGTTTGGCGTGGCGGTGCTTTACGTCTTGCTAGACGCCGGCTTTTTAGCTGCCGCGCAGATCTTGATTTATATTGGCGCGATTGCAATTTTGATCATTTTTGCCGTCATGCTCACGCACGGCCTGATGAGCCGGGAAAGTGGGCAGGTCAACGCACAGTGGACGTATGCGGCGGTCATCGCGGTGATGTTGTTCGGCCTGCTGGCGGCCCAGCTTGTCACGTTGCCCTGGCAGCAATCCAGCCTGGCAGAAGCTCCGCGCGGTAGCCTGGCCGCGTTGGGCAAGGCGCTGGTGGATCCCGATTTGTACATGCTGCCATTTGAAGTGGCATCGGTATTGCTGCTGGTGGGGGTGATTGGCGCTATTTACATTGCTCGCGACCGGCGTGAAACGTGAAATGCCAGACGCCCAATGCGTTTGGCGTATTACGGCATCCCGTTTGACTTGGAGAAAAGCGCATGATTCCATTGAACTGGTACTTGATTGTAGCCGCCGCCTTGTTTTGCATCGGCATCTATGGCGCGCTGGCGCGGCGGAACGCCATTGCCGTGTTGATGGGCATCGAGTTGATGCTCAATGCCGTTAACATTAACCTGGTGGCTTTTTGGCGCTACCGGACGCCCGAAGCGGCGACTGGGCAGGCGTTCGCCATTTTCGTGTTTATCGTCGCCGCCGTCGAAGCAGCCGTCGGGTTGGCCTTGATTATCAGCGTGTATCGTCACCTCCACCTGGTAGACATGGACAAGGTTGATTCGCTCAAGTACTAGTCAAACAGATGAGGCTCTTATGGATGTGTTGACGCTCGCTACCTGGCTTATTCCCGTGTTGCCCGCCCTGTCATTTGTGCTGATCGTGTTGTTCTTTGGCCGCTGGCCGCGGCTCAGCCACACCATTGCCATCGGCGCGATAGGATTGTCGTTCTTGCTGTCTCAGTACGTGTTTTGGACGGCGGTGCTGCTGCCGGTGGGCGGCGGAGAGCATGCCATTGAATCCGCGCGCATGGCGTGGCTGCCGGCTGGCACAGAGACCCTGGGGCTGGGCGTTTACATTGACCCCGCCACGACCATCATGCTTTTAATGGTGCCGCTGGTATGCTTGATGATTTTTATCTATAGCGTGGGCTACATGAACTTTGGCACGCCACAGCAGGATCCCCGCTACAGCCGTTTCTTTGCGTATATTTCGCTGTTCGCGGCCGGCATGCTGGGGATGATCGTCTTTGACAATCTGCTGGCTTTCTTTCTTTTCTGGGAGATTATGGGTACCTGCTCGTACCTGTTGATTGGTTTCTGGTACGAAAAAAAATCGGCGCTCCAAGCCGGCCTCAAAGCGTTCCTGGTGACCAAAGTGGGCGACTTGTTTTTTATGCTGGGCCTGGTGCTGCTGTACGCCGAGGTAGGCTCGCTGGCCTATACAGACATTTTTAGCCACGAAACGCTGGAACACCTGGCGCACGCGCCCTTCTTGGGCACAGGACTTTCTACGGCGGCGGTGATTGCCCTGCTTCTTTTTGGCGGGACGGTGGGCAAGAGCGCCCAGTTCCCGCTGCACGTATGGCTGCCAGACGCGATGGAAGGCCCCACGCCCGTTTCGGCCCTGATCCACGCGGCGACGATGGTTTCGGCCGGCGTCTTTTTGGTCGTGCGCACTTTTCCGCTGCTGACAGCCGTCGAAGGCGGAGCGCAGATGACGGTAGTTGCGGCCATCGGCGCGTTTACGGCGCTGTTCGCTTCGGTCATCGCCGTGGCGCAAAACGACATCAAGCGCGTGCTTGCCTTTTCCACCATCAGCCAGCTGGGCTACATGGTTGCCGCGCTGGGCATCGGCGCGTATGTGGCCGGCGCGTTCCACCTGCTCACGCACGCTTTCTTCAAGGCGCTCTTGTTCCTCTGCTCCGGCTCGGTCATTCACGGCATGGAACACGGCCACCACCACGTCGAGCACCTCCACCACGCGCACAAGCATGATGAGCACGCCGCGCCGTTCGACGCCAACGACATGCGGAACATGGGCGGGCTGTCCAAGCGCATGCCGCGCACGTTCTGGACCTTTTTGATCGGCGGGCTGGCGCTGTCAGGTTTCCCGCTCGTCACTGCCGGCTTTTGGTCCAAGGACGAGATTCTGGCCCAGGCGTACGAGTTGGCGCCGCTTGTCTTTTGGGTGCTGGCGGCGGCGGCCGGCCTGACGGCTTTTTACACCATGCGGCAGATTTGCATGACCTTTTGGGGCCAGCCGCGCACCGAATCGGCCCAGCACGCGCCGGAAAGCGTGCCCTCGATGACGGTGCCCTTGATGATTTTGGCCGTCTTTGCCGTCGGGCTGGGCTGGATCGGCATCCCGGAACAGTTCCCCGTCATTGGCGGTTTGATTCCCAACTGGTTCCATCATTTCGTCGGTTCAACCATCGAGCCGGCCGGGGCCGGCGGGCACGCGGTCCGCTTGATGGGACACGCGGCCCTGGTCGAAGAAGGCGCGCACGGGTTCGTGTGGCAGCCGCTGGCGCTGGGCGTGCTCATTGCGCTGAGCGGGCTGGGGCTGGGCTGGCTGGTGTACGGATGGAAGCCTATGCAGGCTGGCGAGACGGACCGCGTGGAAGCGGCCCTGCGCCGGGTGGGACTGGGCTTTTTATACACCGCCATGCGCGAGCGCTTTTACTTTGACCAACTGTACCACGCGACTGTGGTGCGCGGCTCTATCGCGTTGGCCGATGTGTTTCACGCTTTCGACCAGGGCGTGGTAGACAGGCTGGTGCTTGTGTGGGCGCGCGTGGCGCGCTTCTTGTCCGGAATCAGCGACTGGCTCGACGCGCACATTGTGGACGCCCTGGTCAACCTGGCCGGGCGCGTGATACGAAAGGGTTCTGATTTAAGCGACGCCGTTGATTCGAACGTGGTGGATGGTTCTGTGAATGGCGTTGGCAAGGCGGTCAGGGCGGCTGGAGATGCCATTCGCCCCATTCAAACGGGCAAAGTCCAGGATTATTTGCTGCTGGCGTCTGTCGTCATGCTGGTGCTAATAGTCCTGCTCATGCAAATTAGAGTATAAGGAGCTGGCTATGAACTTTCCAATTCTGAGTGTCACCCTTTTTGCTCCGCTGGTGGGTGTGCTGTTGATCATGGTCATCCCCAGAGAAGATGTCAGGACCATTCGGCGCGTAGGCACCGCGGTCGCCTTTTTGACGTGGGTGCTCTCGACGATGATCTGGGTCGGCGTGGCGCGTTCGGGCACGCACGCCATGCAGTACGTCGAGCATTACGCCTGGATCTCTACATTCAACATCTGGTACCACCTGGGAGTGGATGGCCTCAGCGCGCCCATGGTCTTTCTGACCGGCATGTTGACGACGCTGTCGCTGTTCTACTCGGCGCGCACCATTCAGACGCGGGTCAAGGAATTTTATTTTCTGTTCCTCTTGTTGGAAGTGGGCATGTTTGGCGTCTTTCTTTCGCTTGACCTGGTGTTGTTCTACGTCTTTTGGGAAGTGGGCTTGGTACCCATGTTCTTGCTGATCGGCGTGTGGGGCGGCGCGCGGCGCGAATACGCGGCCATCAAGTTCTTTCTGTATACGCTGGTCGGCAGCGTGGCCATGCTGCTGGCTATCCTGGGTGTCTATCTTCAGACCGGCACGTTTGGAATTTTAGAGGCGGCCGCGGCCCAGCCTTTTGCCGGCAACTTTACGCTGGCCAGCGCGGCTTTCTGGGCCTTTTTCATCGCCTTTGCCATCAAGGTGCCCTCATTCCCCTTCCACACCTGGCTGCCCGATGCGCACACCGAAGCGCCCACGGCCGGCAGCGTCATCCTGGCGGGCATTTTGCTAAAATTGGGCGCCTATGGGTTAATACGTATTGCCTTGCCCCTGTTCCCGGCGCAATTTCACTATTTCTCTACCCAGGTGCCCATCATCCCTGTCGTGGCTGTCGTCAGCATCGTCTATGGCGCGCTGGTGTGCATGGCCCAGTGGGACCTCAAGCGGCTGATCGCTTATTCGTCGGTGGCGCACATGGGTTATGTCACGTTAGGCATCAGCGCGGCCGCGGTGGGCGTTGGCGCGTTTGCCAGGCCAGAAGCGGTCAATGCCGCCGCCGCCGCCATCAGCGGCGCGGCAATGCAAATGTTTGCGCACGGCCTCATCACGGGCGGCCTGTTCTTTTTGGTGGGCATTATCTACGAACGGGCGCACACGCGCGACCTCAAGGTTTTTGGCGGGCTGGCCAACCAGGTGCCGTATTATTATGGCATCATGATGGTGACGGCCTTTGCCTCACTGGGGCTGCCGGGACTGGCAGGCTTTTGGAGCGAGTTGTTTGTCTTTAGGGGCACGGTGTATTTCATTCCTATCGCGGCCTTTGTCGGCGTGCTGGGCGTCGTGTTCACCGCGGCTTATATTTTGTGGAAGATTATCCAGTTCATGTTCCTGGGCACGCTGAACAAGGAAAAGTGGGGCGCGCTGCCGGATATGGAATGGTGGGAAAAGGTCACCATGTGGCCGCTGGTGGTGGGGATGGTCTTTTTCGGCTTATATCCCACGCCTTTGCTAGACATGTTTAATACCGCAGTAACGGCGATGTTGAAGGGATTGCCATGAACCTTGAATCAACGCTTGACTGGGGGCGAGCGTTGTGGCTGCTCTCGCCAGAACTGGTGTTGTTGTTGGCGAGCCTGCTCGTTCTTGCAATAGACGCCGCCCGCCCGCATCAAGAAGAAAAACACTGGCGATTGTCTTTTGTGGCTTTGGCGGGATTGGCCGGCGCGCTGCTGGCTAGCTGGTCGTTGTGGGGCTGCAACACGCGCGTGTTTTCCGTGCTCTCGTGTGACCTGTTTGCGCTGGTGATCAAAACGATTGCGCTGGTTGCGACGGGAGTAGTGGCGCTCGCGTCCGAATCTTATCTGCAAACTCGCCGCCTGCCGCAGGGCGTGTTTTACGCTTTGCTGCTGACGGCCGCTATGGCGATATGCTTGCTGGGCGCGGCCACCGACTTGATTATGATCTTTGTGGCCTTTGATTTCCTCAGCATCAATTCGTACATCCTGACCGGCTATTTTCGCGACGACCGCCATTCGGCCGAGGCTGGATTAAAGTATTTTTTGTATGGGGCGGCGCTGTCTGGGGTGATGCTGTATGGCCTGTCGTGGTTCTACGGGCTTAGCGGCTCGACGGATCTGTCGGCTGTGGCAGGGGCCTTGATGGAGATGGGAAATGCGGCGCGGCCCATCGCGCTGCCGGCGCTGATCTTTGTCATAGCTGGCTTGGCGTTTAAGGTGGCGTTGGTGCCTTTTCACCAATGGGCGCCGGATGCCTACGAGGGCGCCCCGACGCCTGTCACGGCTTTTCTCTCGGCCGCCCCGAAAATCGGCGGCTTTGCGTTGATAGCCCGATTGGGCCTGACTATGCTGCCCTCCGACCTTTTATATCTGCCGGTGGATTGGCAATCGTCCCTGGCGGGGTTGGCGGCGATTACCATGACCGTAGGCAACCTGGTGGCGCTGTGGCAGCAAAACATCAAGCGGCTGCTGGCTTATTCCAGTATTGCCCACGCCGGCTACATTTTGATTGGCGTGGTGGCAACCTCATCGCTCGGCTTGACGGCGATGTTGCTTTATCTGGCGGCCTATGTGCTGACTAACCTGGGGGCTTTTGCGGCCGTCATCGCCGTTTCCAATCGGACCGGCTCGGACGCCATCGAGGATTACGCTGGCTTGAGCAAGCGCGCCCCGTTGCTGGCAGCGGTGTTGCTCGTCTGCCTGCTTTCGCTGGGCGGCATCCCACCGCTGGCCGGTTTCATCGGCAAAGCGTGGCTCTTTTTGGCCGCGATTGAAGCGAACATGGCATGGCTGGCGGTCGTCGGCGTGATTAACAGCGTCATCTCCTTTGCCTATTACTGGAAGATCATCCACGCCATGTACATCCTCCCGGCCCAGGCCGAGGAGCGATTGCCCACGCCGCCCACGCTGGCGCTCGCGCTGGGAGTGACCACACTGGGTGTGTTCGTCGTGGGGCTTTTCCCGGCGCCATTCCTGGCATTGTTTCAGGCCGCCGCGCAGGAATTTTTCCATTGATTGACTTGTGTTTTGGGGCGTGCTATAATCTCTCATTGCTTCGAGATATAGAGCCTGGTTCTGCAAACCACTTGCCAAAATGTCTTTGGGATCATGTTCACAGTTGTTGTGATGAGGGTTGGCTATGAAACCGGTGCCCAAAATACCCGGCGAGGCCTGGTGGGTTTTGAGTGTGGGCAGTCAGGCCGGCTTGATGTTGGTTTTGCCGGTGTTGTTGGGGCTTGCTGGCGGTTACTGGCTGGATCGCCAGTTGGGGACGTTGCCCTGGATTACGTTGGCTCTCACCCTGGTGGGCGCAATTAGCGGCCCTATCATGGTTTATCGCTGGGTAGTAGTACAGGTGGGGGCGCGGATGAATCGCCAGGATCAATCTTCTCAGGAGAAATGAGACTATGCAGCAGCGACGCATCGTGATCGTCTTGGTGATTTTGGGTGCGTTTGGCCTGTGCGCGGGCGGGATGGTGCTGCCGGGCAAAGTGTTGCCAGTGATTAGCATGGCGGCCGAGCGGCTGCCCATGCTGGGCGCAGAAATTCCCAACACGTTGCCGGCCACACTTTTGGCTATGCTGATCCTGGTGGGGATAGCGTTGGCTTATCGTTCGGGGGCCCGCAGGGCTGAGCACACCGGCCGGCGCAGCAACTATGTGATTATGATTGAGGCAATTATTGAAGCGGGCTATGGCGTTGTGGAGAACATTGCTGGCAAAAAATTCGCCCCCGCGTTTTTCCCGCTGGTGGCAACGTTCTTTTGCTTTATTCTGATTGCAAACTGGATTGGGCTATTGCCAGGCGTCGGCTCGGTGGGTATTTGGGCCGAGCACCACGGCGAAACGGTTTTGGTGCCTTTTTTTCGAGCGGCCAACGCTGACCTGAGCACAACGCTGGCGCTGGGGCTGGTTTCAGTATTGGCGGCGCAGTATTTTGGCTTTCGCTTTTTGGGAGCCAAGTACCTGCGCAAGTTTTTCAATTTTTCGGCGCCCAAGGAGGCGGGGAAACTGCGCCCCCTGCTGATGATTTCTAATGGCTTTGTGGGCCTTTTGGAACTGGTCAGCGAGGTAATCAAGATCTTTTCTTTTGCCTTCCGCTTGTTTGGCAACATCTTTGCGGGCGAGGTCCTGCTGATTGTCGTCAGCTACCTGGCCGCCTTTATCGTCTCGCTGCCCTTTATGGGTCTGGAATTGTTCGTTGGCTTTGTGCAGGCCATGATCTTTTCAATGCTTTCCCTGATTTTCTTTACGCTGGCATCCCATCACCACGGTGAGGAAGAAAAGGAACATTAATTTTCTATAAGGAGAAACTGATGAGTTACGAAGTCGCTACCCAACTTGCTGCCGCTTTTGCTATTGGGATAGGCGCGATGGCGCCGGCGCTGGCTATCGGCATATTGGCCGGCAAAGCCATGGAGGCAATCGGCCGCAACCCGGATGCTGCCGGGAACATTCTGACCAATATGATCCTCGCCATCGCTTTTGCCGAAGCTATCGCCATCTACGCCCTGGTGGTAGCGTTGGCGATCAAGTTCGTTCCGGTGACGCCGCTTGTCACTCATTAACCAAAGATTGTTCGGAAACTCGCCAGGAAGCGCGCGCCCTGAAGGTCCTGTTTCTGTGATAAGGAGGGTAGCTTGGATGCTCTAGAGTCTTTGGGAATTAATCCCCCTTTTTTGCTTTCGCAAGCCGTCAATTTTTGCATCTTGTTGATTTTGATGCGAGTGCTTTTGTACAAGCCGGTTTTGAACATGCTCGATCAGCGCCGCGCCAGGATCGAAAAAGGGCTGCAAGACGCCGAGGCGGCCCAAAAGACGCTGGCAAACGCCGAGACTGAAAAGCAGCGCATTTTGGATGAGGCGCGCTCTGAGGCCCAAAAGATCCGCTTCGAGGCCAATCAGCAGACTGCGCAGACCGCCGCCAAAATCAAGGCGGAAGCACAAGCTGAGGCGGACAGGATCAAGGCCGAGGCCCTGAGCGGTTTGGACACAGAGCGAGACAAGATGTTGAGCGATCTGCGCGGGCAGGTGGCGGCCCTGGCGATTGCGGCAGCCAACAAACTCATTGGCGCGTCGCTTGACCGCCAGCGGCAAGAAGCGCTCATCGCAGACTTTTTCGCCCAGGTGCCGGCGCAAGTGCGGGTAGGGTTGGCCAGCGCGGCTGGCGAAGCTATCGTGACCAGCGCCATGCCGCTCACGCCGGACGAGCAAGCGCGCGTCAAAAGCGAACTCGGCCTGGGCGAGGCCAGCTTCCGGGTGGACCCCAAGATTTTGGGCGGCCTGCGCGTGCGGGTGGGCGATAAAGTGGTGGATGGCAGCGTGGCCGGCCAGTTAGAAGCGCTGCATTCTGATTTGGGATAAAGAGTGGGTATTTCTAATCCTAACCTCTAGTCCTGATCTCTTATTGTTGAACGTCAAGGCTGTGCTTTGCGCATCGTCCTTGACGTTTTGATTCAAGGCGGGAGGCGCAATGCGTAGAGAACCGGGATGCCTGACAGGCTTGTTAGAGTTATTCTTGCTCAACCAGTTGTTTGACTGGCTGCAAGATCGCTTTGGTTTTGGGCGCGGCGGCGTGTGCGGCTGCGGCTGCGGTCTCATCTTGTTGATTATATTTCTGATGTTCGTGTGCTCCATTCTCACTGGCACTGATTGGACGCGCCTGGGCTTTTCGCTGCAAGGGTTGTTCTAGTGCGCCTGTCTGAACTTGTGGCGGCGCTGCCTGTCGCGGATGGGTCGGGCGGCGGCGACCCCGAAATAACCTGTATCACCAGCGACTCGCGCGAGGTCACGCCCGGCGCGTTGTTCGTGGCCTACCCCGGCGTCAGCATAGATGGGCATCGCTTTATTGGCGACGCCGTGAAACGCGGCGCAGCGGCAGTTGTGGGACAGGTTGCCAACTTGTCCCACGGCGTTCCCTATGTCTGTGTGCCCGACGGGCGCGAGGCGCTGGCGCATCTGTGCGCCGCCTGGCACGGCTTTCCCGCTCGCAAGCTGGTGATGATTGGCGTCACGGGCACCGACGGCAAAACTACCACGACTAATCTGATTCACAGCATCCTCACGGCGGCGGGCATCAACGCCGGCATGATCAGCACCGTCAATGCCATCATCGGTGGGCAGGCTTACGATACGGGGCTGCACACCACTACACCCGACGCGCCTGAAGTGCAAAAATACCTTGCCCAGATGGTCGCCGGCGGGCAGACCCATTGTGTGTTAGAAACTACTTCGCACGGCCTGGCGCAGCATCGCGTGGACGCTTGCGAATTTGACGTCGGCGTGGTCACCAATATCACGCATGAGCACCTGGACCTCCACGGCACGTTCGAGGCGTATCGCGCCGCCAAAGCGCGGTTGTTCGAGATGATGGCCTTGTCCGCGCGCAAGAGCGTCCCCAAAACATCCGTGCTCAATGCCGACGATCCTTCTTTCGAGTTTCTGCGGCAGATCCGCGTGGATAGAGAACTGTGTTACGGGTTGGACTCCCGCGCGCTGGTGAGCGCGCGCGACATTGCCTACAAAGCTGATTCCACGCGCTTGCAAGCCGTCACACCGGCAGGGCGAATCAACCTGCAAACGTTGCTGGTGGGCGAGTTTAACGTGCTGAACGCGCTGGCGGCGGTCAGCGCGGGAGTGGCGCTGGGAGTGCCAGTCGAGGCCATCCAACGCGGCGTAGCGCTACAGCGCGGCGTGCCGGGGCGCATGGAGCGCATTGACGAAGGGCAGGCGTTTCTGGCGATTGTGGATTTTGCGCACACGCCCAACGCGCTGGACAAAGCGCTCAGAGCGGCGCGGCAGATGACGGCGGGGCAGGTGATTGTGGTTTTTGGCTCGGCCGGATTGCGCGATCCGCAAAAGCGCGGCATGATGGGGCGCGTGGCCGGCCGCCTGGCGGACAAGGTCGTCATCACCGCCGAAGACCCTCGCACCGAATCGCTCGACGACATTATGGCGGCTATTGCCCAAGGCTGCGCGGCCGAGGGCCGCCGCGAAGGCGAGGGCTGGTGGCGCATCGGCGACCGGGCCGAGGCGATCCGCTTTGCGGTGCGCCTGGCGCGTCCCGGCGACGTGGTGATGGCGTGCGGCAAGGGACACGAGCAATCCATGTGCTTTGGCGCGACGGAGTATCCGTGGGATGACCGGCAGGCGATGCGAGATGCCTTGCGATGTGCTATAATCTGAATAGCATTGCAATCCAGGAGGGTGTGAAATGGAAAGAGTAAAGGATATTTTGCCGCTGGCAGACATTGTACCGCGCCTGATGAGCGAGGAGGAGTTTGAAGCGTGGTGCGACGAGGACGTCAAGGCTGAATGGGTGGAAGGAGAGGTCATTGTGCATTCGCCAGCGCAGGTCAAACACGTGTTAATTGCGGGTTTTTTGCTTAATACAATGGGACTATTTGCGCGCCATCACGACCTGGGTGTGGTCATGGGGCCCGAGTTTCAAATACGCCTGCGAGGCTGCCGCCGCGTGCCGGATGTCATCTTTGTGCGCAAAGATCAGGCTGAGCTTATCCGTTCCACTTATGTGGACGGCCCGCCCAACTTGGCGGTGGAAATCGTGTCGCCCGATAGCGTGGAGCGCGACTGGCGAGAAAAGTACCTGGAGTACGAAGCGAACGGCGTCGGCGAGTATTGGATCGTTGATCCGATCAATGAGCAAATTCGTTGCTACGTTTTGAATGAGCAACGCCAGTACATAACAGTCCAAGAGCAAGGCGGCGTTTTAAAGTCGGCGGCGCTGCCGGGCTTTTGGCTGCGCACCGATTGGTTGTGGCAGGCGCCGCTGCCCAATCCGCTCGATGTGCTGCGCCAGCTTGGCGTAATCTGATCCCGACTGCAAATGAGTGTACTTGACCTGGGTATCGTCATTGTCAACTATAACACGTGCGATTTGCTGCGCGATTGCCTGCGCTCGGTGTACGCCAGTCAGGGCGCAGCGTTTCAAGTGTGCGTGGTAGATAATGCCTCGCCGGACCGCAGCGGCGCCGAGATGGTGGCCGCCGAGTTCCCGCAAGCCCGGCTGATATGCAGCCCGGTCAACGGCGGTTTTGCGTACGCCAATAATTTGGGCCTTGCAAGCTGGGCATGGGGGGGAGACGGCGTCAACTCGCCGCGTTACGCTTTGCTCCTCAACTCTGATACGCTTGTTCCGCCGGAGGCCCTGGCGCACATGACGGCGTTTATGGATAGCCAACCCCAGGCGGGCGCCGCCGGTCCCAAGCTTGTTCTTTCTGATGGAACGCTGGATTTGGCGTGCCGCCGCAGTTTCCCCACACCCCAGGTATCGTTTTATCGCCTGGTCAAGCTGAGCAAAGTGTTTCCTCGCAGCCGTCATTTCGCGCGTTACAACCTCACCTATCTCGATCCTGATCAATTGACCGAAGTGGATAGCGTCAACGGCGCATTCATGCTGGTGCGCGCTCAAGTAATCGAGCAGGTCGGCGTGCTGGACGAGGCTTTTTTCTTTGGCGGCGAAGATCTGGACTGGGCATATCGCATTAAACAGGCGGGGTGGAAAGTGTACTATAATCCGGCCGTCGTCGTCAGGCACGTCAAGCGGGCGTCGTATCGCCAAAACCCCCGGGCGCAGTACGAATTCGAGCGCGCCATGTGGCTTTTCTATCGCAAACATTACCAGGCTGGCACGCCGGGCCTGTTGAACGCGTTGATTTTGACGGCGCTGGCGTTGCGCGGCGGGCCGCGCCTGGCGCGCGAAATGTTGAGCGTGCCGGCGGTTGGAGGCGGCGCATGAACAAAAGCCAGATTCGAACCTTGTTCACCGTGGCGCTGGTGTTGAACGACGCTCTGATGACAACGTGCGCGTTTGTCCTGGCGTATTATTTGCGCGCGTGGCTTCCCTGGCCTAATCCAGCCATCAACCTCTCGCCGCTCCGTGAGTATACGGGGATGATGGTCATCCAGGTGATTACTATCGTCAGCGTGTTCTTTTTCTACCGGTTATATCACCAGATACGCGCCGCCTCTCGCGTAGACGAATTTTACTCGCTGTTTGGCGCGGTCTCGATTGGAACCATGATTTCTATTGCCACGTCTTCCCTGCTGTTCAAAAACAGCATCCTGGACCTGGATTTTTCGCGCGCCATGATTATTTACGCGTGGGTGTTCACGTTGACCCTGGTGACCTTGGGGCGTGTTGTGTACCACACGCTGCGCAGTCGAACGCAGGCGCGCGGGGTTGGGCAAGATCGCGTGATCATCGTTGGCACCGGAGACGTGGGGCAGATGATTGTGCAAAAGATTCGTTGCGCGCCGTGGCTGGGATACGACGTGGTGGGGTTTGTGACTCGCAACGGCGCTCACAGGTCGCACAATGTGCTGGGTGTGCCAGTGCTGGGGCATACCGATGACTTGTCGCGCATCATTGACGAGCACGCTGTCAACGAAGTGATTATCGCGCTGCCGGAAGCGACTCACCAGGAAATTCTGAGCGTGATTGCGCGCTGCGACCGCAGCACGATCAGCATCAAGGTTTTCCCAGACGTGTTTCAATTCATCGCCGGCCAGGTGGGCATTGACGACCTGGGCGGCTTGCCGCTGCTTTCGGTGCGCGACGTGGCAATGCGCGGTTGGAAGCTCACCCTCAAACGCGCCATGGATGTCGTCGGCAGCGCATTTGGCTTGATCTTTCTCTCGCCGTTCATGCTATTGACGGCGCTCTTGATCAAACTCGAATCGCCCGGCCCGGTGTTTTATGCTCAAGAGCGCATGGGGCTGGACGCCAAGCCGTTTATGATGATCAAGTTTCGCTCGATGCGCCAGGATGCGGAAAAGAACGGCCCCGGCTGGACTACGCCCGGCGACCCGCGCCGCACGCGCCTGGGGGCGCTGTTGCGCAGGCTAAATATTGACGAGCTGCCGCAGTTGATTAACGTGCTGGTGGGCGATATGAGCTTGGTGGGGCCGCGTCCCGAACGCCCGGTGTACGTGGAGCAGTTCAAAAAGAGCATCCCCCGCTATATGGATCGCCATCGCGAAAAGGCCGGCATGGCCGGCTGGGCGCAGGTGAACGGCCTGCGCGGCGATACTTCGATCACCGAGCGCACCAAGTACGATTTGTGGTACATTGAAAATTGGTCGCTGCTGCTCGATATTAGAATTCTCGTTCGCATGCTTCTTCGCTTCTTTACCGATCGGAATGCTTATTGACATTCGCGTTGGCGGGTGTTATACTAGAATCGCAGTTTGACAACCGAATGGGGAGCTTGGGTGAGCCAGGCTGAGAGGGCGCTCGCAATCCGGCGCCGACCCCCGAACCTGATCCGGGTAATGCCGGCGTAGGGAGACTGAATAGCTTGATGACCACCCCTGGCGCCGGGGGTGGTTTTGTTTTCTATCTACTTTGACAATGTCATGTTAGACATTTGTTCTAAAATCTTCATTGGTGCAAGTTCAAGCCGCATTAGCCAAAAAGGCAAAAGTGTGGCATAACTGACCGAATGAATCTAAATCCAAACTGATAAAAGGACTTACGCAATGGGGTTTGCCCCTGGCGGAGATCAACCAGTTGGGTCAACGCCTCAAAGGTTTTTACGATAGGTTTCGCTCAATTGAAGTTTAGACTATTTTTTTGAACCTTAAAAATCTAACACGCTCTTGTGTCAC
>CAZYXV010000028.1:0-45545 GCA_964651475.1 uncultured Anaerolineae bacterium | reverse complement strand
TCGGCGACGATCGGCGCCCGGGGCCACCTAAACAGACGTTTCCAGACAGAAACTACCTATACTGCACGCGGTCATGAATTGCAATTTTTCACAATCCTGTCATTGCGAGCCGCTCCGCCTGCGGCGAAGCAATCTGTACGCTTGCAGATCAGAGATTGCTTCGGGTGCTTCGCACCCTCGCAATGACAGCAAAATTGCAGATTGTGCCCGCGCCCAGTATAAACAACACATGCGGCGCGCTTGCGCCGCATGTGTCTGTATTGACGATTTACTCTCGCTCGGTCACGTACCATTTGCTGCCGATTTGTTCGACGATGTAGGTAGTATCATAGATTTCCCCCTCCACTGAGCTGGCGGCGACGAGTTGATTGTTGCAGTATTTGCGCCGCGTCTCGACCTTGGTCACCTTGACGCGCGCGTAATTGTCGCCGCGTATTTCGAGAAATTCATAGCGCATCGGCTCGTCGAGCTTGATGTCCCAATAGCAGCCATCTGCCTTGGTGGTGTTCACCAGCTCGATCTGCCGTTCGAGCGCCTGGCCGGCCAGGTCCTGCGTCAGGCGACTGGCGTCGCCGGTCTTTTGCGAGTACTCTTTGGCTTTCTGAAAGCGATCCACGGCGTTCTTCACCGCCGTCTGGATTTGATCGGCGGTGAGCGTGGGCGTGGGGCCGGCCGGCGGCGCCGGGGTGGGCGCGAGGGTGGGCGCGGGGGTGAGTGTTGGAACAGGTGTAATGGCCGGCGCGGGCGTTGGCACAGGCGCCTTTTGCCCGGCCGGCTCTATCTTGAACAGCGCCCCATCACTGCGGCCAAACACCTCCGGGAAGTAAAACTCGTTGGCGGTGGAGGGCAATACCTTGAACTCGCCAGCGATGCTGGCGCGCATCAGATAAGTATATTGGTACGTGCCCTTGGGCAGATAGGTGGCGAACAAGGACACCTTTTCGTCGCGCAGTTCCGAGTGGCTGAACCACCACCAGCCCCAATCGTAACCGCTGTATTCGCGCTGCAACTCTGGCTCGTCTTCGGTCTGCGACGTGGTCTTGAGGCTGGTATCTACGGCCTCCGCGCCAGCGGGCAGCGGGTCTTCAACCACGGCGTAGTACAGGTCGTTCGGCGCGATGATGCTCAACTGCACTTGCAGCACGTCGCCCACACTGGCGCTGGTGACCGGCGCGCAGGTGATCTTGGAATCCTTGAAGCACGGGTCGTCTGTGCGGACGTAGCGGCGCGTGACGGCCACGCCGCGGTTCAACGCGCGCACGCTTTCCACCGGCAGGTACGTCCTGAGATACGCCGAGTAGTACAGCCGCCCCTCGCCGCCGCTCCGGCCAATGACCAGCGCGTTACCCGCGTCGCGCAGCAAGTCGGCCACAGCCTTGCGCACGGTGATTGTCTCTTTGATGTCGTCGGGTGTGATTTGCCCCTCGCCCAACGTGGCATTGTTCAAAGTCACGCGCCACGCGTAATTGGCTTTTAACTCGCCAGTGGCGTCCATCCAATCGGTGAGCGCGATGAGGGCCCACGCCGTTTCTTGCGTCGTTTCCCAGTGACCGGCGCTGCGCGCCACCATCAGCCAGCGCACCACGTTCGGCGCCAGCTGGTTATCTGGCTGCAAGCGAGCCAGCGCGTCCAGGATAATGGCGGTGCTGCGCGTGTCGGTATTCCACATCCACCAGTCGCGCACATCTTCTTCCCAGTGCGCGCCGGTGGCGCTGGTGATGACGGCATTGTTCAGATCGCCGATGAGCGTGTCTATGCGGCTAGTGTCTTGAGGCTGCGCGATGTGCAGCGCCAGCGCCAAGTACGCCTTGGCGTAATGGCTGAGCAATTCGCGCTTGGCGTCGTACAAAGCCACCACGCGGCCTGCATCGCCGTCGCCCGCCTCGGCCAGCACGTACAACAAAAAGGCCTGCATGTTGGCTTGCGGCGCATTCTTGAGCCGAGAGGGCGCTACCAGTTGTTGTTTCAGATAGCCGGCGCCGTTTTGGATCACAGTGTCATCTACAGCAAAACCAGCCTCGCGCACTTTGGCCATGCCTAACACTACCCAGGACGTGGTGGTGGCATTGCTTTTGTCTCTCACCCACCACCCCCAGCCGCCGTCGGCGTGTTGTTGCGCGTACAGGCGCTGCAGGCCAATCGAGACTTGCTCTTTGAGCCTGGTTTCCAGTTGTGGATCGTCCAGCCCCAGATTCTTGAGCGCGCGGTACGTCAACGCGTTGGGCAAAAAGCGGCTGACGGTTTGCTCGGTACATTCGTAAGGATAATGCTCCAACCAATCGAGTCCATCCGTCATGCCGGCCGCCAGCGACGGGTCGAGTTGCACCGTCAAATCGCCCTGCGTGGGGTCGAGGGTCTTGGGCAGCGCGATGACTTCCAATCGCTCGCCAAACTCGTCCAGCACGCCGGCGGTGGCCACCACTTCGGGCGTGCTGTATTTGTAAATCGGCAAGCGTTGATCGGGCGGCAGGCCGGCCGTCGGCTTGCTGGCGTCCGAAAGGCCGCCGCCGCGCGCCGAAAAGATCAGGCTGGCCGCCTCGGCGTCTTGCACCACCACCGGCCACTCGACGCGCGCTTTGTCGTTGGCCTTGATGTTGACGGCTTGCGAGGGTTGGCCTTCGATTTGCACGCCTTGCGCATCCAGCCTGACCTCGACATCGAGCGGCGCATCGGTGTTGTTGTGGACGACGGCCGCCAGTGTGGCCTTGTCGCCCACCACGAAAAAGCGTGGGGTGACGGGGCGCACGAGCAAATCTTTGGTGCTGATGATGTCATTCGTCTTTTCACCCACCAGCGTGTCGGCGGTTACGGCGCGCGCCGTCATGCGCCACGTCGTCAGGTTATCCGGCAGCTTGACGCTCACCGTAGCCTTGCCCTGCTGGTCGGTGACCACCGTCGCATTCCAATAGGCCGTGTCGCGAAAGTCGCCGCGAATTTCCATGCCAGCTTCGTCGCCGCCGCCTCCGCCGCCCTTGATTTCGGTCGCCACCTTGACGTTCAGGCGATCCACCGAAAGCACTAACCCGCTGCCCGTGCGGACGCCCAGGCCGCGGCTGCCGTAAAAACTGTTAACAATGGGGGGGCTGTTGGGATCAGTCAACGTGAGCACCGACAGGTCCACCAACGCCAGCGCCACTTCGGCCTGGACGGGCTTGCCGGCGTAATCGGTGGCCTGGATGGTGTAAGTGACCTCGTCGCGCGGGCTGTATTTGGCGCGGTCGGGCGTGATGGTGAGCGTGAGTTCTTGCTGTTCGGTCGAGACGTCGAACGAGACATAGCCGACCTTGAACGCGGCGACGGGCGTGGTAGCGTCTACACCCTTGACCAGCACGATTGAGACAAAAACGTTAGGCGCCATCTGGGGCGTGATGGGCAACTGGTACACGTCCGAATTGCTCTTGAGAGTGATGACCTGGTGGCTGAGGATACGCCCGCGCTCGACGGTGATCAGCGCCTGCACCTCGCCCTGGAACGGCGAGGGAATGAGGATGCTGGCTGCCTCGCCGGGCTTGTACGATTTCTTGTCGGCCACCGGCTGGATGCGGTCGTTATTCTCCTGCCGCCACGAGACGTACTCGGAGCTGCTGACCCACAAGTACGCGGCGCTGCGCACCTTGTTTTGCTTGCCGTCCAAGCCGGTCGCCACAATGCGATACGTGCCGCCCTCCTCGGGCACGAACGACGCCTGCGCCTCGCCGGCCTCGTTCGTCGTCACAGTCTGCGTGAACACGGCGGTATCGCTATAGGTCGTCGTCCACACCGGGCCGTAATCGGATTCTTCTTTGACGCTGAACCATTCGCGCTTAAAGAACGTCACGCTCAAGTTGGCCTGGCCGTACGCCTGGCTGGTCCAATCTACCGTGAGCACGTTAATGGTCTGCCGCTCGCCGGTCTTGCCCACGTAATGTTCGGGCGCAAGTCCGGTGTAGAATAATCCTTGATGCACCGGGGCGGCGGCGCGGTTCGAGACAACCTGATCGTTGACGTCAGTCACGCTCACGTCAATCGTAAAGTTTTGGCTGGCATTACGTTTGCCCAGGTCGGCCGGGATAGAAATGATGAGCCGCCCTTGCGCGTCGGTCGCGCCCACGCCGGAGGCTATCGTTTCCCCGCCATAATACGAGCGCTCGCCGTAAAAGCTGTCTTCATCCGACCAGTCGTACCAGCCCTGGCCCTGGTAGTCGAACCAGTAAGGCGACGAGAGAACCGACCATTCCACCTGGGCGTTAGATACGGCCCCACCAAAAAAGTAACTGGCCTGCACCTCGGCGTTAATCTTGTCGCCTTGCACGTAAGCCGGCTTGTCTGTAGTGACGGTCACCTGGAATTCGGGGCGGCGATATTCGGCCACGAAAAAGCCGATGCTGTATTGCCGCCCGCTCTGGCGCCCGCCCGACATTGGCGCGGCCAGGCCGCCCGCTTTGCCCATCGCTTCGTAAGGATCGGGCAGCGTGACGGCAATGCTATAGTAACCCAACGAAGCCTGCTCGTCGAGCGCGAACTGGCCGTTAAACGTGCCAAACTCGTTCAGGTCTATTGTGTCTGTAAAAATCTCTTTACCCTGGCTATCGGTGACGGTCAGCGGCAATCTAGTTAGATTGTCAGGAAGATGGTAACGCGCGTCATCGTCGTCGCGCACGATGGTTTTAAAGTAAACCGTCTGCCCGGGCCGGTAGATCGGTTTATCAGTCTGAAAGTAGACGTTATACGGCTCGATGTAATAGCGGCTGCTCAAGCCAAAGTCCCACGGGCTGATGCCGTCGGCCCACTGGTTGGAGGCAAAGCCAAACACTTGGGTAGCGGGTTGGCCGGCTGCCGCCGAGAGGGTTCGCCAGGAATCGCGCGGAATTTCCCATTGCGTCTTGAACGTTCCGTCGCTGTCCGTCTGCCCCGAGGCGAGTGGGATAAAGTACTCGTCATATACCGTCACGGGCGTGTTGGCGACGGGCCGGCCTGTGTTAAGGTCCGTGACCCACACCAACGCTTCGCGCTCGGCGCTTTTAAGGATGACATTTGTGCTGCCCACAATCATGATGTGGCGCGAGGGGCCTCCATAGTCGCGCTCTTTCACCTGGGGCGAGGTGAGTTGGACGTAATAAATACCAGGCTGGAGCGGTTCGCCGGATTCAGCCATATAGGTCTTGTGAAACGCCGTTTCATTCAAAACGAGGTCGGGCGCAGCCCGAACGCTCCATTGCCGCACCAGGTCTTTGTCGGCAGGGCGATACTTGTCCCACACCTCCCAACCGTCAGGGCCTGTTATGAGACCCAAATCATCGAGCGGCATGCGGTACAGGGCGAAATCCATCGTCTGAATGTTGCGATAAATCGCGTACATGTAGGTCGCCGTGTAAGCGCTGTACGTTCCGATTTGCCCCGGCACGTTGAGATAGGCCGCCGGTTCGAGCGCGCGGGTCTTGAAGCGCACCACCGTTTCGGTATTCAAGCGGTTGCCATAAGGATCGGCTACATTGGGGCCAATGACCACCACGTAATCTGTGGAAGGTTTGCGCGGGAACGAGACGACGAACGTCCGATCGTGGCGGCTAAAATAAGTGTACACGTCGCTGGCTTTAGGCTCCGGGCTGATGCGCACGTTTGGCAAGACCGTCTTGGGGTCAACCGGCGCGGAAAATGTCATTTCAAAGGCGCCATAGGTGCCGGCGTTCTGGCTGCCGTCGGATGGATCGGTGCGCAGCAGGCGCAGCGCGGGCACAGTGAGGAATTGCCAGGTATATTCGTTGCGCGTGCCGGCTTCGCCGTTTTGAGCCTTGGCGCCGGCCAGCAACACACCCGTGTACCACGAGTCGAGCGCCAGCCGCTGCGCCGGGACAAAGCCCATCGTATTGGCCTCGTCGTTCCACCGAAATGCGCCGGGAACCCTGGCATCCCGCGCGCCCTGTCCGGCGTAGAGCGAGAACGCCGCCTCGGCGCTGGCGTGATCCATAGGCTGGTTGAACGTGATGCTGATGGGAACGGTCAACCCGACCATGTCCTGTTGATCGGCGGGGCCGGTGGCCACGACCTGTGGAGGCATGACGGTGAACGCCCAGGCGTACTCTTTTTCGAGCGCCGCGCCGGCAGTGTCTTTTAATCCCGCTTTGATTTTGGCAATATAGGTTTTGCCCGGCGTCAGCTCGTCGGGATGATAAACGTAAATAGAAGTGTTTAACCACTCGCCCGTTCCCCTAACCGGCGGGTCAAGCTCCAATGGTTGGGGTAGCCGGCTTTGATCGGCCACCGTCGTCAGCGGCACGACGGGGCGGTTGAACATGACAGTGATGACGCTATCGGCGCTCACGTCCGTGCTATCGGGCGCGGGCAACACCTGGCTCACCTCGAGCGGGCCAACGGCGTTAAAGCGAAAGCTGACCGGCGTGTTGAGCGCCTGTCCGTTTTTGCCGCGCGCGCTCGTATCCACCATCACCTGGTACGTCTCCTCGCGGGCAAAACCCTCGCCGGAAGGGACGAATTGCAGCGTGGCGTCGTCTGCCCACTTGAAATCGCCTTTCACGAGCGGGCTGATTTTAAAAGCGGCCTCGACCGAGGGACGGTCCATAGACTGGTTAAACACCAGCGTGACGGGCGCTTGCGCGCCTTGCTCTTCGCCCCGTTCCGGCGCGCGGCTGACGAGCACCGGCGGCAATTCGAGCGGGGGCGTGGGTGTGGCGGCCGGCGTGGACGTAGCCGCCGGTGTGGGCGCGGGAACGTTGCACGACAACATCGTAATGCCCAGAATAGTTAGAACAAAAATCGCTTTGGATATGCGACGTGAGAACATTAGATTCTCCTTAGCTTTTACAAGCTCGTCAAAAGATACAAATTACCCAAGAAACAGATATCCCCATACATTATAACACTACCCCCAAAAACAGGGGCAGCAACTTTTGTCTTTCCATCAGCTCGAACAAGCTCGCCACGTACCTGGCAGGCTGGCATCCCTATGCCAGCCCCGCGGCTTGTCAGATTTCTAGATTTGAAGTAGAGTGTCTTGGTTCTATAACGCATTGCGCCGGTCAGGATGTACATTCCATAAATGTTGCCCGTTCTTTTAAAAGGACGCGGCCGATGTTGATGTAGGAGGGATATGTTGTGTCGTTTAAAATATTTCGAGACCGTTCAATAGCGTCTTTGTTTTCCGGGTGGCTTGGGGGACAGCGCCGGTCCGGCTGTGCACCCTGGGTGTTGCTGGCAAGTTTGCTGGCTTGCCTATCAGGCTGCCTGATGGCAACGCTCGTCCCGTATCTCAGCTGGCAAAACGCCCGGCAAGTGGCCGCCCTGCCGCGCCCGACCCCTGCCGAGTTGCGCGCGCTTACGCCGGGCACACGCGCCGTGGTAGCAGCGAGGCTGCCGGCCAACGCCCCCACCGGCCCCGCAGGGCTGGCGCTGTATTACGTGGAGCGCCAGGCAAAAGATAACAAACAAACGCCCCCGCCCACAACGTCCAGTTCTTCGCAATGGCAACTGGAAACGCCGCCTCCCACCAGAATGGACATGGTATTGGAAGATGAGACCCAGCTGACTGTGCAAATCTCTCCCCAAACCTCTTTCTGGAATAATCAGACCGTTGAACTGCCAGACACTCAGCCGCTCCTGCGCCACGTTGGATATTTGCCGGGCCAAACGCTGGCCGTTGACGGAACGTGGGAAGGAAATGGCTTGTTCACTGCCCAGGCTCTTTACGCCGGGCGAATCCAAGATTACGTGGCGTATGTAGAGAGCGTCCCGGGCAATTCTTTTTTGATTGGGCTGGTTTGCGTTGGAACCGCGCTTGGCCTGTTCTTGCTTGG
This sequence comes from uncultured Anaerolineae bacterium, assembly GCA_964651475.1. GTDB lineage: Bacteria > Chloroflexota > Anaerolineae > Fen-1058 > Fen-1058 > JBGSMF01. The sequence goes on along the minus strand of CAZYXV010000028.1, from coordinate 37,755 downwards.
CCTGATTATGAGAATATTGGGAAAGTAAAGCCTGATACTACAACCCCGGCTTCTGGCAAAACCAGAAGCCGGGGTTCTTGTTCACCCATTCACCGCTTGCCAACAGTTACTTGATCGCAAAAGTTACCTGCACGCTCACCGTCATCTCAAGTTCGCCGGGTTGAATGGGCGCGCCGCCGCCCAGCCCGGCCGCGGCGGCCCGGTCGTACAAGATCGGGCCGTAAGAGCCGATCACTTCGCTGATAGAGAGCACTTCACCCACGCTCACGCCAGACAACTGCGCCAGGCTCTCGGCGCGCGCCCTGGCGTCGGCGATAGCCTTTTCGCGCGCGGCGGCCTGCAATTTGCTGGGATCTGACGCTTCAAAAGATACCCCATAGATGTTGTTGGCGCCCGCGTTCACGGCCTCGTCTAAAATATCGCCCAACTTGCTCAAGTCGCGCACGGTCACATTGACCTGGTTCGAGACGTGATAAATCATCCCCCCGCCCTTGCCATCCACCGGCCTGACCGCCATTTCCGGCTGCAGCCGCTCGGTGTAGATGCTATAGTTGCTGGTCTGGATATCCTTATCTTCAATGCCCAGCGCCTTGAGCTTTTCCAGCAAGGACGTCATTTGCTGCTTGTTGGCGACCACAGCTTCCTTGGTGGTGTTGCCGGTGGTTTCAACGCCAATCGTGATGTGCGCCACATCTGGCGTGCCGTTGGCCTGTCCTTGTCCGACGACGGTGACGGTGCGGCCGGGCGTTGCCTCGCCGGCCTGCGCTACAGGCGCAGACACTCCACCGCACGCGCTCAACAGCACGGCGGCTGTCGAGAGCAAGATAATCACTAGACCGAATTGTTTGTTTTTCATTTTGTATGTCTCCTTTCAAGTATTCAGTTTATAGACGCGCATCGCGCCGGGTTTGTTCCAACTTTTGACATGCCCAAAGCGGGGGAGTATAATTTTGGTAACGAGTCTCAATTCGAGATATTGCCCATGACCCTGCGAATCAAAACATTGCTCATCATTGGCGCGGCCATTATCATCCTGGTCGGCGTTTTGTACAGCATCTCGTCCACCGTCCTTTTGCGCGGATTTGCCGAGATCGAAAAACAAAACGCGCGCCAGGATACACAGCGTGTGGTAGAAGTCTTGTCCAAGGACATGGCTAACCTGAGCCTCATCACGTGCGATTACGCCAGTTGGGATGATACCTATGCCTTTATTGAGGATGTGAATGAAGATTATATACAGGGTACTCTTAACGACGGCACATTTGTGGCGCTCGAGATGAACTTGATGGTATTCGTGCAGCCTTCGGGGCAAATCGTTTTTAGCAAGACATTCGACCTGGTCAACGAACAAGAAACCTCCATTCCGCCTGTGCTGTTGCAGAGCCTGCTTCAAGGCCAAAACGAGCTCTTGCACTTGCCCGATACCGAAAGCGATGTCACTGGGGTGATGCTTTTGCCTGAAGGTCCCTTGCTGATAGCCTCGCGTCCTATCTTGACCAACGAGTACACCGGCCCGATTCGCGGTACGCTGATTATGGGACGCTATCTGAACGACGATGTTGTGGCGCGGATGGCTGAGACAATGCACTTGTCGCTCTCGTTCCAGCGGCTCGATAATCTCCATCTCCCCGATGATTTGGCGGCGCTTTCCACTTTGGAGGCCGGGCCGGAGGGTCAAATTCTTGCCTTGCCGCTCACGCCCGATTGGCTGGCCGCCTATACTTTGATTGAGGATATTGAAGGCAAGCCAGTTCTCCTCCTGCGAGTGGATACATCTCGAAGCATTTACAAGCAAGGCCAGGCCAGTGTGCGTTATCTCTTTGTGGTGCTGCTTGCTGTGGGCATTATGTTTGGCGCCTTGACGTTAACTATCTTGGAGCGGCTGGTCCTGGCGCGCATGATGGGGTTGAGCGCCAGCGTCCGGACTATTGGCCAGAGCGGCAATTTTGCCGCGCGCGTTTCAATGCAGGGCGACGACGAATTGTCGAGCCTGGCAAACGATATCAACCACCTGCTGCGGGCTGTGGAGCGTTCCCGGTCGGAATTGCAAGAACAGGAGCAATTGTTTGAAAACCTGGTCTCGGTAGCGCGCGCTACGATTGAGCACCCCACTTTGGAAGAGACGCTCCAAGATGCGCTGAATGTGGCCGTCACGCTGACGGGCGCCGAGCGCGGCAGCATCTTTTTGCTGAATGAACTTGGCGTGGTCACGCGCAGCGTTCTGGCGTTTGATCTCGAGCCGAACCGGCGCGCCGATATTATCGGGCAAGTGATGGACAAGGGACTTTCGGGCTGGGTGGTCCGGCACCGCCAGGCCGCGTTGGTGGCCGACACGACCCAGGACGAACGCTGGTTGCCCTTGCCGCACCACGCCCACCAGATACGTTCCGCCCTGATTGTCCCCATTCAAGGAGGGGCAGCGATGGCCGGCATCTTGACGCTGCACCACTCCGAGCCGGCGCACTTTGGCGTTCGCCACCTGACCTTGATGCAGGCCGCCGCCGACCAAATAGCCCTGTCTATACGCAATGCCCAAATATTGCAAACCACACAAGATCAACACGGACAACTCCAGGCTCTCATCAGTTCCACACGGGATGGGGTTGTTTTGGTGAGCATGCGCCAGAGCGTCTTGGTGATCAACGAGCCTGCGCTGCGGATGCTGCATTTGCCGGGTCGCCCAGAAGATTGGTTAGACTCTTCTTTAGCCAGGGTAGCGTGCGCCTTGCGCCACACATTGCCGGACGCCGCCAGAATGTTGTTGGCCGAGGCGCGCCGGGTGCAAGCGGGCGGCGAATTGTTCGAGGGCGAATACGAAGCGCCGCCGTCAACAATCCACTGGCTAAATTTGCCGGTGGCGATTGACCGCAGCGCGCCGTTGGGGTGGTTGTTGGTGCTCCGTGACGTCACAGACGAGCGCGCCGTTGAGCGGCTGCGAGAAGATATGACCCGCACCATGGTGCACGATTTGCGCAATCCACTCTCGGGCATCGTGGCCTCACTGGGGATGTTGATTTGCAATGGCGCGGGCGAGGTGACGCCCCCTCAACGCAACGTATTGGAAATCGCCGAGCGCAGCGCGCAGCGCATGGCAGACATGATTACTTCCATTCTGGATATTAACCGCCTGGAAAGCGGGCGCATGCCGGTGAATTACGGCGAGTTTTCACTGGCCGGCCTCGTAAGCGAAACTCTGGAAGCTCAAGCCACGCTGGCCCAAGAAAACGGTATCCATTTGGAAAACAAGATATCCGCCGCTTTGCCGGCCGCCTGGGCTGACGTTGAATTGATCCGCCGCGTGCTGCAAAACCTGGTGGGCAACGCGATCAAATTTACCTCCGCCAGCAGCGCCGTCCGCGTGAGCGCCCAGGCGAGACGCAGAAAAGAAGGGGACTATCTCTTGGTGTCGGTCAGCGACACCGGCCCCGGCATCCCCTCCGATATTCAAAGTCGACTCTTTCAAAAATTTGTAACAGGGCCTCAAGATAAACACGGCAGCGGACTGGGACTGGCTTTTTGCAAATTGGCCATCGAAGCGCACGGCGAGCACATCTGGGTGGAAAGCGCCCCCGGTCACGGCGCGACGTTTACGTTTAGCCTCAAAATGTCTGACCAGCACCAGCCGTCTGACAAGTCATAGAAGGTTATTCATGAACAATGAACTTGTGTTACGAGTTGAAAATTTGATGCGCCACATGCGGGTGTTGTGTAAAGACATTGGTCCGCGCCCGCCCACCTCTGCCCAAGAGCGCCGCGCGGCAGAGTACGTCAGGCGCACTTTAGAATCCCTTGGGGTCGAAGCCATACGAGAGCAGCGCTTTAAAAGCCACAATTCATCTGGATGGGTCTCGATTCCGGTGATCCTGGCGGGCGTGTTGGCCATGCCCATAGCCTGGATAGGCGGGCAATGGGGACACCTCATCGGCGGCTTGCTCATGCTGTTTGGCGCCTATACCACGTGGGCCATGTTGCTCGAAATCCCCCCATTGTTTCAGGCGCTCATCAACCGGTGGCATAGCCAAAACGTGATCGCGACGCTCGCGCCAGACGGCGCCGTCTGGCGCCGGGTTTTCCTGATCGCTCACCTCGATACCAACAAGCAGCGTTTCCAGGCGCCGCCGCCCGATCCACGCTGGATGAAAGCGACGCTCACGTTTTCGCTGCTCGTGGGATGTGTGGGCGGTTTGTCGCTCCTGGCCGGCGCGCTTTTGAATTGGCCGGGCGTTGCGTGGTGGCAGTGGGCGCTGGATGGAGTTTTATTGGTCGCCTTGGTCGGGCTGGCGTTTGACGAGACGCAACCCCACGTCGAAGGCGCGAATGACAATGCCTGCGCCGTGTCCATTCTGCTCGGCGTCGCAGAGGCGCTGCGCGCTCAGCCCTTGCAACACACCGAACTGACGCTGTTGTTCACCGGCAGCGAAGAGACCTCTTGCGTGGGCATGGAGAGCTATCTGCAAGAGTTTGCCCCGCCCAAAGAAAACAGCTATTGGATTGACCTTGAAATCGTGGGCGCTGGCAACTTGTGTTATATCACCAGGCACGGCGCCAGCTATATCACGGAATATTATCCCGCGCCCGACATGGTGCGCCTGGCGGTGCTCGCGGCTCAAAAGAATCCCGAATGGGGCGTGATTGGAAAAGAGATGCTCATCCTGGAAGAGGTAGCCAACCTGCAGCGAAGAGGCTACAAGGCGATCTGCCTGGCGGGATACAACGAAAAAGGATTCCTCCCCAACTGGCACCGGCTGACGGATACGCTGGAGAACATCGAGCCGGGCGCGATGGAGCGCGCCGCTCGCTACACATGGGCGCTCGTTCAAGAAATTGACAGTATGCCAAACCGCCCCTGAATGTGATTTTAGGGCTGAATTTCGACAACCACGCCTTCTTCCGCCCACTCGTAGAGAGCCGCCGCATTGTCTGTACTGATCAGGATGCAGCCATACGTGACGGGATGTCCCAGGTTGCTCGTCCACAGCAACTGGGCGCCATCGCGGCTGGGAAAGCCGTGAAAGCCATTCATAAAGTCCGCTGTGGGCACCGGCCTGTAAATGCCCATAAAATAAGGCATCCACAAATTCCAGTTGGCGGCATAGGCATCACGCTCGTGGGTCTGAATCTGAAATATGCCCGGCGACGTATAGCTGGATGCAATGCCGGTGCTTACGGGCCATTCCCACCTGAGCGCGCCGCGCTCGTATGCCCACATCTTTTGCTCGGTGATGCTCACCACGATGCGTTTGTGTTCCACCACCGGCAGCGGCAAAAGAACATCCGGCGAAGGAATCGTCAAGACCTGGCCCACGCGCAACTCGTCGCCCGCGCCGGGATTCGACTGCTGAACCCACGCGTAAGGCACGCCGTAAGCGCGCCCGATGCTGGATAGCGTTTCGCCAGATTGAACCGTATGCTTTCGCTCATAGTGATAGACGCGCAGGCGAGCCTCGGTGCGCCTGGCCGAAATGGCCTCCATGATCGCCGCCACAGTTTTATCTGTATCCAGGTAGCGCCCGGCGCCGAGCGGGGCGGATTGCGCTGCCAGAAATGCCCTGACCTTTTCCGCGTCCATTCCCCATTCAAGCTGGGCGGGAGCTTGAGGATTGACGTTCAACTGCAGCCACTCGCTCCACACGTCCGGCGCGACCGCCCAATTAAAAAATTGATTGGCAATGGGATCGTACGCATAGAGCAGCAGCGTTCCAACGAGTAATTGCCGGGCCTGTTCGATGACGGGGCTGGCATCCGTGACGGCGGGCGAGACAGGCCGCATGACCACTGGCAAGCGCCCTTGCGTGACTACCAGGATAGCATTTTGCTCCAGGTACGCTACGGTTGCTTCCACGTCCACAGCCTGTCCTGGCACGGCCGGCGTCGTTTCAACCTGCCCTGCCACAAGACGCACGCCGGCGTTCACGGGCGGCGTATCGAGTTGCGCGGCCAGGGATTGCAAGCCCGCGCGGGCGACGAGCGGATCAAATTTGAGGACGGGAGAAATGGCCGTGTTCCAATCCTTGAACGAGCGCCCTTGTCGGTATGCTATTTGCGCGGTGCCCTGCGCATCCAGTGTGATGCCGAGCGTCGCCGGAGGCGCCGAACGAGCGATTTTCCCCGCTTGCAGAATGATTGCCTGCTGTTGCCAGTGCTGCTGTAAAACTGCAACAGCCTCCGTCCGAGACTTGCCCCCCAGCCGGACGCCCATCGTGTGAACGCCCGGCAAGATTATATTGCTGGCATATAGCAGCAAAAACGCCGCGATGGCGACAATCGCCACGCCAACGATGCCCTCGCCCAGGATAACCCATCCCCACGGCGACGAGCGTGAGCGGCGCGCAGGCTGCGCATGTGGGCGGCGGTTGAGGTTTGACTGTGGCATCGCGTTTCCCAACGTTTGTCCGAAAAGATTATGCACCATTGTACTCCATTTGCGGATTTCGAGCACTCTCTTGAAGACGCAGCACATGTATCAAGTGTTCCCCAACCGCAAGCGGCTGACACTGACGCTTGCTCTAATCTACAAAGCATCGAGGGCAAACATCACCTTTTAGAACTAGGCCGCAAGTGCAAATGGCACTTTAGGACATTGACAAAAGTTCAAAAGCATTATAGTCTAAGGGATGCGGAAGAAAATAATTATCCCAATGTCGCCGCGTAGGAGCGCCTTTCCTGTCTAGCCGCCAGGCAGGCAGGCGCGACTATCGCGCCCAGCCTGTCCTGGCCGACAGGCCGGGGAGGGCGCTCCTACGGGAATGTTGGGACAGTTTATTTTTTCCACGTCCCTAAAGGGTGCACGTTAGCATTCTTAACCCACGAGTCCCTAGGAGGCGTCCTTTGAAATTTTGGAGAACACCACTCGACCGCGATCAAATCGCCATTCCTCGCGGGCAAATTGCCATCATTCCATCTCGCTGCAAAGGGTGCGGCCTGTGCGAAGCTTACTGCCCGCGCCGCGTGCTCAAAATGTCTTCCGAGTTTAATGTCAAAGGCTATCACATTCCCCAGGTCACAGAGGCAGAAGCGTGCGTGGCGTGCGGCCTGTGCCAAATCATGTGCCCCGAATTCGCCATCTATGTCACCGAGTTGGAAATTGGAAAAGTTGGAGTTGGAGGGTAAAAAAGGCAGCCCAATCTCCAATCCTTCGACTATGCTCCCTGGCCTGGCCGCCAGGGCAGGCAGGACAAGCCTCCAATCTCCAACTTGCAATTTTTACTAAAGGATCAAGGCATGACAGAAAAAGGCCCCTTGCGTGGAGAATTTTTTATCAGCGGCGACGAGGCGTGCGCCGAGGCGGCTATCTCGGCAGGCTGCCGTTTCTTTGCCGGTTACCCCATCACCCCCGCCACCGAAATTGCCGAGCGCATGGCCGAACGCATGCCGCACATCGGCGGCGTCTACATCCAGATGGAAGACGAGCTGGCTTCGATGAACGCGGTGCTGGGCGCGGCGTGGGGCGGCGCCAAGTCAATGACGGCTACCTCCGGTCCTGGTTTTAGCTTGATGATGGAAAACCTGGGATTGGGGATTATGACAGAGACACCGTGCGTGGTGGTCAACGTTCAACGCGGTGGGCCAAGCACCGGACTGCCTACACTGGTGGGGCAGGGCGACATGATGCAGGCGCGTTGGGGCAGCCACGGCGCTTACGAAATCATTGCCCTGTGCCCGGCATCGCCCCAAGAATTGTTTGATTTGACCATCGAAGCTTTTAACCTGTCCGAAAAGTACCGCACGCCAGTATTGATCATGACGGACGAAGCTGTGGGGCACATGACTGAGCGCGTCGTCATCCCGCCCGTCGAATCGTTGAACCTGTTCCCGCGCCGCAAGCCAAGCGTGCCGCCAGACCAGTATTTGCCGTTCGCCGGCGATAGCAGCGGCGTGCCGGCCATGGCGTGCGCTGGCGAGGGCTATCACTTGCACGTCACCGGCCTGACGCACGACGAGCGCGGCTACCCCATAACCACGGATCCGGCCGTGCAAGAAAAACTCGTGCGCCGGCTGATTGAAAAAATCAATGCCAATCGCGCCGACATCATCCGTGTGGAGAGCGAAGGGTTGGAAGATGCAGAGGTGGTGGTGGTTGCGTATGGCATCACTGCACGCGTGGCAGGGTGGCCCATCGAAATGGCGCGCGCCGAAGGTATCAAGGTCGGTTGGCTCAAGTTGGTCACCGTATGGCCGTTCGCACAGGACCACATTCGCCAATTGGCAAGCCGCGTCAGGGCCTTTGTCGTGCCGGAAATCAATTACGGGCAAATCGCGTTTGAGGTGGAACGCTGCGCCGGCGGGCGCGCGCGCACCATCCTGGTGCCGCACGCGGGCGGCGACATCCACGAGCCGCACGTGGTGCTGGAGGCAATCCGGGAAGCGGCAAGAACTGACCAGGTGACAAGGGGACAAGGTGACAGGAAATACGCAATACGTGCAGGGGAGTAAGATGCAAGATATACACACCATAACCGTTGAACGAGAGGTGACGGGCGAACCCCACCACCCTATGGACAAGCTGCTGCGCCAGGATCGCCTGCCGCACATCTGGTGTTCGGGCTGCGGGCTGGGCACGGCGCTCAATTGCTTCTTGGGCGCGGTGATTAAATCGGGACTCGACCCGGATAAAACCGCTGTGGTGTCTGGCATTGGTTGTTCCGGGCGTGCGGCCGGTTACGTGGCCATGGATTCGTTCCACACCACACACGGGCGCGCCATCCCATTTGCCACCGGGCTGAAATTAGCCAATCCCGCCCTCAAGGTGGTGGTGTTTTCGGGCGACGGCGACCTGATCGCCATTGGCGGCAATCATTTTATTCACGCGGCGCGGCGCAACATGGATTTGACGGTGATCTGCGTCAACAATTTTATCTATGGTATGACGGGCGGGCAACTAGGGCCTACTACGCCCACCGAGGCGCGCACCAGCACCTCGGTGACCGGCAACCGTGACCATCCGTTCAACCTGGCTTACCTGGCGGCGGCCAGCGGCGCGTCTTATGTAGCGCGTTGGACAACGCTGCACGTGCGCCGCCTGGAGCGCGCGTTTACAGAGGCGCTGCTCAAGCCGGGCTTTTCGTTTGTCGAAGTCATCAGCCCGTGCCCTACACTATACGGACGGCTCAACAAACAGGGCAGCGGCCTGGATCAAGTCAACTATTACAAAGAACACTCTATCATCCAGCATGGCGCCGACCCGCGCCAGGCTGACGTTGGGTTGAAGGGACAAATTGTGGTGGGCAAGTTTGTTGATCTGGACAAGCCGAGTTATTTGCAACTGCAGGGGATGACGGGGTGACAAGGGGACACGGGGACAAGGTGAGAGGGTGACAAGGAGAAGGATGAGCAAGAAAATTCAGACGCACAATGATTTGGATGTATACCAAAGGGCATTTGAGGCGGCGATGCAGATTTTTGAATTGAGCAGGTCTTTCCCGAAAGAAGAAACCTATTCTTTGACTGACCAAATTCGCCGCTCGTCGCGTTCGGTATGCGCTAATTTGGCCGAGGCGTGGCGAAAACGCCGCTATGAAGCTGCCTTTATCAGCAAGCTCTCTGATGTGGAAAGCGAGGCCGCCGAGACTCAAGTTTGGCTTCAGTTCGCTGTCAAGTGCAAGTATATGGCTCGCGAGCAAGCGGCGGCCTTGTACGAGATTTACGACACTATCATTAAAACGGTTGTCGGCATGATTGTTCATCCCGAAACATGGGTGATTGGCAAGACGAGATGACAAGGTGACAAGGTGAGGGGGACAGGGTGACGAATCATTATGTCACCATGTCACCATGTCACCTTGTCTCCTTGTCAGGCATTTAGAGACGAAAGGATGAAATCAAAATGAATCGCATAGAGATCCGCCTCTCCGGCTTCGGCGGGCAGGGCATTATCCTGGCGGGATACATCCTGGGCAAGGCGGCGGCGCTGTACGATCACAAGCACGCGACGATGACGCAAAACTATGGGCCGGAATCGCGCGGCGGCGCGTGCAGCGCGCAGGTGATTGTATCGGACGCGCCCGTGAGTTACCCGCATCTCACGCGGCCCCGCGTGCTGGCGGCTATGTCGCAAGAAGCCTATACCAAGTACGTCGGCGAGCTGGCGGACGGCGGGCTGCTGGTGATTGATCAGGACATGGTGCGCCCCAACGGCGACACGCAGCGCGTGCGCCTGTATGGCATCCCGGCCACGCGCATCGCCGAAGAGATGGGGCGCAAGATGATTGCCAACATTGTGATGTTGGGGTGTCTGGCGGCGCTGGATAACAGTGTGTCTTTCGAAGCGCTGAAAGAAGCCGTGCGCGACAGCGTGCCCAAGGGCACCGAGGATTTGAATATCCGCGCCTTTGAACGCGGCTACGAGTATGGGCAGCGACTGGCCGGCGAACAAACGCCGAGCGACGTGGGGCAATGACGGGCGGGAGGCCACGGGCGACAAGTAAGGGGGTGAAAACGTGAAACGCTACAGCTTGATTCAGGCGCGCGGCGGCGATTTTTCACCGCACATGGAAGGCGCGTGCGTCGAAGGCGAAGGCAATGATGTCATCGAGTTGGCAGTCAAAAGCGGCACGGTCAGCGTCATCGTGCCGGCCGATTTGCCCGATGGCGAGGCGTGCGAGGAATGTTGGTTCAACAATCACACCTGCCTCGAAATTGAATTGGAAGACGGCACGCGCATCACCGGCTGGGTGCGCGGCGGCGAATCGCACCTGGAGGCCGAGTTCCCAGCGCGGCGCCCCAAGCCATAAAAAAACTTGATACTAGTGGAAATGCTATGCTCAAAAAGTTACGCGACCCCGTCAGCGGACTGATGCACCTGTTTGCGGCTGTTGCCGCCGTTGTTGGTCTGGCCGCTCTGCTCTATCTGGGCTGTGGCGACCTTTCAAAGCAAGTATCGCTTCTCGTCTACGGCGCCAGCCTGGTTCTAATGTTTTCGGCCAGCGCAGTTTACCACCTGGTCAAATCCAAACCGCAAATCGCCCAAATCCTTCGCAAGCTCGACCACTCGGCCATCTATCTCTTGATAGCGGGCACCTACACACCGATTTGCATCCATTTCTTCGATGGGTTCTGGCGGTGGGGTGTGTTGAGCATCATTTGGTCAATGGCCGTGGTCGGGATCGCCGTCAAGCTATTTATCATCAACGTGCCGCGCTGGGTCACGGTCGCTATCTATTTGCTGATGGGCTGGCTCTCTATCATGGCCGTCAGAGAGATGCTGCTTGCCATGCCCCCAGGCGCGTTGGTGTGGCTGGTTCTCGGCGGGCTTTTCTTCACAGTGGGCGCTGTTGTATACGCGACCAAGAAACCGGATTTCTATCCGGGCGTTTTTGGCTTTCACGAGCTCTGGCACATTTTCGTGATTTTGGGCTGCCTCAGCCACTTTATCGTCATCGCTGTATTTGTGGCGTCCCGGGCCGCAGCGATTTGATTACTTTGAGGCTTGGCAACAATGATTCACTTGACGATTGACGACCAACCTATCGGGGTTCCATCCGGCTACACGCTGCTGCAGGCCGCGCGCGAAAACGGCATTTACATTCCCACGCTATGTTACCACGAAGCCATGCTGCCTTACGGGGCTTGCCGGCTGTGCCTGGTCGAGTTGGCTGGCCCGCGCGGCGGGCGACTGGCGGCAGCATGCATCTATCCATGCGAGGAAGGATTGGTGGTCCGCACAAACACCGAGATGGTCATCAACGCCCGGCGCACCGTCGTCGAATTGCTGATGGCTACTTCTGGTCACTTGCCGGCGGTGCGCGCGCTGGCGGACGAGTTGGGTGTGGCGGCGCCCTACGTGGCGCTGGAAGCAAACGAGTGCATCTTGTGCGGGCTGTGCGTGCGCGCCTGCCGCGACATTGTGGGCGTGGGCGCCATCAGCCTGATCAACCGTGGGATGGAGCGGCAGGTCGGCACGCCGTTCCATATTTCGTCGGCCGATTGTATCGAGTGCGCCACGTGCGCGCTGGTGTGCCCAACCGGCGCGATTCGCCTGGAACACATCGCGCAACCGGTGCGCACCTCGCACACCTGGGCGTCGGCCTATGCGCGGCGAGCGTGCCGCCTGTGCGAATACGAGCCGCCCGGGCCGCCGTTCCCAGAGGACTATCGAGAGTTGCTCGGTGTAGCAAGTGATGAGCCTGATGTGTCAAGACAAGGCGACAAGGTGACAAGGTGACAGGGAGAAAAGCACATCAACAAAAAATTGGCGTCTTTGTGTGCGAGTGCGGCGAGAGGATTGCTGGCTGCCTGGACGTGCCCGCGCTGACGGAGCAAATCGGGCAACTGCCCAACGTGGCGTGGACGGGTCACGCCGGCTATTGGTGCAGTCCGGGCGGCCTGGAGCGCATGCGGCAAATCATCGCAGAGCATGGCATCGAGCGCGTGGTGATTGCCGGCTGCGCGCCGCGCACGCACGAGGCGCATTTTCAGCGCGCGCTTGCCAGTGTGAACCCGGCGCTCGTCAACGTGGTCAATATCCGCGACCTGTGCGCGCTGCCGCATCGAGATAATCCGGCATTGGCGCTGACCAAGGCGCGCGACCAGGCGGCTATCGCCGTGGCTGAGCTAACCGAACGCGAGCCAGCCAACCCGCGCACGGCGCACATCGCGCCGCGCGCACTCGTCATCGGCGGAGGCATTGCAGGAATGACCGCCGCGCTTGGCCTCAGCGATGCCGGTATTCCGGTCACACTGGTCGAGCGCGATTCTGAATTAGGCGGGCTGGCGCGCGGCGCGCCGCTCGAGCGTGAAGCGGCGGCGATGGCCGAACAATGCGAGGCGGCTGTTCGCGCCCGGAGCAACATCCAGGTGTTGACCAACACACAAGTGACAAGCGTGAGCGGCCCGGTGGGACGGTACCAGGTCGCGTTGAGCAGCGAGCACACTGTCGAAGCTGGCGCCATCATCGTTGCCACTGGCGGGCTGCCCACCTTTCACTTTCCACTTTCCACTTTCCACTCGTATGCTTTTATCCTGTGCGACATGACGCCGGAAAAACAGTCTACTTGCCTGCACGCCTGTTGCCTGACAACTTTGCGGCAGGCGGCAGAACTCAAACGGCAGCAGGCCGATTCTCAGGTGACAATTTTTTTCCGCGAGCTTTATACGGCGGGCGGGACGTACAACGAGTTGGTGTGGGAAGCGCAGCGCCTGGGCGTGAATTTCGTGCGCTACCCGGCCGGGCAAATGCCGCAGCCCGCCAACGGCGAAATCACAACGCACGACGAGTTGACCGGGCGCCCGGTACGCGTGCCGTGCGAGGCGCTCGTCAACGCCGCGCCGACAATACCTCAGCGGGACGTCAGGCCACTGGCCGGAATGTTGCGCCTGCCGGTGGATGAATCCGGCTTTTTGGCCGAAACGCGCGTGCGGATTCGCCCCGCCGACCGCATCGAGCGCGGCGTGTACGTGTGCGGCGCGGCGCATTACCCGTGCGACGCTCACCGCGCCACATTTGAAGCATACAGCGCCGCCGCGCGCGCCGCCCAGCACATCCAGCGCAGGCAAATTGCCAGTTGGGCGCCGCCGGCCGCGATAGACGCCGCGCGCTGCAACGGCTGCGGCGATTGCGTCAAGGTGTGCCCCTTTATGGCTGTGACGCTTGTAGAGCGACAAGGCGATGCGCTTGCGCAAGCGAGCCGTGTGACTCGGAGGCAGGGAGACAAAGAGATGCCGCCATTGGCAGTGGTGGATGCGCTGGTATGCACTGGCTGTGGCAATTGTGTATCGGTCTGCCCGGTCAAAGCCGCCCAGGTGCCCACCAGCTACGACGAGCAAATTGAGGCCCAGATTCAAGCCGCCTTGTCACCCTGTCACCTTGTCCCCCCCTCGCCTCGTCACCTCGTCTTCGCCTGCGAATGGAGCGGCTATTCGGCGGCGGAAATTGCCGGCGCATCTGGACTGGCGTACCCGGCCAGCACGCGCATTATCCGCCTGAATTGCACCGGGCGATTGCAGCCAGGGCTGATTCTCAAAGCGTTGGAAATGGGCGCGGCCGGTGTAATGGTATTAGGCTGCGCGCCGGGCGGTTGCCACTTTGAGCAGGGCAACGAGCGTTGCGCGGCCATGTTTGAGCAGGCCAGCGCATTGGCGCATCTGATGGGAATGGGCGAGCGCCTGAAGCTGGAATGGATACCACCGGACGACGGCGCGAGATTTGTGCAGGTGGTTAATGATTTCGTTATACGCAATACGTGATACGTGTTGCGTAATGCGTATTGCATATTACGTTTCTGGAAATGACCATGAGTTATACGACATTGGAACAAACCATTCACTCGAGCGGCGTGTTGCGCTGCCTGGAGTGCGGCAAGTGCACTGCCATCTGCCCGATTGCGCGTTTTGATGGCGGCTTTTCGCCGCGCGTGACAGTGGGGCGCGCCTTGCTGCGCCACGACGCGGCCTTGTTGCGCGATGACCGGCTGTGGACGTGCATCAACTGTCTGCAATGCAACCAGGTCTGCCCGGCGGCGGTAGACTATTCGGCTCTCACCACCGCCGTTCGCGTTGAAGCGCGGCGATTGGGACAGGCCGCGCTCTGCACACACGGCGAAGCCATTCACGTGTGGATGCGGCTGATGACGCGCCCCAGCCTGCGGCAAAACCGGCTGGAATGGCTTGAGCCGATTTCGGGCTTTAGGTTTCGGATTTGGGATTCTCGATCTCCAACCTCCAATCCTTCGACTGCGCTCCCTAGCCTGGCCGCCAGGGCAGGCAGGACAAGCCTCCCATCTACACCTTCCACCTTGTACTTTACCGGCTGCGCGCCGCATTACGATGCATTATTTGCGCCGCTAAACATACAAGGCGCAACAGTGGCGCAATCCAGCGTCCACATTCTCAACGCGATGGGCATCGAGCCGGTGCTGCTGGCCGACGAACGCTGTTGCGGCCACGACCTGTTGTGGGAAGGCGACGTCGAGGGGTTCCTGCAACTGGCGCGGCTGAACGCGGAAATGATTCGCGCCTCGGGCGCCAGGCGGATTGTGTCGTCGTGTCCCGAATGTGTCCGCGCGCTCAAGGTAGATTACCCCGCGCACGGCGTCAACCTGGGCGCCGAGGTCGTGCATATTTCAGAATTGCTCGTCAACTCTCTCCAATCCCGCCTCCCCAGCAAGTATCAAACCGTGACATTTCACGACCCGTGCCGCCTGGGCCGCCATTTGGGCATTTACGACGCGCCGCGCCAGGTGTTGGAGAGATTGGGACTCCAGGTGGTCGAGATGCGCCACTCGCGCCGCAACGCCACATGCTGCGGCACGAATGGATGGACGCACTGCGGCGCGGCCAACAAGGCCATCCAGGTGCAGCGCCTGCGCGAAGCCCAAGCGACCGGCGCGCAGGCGATGGTCACAGCGTGCCTGAAATGCCAGATTCACTTTAAATGCGCGCTGATGGACGAGCGGCTGAGGGACGAGATTGACATTGAGATGGTGGATTTGGCGACGCTGGTAGCAGGACAGTTGTGACACGTGGACAAGGTGACAAAAGCAACGAGAAACAAGTAACGAGTTTGGGAGCAGACCAGTGCAAATCTCTGCCAGTGAAATCAACGAGATCATTAATCAGGAACTGCAAGGCGACGGCTCGCTCATTGCCGTGTTGGAAGCCGTGCAGGCGCGTTATCGCTACCTGCCGCCCGAGGCGCTCATTCTGGCCTGCGAGCGATTGGGCTTGCCGCTTTCGCAGGCTTACAGCGTGGCGACGTTTTATCACGCCTTTAGCCTGAAACCCAAGGGCAGGCACTGTCTCCACGTGTGCATGGGCACGGCCTGCCACGTGCGCGGCAGCCCGCAGGTGCTCGACCGGCTGCAGACCAGGCTCGGCATCGGCCCAGGCGGCACCACACGCGACCGCCAGTTTACGCTGGAAACCGTCAACTGCCTGGGCGCGTGCGCGCTGGGGCCAATCGTGGTGGCCGATGGCGAATACACCGGCCAGGTCACGCCGCAAAAGGCCGACGCGCTGTTGAAACGGATGATGAAAGCAGGCGAGTAACAAGTAACAAGTAGACAAGCAACTTGAGGGGAAAATGCCCAAAATCAACTCTGCCGCCGAACTTGACAATTGGCGAACACAACTGGTGGCAGCCAATGCTCCCAGCCGCCCGTGTATCACCATCTGCGGCGGAACGGGCTGCCGCGTGTATGGCAGCGAAAAAGTGTGGGAAGCTTTTCGCGACGAATTGAACCGACAAGGCGCGGCGGCCACATTGGAGCTGACCGACACCAATTTCCACCCTTCACCCTCCAATCTCCAATCCTTCGACTACGCTCCCTGGCCTGGCCGCCAGGGCAGGCAGGACAAGCCTCCAATCTCTAATCTCCAGATCAAAGTAACCGGCTGCCACGGCTTTTGCGAAAAAGGGCCGCTGGTTGTCATTCGCCCGCAGGGAATTTTCTATACGCGCGTCAGGGTTGAAGACGTGCCCGAGATTGTCCAGGAGACCATCCTCCGAGGCCGGGTGATTGAACGTCTGCTGTACGCCGATCCGCAGTCAGGCCGCCTCATCGAACACGAACACGAGGTGCCCTTCTACAAACATCAACACCGGCTCGTTCTCGACTTGAACGGCGATCTCGACCCATCACGGATTGACGAATACATTGCGCGCGGAGGATACGCTTCGCTGGCAAAAGCGCTCGCGTCAATGTCGCCTGAACACGTCATCGCTCAGGTCAAGGCGTCCGGCCTGCGCGGGCGCGGCGGCGCGGGCTTTGCCACCGGCGTCAAGTGGGAACTGTGCCGCAAACAGCCCGGCGACGTGAAATACATCATCTGCAATGCCGACGAGGGCGACCCCGGCGCGTACATGGATCGCTCGATCATGGAGGGCAACCCGCACCGCGTGGTGGAGGGCATGATTATCGGCGCGTATGCCATCGGCGCGCATCAAGGCTACGTGTACATCCGTAACGAATATCCGTTGGCCGTCAAACATTTGCGGCTGGCGATTGCCCAGGCTCAAGAGTGTGGACTGCTTGGCAGGAATATTCTGGGGTCGGGCTTTGATTTTGACATCAGGGTCAAGCTGGGCAGCGGCGCATTTGTGTGCGGCGAAGAAACCGCGCTGATGGCCTCCATCGAGGGGCGCGTGGGCGAGCCGCACCCGCGCCCGCCTTATCCGGCGGAATCCGGCTTGTGGGGCAAGCCCACCAACATTAACAACGTCAAAAGCTGGGCGTCCATCCCCCTCATCATCGGCCGGGGCGCAGAGTGGTACGCCGGCATTGGCACGGAAAAGAGCAAAGGCACAATGATCTTTTCCGTGGTGGGCAAGATTAACAACACCGGCCTGGTCGAAGTGCCCATGGGCATTTCGCTGCGCAAGCTGATTTTTGACATTGGCGGCGGCATCCTCAACGGCAAACAATTCAAAGCAGCGCAAATCGGTGGGCCGTCGGGCGGCTGCATTCCCGCCGAACATTTGGACGTGCCGATTGATTACGAATCGCTCACCGCGCTGGGCGCGATTGTCGGCTCTGGCGGACTGGTGGTGGCCGACGAAGATACCTGCATGGTGGATTTTGCGCGCTACTTTATGACGTTCACGCAAGAAGAATCGTGCGGTAAGTGCATCCCGTGCCGCGTAGGAACCAAGTCAATGCTCACCGTGTTGGAGCGCATCTGCGCGGGCAAGGGAGAGATGGGCGACCTTGAATACCTGGAGCGAATGGGGCAGCAAGTCAAGCGCACGTCGCTGTGTGGGTTGGGGCAGACGGCGCCCAACCCGGTGCTTTCCACGCTGCGCTACTTTCGCGACGAGTACGAGGCGCACATTCGAGACAAGACCTGCCCGGCCAAAGTGTGCAAGGGGTTGATCACATATTTCATCGTCCCCGAAAAATGCACAGGCTGCCAGGTATGCCTGCGCAATTGCCCGAGCGGCGCGATCACCGGCGGCAAGAAAGAGGTTCACGTCATTGACGCAGCCGTCTGCACGCGCTGCGGGATTTGTATGAGCATGTGCAAGTTCGAGGCAGTGGGGGTGCAGTAGGAGATAAATTATGTCTGACCAACACGTACCAGAAGAAATACACGATAATCGCGCAGTGAGCCAAAAGCAAGAGCGGCTGGCTGCTTGGCTGCAATTTCCGCGCAGGGTCGTATTCTTGCTGATGGCGTTCGGGTGGGCGCTGGCGCTCTTGGGCGCCCTAAAGACACTATCGCCGGCGGTTTCCAGATCAGGTCTGAATTGGGATAGCTCTTGGGCGACAAAGCAACCCGTCGCCCAAATAGTCGGTCAGAGGCTCCCCAACACGCTGCTTTTGTTGGGGGCGGCAATCGTGCTGGCCTTTTTGCTGGCCTTGTTTGCAACGCTCGCGGCGGCGCTCGTACACAAACTGGAGCAAACAGCCGGGCCGTTAGGATCAATTCTAAAAGGGTTGGGGCGGCTGGCATTATTCAGCCCGGCGGTGACGCCTGTGTTTGTACTGGCGCTTGTCCTACTCGCCGTGTTTGCCATCCGGTTAAAGCTATTGCCGCTGAGTGGGATGTATACGCTGAACAAGCAGAGCGATGTGCTCGATCTCATCAGGCACATCATCTTGCCAGTGACCTCACTGGCGCTGCTGCCCGCTCTGCTGACGGCGCAAGCCGTGGTGCGTGAGGTGACGCTGCCGCGCGAGCGGGGCGGCTTGCGCTTGTGGCTGGCGGGACTGCTCAAGATGTGGGGAATGTTACTCGGCCAAATCGGCGGCTGGCTCACTGCGGCGCTCGTGGTGGAAACCGTCTTTGCGTGGCCGGGCGCTGGCCTGCTGGCCCTGGTTTCTATCACGCGGGGAGATTATCCGATGGTGCTCGGCGTCCTCAACAGCTTTGCTATCCTGATTCTGGTGGGGCGGCTGCTGGCCGAGTTGTTCCGTTGGCTGGAACGGCTGGTGCTGGCGCCAATTCCATCCGTTCAGGTGGAAACAACACGCTGGCGTAAGACGGCCCGCATCATTTGGGTGGTATTGGCGTTAGTCTTGCTGCTAGCGCCGCTGGCGCTTGCAGTGGCTGGCCTGACCATGAGCCAGGATGCAGTCACTCGCGTGGACTCTAGGAATCGGAATGCGCCTCCTTCGGCGCAGCACCCGTGGGGAACCGATACGCTGGGGCGCGACGTTCGGGCGAGGGTGTTGCGCGGAACTGCCGTCGCGTTCGGAATCGCCGCGCTCGCCGCGTTGGTTGTCTTTATTCCGGGCTTGTTGGGCGGCATGTTGACGGGCTGGCTGGCCTCGCGCCGCGCCTGGTGGTCGGAATCGCTGGCCGATTTGTTGTTATTGCCGGCAGATGCGCTGCTGTTCATCCCGGCGGTGGGGGTGGCCGCCATAAGCATCATGCTGCAAAGACGCCCCCAAGATTCGCCCCTGATGCTGGCCGCCATGGTGGTGCTGTTGCCGCGCGTGGTGCGGATGTACCATGCACTTTGGGTGGCCGCCCCGGCCAAAAGCAAGGGGCTGGTAGTGGGCGTGGCCGGTTCGGGAATTTTGCTGTTGGGCGGGCTGCTGGCCGGATTTGGATTCGTCCTGATCACATCTTTTCTGGGCATCGGCATCTTGCCCCCCACTCCTTCGCTGGGAGGCGATCTCAGGGAAATGTTCACGATGTTTATCAGACGGCCCGAATTGATCGTTGCGCCGGCTATCGTCGCCTGGGCTTGCTGCCTGGCGCTCTATACTGCAACAGATGCGCTGGTTGGATTTTTCAGCAGCAAGGAACCCCTGGCGCGGTTGAACGAATAAGGGGTAAGTATGATTGAAGCATTGCTCACCGCTTCCCAACGCGCGCTGCGCGACGAAACCCACGCCTTTGTGCGCGAGGATGTGCCGCGGACATCA
Organism: uncultured Anaerolineae bacterium; assembly: GCA_964651475.1. Taxonomy (GTDB): domain Bacteria; phylum Chloroflexota; class Anaerolineae; order Fen-1058; family Fen-1058; genus JBGSMF01. The sequence continues at coordinate 17,950 of CAZYXV010000028.1, read as the reverse complement.
GATGTGGGGAATTACGCCAACCCCAGCTTTGCCTGCACAAAAGCGCGGACTTGTTTCAATGCGGCAAAGGCTTGCCGTGCATCCTGAAGGGTAGCCGAAACGCCGGGGTAGCGAATATCGGTTCCGAACTGATCCAGTGTGGCAATTGCTCCGGTAACCAGGTTGAAATCGGGGTCGGCGCTCAAGCACAGGTTGCCCAGTTGAACCAAGTCGTGGCTGCGAGGAGATTGGAGCGCGCAATGCGCGAGATAAGCCTTGAGGTATTTTTCGGCGCTCTGCTGGCAGCTCCAGCAAATATTATCCGGCAAGAGTGTCTTGCGCTGACGAAGCAGGATGCGCGCGTTCTGATAATCCGCTTCGGCCTTTTGTATCCAGCCGGCGATGTCGGCGTTCATACAAAACCTTTCCTTGTGTGAGGATTTCTTTGAAAAATGCCGAGCCTTGTTTGACCAGTTGATCCATTTCAGCGGGAGTGCGCACCAGCACGTCCAGGGCAAAACGGCGATTGGAAAACAAATCGGAAATGGCGCGATGCCGCTCGAACACGCTCTGGGTACCAAGCGTGTTAGTCACGATCAGCAAGTCCACGTCGCTGTCTTGGTCTGGTTTGCCATAAGCGCGAGAGCCAAAGAGAATGACTTGCTCTGGATCAAAAGCCGCCACAATTTGCTGGACAATGTCTTGCAATAAATCGTCCGTGACCGGTGTGTATGAAATATTTGATCTGACTTGAATGGACATTGACGCACTCCCGATAGTATTATAGCACGTCTCTTGCAGAAGGGGTAAGGATTATGATTAAAAGTTTGCTCACCGATTCACAATGCATTCTGCGCGACGAGGCTCGCGCCTTTGTGCGCGAGGATGTGCCGCGCCAACTGGTTCTGGACATGGACGCCGACAAGGTGCGTTACCCGCGCGAGTATCTCGAGCGCGCCGCCGCCCGAAAATTGCTCGGGCTGCGCTTTCCGCCCGAATACGGCGGGCGAGGATTGGGCTGGGTGGATGAAATCATCGCGCTCGAAGAAGTGGGCGTGTTGGGCACGTCGATTGGATGCCTGTATAGCCTGGTCAGCATTGTCGGCGAAGCGGTCAACGTGTTTGGCACGGCAGAGCAAAAGAAACGCTGGCTGCGCCCGGTGATTGAAGGCAAGCTGACGGTGGCCGAGGCGCTCACCGAGCCGCGCGGCGGGTCGGACTTTTTCGGCGCGACGACTGTGGCCCGGCGCGAGGGCGACTATTACATTCTCAATGGGCAAAAGCGCTTTATCGTTGGCGCGGAAGGGGCGGACTATTTCCTGGTCTATGCGCGCACGGGCGGCCCGGAGGCCAAACCGCACGAATCTATCAGCACGTTTATTGTCGAGCGCGGGCCGGCGGTAGAGGTGCAGCACGTGTATGGGCTGATGGGCACGCGCGGCGGCGGCACGGGCCGCGTGTATTTTCGGGATGTGCGCGTGCCGGCGGCCAACTTGATTGGGCGCGAAAACGGCGGCGGCGATATTTTTTACCAGATGATGATTCCAGAGCGAATGACCAGCGCCGCCGGGGCTTTGGGAATGGCGCGCGCCGCCTTGGAGGTCGCCACACGTTACAGCGACCGGCGCAAAGCGTTTGGGCAAAAGATTCGCCTTTTTGAGGGCGTCAGCTTCAAAGTGGCGGAAAGCATCACCTTGCTCGATGCAGCCAGTTCGCTGGTGTACGCCACGGCCCGCGCGATTGACGCCGCCGGGCCGGTCTCGACGCAGAGCCAGGCAGAAGCCTCGCACATTCGCCGCATGGTGTCCGAATCGAAAAAGTTTGCCACCGACGCCGCGTGGCAAATCGTCAATCACGCGATGCAGATCATGGGCGGCATTGGCTATACCAGCGTCTATCCCATCGAGCGGCTGCTGCGCGATGTGCGGCTCATTACCATTTGGACCGGCACGAACGAGATTATGGATTCAGTCATCCAGCACGAATATTACAAGGAATTGTTGGGCACGCCATCCACCGCGCGCGACATTGAGGCTGATGCGCCAGATGCGGATGTGGATGGTGAGAAGGTCTATGAGTAAATTCACCGCAGAGAGACGCAGAGGACGTGGAGGAATTAAAATAAACTCTGCGATCTTCGCGTCTCGGCGGTGCAAAGCGCCCCCGGCGATTTCAGGTTCACCGCAGAGACGCAGAGGACGCGGAGGAATTAAAAAACTCTGTGCTCTCCGCGTCTCGGCGGTGCAAAGGGGGGAATACACAAAAAATGAAAGTCAACGAAATCACGGAAATCATTATCGGCGCGGCGATTGAGGTTCACAAGGCCCTGGGTCCCGGTCTTCTCGAATCGGCTTACGAAGAGTGCCTGTGCCGGGAATTGGCGCTCAGGCAAACCTCATTTGAACGGCAAAAGTCATTACCGCTTGAATACAAGGGCGTGCAACTGGATTGCGGCTACCGCCTCGACCTATTAGTAGCCGACATGGTAGTAGTAGAAGTAAAAGCAGTTGAGACACTCCTTCCGATTCACGAAGCTCAACTATTGACGTACATGCGGCTGGGCGGCTGGAAAGCGGGATTGTTGATCAACTTTAACGTCCCCGTGTTGAAGCGCGGTATAAAAAGGATGGTTTTGGGTTTGGAAGAATAAACATTTTACCCTCTGCGTTCTCCGCGTCTCTGCGGTGGAAAATGGAGCAAGATATGAGTCAAGATTTACGAATTGGCGTTTTTGTGTGTGAGTGCGGGCGCAACATTGCCGGCACAGTGGATTGCGAAGCGGTACGGCAGCACGCGAGCACGTTGCCCGACGTGGCCGTGGCGATGCTCAATCGCTACACGTGCAGCGACCCGGGCCAGCAGGAAATCAAGCGGGCCATCGCCGAGCACAACCTGACGCGGGTGGTGGTGGCGTCGTGCTCGCCGCGCCTGCACGAGCCGACCTTCCGCGCGTGCCTGGCGCAGGCCGGACTCAACCCGTACCTGCTGGACATGGCCAACATCCGCGAACACTGCTCGTGGGTGCATCAGAACGATCCGGCCGGCGCAACGCGCAAGGCGGCCGACACGGTGACGATGGCCGTGGCGCGCGCGCGCCACCTGAGGACGCAGCGCGAAATCGAGGTGCCCGTCACCAGGGCCGCGCTCGTCATCGGCGGCGGCATTGCCGGCATCCAGGCCGCGCTCGACCTGGCCGACGCGGGCCACCACGTGTATCTGGTCGAGCGGCAGGCCTCCATCGGCGGCAAGATGGCGCAGCTCGACAAGACCTTTCCGACGATGGACTGTAGTATATGAATCTTGGGGCCAAAAATGATGGATGCCGGTCGGCATCCCAAGATCAAGCTCCTGGCTTACAGCGAGGTCGAAGACGTCAGAGGCTACGTGGGCAATTTCAGCGTGCGCGTGCGCAAGCGCGCGCGTTACGTGGACGAGACGGCCTGCACGGCCTGCGGCGAATGCGCCAAGGTCTGCCCCGTCGTCGTGCCGAACGAATTTGAAATTGGGCTGGGCAGCCGCAAGGCCATCCACATCCCGTTTCCACAGGCCGTGCCGTCGGCTTACCTGATTGATCACGCTCACTGCATGGGCGATGTGCCGATTGCGTGCGGCAAGTGCCGCGAGGTGTGCGACAAAAAGTGCATTGACTTTGACCAGCAGGATCAACTCATTGACCTGAACGTGGGGGCGATCATCGTGGCGACCGGCCTGGACGTATACGATCCAACCGCGCTGGACGAATACGGTTACACGCGCCATGCCAATGTCGTCACGAGCATGGAGTTCGAGCGATTGATTGACGCGGGCGGGCCAACGGGCGGGCACTTTGTCCGCCCCAGCGACCGCCGCACGCCCAGGCGCATCGGATTTATCCAGTGCGTCGGCTCGCGCACCGTTTCACCCGACGGCGACATTTCGCGCGGCCGACCGTATTGCTCAAACATCTGCTGCATGAACACGGTCAAAGACAGCTTGCTCCTCAAAGACCATTATCCAGAAAGCGACGTGAGCGTGTTCTACATGGACATCCGCGCCTTTGGCAAAGGCTTTGAAGACCTGTACCGCCGCAGCAAAGAAGCCGGCGTCAAGTACATTCGCGGCTTTCCCGGCGAAGTGGTCGAGGACCCTGCTACAGGCAATTTGTGGCTGACCGTCGAGAATACCACCTCCGGCCAATTGGAAGAGCACGAATTGGACATGGTCGTGCTGTCCATCGGGTTTATTCCGCCGGAAGAGCAGGCGCGCATCAAGCACCTGCTCACACTCTCACAGACCGACGAGGGCTTTTTGCTCGAATCGCACCCCAAGCTCAAGCCGGTAGACACGCCCACGCGCGGCGTGTATCTGGCCGGCTGCGCCGAAGGGCCAAAGGATATTAAAGACAGTGTGACGCAGGCCAGCGCCGCCGCCGCCCGCGCGCAAATTGTGCTCAACGCCGAGCGGCTGCACGTGGAGGCCATTACGGCCTTTGTGGACCGCGAAGCGTGCAAGGGCTGCGGCCTGTGCGCCCAGGTCTGCCCTTATGGCGCGATTTTGGCCGACGCCAAGACCAAAGCCATCGCGCAAGTGCTGGAGGCCAAGTGCGCCGGCTGCGGCACGTGCGCCGCCGAGTGCCGCTTTGACGCCATCACCATGCGCCACTTTCCCGACGCGGCCATGACGGCGCAGGTTGAAGCGGCCCTGGCCGACGACCCGCAAAATAAAATCGTAACGTTCGCGTGCAACTGGTGCTCGTATGCCGGGGCCGATTACGCCGGCGTCAGCCGGATGCAATATCCGCCGAACGCGCGCATCATCCGCACCATGTGCAGCGGGCGCGTGGACGAGGATTTTGTCATTCGCGCGTTTCAACTGGGCGCGCCGGTAGTGCTGGTGTCGGGCTGCCATTACGCCGATTGCCACTACATCAACGCCAATCGCTGGACGCAAAAGCGCGTGGACCGGCTGTGGGATAAACTGGAGCGCAAGGGCATCCGCCCGGAGCGATTGCAGCTCGAATGGATCAGCGCCGCGGAGGGCGCCAAGTTTGCGCTGGTGATGAAAGAGATGGAACACCTCCGCCAAACGGTGACGGAAGAGGAAATCGAACACACGCGCAAGGCATTGAGTTGATGCGCCTTGCGCGCCAGGTGGAAGCGTATTACAATACATTGTACGTACATTAACCTGGTTCTAGCAGCTTGTCGGAGCGGCCGACGCATCCCTTCCCTATGCGTTGGCGGGGCTGGCATAGGGATGCCAGCCTGCTCTCCGACAGGCTGCTAGTGAACTCTCGTCTTCTTTATCCATCCCAAAGAAAGAAAGGAGAGGAATATGTTCCCGTCGCGGACACTCGCAATTATCTTGATTGTGCTAGTGATCGCCGGGCTGGCCTGCTCCAGCAGCACGGGCACGCCAACCCTTGTTCCACCCACACAGGCAGCGGATACGCCCACTCCTATCCCTCCTACCCATACGCCCGCCCCAACTCGCCGCCCAACCGCAACCCGCCCCCCAACCGCTACGCCGCTGCCGGAGGGCGTATGGCTCACCCAGGATTTTAGCTCACAAGAGGCTGCCGAAGATCAGGGCTGGTCCTTCGAAGCCGGCGAAAGCGTGGAGCGCGCCTGGTCTTCCAACAAGTTTACGTTCATCATTAACAAGACACAATGGCTGGGGCTGAACTGGCCGGACGGCGAGTACGACGATTTTGCCGCCGAGATTGAGGCGCAGGCGCAAAGCAGCTTTGCCGAATACGGCATCATCTTTCGCATCAGCGGCGCGCAAGATGCTCGCAGCTACTATTTATTCGGCGTGACCACCGAAGGCAAGTATTACCTGGATAAACTCGTTGATGGCGAGTGGGCCGACACTACTCCCATAAAGACGACGGCCTCGCAATACGTCAAGAAAGGCAAGGTTAAAAACGCGCTGGGCGTGCTGGCCGAAGGGTCGCAGCTCTCGCTTTACATCAATGGCTTTCTGGTCAAAACCATCGAGGATGATTCTATCGCCAGCGGCATGGTGGGACTGTACGCCGGGAGCGGAAGCGCCGATTCGGCAGAGGTGGACTTTACGGCGTTTTCGGTCCTCGCCCCAGAAAAAGCCAAAGAAGAATGGGGCGCTGCGCCCGCTCAGGGCGGCAGCGAGCAACCCACCGCCACAACGGCTCCATCCGGCGGTGGAGGCAGCGGGGGAACGGGCAACGGATTGATAATCGTCAGCAACTCATTTCCAGGGGCGTGCCAGGCCAACCTGTGGGGACAGAAAGAAGCCGTCATCCGAGCCGAGGGAAACAGCTCCGCTTCCCAATGGCTGCCGCCCGGCCTGTATGGCGCGCACCTGGCGGTGGATATAGGCGAGGTGGACCTGAGCTACCAAATCAACCTGCCGGCGGGCGGGCGATGCACCATCATCTGTGACGCGTCCACCAAGTCGGTTTACGTATCACCTTCCAGTTGCCGGCGATAGGCCGCGCCCCTGCCGGTATTTGATCTGTGAAAATTAGCCGCCGAGAGCGCGAGATTGACGCCCGCATCTCGGCGGTGAAAATTGCAAAAAGGAGATTCTATGAAAACGACAGATGTTCGAGTAGTGCGTGTGATTCAGGCGCCGCCGGAGAGGATCTTTGAGGCGCTGACGCAGGCATTCGATATGCGCGGCTGGCTTTGCCACGAAGCGTATGCCGAGCCGCGCAAAGACGGCTTTATCCGCTTGCGATGGAACAGCGGCTACAATATATTTGGCGCGTTCACTGCTTTAACGCCGCCGCGCACGCTCAGCTACACGTGGCTGAGCACCTACGAGCCGGGCGAGACGCAGGTCAAGTTCACGCTCAAGCCCGTGGAGGGTGGAACCAAAGTCACGCTCACCCACTCTGGGTTCGGGACCGGCAAAAAGTGGGCCGGGCGCGCCCAAGAATCCGAGGAGGGCTGGACCAAGGGGCTGGACAATCTCAAGTCTGTTCTGGAAACCGGCATTGACTTGCGCGAAGCGCAACGCCCCCGCATCGGGCTGGGTTTTGAAACTACCCAAGGCAGACAAGGGGCGCTGCTCACAGACGTTATGCCGGATGCGCCCGCCAGCGCCGCCGGGCTGCAAAAAGGCGACGTGGTCGTCAGCCTGGACGGCCACAAGGTGCGCGACGAAGACGATCTTTTGAGTATTTTTCAGCGGTGCCGCGCCGGGCAGCGCATCAAGGCCGTTTACGTGCGCGATGGCAAACGCAGCAGCACCACCATCGAACTGACCGCGCGCCCCACGCCGCAGATTCCCGACGATCCCGCCGCCGTCGTCGAGCAGGCGCGCCAGGTGCACGAGCAATCCATCGCCGCGCTGCGAACCGCCGTCGCCGTGCTCACCGAGGAGCAGGCCAGCCTTTCCCCCGCCGAGGGCGAATGGTCGGTCAAGCACATCATCACGCACCTGTGCGTCTGCGAGCCGGCGTATCAATCGTGGGCGGCGGAGGTGTTGCTCGGCCAAGAGCCAGAGTGGATTGAGGCGAAACTGCCGGAGCAATTCGCCGGCGTGTTGAGCACCGCGCCCACCCTGCACGATTTGCTAAACCGGCTGGAACTGAATATGGCCGAGTCGCGCGCGTTCGTGGCAGCGCTCACGCCCGAACATCGCGCCTATAAAGGGCGCTATCGCCGCATTGCGCACATGCTGCTGGATTTTGCGTTCCACGTGAATACGCACATTGAGCAGGTCCGCAAAACGATCCAGGCCGTTGCGTGAAACATATCAGCAGGGACATCTCTATGCCAGAGCCATCTAGTTTCAAATGTTTGAGATGTGGACACGAGTGGCGCGGCGTGTTCGACGCCGATGCCGAGCGGATGTGCCCCAAGTGCCGCAGTAACAGTGTGAGGCGGATTAAAGACGCCGGAGATAAAGGGACAAAAGAGCAAAGAGACAAGCCGAACAAGTAATCAAAAGCCGGGATTCTCGTAGAATCCCGGCTTTTTTCGGCGAAATTCTATCTACTTTTCAGGCTCGATGGACACCGAAGCCGTCATGTTCCAGCGTAGGCGCTCGTCCTGGCGTTCGGGCTGAATAATGACGGTGTACGTAATATCGCCCCGCTTGTTTTCTCCCAGCGCCTTGATGCGCACCACTTTGCCGGACAGTTCCAGGTCGGGAATCGCGTCGAACGTGATGACGGCGGGAGCGCCCTCGCGGACGTGAATGATGTCCAACTCTGTCAGGTCGTCCGTCTCAATTTGCCAGGCGGAAAGATCGGCCAGGCGCATGACGAGCTTGCCCGGCGTGACCAGTTCACCCAGCTTGACGTCGAGCGAAGCGACGGCGCCATCGAAGGGCGCGACGAGCTGCAGCTTGGTTAACTGGGCCCTGGCTATCTCGACAGCCACTTGAGCTTGATCCACACCCGCCTGGGCCACGGCGATGTCTTCGGGTGTTGCGCCGGTGTTGAGCAAATCCAGTTGAGCCTGCGCCCTGGCCTGGCGCGCTTGCGCAGCGGCCACCTCGGCGCGCGCGCCGTCCAATTCGCTCCTGGTGGCGCCGGCCTTGACTTGATCAAGGCGTTTTTGCGCGGCGACGGTGGCCAGCCTGGCGGCTTCCAGCGCGGCGCGGGTCTGCTCTTCCACCGGCCCTCCGCCTGCGCCATATTTCTCAATCACCTTGATGAGTTGGTCATAGCCCTCTTGAAGGTCCTTTTGTAGAGTCTGGGCCTGGGTCAGCGCAGCTTCGGCGGCGGCGATGTCTGCAGCGCGCGCGCCGGTCTGCAACTGGGCCAGTTGCGCCAACGCGCCCTGCACTGCCGCGCCAGCTTCTCGAACGGCCTGCTCGGCCACGGCCACCTGCGCCGGCTGCGGGCCGGCCTTGAGCTGCGCCAGTTGCGCCTGTGCCTGCGCCAGCGCCGCTTCTGCCTGCGCAACCGCCAGTTTGGCGTCCGTGTCGTCGAGCAGCACCAGCACGTCGCCGGCTTTGACCGCGCTGCCTTCTTGCACATTGACGGCCACTGCCCGCCCGCCCCTTTGGAAGCTCAGCCCAGCCCAGCGCACCGGCACTACGATGGCTTCGGCTTCCACGTTGCTGCTGGCTTTCACGGCCGGGAGGGACGTTGCCGTTGGCTGTCCGCCAGACCCCATGCCCCCGGAAGCGCAAGCGCCTAACGCCACACAACAAGCAATAAGCAACACGTAACAAATCAAACGTGAAACGTAAACGTTCGAGGTATTGTGCATCATTTTATTCCGCTCCTATAGTAACCGAAGCTGTCATATTCCAGCGCAATCGCTCATCTTGCTTATCGGGTTGAATAACGACCGTGTAGGTGATGTCGCCCTGCTTGTCTTCACCGAAAGCATTGATGCGGATCACCTTGCCGGTGAGTTCGAGATCGGGAATGGCGTCAAACATGATGCTTACCGGATCGCCTTCCTTGACGCGCACCACGCTCAACTCAGTCAAGTCATCTGTCTCAATCTGCCACGCCGAGAGATCCGCCAGCCACACGACGGGAACGCCGGGCGAAACCAACTCGCCCGATTTGACGTCGAGGGAAACGAGCGCGCCGTCGAAAGGCGCGACGAGCTGCAATTTGGATAGCGCCGCCCGCGCCACCTCTAACGCAGCCTCTGCCTGCCCCACGCCAGCTTGCGCCACGGCGATTTGTTCCGGCGTGGCGCCGGCTATCAGCAAGTCGAGCTGCGCCTGCGTCCTGGCCTGCTGCGCTTGCGCGGCGGCGATGCCGGCGCGCGCGGCGTCCAATTCGCTTCGGGTTGGCCCAGCCTTGAGTTGCTCGAGGCGCTTTTGCGCGGCAGCGTACTCTTGCCGGGCAATGTTCAGCGCATCGGCGGCGTTTTGACGTTCGCCTTTTTCGGCCTGGTCGTAACGATCTTGGGCCACTTTTCTGCCATAGGCGGCTTGAGCCAGCGCCGCTTCTGCGGCGGCGATGTCGGCCGGGCGCACGCTGGTCTGCAATTGAGCCAGCCGCGCCTGAGCGGCCTGCACGCCTGCCTCCGCTTCTTTCACCGCCTGTTCAGCTTCGGCGATGGCGGCGGGTTGCGGCCTGGCTTTGGTCTTGGCCAATTGCGCCTGGGCTTGCGCCAGCGCCGCCTCGGCTTGCGCAACCGCCAGCCCGGCGTCCGTATCGTCGAGCTGCACCAATACGTCGCCCTGCTTTACGGCGGCGCCTTCCGCCACGCTCACCGCGGCCACCCCGCCAGACTCGAAACTGAGCGCGACCCAACGCACAGGCACAACCTTGGCATCGGCTACTACGGTATCACTGTTAGACGCCTGTGAAGCCGTTTCGGGCGTAGGGGACGGAGAAGCGGGGGCAGAAGACCCGCACGCGCTGAGAGCGAGCACGCCCAACAAGAAAAGTAAAAAGTAAAAAGTGGAAAGCATCCATTTTCTCATATCAAACCTCCAATTCGTCAAACGTGTTGCGTATTCCCGTTGCCTGACGCACAGTTGAATACGTTTTGCGGAATGTTTCTACAATCTATCACGCAGGTGGGGATCGAACACATCGCGCAAGCCATCTCCCACCAGGTTGAACGCGAGCATGACAAGAGCCAGCGCCAGGGACGGAAACAAGATGATATGCGGGTAGGTGCGGGCGCTATCCATCCCCTCGATCATCATCAAGCCCCACGATGGCGTGGGCGGGCTTACGCCCAACCCCAGAAAGCTCAAAAACGCTTCGGACGAAATGTAGCCGGGAACAGCCAGGGCTTCGGTCACAATCAACACGCCGGCAATGTTGGGCAATATGTGCCGGAACACGATGCGGGCGTGACTGGCGCCCATGGCGTGCGCTGCTTCGACGAACACCCTTTCGCGAACAGCCAGCGCCTGCCCGCGCGCCAGGCGCGCTGTGCTTACCCAGGCCGTGAGGCCAATGCCGAAAAAGACAAAGAGCAGCCCCCCCAGGCGTTGATCCAAAGCGTTGATCATATACCTGAATGAACCCGGCTCGATTTCTGCTTCGGCTGCCGCCGAACGAAAAGCGGCCAGGATCAGGATCAACAACAACAGGTTTGGAAATCCATACACGGCATCCACCAGGCGCATCATCAGGTTATCCACCCTCCCTCCAAAATAACCAGAGAGGCTCCCGTACACCGTCCCAATCAGCAAGGCCATCAATGGCGCGACGATGGCGACCGCCACAGACACGCGCGTTCCATACACAATGCGGCTGAACACGTCTCGCCCCAATTGATCGGCCCCCAAGGGATAAGCGTCGTTAACGCGGGCATAGCCCTTGAGCGCCGGTATGAGCGAGACGAACCAGCCTGGCATAGCCGCGCCATCTTGTAGCGTCTGCGCAGCATAAGGTCTGATAGCAATAACGTCGGCCAGGATGGCGACGAGAATGATTAAAACGACGATCGCGCCGCCTACGACGACTGAGCGGCTGCGGAGCGCCTGGCGGAAAGCATTGACCCAGGCGCCTTCGCGCTTGCGCAAAGCCACTATGGCGCTAGACGTTCGAGGCAGTTGTGTTGACATGCTGATTGTGACCTCACACTTGTGGCCTCACGCCAGGCGGATGCGCGGATCGAGAAAAGTGTAGATGATGTCTACGGCGGCATTGGCGACGATGAGAAACATGGCGTACAGCAGCGTCGTCCCCATAATGACGGGATAATCTCGCTGATAGATGCAGTTAAGAAAATATCGCCCCATGCCCGGAATGTTGAAAACGCCCTCGACCACGAGCGAGCCAGTCAGCACACCCGCAATGGCCGGCCCCGCTATAGTCACTGCCGGGAGCAGTGAATTCTTTAACACGTGACGGATGAGAATTATTTCGGTGGGCAGGCCCTTGCCGCGCGCGGTGCGGATATAATCTTCGTGCAGCACGTCGAGCACGCTGGCGCGCACCATGCGGCCCAGATAACCTATCGCCGGAAAACCCAGGACAAAGACCGGCAAGATGGCATACGCGAGATAGCTGGGTGAAAATTCGCGCGGCAAGAATCCCAACACAAACGGCGGCCTGGCGCCCCAGCCACTGATGGGCAATACTCTGAGCCACAGCCCAAACACCAGCGCCAAGATGACCGCCAGCGACAGAGAGGGCACGGCCCGCCCGACAATCATCAACGCCATCCCTGCATAATCCCAAACCGTATTTCGTTTGAGCGCCGTCAAGACGCCCAGCGGAACGGCCAGGACAAACACAAATATCGTCGTCATCAGGCCCAACTGGATCGAGACAGGCAGGTTTTCACGCAGGATGTCGTTGACCGTCCGGCTGCGGCTGACGTAACTCGGCCCAAAGTTCATCCAGCGCAGAGAATAATCCGAGCCGAGCTTGACGTCGAACAAAAACTGGTCCAGCGGCGATGGGCTGGCCGCCTGGGTGGTGACGCGCGGCACCATGACGTCGTACACATATTGGGTGTACTGCCTCCACAATGGCCAATCCAGGTGATAGTACTGGTTCAGGTTGCGAATGATTTCTTCCGGCAGCCGCTTTTCTTTATCCCACGGGCCGCCGGGTATGGCGTGCATCAAGAAAAACGTAATCGCCGATAGAGCGATCAAGGTCACCAACATCCACACCAGGCGACGAGCAATGAACTTGAGCATGAGCGATTTTCCTTTTTCTACAATGAGGCAACTTGGTCCGGGTCATCGCCCAGGCGTTTGTCCATTGTGAGGGTCAGTTCCTCTCTGGCCGCCGCAGACTCGCCGATAAGGGCGTTGAAGGCATCGCGATCCAGCGTGAGCACCTCGACCGGCGTGTTGGGGGCTGCGCGCACGGTCGCCGTGCGCCCACCACCGCGCAGGAGGGCAATCTCGCCGAAATAGTGCCCGCTCTGCATGCGGCCCACCACGATCTCTGCGCCGGTCGGTTCTTGCAACAACACTTCGGCCTCGCCTTTGATGAGAATATAAAAGCGGTCGGCCACCTCGCCTCGCTCGATAATGATCGCGCCGGGGCGATAATGTTGAGGTTCCAGGCGGCGCGTGGCCTCGATCAACTGCTCGTCGCTCAGCGCCGGGAAGGTCTTGGCCAGGTATTCGTCAATGATTTCGCCGTCCGACACAATGACGGCGCGAAAGACGCGCTTGGCCAGGTCGCTATCGTGCGTCACCATCACAATCGTCTTGCCCTGTTCCACCAGGCTTTCGAACAGCTCAAAGACAGATTCGGCGGTCTTGGAGTCGAGGTTGCCCGTCGGCTCGTCGGCGACGATGATGGGTGGGTCGTTGGCCAGGGCGCGCGCAATCGCCACGCGCTGCTGCTGGCCGCCAGATACCGCCGAGGGCAACTTGTGCGCCTGGTCGGCCATGTCCACCAGCCCCAGCAAATGCATGGCGCGCTCGTGGCGCTCGCGTGTGCGGTACACGTTGCAAAAATCCATGGGCAGCATCACGTTTTCGATGAGCGACAGGGTGGGCAAGAGTTGAAAGAATTGAAAGACGATGCCCATATTGCGGCCGCGCCACTGCGCCATCTTGCTTTCACTGAGCTTGTGAACGGCCACCTTGCCTACGTACACCTCGCCGGAGGTAGGCCGGTCAATGCCGGTGAGCATGTTGATGAGGGTGGATTTGCCGCTGCCCGACTTGCCGATGATGGCGACAAACTCGCCGGCCTGCACGCGCAGGTCAATACCCCTGAGCGCCGTAAAACTGCCGGCGGCGGTTTGAAATGTCTTGACCACTTGCCGCAGGTCAATCAAATGCTCGCCCCCGTCGCCGTTCTGCGCCGCTCGTCCATTACCTTGCTTGTCTTTTGGGTTTTGCATGAGTACTCCTTGCTGCTTTTCACTCGTACGCCAGCACCTCGCGGACGGTCAATTGCATGGCGTTCCACGCGGGCAGGGCGCTGGCGAGCGCACTCAGACCCAACACGCCGCCTAGCCAGATTGTAACCCCATTCCACCCAAAGGTAAAGTCCATGGGGATAGTCATGACGGCCGTTCCCACGCCAGCATTGAGCACCCACGTGATTGGAACAGACAGCAGCACAGCCAAAACCCAGCTAATCAGGCCGATCAACACGCCTTCGACAATGACCAGTTGAAAAATGGCTGGATTGGAAGCGCCAATGGCGCGCATCACGCCGATTTCGCGGCTGCGCTCCATCACATTCATGCTCATCGTTCCCATCAAGCCCAGACCGCCCACCAGCGCGATGAGCAGCGCCATCACCAGCAAGAAATAAACCAGCACGTCAATGGTCGCGCCTTGCTGCGCGCGCCATTCGACGCCGGTGGTGATTTGGCTCACCCGCACGCCGACCTCTTTGAGTCTGGCCTCCGAGATTTTGGCGATGCGTTTCTGTGTAGCGCCATCTTGCGGCGAGGTGACGACGCGCAGCTCGTACACCGCACCTGTTTCGTTGCATATTCTGGCCAGGTAATCATAGTTGGTGTACACCAGCGGCGGCGCCACGTTCCCCACCAATTTGTAAATGCCTACAATGTGCCAAGTGTACTCTTTATCCTCGACTTTGACAAGCACCTCGTCGCCCACCTTTAAATCCGGGCGTTCCTTCAGCAAGTGGTTGCCAACGACGATGGCGTTTTCGTCCCCTGGCGCCAACCAGCGCCCGGAGGTGATGACAGGTTTGATAAGTGTAGAGTCGGCCGGCGGCGCAAAGAATACCACTTCCACCGCCGAGCTTTTGTCTTTGGACAAAAACTGGGCGCTGCTCACGCCCCAGCCTTCGACGCCGACCACGCCCGGTATATCCATCAGGGTGGTTTCAATTCGCTGGAGGCGATAGGCCCGCTCCAGGCTGATGTTGACGTCAGAAAGGACATAGCCTTGCACTTCTACCATGAGGATATCAAAGGCGGTCCACAGGTTGAACACGGCGATAAAGATGGCCCCGCCCAGCGTCAAGGTCGAAAGCGTAAGCCCCAGCCGGAACTTGCGGCGGAAGGTATTGCGCAGCGAGATTAACGACGGGCGCGAAAGAAAACGCACTCGCTCCAACGCCCGGTCGAGCCATCCCCTGCCAAAGTGTCCCTTGCCCAGCCCATAGGTGCTGATGGCTTCGCGGACCGTGACGCGCACGCTATTCAACACCGGGACCAGCGCCGCCAACAATGGCACTAGCAGCGCCACTCCAACTTGCAAAAGCACCGTTCGTGCTGGAATGCGGAAAGGCCCCAGGTCAAAATTGAGAAACTGGCTCAGGCCTTGCGCGGTGGCAAAAGCGGCCACAGCCCCCAGCGGCACGGCGAGCATCAACGAGACGGCGCCAAAGCTCATCACCAGGGCCAGGTACATGCCGGCGATCTGGAACGCCAGGCCGCCGATGGCTTTCATAATTCCAATCTGGCGGACGTGCTGCCCCAGCAAGGCCGTGATGGTATTGATGACGAGGAAGGCGCTGAGAAAGAGCACAATCGCGCCCAGCACGCTGAGGATGAACATGACGCCCTGCGTGATGTCGTGGGCAAAGTGCCGGCCGGGTTGATAGACAAAAACCTGGTACACTTCCCGACCGCTTTTCTTGATCTTGTCGGCCACGGCTTGCGCCACTGCCGTGACGTGCGCCTGGTCGGTGGGGTTCTCGGTCACGGTGACGAGCATCTGGGTGTAATCGCGCGAGCCGCCCAACCACTGCATTGTTTCCGGCGTGACATAGGCCACCACGCGCCCCCAGAACACATACGGGATGCCGGATACGTCGTGAACCCAGGCCGCCACGCGCAGATCGCGCGTGCGTCCATCGGCCAGTTCGAGGGTCAATATATCGCCTGCTTTCACAGGCAGCGCACTCATAGCCGAGCGTTCGAGAAATAGCTCTTGGTCGGCCAGCTTTAATGGCTCACCCGCCGCCTGCGGCCTGAGGCGATCAATGCGCATGTCATCCAGCGGTGGGATGGCCGCGAGTTCAATCGCTATCTTTTCAGCGCCGCGCAAGATGCGGGCGCTCAGGCCGCTGCGGCCTTCAACATCTTGCACGCCCGGCGTCTGGCGCGCCGCCGGGAGCAGGTCGTCGTTAAAAGGCTCGCAATAGATTTGTGCGCCGTGGGCGTTGGCCGATTGATAATCGGCTTGCATATCGTCCATGATAATGATGGCAGTGCTGCTGATAAAACCCACGGCGAACACGCCTACGGCAATCGTCAGGATAGTAAGAAAAGTTCGGGTTTTGTTGTTCCACAAATCGGCCAACACTTTTGCCCAGCGCGGATCAAGCATGTCAAACTCCCATCTTGGCAATAGCTCCACTCGAGCCTTATCCTTGCCGAACCTACCACCCTGCCAACGGCACCACAATGTACGCCAAAAGGTTGTTTAGACTATGCATCAAGATAGCCGGGTAAAGACTTTTGAAACGCAGAGCCAGCCAGGTGGGCACAAACGTCCACAGGAAAATTAAAACCATGGTGCCTGGCCCGAACAGAACGTGGATGCTCGTAAACATGGCGGTCGCCAACAGAATGGCAAGCACCCGGTTGGGCACGTGCGCCAGCAGCGCGTTCAAGACATAGCCCCGGAAAATGATTTCTTCCAGCACGGGCGAAAACAAGCCGGCAGCAACAATCATCCACACCCAATCGCCCGGCGTCTTGAGCGCCAGGCCTTCTTGCCACCAGTAAAGCGGGATGCCAATAGCCTCGAGGCTCGCTTGCAACACAGGCCAGGCGAGGAAAACGACGAGCGCGCTCAAGGCAGCATAGCCGGCCATTTGCCACGAGAAGCCGCCGCACAACCCGAGCTGTTCGAGAGGATTTTCCTGGGAGCGCAAGCCCAACAGAAGAATGAGCACGGCCACGAGCATGCCAGCTTCGTGCAGGATGATGCCCACGGCGCCGGGGCTGCTGACCCCGCTGCGCGCCATCAGCCAGGTCATTGGGTCGCCTTGCGTGAGCGCGGCAAGCACGCCCAACGCCAGGGCGATAAAGGCCAGGCTGACCCATGCCAGCGGCAGCCAGCGCAAGGGCCAGCGCGAAGGAGCTTGTGCCTGATGAATCATCGAATTACTTTTGCGCGCCCAATGCGCCGCCCAGCCAACCCGCGGCTGTTGTCAAGACAAAGGCTGCCAGCGCCAGCCAATCCAGCGCCCCGCCCAAAATCACTCCAGCCGCCAGGCCGGTGATGGCCGCGACCAGTCCGACCGCCGCGCCATTCATTCCAGGCCCTCCTTCGGTTCTGCGAGCGACCCAGGCGGCAGTGGCAAGCGTGAACACAATCGCCATCACGGGTGTGCCCCACACGCCAAGCTGGTTGGCAAACGTTTCAATCCTGGCTTCGTCTGGCGCGCCCTGAGCTTGCACAGCCAATACCATGGCATACGCACCGACTAGCAGAAATATCACTACAGTGGTGAAAAGTGTGATGGCTATACCGGCCAACAGCGCGCGCCCCCAATGTATGTTGGGAAATTGCATGTTTGTCTTCCTTTCTTATCGTTGCCAGCACTGCGCAAAATCGCCCATGTGCACTATGACTGTATACGCAGGCTGGCTTTAAAAGTTTCAATACAGGCGCTTTAGCGCCGTTTTTCAGCGCGCTGAAGCGCGCGCTACCAACGTGTTTCCGATTCATTCCGCCAGCCCGGCGCTTCAGCGTCGAGCTTTTCCAGGATCGAGGTAACTCAGCCTGCTCGGCCTGGATTGTCAGATCCAGGCCATTGGCAAACCGCCGGATATGGCTATCCGGCGGGAGCCTGAGCCTGTTTTCCGCATCCCGCAGGCTTGCATCCCCATGCAAGCCGATAGTTGGGGACCTGATCGCGGGTCGTATCCTTATCCTCGTGCGCCTATGCCTCAGAAAATATCCCTCCATCACCTCCCATCCAATCTGGCTCGCCTGCCCCCCAGCTTCCAACATCACTTCTGTTGCCATTTGCAAGTCTACCTTTTGGGAGTAAAATGGGGCGTATCTCTTTAAAAAATCGGGGGAGCGAGGCCTTTAGGCCGCTTTTCGTCCAGAGCAAGGTTACCCCGAAATATTGAGGAGATACAATGGGGCAAGACTCTGTTTCTCTACCGTACATGTTCTAACTGTGGGCATTGGGAATAAGGTGGAACACAAA
>CAZYXV010000027.1:0-45678 GCA_964651475.1 uncultured Anaerolineae bacterium | reverse complement strand
TCGCAATGACAGGATTGTGAAAAATTGCAATTTATGACCGCGTGCAGTATAGCTCGGCCCGCCGTCTCGGCAGCTTGCGGCATCCGCGCGAGCTTTCCACGTAAAACAAACGTGGTATACTACACTCAATCTATCCAGGTGATGAGCCATGAATTTACAAAATCGCTATACTGAAGCGTCCGTCAAAACAGCGGACAATCTCAGGACCATAGCTCACTCAAGCTCAGTGCGCGAGCTATCCAGGCTATCTTTGCCGGAAGTGGATGCCATTGTCAACGAAGTATCGCGCGTGATCCCGGCCGGCAATGTGCCGGGCGTTATCCTCAGCGGCCTGGCGCGCTTGTCGGAGCGCAAGCCGTCGTTGGACATGGTCAAGCGTGACATCAACCTGCTGTTCAAAGGAATCGAGCAAGTTCTGGATAAGGCGTTGTATGGGGCGTTTTTTGCAGGGCCGGCGGCGGTGATTTGGGGCTATCAGAATTTGCTCAAGTTAGCGGGCGCCAGCCCGGAACATGCTTTCCCAGAAGGGACGTGGCAATTTTACGTGGGCTATGCTTTGCGCGAAGACACTGCCCGCCACGCCTACGAGACGCACGGTTTCGACACGCTGCTCAATCAGCACCACATTCGCCTGAGCGCCGTTGACCGCATCACGGCCTGGACGATGGCGGCCATTCACTGCATGTATCAGTATAATGCCTTGCTTGAAAACGAATGGCGCGAGCGCGTCTATCTTTATCTCTTGGAAGAGTTGACCCGAGAGCAAACGGACGCCGCTCGCTACGGCCGACTGTACAATGAATGGGAAAAGGTGCGCCCCTACAAACGCGGCGCGGACACTGACCCCCTGGATGATTACCCCACCTACCGGCGGCGCAAATTCGACCACTTTGTCCAGGAGGCGACGGGTGATCTGGCCCCCGACGTGCGCCGCACGTGGACGGAGCGAGTGCGCCAGGCCGAGCGCCACGCATTGCCCGCTTACCAGCGGCAGATGTCTATTCTGGCTTTTCTCGACCCTGGTCCGTATGACGAGACGCGCACGCCCATCGCCTTATCCAAGGCGCACATTGGTCTTGTCTATCGGGGTGGCTATTTTATGATGCCGGTCGGCGCGGAAAGGCCGGCGGATGTGGCGGTGGTGCGAGCGCGTGTGGCAGCCATGTTGCAAAGCGATTCCGTTGCCCCGGCCGGGTTGGCCGCGCTGACCGGCGTCAGGCGGGCGACCTTGCCCAAGCTATTGCCTCAACTGAACGAGGCGACGGCCAAGAGCATCGCGGCTTTGCGCCACGCGCCCATCCTCATCAATTGCGATCCGCGTCCGCGCCACTTGCCTTTGGCCGAGCTGCGCCAGGCCGAGCGCGGCGTGGGCGATCACGCCGTGACGATTTTTGATACCGGCGAGACGTTTGTGTTTGACCATTCTCACATTTTTTTCGATGGCGGGTGGGGAGCGGCCTTATCTGAAATTTTGACGAACGAGGCGCTGTCTTGGGCCGTGTATCTCCATAATCTGCCGCCGGCTCAACCAGCCCCATCGCCCGTGCGCCCCCTGGTCTGCCAGTTCAGGGAATCCGAGCGCGAGCTGATCCGGCAGTCGCCGGGTATCATGCCCGAAGCCAGCGCCGAAACAGACGCTGTTGACCTGAAGGCGATTTTAAAGCTGCGCAAGTTATTCAAGCAGCGCAATGACCTCATCCAGTTAACTGTCAATGATCTCTTGATTCTTTACCGCGCCTTTCACGCGCTGACGTACCAGCCCGATCCTGATTTGGTGTGGGAATTGGAGGCCGCTGCGCAGCGCGAAGATACCATGCAAGCGGCCCAGTCGGCGCTGGGTGCGATTCAACAGGCCAGCAAAATCAATCCCTCTATTCTCATCCCGATTGACGCCAGCCAGCGTTCGCCGCGCGAGCGCCTCTATCCGATGAGCTTTGAGGTGCCCCTGGAAGAGTTGGATTTACTCAACCTGCACCGGCAGGTGATGCAAGCCCTGAACGCTTACGAGAGCGGCGAGGGCGACCGCACCGCGCTCTATGCCGAATTCGACGAACTGCAACGCAAATACCTGGCAGCGCTGGCCGGATTTGGAACAGTGATGAACCGGGCCAAAGAGGTGGCCCTCAGGGGCGAAAGCGCCAGTGTGAGCGCGATCAAGTTGCTGGCTCACATGCCCACGCCCTTGCAGCGCATGTTGGACCAGATTCCCACCCGTTTCGAAGCGTTGAATGATATCGTCAAGGGGCGCGAGGTGTTATCTAACATGGGCGTTGTGGCGCCCACCAGCACCTTGCTCCGCTTTATCACGGCCAAAGATGATAACGACAAAAAGACGCTGGCCTGGGGCGTCATTACCGACGCGCGAGGTGTGATGCACATCAGCCTGCGTGATTTCCGTCCCCACGTGGACCTGCTGGCGGCGTGTGGCCGAGAGGACCTGCCCCGGCGCATCGCGCGGCATTACGTGGAAACCTACGCCGCCGGCCTGAACAGCCTGGTGGCGGATTTGCAGCGCATCACACGCACCAGCCGCGAAACTCGCCTTCGGAAACCGGAGTAAAACTATGCAAGATTCTCTTATCGGACGCCAACTTGCCAATTTCAGGATTGAGCGCGTCATTGGCCGGGGCGGCATGGCGTGTGTTTACTATGGCGTGGATGTCAAACTGAATCGCCCGGTGGCCATCAAGATGATTGACGCCCGCTACCGCGACGATCCGGCTTACGCCGAGCGCTTTATACGCGAGGCGCAGGCCGTGGCCGGCCTGCGGCACGAGAATGTCATCCAGGTCTACTATGCCGACGACCAGGATGGCCTGTATTATTTTGTCATGGATTACGTGGACGGGCTTGATCTGGGCGGGTTGTTATCGCAGTACGCCGCCGAGGGCGAGTTGATGCCTCACGCTGACGTGCTGCGCATAGGCCGCGCCGTGGCCGACGCGCTGGATTGCGCCCACAAGCAGGGCATCATTCATCGCGACCTCAAACCGTCGAACGTGATGGTGGCCGGCGACGGGCGCATCGTTTTGACAGATTTTGGCCTGGCGCTGAACATGTACGAGGGTTCGATGGGGCAGGTGTTTGGCAGCTCGCGCTACATTGCGCCGGAACAGGCGCGCAGTTCCGCCGAGGCCGTGCCGCAATCGGATCTCTATTCGCTGGGCGTCATTTTGTACGAAATGTTGACCGGCGCGGTGCCGTTCGATGACCCTTCTCCCACCACCGCGGCGCTGCAACATCTCACCCAATCGCCGCCCCTGCCGAGATCGCTCAATCCCGCTCTCGGCCAGGCTGTTGAGGCGGTATTGCTGACATCGCTGAGTAAATCGCCCCAGGAGCGTTACCAGACCGGCTGCGATTTGATGGACGCGTTGGAAGAGGCTCTGCAAGCCGAACAGCCGGTCGTTGTGCAAGGAGCACGCCCCTTGTCGCGCGCGTCCGTGAGTGACAAGGTGGCATCGCACGTGCAAGCCAGCCACGAACCGCCTCCTGCTCAACCCTCGCCAACCGCGGATGACTCTTTGCTGGGGCGACAGCTTGACGAATATCGCCTGGAGGCCCTGCTGGGACACGGCGGCATGGCGCGCGTCTATCGCGGGCTGGATACCAACCTGGAACGCCACGTCGCCATCAAGGTGATTGACACGCCCTTTCAATCTGATTCGGACCACATCGCGCGTTTCAAGCGCGAAGCGCAGGCGATTGCCCAGTTGGAACATCCCAATATTGTCAGGCTGTATCGCTACGGCGAGGCCGATGGGCTATTATATATGGCAATGCAATACATCAAGGGGGCAGATTTAGGCTCCGTCCTGGCGCGCCATCGAAGTGGGGAAACGTCCATGTCGCCGGAGGAGGCCAGCCGAATTGTGCGCGAAGTGTGCCAGGCGCTCGATTACGCGCACAAGCGCGGCGTCATTCACCGGGACATCAAGCCATCCAACATTATGCTTGACGAAGAGGGGCACATCATTTTAACCGATTTTGGGCTGGCGCTCATGGCCGAATTGGGCACGCGCGGCGAGATTTTTGGATCGCCGTATTACATGTCCCCCGAACAGGCGATGTCATCTGCCAACGTGGTGCCCCAAAGCGACCTCTATTCGGTGGGGGCGATTTTGTACGAAATGTTCACCGAACAGCCGCCCTTCGACGCCGAGGACCCGCTCGAGGTCGCCATGCAGCACATGAGCGCGTCTCCCCGCCCTCCACGCGAATTGCGTCCCGAGATCTCGCCCGAACTGGAGGCGGTCATTCTCAAGGCTCTGGCCAAGGAGCCGGGCGAGCGTTATCAGAGCGGCGCTGAATTGGCCCAGGCTTTGGACCAGGCTCTGCAAATCGCCGTCGCGCCGCAGCCCGAAAAGCTGGAACCAGCGGAGGTTTCGTCGTCGCCTTCTGCCGCTGCTGTTGTGGCTCCACCCGAACTACCCCCCCAGGCGCCTGAAGCGTCGTCGGCCGATGTATTGCTTCTCGCTCCTGCCGCGCCGCCACACGTTGAACCTGTGACCCCAGAGACCCAGGCGCAGCCTGTGGGGGATGTGCAGCTTTCCGCCGCCAGTACTGCCGCGCCGCAACAAGCCGAACCTGCGGCCCAGGAACTTGAGGCGCAGCCTGCTTTGGAGGCTCTGCCGCCCATTCCCGCCGCTGTGGTCGCGGCGCTGCAGCAAGGGGGGCAGGTGGGCAAGCCGGACGAGGAGGCTTCGCCCCTTCACGGTTCCGTGAGCGCGCTCGCTTCTCAAGTGCGCTCGGAGGTGGAATCGGTTTTGCTCTCTACGGTCCTGGCCAGGTTCTCGGAAGAGAAGCGGATGCTCGTGCTGGCCGGCGTTGGCATTGGCATCGTCATCACCCTGCTTATCGTCATTCTTATCGTGTTCTTGACGAGGGGGGGCGCTCCTCCTGGACCCATTGGATAAACCCGCGCAGGGTGATGAACGGAGCTTTTTTATACCTCGAAAACATTTCCGCGTTTGGGAATGGCGATATTAGATAGCCCAATGCCGCGCAGACCTTCGCGCAGCGCCTGGGCAGCCTGAGGGTCGGCGTGGACAATGAATGTGTGGCCCGGGCGGCCGGTGCGGCGCGCATATTCCACCAATCCATTGTGATCGGCGTGCGCGCTGTATCCTTCCAGTCGCTCGATGCGCGCGCGGACGGCGTGCTCTTCGCCAAAGACGCGCACGTGCCGCTCTCCGTCGAGCAGTTTGCGCCCCAACGTGTTTTCAGCCTGATAACCCACAAACAAAATCGTCGTATTGGGATCTTCCAGGCGGTTTTTGAGGTGGTGCTGGATGCGCCCGGCTTCGCACATCCCCGAGGCGCTGACGATGACGGCTGCTTCTGTGAGGCCATTGAGTTGTTTGGATTCCTCCACGTTGCGCGTGTAGCGCAGGCGCTCAAAGCCAAATGGATCGTGATGGTCAGTGCTGTACATGAAATCGGTGATTTCTTCGTCGTAACATTCGGGGTGCAGGCGAAAAATTTCGGTGACGTTGGTCGCCAGCGGACTATCTACGTAAATTGAGACGGGGTGGAGATCGCCGGCCTCAAAAGATTGGTGCAGGTTGTATACGAGTTCTTGCGTGCGGCCCACGGCAAAGGCAGGGATGAGCACCACTCCTCCGCGTGTGTAGGCCTGGTTAACCAGATCGGCCAGCTTGGCGTGTGACTCTTGGAACTCGCCGTGAAATCGCCCACCATAAGTCCCCTCTATAATTAGCGCGTTGGCGTTTTCTACGAATTGGGGGTCGCGCAAAATGGGCAGCCCCCTGCGGCCCACGTCGCCAGTAAAGACCAGGCGCTTTTGGGCGCGGCGCTCCTTGATCAGCAATTCGACAATGGACGAGCCGAGGATGTGGCCGGCGTCGTGAAACACGAGGCGCACGCCTGGCGCGATGTCCATGCCATTGCCGTATTCCAGGCTTACAAAGTGGCGTAGAGTGGCCAGCACGTCGGTCAATGTGTAGAGAGGCTTGAACGGCGGCAGGCCGTCGCGTTGACGATGTTTGTTGACATACTCGACGTCGCTGGTCTGGATGTTGGCGCTGTCACTCAGCATGGTGCTGCACAAATCTCGCGTGGCCGACGTGCAAAAAATGCGCCCCTGAAAGCCGTTCTTGACGAGCGTGGGCAGGTTGCCTGAATGGTCAATGTGAGCGTGCGATAGAACGCAGACATCAATGGCGGCAGGATCGAAGGGCAGTTGCTTGTTGCGGTCGTAAGCCTCAGAACGCTTGCCCTGGAACAGGCCGCAGTCGAGCAAGATAGTAGAACCATTGGCGCGCACCAGGTGCATGGATCCGGTCACAGTCTGGGCCGCGCCCCAAAATTCAAGCTTCATGTTTCACTCCTTTGTGTGCCACACACTAACCAACCTTATGTCTAACGCCTCACGTCTCACGTATCACTTGAATCAACTGTACGCCATACGCCTTGCGCCGCCACGCGCCCAACCCTTCGATGTTTTCCATCTCCTCTGGCGCGGAGGGGCGGCGCTGCGCCAGGCACATCAGCGTCGCATTGGACATGATAACATCCGGTTCGACGCCGCGCTGGCGGGCGATGGCGTTGCGCCAGGCGCGCAGTGTTTCGTAACAATTCAAAATGCGTTCGTCGGGACGCGGCGAGTAGGGTGGGCGAGGAATATCGGCCTTGCATCCGCGCGCGATGGCATCGAGGATACCGCGCCCGTAGCGTTTGATTTGCCCATTGCTCATGCCGTTAATCTCTTCGAGTTGGTCGATCTGGCGCGGCCGCGTTTGCGCCAATGCCAGCAGTGTTTGATCGCCCAAAATGCGAAACACGGGCTGGTTGCGCTGGCGAGCCTCGCGGTCTCGGTAAGCGTGCAACTCGCGGACAATGGCTTGCTCGCGCCCGGTCAGGTCCCACACGCCTTTGACGCGCCAAAAGCTTTCCGGGTCGAACGCGCGCGGCGCGGGCGTGACGCAGGTCACCTGGTCAAAAATTTCCCTCGCTTCCTCTTCACAGCCGGCGGCGAGCAGGCGGGGCAGTTGTATGTTGCGCACATCGAGCAGGTAGTGCGTATCCAGGCGCGCATACGAAAGCGCCGCTCGATCTAATGGGCGCTTGCCCCAATTGTATCGCTGCCAGCGTTTGTCCAGGCTGACGCCCAAGTGTTCCGCCAGTATAGGCGCCAGCCCCACGTGCGCCCAGCCTAGCATGCGCGCGGCCCACATGGTATCGAATAGTCCTTTGAATTCAAAGCCATAGTCGCGCTTGAGGCACAGAATGTCGTATTCGGCGGCGTGAAAAATTTTTTCTACGTTTGGGTTGGCAAACAGTTGGCCCAGCGGCGCAAGGTCAAGTGCGGCCAGCGGGTCCACCAGAAAATCCTGGCCGGGGATGGAAAATTGTACCAGGCAGACTTTTTCGTAATAGACGTACAAACTATCAGATTCGGTATCTGCGGCGACGAGCGGCTCGGCCAGCAGGCGTTGAAGCATGTGGCGCAGTTGTGGCTGGCGCGTGACGAGTATGGGCGGATTCAGAGCCGACTTGGGATTCATCGCAGGTCAATACGAGCTGATCAGGTGAGACACGTCGTCGCCATAGAGGACGAGCGCGGCGGTTATGCCACACAGCATCACCGTCGTCAAGAGAGGGCGGTCGCGCAAGACTAGCTCGTCCGGCGCGCCCCCTTCGCCGCGAATGTGAATCAGGTACAGGTAACGGAACATGCCGTACAACACGAAGGGAACCGTCAGCATCATGGTGTGATTGGGGGGAAGATTGACGGCGGTGAATGTGTACAACGAATAGACGACGATGGCGGCGCTGACTACGACGTTAATCAACTCGTCCAGATAGGGCAGGCTGTACTCGCACAGGATGGCGCGGTGATTGCCGGCATTGCCTTGCAACAAGACGATTTCTTGCCGGCGCTTGCCCAGCGCCATGAACAGCGCCAATAGCGTGGTAAAGACGTACAACCACGGCGAAAAACGTTCCACGTCCACCAGCGGCACGCCAGCGGCCACGCGCAACACAAAGCCGGCTGCAATGGACATCACGTCCAGTATGATCACGTTTTTAAGGCGCAGCGAGTACGCTACTTGAAGGGCAAGGTAGCCGGCGACGATCAGGCCGAACCAAAGGTTGAGCGCGAACGACAGTGCCAGCCCGATGATGGAGAGCATCGCCGCGGTAATCTGAGCCGCGCGCGCCGGCAATTGGCCGGAAGGAATCGGACGATGGCGCTTGGTGGGATGCTGGCGGTCCTTTTCAATATCGGCCAGGTCGTTGATGATGTATACGACGCTGGAAATGACGCACAGCAGCGCAAACCCCGCCAGCGTCAGCGCAAAGGGTCTGAGTTGGAACAGTTTTTCGTCAAAAATCAAGGGAATAAAAATAAACCCGTTTTTTGTCCATTGTTTGGGACGCATGGTGTGCCACAGGCCAACTAACACTCAAGCCTCCAGAAATCGTGTATGTGTAACGCACGTATCTTCTCAATAATCCGGGGTAGTGGCAGGGCTTGCCCCTGCCCTCACATGGGCGACCGCAAGAGTCGCCCCTACATTTTGAGATGATACTAACGCACCACATTATCCCGCAAGTAGAGCATATCGTCAACTTAGACTTTGATGGTTTGCCAGCGCCCGGATCTAAAGCGATGCCAGAACATGAGCGCCCGGAACCCAAAATCAGTGCCGATGGCCAACCACGCGCCCAGCAACTCTAGCCCTAACGTCATGCCCAGCAGATAGGTGACGATGAGGCGCAGTCCCCACACGCTGCTGAGTGTGATGACCAGCGTGGTGCGTGTATCGCCGGCGCCTCGCAGCGAGCCGGAAAAGACAAAGCTGGCTGCCAGCAAAGGCTGAATGAGCGCGGCGAGGCGGACGACCAGTGTGCCCTGGTAAACGACTTGGGCGTCATTGCTGAACAGTTGGACAATAGGCGCGTCAAACAGAAACAATAGCACGCCGATGGTAGACATCAGAATAAGCGCGGCCCGGAAGGCTACGTAGCCGCTTTGCCGGGCGCGCTGTGGATTGCGTGCGCCCAATTCTTGCCCCACCAGCGTTGTAGCAGCCACCGCAAATCCCCAGCCGGGCAGAAATGACAGGCTGACCACGCGCCAGCAAATCTGGTGCGCGGCGTAGGCATACGTGCCAAATTGGGCGATGATGGACGAGGTGCTGAGCAAAGCGATTTGGAGCATGATTTGTTCTGCGCCGGCCGGCAGGCCAATGTTCAAGATGCGCCGGATGCGGTCAAAATCCGGCCGCCGGAACGGCCAGCCCAGTGCCAACCCGCCGCGCCCGCGAATCAAGATGACAAGCACAATCAGGCCGCCGATACCTTGCCCCAATGCGGCGCCCAGGCTGCTGCCCACCACGCCCAGGCGCGGCAGGCCCGCCACTCCCTGCGTCAGGCTCCACGCCACGACGGTGTTGATTACGTTGACAATCACCATGACGATCATGGGGGTGCGTGTGTCGCCCGCGCCGCGCAGCACGGCGTTGCCGATCAACAGGATGGCGATGAGCACAAACGAGGGCGCCATCACGCGCAAATATTGGCCGCCAAGCTGTATCACGTCCGGCTCGCCGCCGATAAAGGCGATGAATTGCGGCGCAAAGGCGAATGTCAGCACGCCCATCAGCAATCCGATGCCAGTGGCCAACAGCACCGATTGCCGCCCGGTGCGAGCTGCTTCTTGAGGTTCTTGAGCGCCAATGTGGCGCGCCACCAGCGCCGTCGAGCCAACGCCCACCGCGCTCAACAGCGCGATGGCCAGGTTGAGCAGTTGGCCGCCCAATCCCACCCCCGCCAATGCGGCTGCGCCCAGGTGCCCCACGATGTAGGTGTCTACCAGGCTGACCATCATGGCCAGCGTTTGTTCCACAACGGCCGGCCACGCCAGTGTCAGCACGCGCCGCACCAGCCCCGGCTCGGATTGCGCCGAGCCGGTCAGCATGGTCTGCGCGCCGGCCAGGGCGATTCTTTTCATACTTGTCAAAGCATCCATCATTCCCTCGTCACACGTCGTTATGCCAGGTTCACCAGTTCTTTTATCGCCGTGATCAACTCGCGCGCTTTGGCGGCGTTGATTGAATAGTACTTGGCGGTGTTTTCTTTGCGCACTGAAAGCACGCCGGTGTTTTCCAAGAGTTGCAGGTGGCGGCTGGCCGCCGATTGGCTGATGCCCAGCGCCTCGATAATCTCTTGGGCGTACATCTCGCGGTGGCTCAGCAATGCCAGGATTTGCAAGCGTGTTTCATCGGCCAGCGCGCGCAGGGGCGGAAACAATTCCGTGACCCAGCCATTTGCCAGGCCGCCGGAGGCGCGGCAGTTGAAGGATACTTGTAAGGTAGGCGGCGTGGCGGCAAACACGAAATAGGGGCCGGTATGGCACGATGGAATAAAAACCATGCGCCGGATGCCGGCCAGTTGCTGGCGCACCGTATCGGGCAGGCCGCGCCCTGTGATGGCCTGGAAGCGGGCCGCAAAATCCGAAGGGTAGAGGCGCTGGCGGTGCGTTTCCACGCTGCGCCGCATGAGCGGCAGGCAGGCTGCAAACTCGCTGCCATAGACCTGTGTCCAGAAGGATTCCAAGAGCGCCGTCAAGCGCCGTTTGAAGGCAGCGCCGTCTCGCACCAGGGCGGCGACTGTGCGAGGATCAATCTGTCGCTCCAGCCAGTCAGGCTGTTCGGCGCTGCGCCGCGTGTTGTATTCGGCCACGGCCTGGCGCACGTCGGCGGCCTGGTCTGAAAGCGGCGGCGGCGTGTTGCGGCGGACCAACTCTTGCTTGAGCGCATCGAGCATCAACGCGCGATAACTGGCCGCCTGGCGCGCGCGCAGCAGGCCAATAAAGGCATCGAAATCCGTGTACGCTGCGTGCTCCTCCGGCAGGTCGGCGGCCAGGTACCCCCAGGCGGATGGGCAATAGCGCAGCAGCCCCACCAGCATGGTGATCTCGGCGGCCAGTTCGGCTGGCAAGGCGGCGGCGGTGCGTGTGATCCACTCACTGATGCCCTCTAAGCGTTCCGAGGCCTCGATCAGGATGAGCGTGGCAAACAGATCGTGTGGCAGCGAGACTTTGAATTCTGTGTCAATGACCCGAGGTCCTGCAATCAATTCCATACCAGGCTCTACCCTTATATGTGTTTTTCCGAATAAACGGGTAAAGTTTACCACAAGGGGCAGAGAACGTCAAACAGGCGGCGGCGTAAAAAAACGGGCGGCAGACTGTCTGCCGCCCGTTTTGAGAGGAATGTGCAAGTAGATTATTCTTCAGTCAGTGTGATGGCTTCTGAAGGGCAAACGGTTACGCAAGATTCGCAACCTACACAGTCCTCTGGATCGCCCGAGAACACGGCAATCTTTTTGCCCGCAATTTCTTGCAATTCGAACAGGGTGCTTGGGCAAGTGTCTACACATTCGCCGTCGCCAGTGCATTTTTGAACGTCAATGGTTATCTTGTACATATTTTCTCCTCTGTAGGGGGCTGATGCGGTAGCCCAGGGTTTTTAGAATGTTGGGCTAATTGTACTCGATTTAGGCGGATGGTCAAGTGTGCGCACATTGACAATCGGCGGCTTTCCGGTACACTTACAGTGGCAACTATGAACTTGGGAGGTCATTGTGACTGAAATGGAAATCGGCACGGTCCGTCTGATAGACATTGACCGTGAAATGCAAGATGCTTATTTGAATTACTCGATGAGCGTGATTGTGGCGCGCGCGCTGCCAGACGTGCGCGACGGCCTCAAGCCGGTGCAGCGGCGTATCTTGTACGCCTGCCACGATATGGGGCTGCGCCCTGACGCGCCGTATAAAAAATCGGCGCGCATCGTCGGCGAGGTGCTGGGCAAGTATCACCCACACGGCGACGCGGCGGTGTACGATGCCATGGCGCGCATGGCGCAAGATTTTTCGATGCGCTATCCACTGGTAGACGGGCAGGGGAACTTTGGCTCGGTGGATGGCGACGCGCCGGCAGCCATGCGCTACACCGAAGCGCGGCTGGCGGCCATGTCTGAAGAATTGTTGTTGGATATTCACAAAGACACCGTCAACTTTGGTCCAAACTTTGATGGGTCGCTCAAAGAGCCGTTGGTGCTGCCGGCGGCGGTGCCAGGGCTGCTCATCAATGGCGCGTCGGGCATTGCGGTGGGCATGGCCACCAACGTGCCGCCCCATAACCTGGATGAGGTGGTGGACGCGCTGGTGTTTATGATTGACCGGTGGAACAAGTTGGACGACGTCAACATTGAGGATTTGCTCCGGTTCATCAAGGGGCCGGATTTCCCCACTGGCGGCATTGTGTTCCGTTACGACGAGGGGGTTGAGGGAGGCGACGCGATTCGCCTGGCGTATGCCACCGGGCGGGGCCATATCAGCGTGCAGGCCAAGGCGCACATTGAAGAAATCGCGCGCGGCAAAGCCAACATCATCGTCACCGAGTTGCCGTACCAGGTCAATAAATCGAACTTGATCGAGCGCATTGCCACGCTCGTGCGCGATGGCAAGATCGAAGGCATCACCGACGTGCGCGACGAGTCGGACCGCACCGGCATGCGGCTGATTGTCGAAACGACCCGCACGGTGGATCCCAAAGACATCCTGGCGCAGTTGTACAAGCATACCCCCATGCGCAGCACCTTTGGCATCATTTTGCTGGCGCTGGTGGATGGCGAACCGCGCATGCTCTCGCTCAAGAAAATTTTGCAACTCTATGTCGAGCACCGCCAGGAAATCATCACGCGCCGCAGCCAGTACGATTTGCAGCGCGCCCAGGAGCGCGCCCACATCCTGGAAGGGCTGCTCAAGGCGCTGGCCTCTATAGACGAAGTGATCCATCTCATTCGCCGCAGCGCCAACGCCGACGCTGCGCGCGCCGGGCTGATGAAACGCTTCAAGTTGACCGAAATCCAGGCCAACGCCATTTTGGATATGCCGCTGCGCCGCCTGGCCCGCCTGGAACGCGAAAAGCTGGAGGCCGAGTACAAGGAACTCGCGGCCAAGATCAAGCAATTGGAAGATTTGCTCAAGCATCCCAAAAAGATATTGGCCGTTATCAAAGACGAGTTGCTGGCGTTAAAAGACCGCTATGGCAGCCCGCGGCGTACACACATCGCCGAACATGAAAAGGGCGAATTGATGACGACCCACGAGCTGGTGCCAGAGGCCCTGGTGTGGATCAGTGTGGATGCGGATGGCGCAGTGACGCGCGTGGGCGAAAAGTTGAATGTCTCATCTGATAAAGCGGTGAGCGCGCTGGTGCAGGCCAGCACGCGCGATACGCTGTACGTCTTTAATGACCGGGGGCGGGCGGGGCAGACGCCGGTCCACCAGGTATCGGAAGGCGGCGCGCACGTGGCCGATCTCACTGGCCTGCTGCGCGACGACCGTCTGGTGGCGGCGGTGGCGTTGCCGCGCGCGGAGGATTTGCCGGTCTATCTATTGTTTGGAACGCGCGCCGGCATCGTCAAGCGCGTGGCGGCGGCAGACTTGATCAAGGCCACCGGCTCATCTTTTGGCGCGATTAACGTGGACGAAGGCGATAGCCTGGAATGGGTGCGCATCACGCAGGGCGGCGGCGAAGTGATCCTGGTGACGATGGAGGGACAGGCGATTCGCTTTGCGGAAGACAGCGTGCGCCCCATGGGCTTGAACGCCGGCGGCGTGATGGGCATCAAGCTGAACGAGAAGGACGCCGTGGTGGGGATGGACGTGGCGCAGCCGCGCGCTGATTTGCTGGTGGTCACCGAAAACGGCTACGGCAAGCGGGCGCCGCTGGCACAGTATCCTACCAAGGGCCGCTACGGCGCGGGCGTGGTCACAGCTCGCCCCTCTGCTTCCAGCGGGAAACTGGTTGGAGCAGCGGTGGTGACCGCCACTACGCCGCTGGTGATGACGACGACCAAAGGCTACTCCAAGGTGTTCAAGGCGAACGTCGCACCTGCCCGCAAGCGCGATGCGCGCATGGACGAGTGCCTGCTGCTGCGCCGCGGCGATACACTGGCGGCGTTGGTAACGCCGATGGAGCGAATAGAATTGGAGGGGGCCGAAGAGGAATCTGAACAGTCCAAGAATAAAGCGTTGAAAGGGAAAAGCACAAGTTGAAGCAAAATAACAAATGTTTCTGGATAGCAGTTAGCGTGATTGCAGTTGTGGCGATGGCGAGTGGAGCGGCGTGCAATTCTCGGCCGCCCAGCACGCCGCTGTTGACGCCCTCGCCATCTGGAGCACTGGTGTATAACGCGCAGGGGTTGACGTGCTACAGCGAGGGCGATTACGAGTGCGCTATTGATAGTTACAACCAGGCAATCGCGCTCCAGCCCGATTATGCGCAGGCGTTTGTTAATCGAGGCATTGCTTATTACGAAAAGGGCGAGCTGGACCGCGCGCTGGCCGATTTTGATGCGGCGCTCAAGCTCGACCCCAACCACGCTGAAGCTTATAACTATCGCGGGTTGGCGTTTGCGGCCAACGGCGAGAGCCGCCGCGCGCTGGCCGATTTCGATCAAGCTATCGCGCTCCAAGCCGATTACGTCGAGGCCTATCACAATCGAGGATTGGTCTATGGCCAGGCGGGCAATTACGAGCGCGCCATCGCCGATTACGACCAGGTCATCAAGCTCGAACCCAATCGCGCCATGGCGTATATCAACCGCGGCATCGCTTATCGGCGCAAGGGCGAGCCGGATCGCGCGCTGACCGATTTTGATGAGGCCGTCAGGCTGTTGCCGGATTTTGCCGAAGCATATTACAATCGCGGCAACGCTTATTACGACAAGGGCGACGACGAGCGCGCCATTGCCGATTACGCCCGGGCTATCAAGTTCTATCCCGATTATCTCAAGGCGTATTACGGGCGCGGGCTGGCCTATGGCAGAAAGGGCGATTACGATCAGGCCGTTGCGGATTTTAGCCGGGTGATTAAAATGCAGCCAAACTATGCCGAAGCCTACAACAATCGTGGAATGGCATATGCCAGCAAAGATGACACGGAAAAGGCCATCGCCGATTACGATCAGGCGATCACGCTCAGGTCCGACTATGCTGCTGCCTACTATAATCGCGGGATGACGTACGTCAAGATCAACGATAAAGAAAAAGCCAGAGATAATTTCAACATGGCGCTGCGGCTGAGTCAGGACTCTACCTTGCGGCAAAAGGCGAGTGAGCAGTTAAAAGCGTTGGACAAGTAACCTGTGGGATGATGAGGCAGAAAGGATCAAGACGATGACTTTACATACGCGCAGCACGCTAGAGCGCGAACTGGAGCGCACGCGCCAAGACATTCTGCGGCTGGGCAGCATGGTCCAGGCCGCTATCGAGCGCAGCGTCCGCGCGCTCAAGGAACGCGACGCCGGCCTGGCGCAGCAAGTGATTGACGACGACCTGGCCATTAATAACTTGCGCTACCAGATCGAAGAAGAAGGCCTGACGCTCATCGCCACGCAGCAGCCGGCGGCCGGCGATTTGCGCGCCGTCATTGCCGCCATGTACATTGCAAGTGAACTGGAGCGTATGGCCGATCACGCTGAGGGCATCGCCGTCCTGGCCAAGCGCCTGGCCGACGAGCCTATCCTCAAGCCCATCATCACCATTCCGATCATGGCGCAAACAGCGCAAGAGATGATCCGGGGCGCGTTGGATGCGTTTGTGAGGTCTGAGCCTGAGCTGGCGCGCCAGGTGGCCCAACGCGATGACGAGATAGACGCGATGTACCAGCAATTGTTCCGCGAATTGCTGACGTACATGCTCGAAGACACCAAGTACATTAGCCGCGCCACGTACTTGTTGTGGGTGACGCATAACCTGGAACGTATCGGCGACCGGGTGACGAATGTGTGCGAACGCGTGATCTTTATGACCACTGGCCGGCTGGAAGAAATCAAGTCCGACCCTGCAGACGCCTCGCTGTCGTGATGCGCGTCAGCGCCTGCCGGTCATTCGCTTGTTGCTGTTTGGCGTCCGTTTGTCCACACAATTTTAATGCGCGTCCCGCGGCCCACCTGACTTTCAATTTCCAATAAAGCTCCAATGGCTTGGGCGCGCTCGCGCACAATGCTCAACCCCAGGCGATTGGGCGAGACGCTGCTGGGGTCAAAGCCGCGGCCGTCGTCGCTCACTTGCAGTTCTACTCTCGTCTCTTGCGCCTCTTCTGGCCGGGCACCTGCCGGAGAGAAGGCTTCCGGCGCAATGCAGCGCAAGTGAACGACCACGTGGCTGGCGCGGGCGTGCTTGACCACGTTATTCAATGCCTCTTGGGCAATGCGATACAAAGCAATGTGAACGTCTGAGGGGAGCACGCATTGGCCCTCGATATTGACGGTGGCGGCAATATCTTTCCGCCCTGTGACGGCTTCGGTGAGCTGGCGTAGAAGGTCGCCCAAACTGGCCTCGGTCAGGGCAGCCGGGCGCAGTTCCAGCAACAAGTTGCGCATTTCGGCCAGCGCCCCACGATTCAATCGCCGCATTTCGTCCAACAGTTGCCGTCCTTCGCTCTGGTCGTTTTCCCAGATGGACGGCAGCGCTTCGGCGATGAGGCTGGCCGAAAAGAGGGTTTGGGTGACGGCGTCGTGCAAGTCGCGCGCCAGACGGCCGCGTTCTTCTATCACTGCCAGCTGCTGAGCTTGTTCGTAGAGGCGGGCGTTTTCAATCGCCACGGCGGCCTGATTTGCCAGTGATTGTAACACTGCCAGGTCGCTGTCGTCAAACACATTCGGCTGGTCACTCTCAACACTCAACACACCGATCGTCGCTTCTTTGGTGCGCAATGGCACGCACAACTGGGAGCGAATCGGGACGGAGTGCAAAGATTCTTGGCTAATGTCAGATGCCAGGAGCGGCTCGCCGCTCCGCGCCACCTGCCCCCATCCGCCGGCCTGTCCTACTCTGATGCGCCGGGCGTGGTGCGCATTGCGCCAGGCGCCAGCTTCAGCCTTGGAGACTACCTCGTTCCCTTCAATCAATCCGATGCCAACGTGATGGTAATTAAAAGCCTCTTGGATCAGGCGGGCTATTTGATCCAACAATTCGTCCACTGCCAGAATAAAAGTGATGCGCCGCCCCACTTCGCTGATGACGCGGAACTGTTCGGCTCGCCGCTGTTCAGCCTGATAGAGGCCGTTGAGTTCTTGCCGCTGCTGCTCGATTTCGCGCGTGTGCTGCACCAGGGCGTGGGTTCTATCTTTGATCAGGGCTTCGAGCTGGCGGTTTCGCGTCTCGACGCTCTTGACTCGCAGCCGGTAGCCGCCAAGAACGCCTGCTATCAATGTAAGAGCCGCCAGTCCCCGGAACCACCACATTTCCCAGAAGGGCGGCACGATGGTGATTTTGAGCACTGTTCCAACTTCATTCCAAACCCCATCGTTGTTTGACCCCTTGAGTCTCAACGTGTATTCGCCGCCCGGCAGATTTGTATATCGTCCGAACCGTCTCGTGGCAATATAATTCCAATCCTTGTCGAAATTGTCGAGCCTGTAAGCGTATTGATTTTTTTCGGGCTGGACATAACTCAGGGCGGTGAACTCGAATTCGAAAAAATTGTTGGGCCAGCTAAACTTTGCTTCTGTTATGTTTTCGATAGCCGCGCTGGCGTCCACAGGTTCGCCGCTCTGTGTCAACGAGGTCAACACGATCGGCGGCGTATAAGAATTATCCTTGATGTCTTCTGGATAAAATGCCGTAAGCCCGTTGACGCCGCCAAAGAACATTTCGCCGCTGCGGCTTTTATAGTATGACCCTTCGTTGAACTCGTTGCTCTGAAGCCCATCTCGAACCTCATAGTTCCTAAAAGTTCCGTTGCGCGGATTGAATTTAGATAGCCCTTTGTTGGTGCTCAGCCAGAGAGATCCTTGATTGTCTTCCAATATCCCGTATACCACGTTGTTCGGCAGTCCATCTTTTTCTCCGTAATGAGTAAAGATCTCGTTTTCTGGATCGAACCGGTCCAATCCCCCCCCATTCGTTCCGATCCAGAGCGCCGGCGATGCTCCCTCACGGTTGTCGCCGTTCTGCGGATAAATGGTTAATACAAAATTATCGCCCAGGCTGTTAGGATCGTCGGGGTTGTGTTGATAGCGAGTAAATCGCCCCGTCTCTCGGTCGAGCCGGTTCAGGCCATTCTCTGTTCCAACCCAGAGCGCGCCCATCCCATCTTCACAAATCGTTCTCACTGTGTTATCGCTCAAGCTGCTGGAATCGTCAGGATTATGTCGGTAATGTTCAAAGCGCCTGGTCGTGGGATCAAGTTTGTCCAATCCTCCTCCCCACGTTCCAATCCAGAGCATGCTGTCTCGATCCTCGTAGATGGCGCGGACGGAAGGATTACTCAAGCTGTAAGGGTCGCGCGGGTTGTGCTGGTAATGAACAAATTGGTCGTTTTTTCGGTCAAATCGCTCCAGTCCTCCTTCGTATGTTCCAATCCACAATGTACCCCGGTGATCTTCGTAAAGTGACAAGATAAAATTACTGCTCAAGCTATACGGGTAACGCGGATCGTAGCGGTAATGCGTAAACTGCATCGTTTCCCGGTCAAACTTGTCCAGCCCCCCGCTGATTGTCCCAATCCACAAAACGCCCGAGCGATCTTCGTAAACCGCGAGAACGCTTTTGGCGCTGAGCGTATTTGAATCGTTGGGATCGCTTTGATAATTCGTAAATCCTTTCTTCCCAACATCAAATTTGTCCAGTCCCCCGCCATCCGTGCCGATCCAGAGCGCGCCCGAGCGATCTTCGTAGATGGACCGGATTCGATTATTGCTCAGGCTGGCGGGGTTGTTGGGATCGTTTCGGTAGTGAATAAAACGCCCGTGCTCCCGGTCAAATTTATCCAGCCCTTGCTCCAATGTTCCAATCCAGAGCGTGCCCAGGCGGTCCTCGTAAATTCGCCAGACCATGTTGTCACTCAAACTGTGGGGGTCGCTGGCAAGATGTTGGTAATGGACAAAATGGCCGGTTTCCCGGTTATACCAATCCAGTCCCTTGTTGGTGCCAATCCAGAGCGTGCCTGAGCGATCTTCGTAAACCGTCAATATCCCATTGTCACTCAAACTCTGAGCGTCGCCAGGGATATGCTGGTAACGAGTAAATCGCTGCGTCCCCACGTCGAACTTGTTCAGCCCGTTGCTCGTTCCCACCCACAGCATCCCCGTCCAATCTCCCCGGCTGCGCAATGTGTCTGGATAGATGGTCACGCCGCTATTGCTGCTCAAGCTATAAGGGTCGTCAGGATTGTGCTGATAACGGGTAAAGCGCCCTGTTGACCGATCCAGTTTATTCAGCCCTCCGTTGGCCGTCCCGATCCAGAGCGCGCCCGATGGATCTTCCCAGATTGAGAGCACCACATTGTCACTCAGGCTGGCTGGATCATTGGGATTGTGTTGATAATGCGTAAATTGTCCCGTCTCTCGATTAAGATAGTCTAATCCTGCTCCCGTTCCAATCCAGAGTGCGCCCCCCAGGTCTTCGTACAGGGACCAAACAGTATTGTCGCCCAGGCTGTGGGGATTGCCTTGGTCGTGCCGGTATATGGTGAAATTATATCCGTCGTACTTGTTCAGCCCGTCCCACGTGCCGAACCACATAAACCCCTTGTTGTCTTGCAATGTGCACAATACCGAGTTTTGGGAAAGCCCCTGTTCAATCGAGATATGCTCGAATCTGATGTCGGTACTCAAAATGCGCCGGGGTGGCAAGAGGATATCGGCCAGCCTATCTTCTTTGGGGCTTCTGGTAGGGGTGGGTGTGGGAACGGCGTTTTGCCCGGCATAGTCCATTGCCCATCCATCCCACGCCATGCAGAGCAGGAGCGCACTAAACAATCCAGATATAAGCAAGCGCCTGAAAGCTTTCACGTTTGCCTCGAATTTTTACGGCGACGGCGTCGTTTCCGAAACAGGCTGCCTGACGAAGCGGACGAACAATAGCGCCGCGGCCAGTCGCCCAAAGCCGGATAGCACCATGGTGGTGGTGTATCCCCAGCGCGTGGC
This sequence comes from uncultured Anaerolineae bacterium, assembly GCA_964651475.1. GTDB lineage: Bacteria > Chloroflexota > Anaerolineae > Fen-1058 > Fen-1058 > JBGSMF01. Next base: position 25,702 of record CAZYXV010000027.1, on the reverse strand, counting down.
AATCACGCCGCCCACGGCGGCGCCGATGGCCAGCATAACCGTCACCACGATTTGATACAGCGCCGCGTAGCGCGCGCGGCGGTCTTGTGGCGTGAGCGTGAGCAAAAAGTTGAAACTCGATAGGTTATAGCCGGCCCACAAAAAACCGGCGGCCAGCTCGACCGGCACTACCTGCCAGGGCGAGCGAGTGAGCGACCAGCCCCAGGGCACCAATGGCATCAACAGGCCGGTGACGAGTTGCACGCGACGCGGGCCCCAACGATCGGATAACGCGCCAAACAAGCGTTGGCCTGGCAGCGCTGCCAGGCCGTTGACCACAGCCAGCGCGCCCACAAAACCCGCGCTGGCTTTCAGGCTATCCACAAGGTAAACGCTAAAGAATGGCCCTGCCACGTTCACCGAAAAATTCCACAACGCGGCTATGGCGCAAAAGGCTAAAAAGTCAGGGTGCGCGCCCAGATTGTGCAGAATTGGCAGGCGTGGGCTGACGCCCGGCTGCGTGGTGGGCGTAGCCAGCGGCTCTCGGATGTAAGCAAAGCACGCCGTAGAGGCTACACCGATAATAAAGGCCGTCCCCATCGCGGCCTGGTATCCGGCGGGAGCGCCCATGCGTGTGATAAGCAATCCCACGCCATAAGTGACTGCCATGGCCGCCACCCCCATGGCCGCATTGCGCGAGGCGAAATAGCGGCCGCGCCAGCTCAGGGGTACAATGTCGGCGGTGAGGGAGGTCCAGGCTGGCACAGACAGGTTGGCAAACGCGGAGCGAATCACCGCCAGGGTAATGGCGATATATATCGCCACCGGTTGGGCCGCAACCAGCGGAAGCAGCGCCAACAGCAGCAACGTGATGCGCGCCACCCCGCCGCCGGCTAACAGACAGGTTTGCTTGCGGTGTCCCCATCGCTCGACGATGGCCGCGCCCGGCAAAACAAGCAGCGCCGCGCTCAGGTTTGATAGCGCGCTCACCAGGCCGATCTGCGCTGCGTTGGCGCCTAATGCCAATAAAAAGAGCGAAAGATACGCCAGCACAATCGAGTCGGATGCCTGCGCAAACACGCCGTCGAACCAATACCAGCGCAAGTTGCGCCTGACCGAGATGTGTAACTGGCCGGTCCACGCGCCGCCCGCCGTTAAATGCGCCAGGCGCCGCACCAGGTACGACCAGAATAAGTGTAGAGACTTGGTTTGCATACGCTCGTTGCGATTAGCGCGCGAGGGTGGCGTCACGGCGCTAGATTTGCTCGAAATACTCGGTATTCACCACGAAAATGGTCGCACGGTGATGTCCGGCTTCGGCAGGGCTGCACGTTTGTTTGAGCAAGTCAATCACCGCCTGCACTTGCGGCGCATCTTCTACGCCAATGAACAGCGTCACGTTGCCGCGGCGCAAAAAGCCCCCTGTGGTCGCCACACGTGTAACGCGGTAATTGTGCGTGATCAACTGGTCAATCACGCACTCGTCGTCTGTGTCGCGTATAATCGCGATAATCATTTTCATTTTCGCCTCCTCTCGATCTTTGAGGCTCACAGCCTCTGTGGGGATGTGTGCATCGTAGAGTTGTTCAAAATGTTCGACCTCGAGCGCGTAAAGCGTGCCGCCGCCCATTTCCGCTTCGATCATCACCGGCTGCACTTGTAAGAATGGCCCCTCGATGTGAGCCGGGAGAAATTGCCGGTGAGTGCGGCAACACTCGCGGAAGTGTTCCAGCAGGCGCGGCAGATGGGTCTTGTCCAGACCAATGAGCATCGAGACGGTCGCTTCGTGCAGAATGCCGCCGCTGCTATTGACCTGGGTGACGTAAAAGCCATCGTGGGTCAGCCGGTTGACCAATTCGCCTATCTGACTGCCGGCCACCGTCGCAATCACTAGTTGATTAACAGAACCAGGTGTCATATCTCCCTCGCTTTCTATTGCTCCGTCAGCGCATTTTGGATAAAAGCGGTTTTAGCGGCGCTGTAAGTGGCTCGATCATTCCTGTAACGCATCGCCAATTCGGATTTCAGTTCTGCATAACGCTGCCTCAGATCTGGATCGGCGCGCAGCGCGTCGCGAAAGGCCAGGTGCTCCGCCATCGAGCGCCCGCCTTCTTCGACGATGTGCAGGTGGTGCGTGCGCGGCAATCCCTTGCGGAAAAAGCGCCGGTCGGTGTTTTGCGCGTAATCCACAAAGGTATAACCGAGTGTCTGCAACGGCGCAACACACGCTATGGCGTCTTTTAATGCGCGCACCGTCACCAGGATATCTATTACGGGTTTGGCCTCCAGGCCGGGCACCGCTGTGCTGCCAATGTGATGAATCCCCACAGCCAGGTCGCCCAACGCCGCCCTGATGTGCGCTTGCTCGGTTTCGTACTGCGCCGGCCAGGCCGGATCGTATGGCGCTAACTCGACTGCTTCCCGGATGTTTTGCCAGATGGCGTCAGCCACCCGGGATACGTCCAGCGACGTAGTATCTACCACATAACCCAAGTCGCCGCGAGCGGCGTTGACGGCCTGAATCGCAGACAACTCTTTAAATCGCTCCAGTTCCCACGCGACCTGGTCTGTATTTCTGAGCCGGATGCGCCGCTCCATTTCGTCCTGCGCGCACGTGAGGCGAAAGGCGTAAATCTCGTCGTCCAGATCAGACAGCAATTGCCTGAGGCGCGCCATGGACTGGGGTGTTTCAAACACATAGTTAATCACATAGTTGGCGTATCCGTGCTCGACGTGAAAGGCCACCAGGTGGCGAATCGTCTGGTACAAATATTCGATGCGCTCGTCGTCATAGATTTCAAACGGCTGCACCGCGCCCACATAATCGCCGTCGAGCATGACGCCTTTGTCAAAATGCTCGACCAAGGCCCAAGACACTTGCGTCTTGCCCACGCCACACGGCCCATTGATGAGTATAATCATAACCCTAGTGTACCACTGGTAAATTATCCTGGCAATTTGACAAGATTTAGACTGGCGGTTATAATCGCAGCGTTCACAAGAAGGCGCAATGATTTACACAGATTGGGCAACTAGCCAAATCCTACTCCCGTATATGATGGGATGCATACCGCTCCCTTCCTTCTACACGCGCGCCTATCACCCGGATAATTATGTCTAATTAGATCTAGTTTGTTCAAGCCGCAGGCGCGCCCTGCGGCTTTTTTTTTTATTTGGAGCTGCAAAATGATTGCTGTTAACCTCGATCACATTACGATCAACCTGGCCGGCCGCGACATCCTGGCGCCGGACGGCCTGAATTGGGAAATACACAATGATCGCTGCGTGGGATTGGTCGGCCCCAACGGGTCGGGCAAATCTACGCTGCTCAAAATTATCGTCGGAGAATTGGCCCAAGACGCGGGCAATATGTTTCGCGCCAAAGGATTGACGATGGGCTATCTATCCCAAGAAGTGACACTCGACCCAAACAAAACGGTGTGGCAAGAGGCGCTCACGGCCTCGGCGCACATTGCGCAACTCGAACATGACCTGGCGCGCGTAGAAGCCAGGCTGGGCGAGCCATCCGTTTACGGCGACGAAAAGGCGCTCACCAAAACATTGGACCTGCAGGAGCGACTGTTACACGAATACGAGGTCGCCGGCGGCCCGAGTTATGCCAGTCGCCTGCGCGAAACGTTAACCATTCTAGGTTTTTCTGAGAACGACCTGGAGCTTTTGACGACGGCGCTTTCTGGCGGGCAGAGAAAGCTGGTTGGGCTGGCCAAGTTGCTCGTCACGCGCCCGGCGCTCTTGTTGCTCGACGAGCCGGATAATCACCTCGACCTGGAAGCCAAGGCCGCGCTGGAAAAGACGCTTGTCAATTACGAGGGCGCGGTCGTCATCGTCTCACACGACCGTTATCTGCTGGACGCCGTGGCCGATGAAATTGCCGATCTCGACGCCGGCAGAATCACGGTGTACATCGGCAACTATTCCGAATACGCTTACGAAAAACGCGCGGCGCTGCTGCGGCAGCAACAATTGTACGAAATCCAGCAGCGCGAAATCAGGCGCATGGAGATGGCGCTGAAGCGCTACAAGGTGTGGGTGCAAAGGAGCGACAAATTTGCCAGCCGCATGCACGCGATGGAATCTCGGCTGGCGCGGGTGGATCGCCTGGAGCGCCCGGTGCTCGAACGGCGCACGATGGGGCTGGAACTCAACGGCTGGCGCGGCAGCAACAAGGTGCTGGAGCTTGTCAATGTGCGCAAATCGTTCGAGGCGAACCACGTGCTGCGAGGGGTGAACTTGCTGGTGCGGCACGGTGAGCGCGTGGGGCTGGTCGGCCCCAACGGCGCGGGCAAGTCGCTGCTGCTGCGCATCATCTTGGAGCAAGACGAGCCGACGTCGGGTGACATTATCGTCGGGCCGAGCGTGCACATGGGCTATTACGCCCAACAACACGAGACGCTCGATTACGGCCAAACCCTGCTCCAGGCCATTCGCCGCGCCGCGCCGATGACAGAGGAAAACGCCGTCGCTTTCCTGCTCAAGTTCCTCTTTGGCTATCGGCAGGCGCAGCAAAAAATTGGCTCGCTTTCCGGCGGCGAACGCAGCCGCATGCAGTTGGCCATGCTGATGCTTTCTGGCGCAAATTTTTTGCTGCTCGACGAACCGACCAATAACCTGGATATTGCCTCCGCCGAAGTGCTGGAAGACCAACTCGACGAATTTGAGGGAACGGTGTTGGCCGTGAGCCACGACCGCTATTTTCTCGACCGCGTAGCCACGCGCATCGTCGAACTGGACGAAGGCACGCTCACCGAATACCTGGGCGGCTGGAGCGATTATCAGGCCCAGGCGCCGGTTGTGAGGATGGCGCAATCGAGGTAAAATGGCCGCACACGAGTAAGTCAATACGCTATGGAGAGGCAAGTATGCCTAAAGATAAAATCAGTTTCACCGAATTAACTCACCAGGTGGTGCGCGAGTCGCCTGAACCGCTTTCGTTCGACGAAATCATCCAGCGCGTTCAGGCCATCGCGCCCATCGCCACCAAAAACCCCAAGAACACCATTCGGAGCGCCATCAGCCAGAGCCGATCCGTCGTGGCGGCAGGGAATGGGCGTTATGGCTGGAAGCCGCGCCTCATCACCGGTTCGGCGGTGCGGCTCACGCTTTCTGAATCTGACCTGGGCGGCAAGGCCATCGAGTTGGGCGACGATATACGCGAGTTGTTGTGGCCCTTGTTCTTTGAAATCCAATCTCGCTCAGACCGCAGCCCCGTCCACGTTCAACTGCCCACCGGCGGCGCAACCCAACTATCTCTGGATTTCTTGGGAAGAGGCCATTGGGGAACGAGCGGCTCGCCCGAGTTCTGGGACTGGCTCAAAGCACAACACGCTGCCCCCGGCGATCACTTGATTTTTCGCGCTCTGGATGGGATGGCCAAGCGTTATAGCGTCGAGTTTCAACCTCGCGCTGCCCGCGACGAGGAGGCCATTGCGCAGCGCAACCAGGCAGTGCTGCGAGCGATCCTGGCTTTTAGCCGCAGCAAGTATGACCGGGTGATGGACTGGGACATTGTTTCACATCTCATGATAACGGGACACTACCGGCAGCCCATACCGCCCGATCCGTTTTCAGAGATTTGGACGCCGGAAGTGTGGCCGTCCGAAACACGGCAAAGAAAAAATCTCGAAAGCCGGATATTCGGGCTGGGGCAAGAGTGGAACGACGATGAGGATGGGGACGAAGAATGGGAAGATGACGAGGAGTGGGACGACTGGGACGAAGATGAAGATTGGGACGAAGAATGGGAAGATGAAGAGAGGAACTCGGGCATGTTCCCGGGGGTGTTGGGAAACTTTTCCCCACTTCGCACTTTTACCCATCACTTGCCGCCTGAATACCAGCCAGGGAAAAAGCGCGCCCCGCATCCTTCGCGCAAGGCGCAAAAAGGAGCCGCGCGCACCTTTACGCTGCGCGTTACGCCAGGCGCGCAGCCAGACATTTGGCGCGATGTCGAAATCGCCGAAGATCAAACGCTCGACGACCTTCACCTGGCTATTCAAAACGCCTTTGAGTGGAAGAACGATCACTTGTACTCGTTTTTCATGAGCGGCCGCGCGCTAGACCTCGCTACCGAGATTGGTTCTCCCTGGTCAGACGCCAGACAGCACGCGCACCAGGTAGAAGTGGGCAAACTGGATTTGGAGCCGCAGCGCAAGTTCTTGTATTACTTTGATTACGCCGAGCGGCACGAATTTGACGTGCAAGTTGTTGCGGTCAACCCGTCCGCGCCCAAGAAAAACTATCCCCAAGTCGTCGCCAGGCAAGGCCAGTCGCCGCGCCAATATCCATAAAGATGCTTTGTTTGCCATCTAGTCAAAGTTCGGTTATACTTGCCGTAAGTGACCTTGACGATTTGATCCGATAAAACGTCATCCAGGCGCATTTCTGAGATGACCGGACTGTGGGCAAACATTCTAGCCCGACCGAGACCCAACTTGCGAGTTTCCTCGGCCCGGCCACATACAGCCGGGTAGGCCGCTATATTCGGACATGTTGTTCAGGTCATGGCTTTCTCTAATACAATTCAATAGGAGTCTAGCCATGAATCTGTTCACGCATGCCCCACGCACGGCCAGGCTGGCGCTGCTTTTGCTCGTGCTCGTCTTGTTGACCGCTTGCGCCTCACCCGCTCCATCTGGTCCTAGCCGCCTGGTCTATGGATTGACGTTGGCGCCTTCGGGCATTGACCCGCACGTCAACGCCTCTTCAGAATTGGGGATCCCACTCACCAGCATCTATGATACGCTGGTGTACCAGGACCCCGCCACCGGCCAATTCACGCCCGGCCTGGCCGAATCGTGGATGATTTCGGACGATGGCAAAACCTACACCTTCAAACTGCGCCGCGACGTCAAGTTTCACGACGGCGAACCGTTTAATGCTCAGGCCGTTAAAACAACGCTCGACCGAATCGTCGCCCCAGAAACCAAATCGCAAAAAGCCATTTTTATGCTTGGGCCGTATGACCACGCCCAGGTGATTGATGACTATACCATCGCCATTTCTCTCAAGGAGCCTTATGCGCCCCTGTTGGATAGTCTGAGCCAGGTCTATACCGGCATTGCCTCGCCCAAGGCTCTGGCGCAGTGGGGCCAAGAGTATCAGATGCACCAGGTAGGCAGCGGGCCATTCAAATTTGTAGAGTACGTGCCACAAGACCATCTCACGTTGGCGCGCAACCCCGATTACGCCTGGGGGCCGAGCGTGTTCGCCCACCACGGCCCGGCCTACCTGGATGAGATTGTGTTCAAGTTCTACGAGGACCCGGCCACGCGCTCGCTGGCGCTCGAATCAGGCGAGGTGCACGTGATGGGTGAAGTGCCGCCCCAAGACGTGGAACGCCTCACCGCCGATGGACGCTTTGCGCTCCATTCGGCCTCGATTCCGGGCCAGCCCTTGCAGTTCTTTCTCAATACACAACGCCCGCCAACTGACGACTTGCGGGTGCGGCAAGCGCTGCTGCACGCCACCGACCGGCAGGCGATTGTCAAGGCGATTTTTAGAAACAATTCACCTGTTGCCTACGGCCCATTGGCGGCGTCCACGCTCGGCTTTGATCCGACCACTCAATTGCTGTATCCCTACGACCTGGCGCGGGCCAGGGCATTGTTAGACGAGGCCGGCTGGCAAGACACGGATGGCGATGGCTGGCTAGACAAAAACAATCAACCTTTGCGCATTGAGGCGATGGTGATGAGCTTTGGATTCGTGCCCGAGGTCACCCAGTTGCTCCAGGCGCAATGGAAAGAGATTGGCGTGGAACTGGCGTCTCAGGTTGTGCCTTATGGAACGCTTTTGCAGGCCGGGCGCGAGGGCACAGCACACGCCATCCCATTCCTCATTTCAGGCAGCGACCCCGATCTCCTGCGTTCATTTTATCAGTCAACCGGCTCTTTTAATTGGGCCAAGGTATCCGATTCCTCTTTGGACGAATGGTTGTCGCTCGCCGCCGCCGAGGGACGGTGGGAAAATCGCCGCCAGACCTATATGCAGATCCAGCAGCACGTCATGAGACTGGCGCTCATCGTGCCTATCCGCGATTACGTCAACCTGAACGTCGCCAGCTCGCAGGTTACAGGGTTGCGTTACGACGCGCGCGGCTGGTTCCCGTGGTTGGTGGATGTAAAAGTGGAAAGTGGAAAGTAAAAAAGTGGCAGGTGCTTTCCACTTTTTTACTTGTTGCCTATGTTCCGCTTTATCCTGCGTCGCTTGTTAACCATCGTCCCCGTCTTGTGGGCCGCCGGCACGCTTTCGTTTGCCGCCGTCCACATGCTGCCAGGCGATCCAGCCCTGCAACTCCTGGCGCGCTCTGGGGCGTCACCGCAGGCCATTGCCGAGCATCGCTCCGCCATTGGCTGGGATCGCCCCCTGCTCGTGCAATACGCCGATTTCTTGTGGAATGCGGCGCGCGGCGATTGGGGCCGCTCGTGGATCAGCGGGCGGCCTGTGAGCACGATCATTGCAGAAGCAGGCCGCCCTACTGTAGAACTGGCCGCAGCGGCCATGGTCGCCGCAGTTGTGGCCGGGATAGGGTTAGGCACTCTCGCGGCCATCCATCGCGGCACGTGGCTCGACAGCATTGGGATGGGCATTGCGCTGCTGGGCATCTCTGTACCCATCGCCTGGTTGGGACTACTGGCAATAGTGTTGTTCAGTATTGCTCTGGACTGGCTGCCGCCCACAGGCAATGATGGTGTGTGCCACTTGATCCTTCCCGCCCTGGTGCTTGGACTGGCCTCGGCCGGCTCGATTGCGCGCCTGGTGCGCTCCAGCCTGCTGGATGTGCTGGCCGAAAATTATATCACGGCGGCGCGCGCCAAGGGGCTCACGCCATCGCTCATCTTGATTCGGCACGCCTGGACGGTGGCTTTGCCGCCCGTGGCAGCCATCATTGCCGTCCAGGCGGGTTTTTTGATGGGCGGCGCGGCGGTGACCGAAACGTTGTTTGCGCGGCAAGGGCTGGGGCGGGTGATGGTGGAGGCCGTGTTGGCTCAGGACTTGCCGGTTGTGCAGGGGCTGGTGCTGGTGAGCGCCATGCTCTATAGCCTGGTCAATCTGGTTGCCGACGCACTCCACTGGCAGCTCGATCCGAGGGTAAGATAAAAGAATGAGTCTCGAGCGACGGCATCGCTTTTTATATCCGCTCCCCACGCGCAAGCCGCTGCCTGAACCCTGGCCAGCCGGCAAGCCGGAACGCCGCCCCCTGCGTAGCAATCCGGCGACGCTGGTCGCTTTGGGCTTTCTGGCGCTGGTGATTTTGGCTGGCCTGGCCGCGCCGCTTGTGGCGCCCGCGGACCCAATGAAAGTGGATGTTGCCGCGCAACTCTGGCCGCCAGATCCGTCTCATTGGGCGGGCACCGATTTGTTTGGCCGGGATGTATGGAGCCGATTGTTGCACGGCGGGCGGTTGACGCTCGGCATTACGCTGCTGGCGGCGCTGGTGGCCACGCTGCCCGGCGTCAGCCTTGGAATGTTGGCAGGGTTTTACGACGGCTGGTTTGACACTATCGTCGGCAGGTTGATTGACGTGCTTTTAGCTATGCCGTACTTGTTATTGGCTCTGGGGCTGGTGGCTTTGCTTGGCCCTGGGCCGGTCAACGTAGCGTTGGGGATTGGGATGGCCGGCATTGCCAGCACGGCGCGCGTCGTGCGCGCGGCAGTCATTGGAGTGCGCAAGCGTCCTTACGTGTTAGCCGCTCGCGCGGTGGGATGTACCAATCGCCGCATCTTGCTCCATCACATTTTGCCCAACGTTGCCGGGCCGATTTTGGTCATCGTCACCCTGCAGATTGGATGGACGCTTCTCAACGTATCGGCGCTCAATTTTTTGGGGGTGGGCGTGAGGCCGGGAACGCCGGAATGGGGCGCGATGCTAAACGAGGGACGCGGCTTTATCCGGCAGGCGCCGTGGGTCGCCGCCGCGCCGGGTACCATGCTCACGCTGACGGTGCTTTCTGTGAATCTGGTTGGCGATGGATTACGCGATGCGGTTGGAATTTCCTGAACCATGCGTACTGGCGCCGCACAAAGCTGTGTGTGGCATACTTGATGTTGGCGACGGCTTGCTCTAACGACACCAGACCGCACAAGTATTCGCCGATTTGCTTGTACCCCAGGCCAGACATTGAGGGCAACTCCCAACTGTAACCCGCCGCCGCTAGGCGCTCGACCTCGGCCACCAACCCTTGTTCAATCATGCGATCCACGCGCGCGTCAATGCGCGCATAAAGCAGCTTACGCTCCATGGTCAGCAAAGTGATCTCGACAGGGTAGGGGGGCGACTGGGCCAGCCCTAACTCTGAGAAACGCTGCCCGGTGCTCAGGCATACTTCCAGGGCGCGGATGGTACGGCGCGCGTTGCGGGGATCAATCTTGCCCGCCGCCGCCGGGTCGAGTTCGCGCAGGCGCGCATAGAGCGCCGCGCCCTCTTGCGCCTCGAGTTCGCGGCGCAAGTCGGGGTTGGGCGGCACGGCGGGGATGCGCAGCCCCTCGACGACGGCGCGGATATACAGGCCCGTGCCGCCCACCAGCACAGGCTGCTTGCCCTGAGCAAAGATGTCGTCAATGGCAGCGTAAGCGGCGGCCTGGTATTCAGCCAGTGTGAATGGTTCCTCGGGGCCCACCACGTCAATCACGTGGTGGCGCACGGCGGCCTGTTCCTCGGGTGTGGGCTTGGCCGTGCCAATATCCATGCGGCGATAGATTTGCCGCGAATCCGCCGAGACGATTTCGCCGTCCAGTTTTCGAGCCAGGTCAATCGCATAGGCCGTTTTGCCGACTGCAGTGGGACCAATAATAACGATTAACTGCTTTTTACTTTCCACCTTCAACAGCATTCTCAATCACGTCTATTCGCAGCAACTCGCCGCGTGGGGAAAGCTCAATCGCCGCCACGTCAATCCGCCAATCGCAGTCAAGATTGTGTTCTTGCAGGTAGGTCTGCGCGGCGGCGATGAGGTGGGCGCGCTTGGCCGGCGTAATGGATTCCTCGGGCGCGCCAAAGCGGTCGCCGCGCCGGGTTTTCACTTCGACAAAGACGATGCAAGGCGCTTGCCCCCCTGAGGGGGGTGAGGGCAATTCGGCTACAATGTCCAACTCGCCGGCAGCGCAGCGCCAGTTCCGCGCGCGGATAATATAGCCGCGCCGGATCAACTCGCGCGCCGCAAGCTCTTCACCAGCCGAACCAAGTTGCTTGCGGGTTGACGTTTGATGTTTCACCTTTACTGTTGGCCGTTCGTCTTACACAACTTTTTCGTATGCCGGCCTCGCCGCGTAAATCCAGCGCCGGATGAGATCCACGCGGAAGCGGTACAGGCTGCTGCGGGGGTCGGAGCGCATCAAGATGTCGCGCGATTCGAGGTTGGCCAGCGCCTCTGGCAGTTCCAGCCTGTCCAGCGGGCGGCCGCGCTTGCGCAGCAGCGCCGCCACGTCATCCGGCGTGGCGGCCTCTTCCGTTTCTAAAAGTTCGGCCAGCGCCAGCAAAACCAATCGCTGCTGGGTGGACGATTCGGCCCAGATGTATTTGAAATGCGCCTCGCCGCGTTCGATGATGTGCTCCAGGGCCGCGTCCACATCGGTCACCGTCAGGTAATTGCGCTGTGTCTCGTTGTGATACGCCACCAACTCGTGGCATACCACCTGGGTGAAATAGGGGTGCCCCGCCGCCACCTGATAGATACGCTCCACGGCCAGTGGATCGTATTCCATCCCGTAGGGCGCGACCGGCTGGGTGACCAGGCGGGTGACTTGGTCTTTCTCCAGGAAGGTGATGCGCTTGTAGGCGGCGATGTTGAACAAGATGGACCAGTATTCTGCGCCCAGCTCTTCCAGCTTGTGTGTCCCGGCAAATACAAAGTCCACCTGCCGCTCGTGCTGCATCAGGTTGCGCAGGTAGGGGAAAATGTCGGCTGCCAGTTTGCCGTCTTCGACGCGTTTTTGCAGCTCCTCAAACTCGTCGAACATGAGCAAGAGGCTTTTGCCGCCCAGCGCCTCGTAGGCGCGGCGCAAAAAACGGCTGCGGAAAAAGAACTCGGGCGATTCTTCAAAATCCTTGCGCGGCGGCAGGTCTACCGCGATGCCCTTGTTTTCCAGCGTGTAGGCAATGTCGTCGGCAATCGAATACAAAAAGTCCACTTCGCCGCGCGCCGCTTTGCCCTGCATATCAATCAGCACGCAGATGTGCGTATCGGCCAGCACATCGCCCAGGCGATAAAGCACCGAGGTCTTGCCGGTGCGCCGTTGGCCGTGCAATACAATCACGTTATTCTGATACGCGCCGAGCAAATGCTCGCGCACGTACTCGAACACGTCTTGCCGCCCCACAAACATCTGCCCGCTTTGCAAGGGCGTGCCGGTGACGTAGGGGATGGGAAAGATGCGCTGGAAGGGCTTTTCGGCCTCGACAAACTCGACCTGGTCGGCAAATTCGATCACGCGGTCGTCGTTGAGCGCGTCGTCGTACACGATCTTCCAACATACGCGCAGCCGCTCAGCGTTGTGCGGCCTGATAGTAAAAAACATCTGGCGGCTTTCTTGAGGCGCCAGGATATCTACCTGCTGCTCCTGGCCTTCCAACACGTCGTATTCCTCTTCGCACTCCTCCACGCGCAGCCGTACATCTTCGGCCACGTTCAATCCGCAATTCGCCACCGTCAAGCTGAGCGCCAGCCGCCGCGCAAAAGTCAGTTTGCGCGTCTTGAGTTCGGCGCTCAGTTCGGCGCGGCCCTGCATGTCTTTGACCGCGCTCAACACGATTTCTTCCCAATGATCCCACAGCAAGCGCAAGGCGCTAAACTCGGCAAAAGATGTGCAGCAATGTGTGCCCTTGCTCACCACCTCTTCGCCGAAAATGCGCGCCAGGCGCAGGTATTCCAGGGTGTTGTTCATAAAAATGATCTTGGCGTTCAGGTCGTCCACGCGCTCGAGCTTTTTGAGTTCGTTTAGCGCGCGCGAAAGGTGCTCGCCCGATTTGGCCAGGAGGGGCGGCAGCGCCGTCGTCTGCTCATCGGGCATGGGGGCGATGGCGGCTATCTGCGCTACCGTGTCGGCGCGCAAGCCCTGGGCCATAATGCTGTGAAGCGCCATGATCTCGGCGCGCAGCTTCCACTCGGGTTGATCTTTTAGCGTGTGCGAAATTGTCTCTAGCGCTTCGACGGCGTAATCGGCGCGCGAGGCAAGTGTATGGTACGCTGCCACTATGCGCGCCTGGGCCGGCTCGGTCTTTAAATCGAACGCCAGGTGTTCCAATACTTGTATAGCGTTTTTGTCATTCTGGAACACCCGGTACAGGCGCGGCAACAACTGGCTGCTGTGCTGCGCCAGGTCGCGCCGCACGATGCGCGCGCGGTCCACCGGGCGGAGCCTGAAAAGCATCAAGAACAGGCCGTACGCCAGGCCTTCCAGCGCGCCGCCCAATGTTCCCAGCACACCCCCCATCAGGACACATGGCAGCCATACACAATACATCATTACAACCCGCGCCTGAGGCGTAGATAAAAAGAGGACGACGTTCTTGATATTCTCTTTCTGGCCAGGGGCGTTGAGCAAGGGTTGAACGAACTGGGGCAGCATGCCAATGGCCAGGCGGATTTGATCGGCCTGGCGAATAAAGAAAAGTATGCCCGTCACCATGCCGGCCGCGGTGGCCGCGTACACGCGCGTGCTCAGGCGGCCGGGCGGATTTTTGGGCAAGAAGGCAGCCACTCCGCCTATTCCCACAACCACCAGGAATACCAGCAGGGGCGATAGCACTAGCGGACCACTGATCAGATGGCTCTTGTGGGTCCCGCCGGCGGCTTGCAAGATTTCTAAAAACCATTCGACGTATTGCGCCGCCGGGCCAAACAATGGGAGCGAAGCGTCGAATGAATTGGCCAACGCCGACGTTCCCATGGCCTCCAGGAAGATCAGCACGGCCCCGCCCATCAATCCCGCGATCAATCCGGCTTTGAGGGCCTCGTCTTTATACACCGCCATCCATGCCTGGCGCGTGCGATCATTGTTGATGACATCCAGCAGCGTCGGTAAGGGCGACGGGGGGGGCGTTTTGCGCCGCAGCCAGCCCACTATGCCGCCTTGCATTCCCCCCACCAGCGCGCCAATCAGCGCGGCCCACAAAATCAGATCGAAGCGGATGAGCGTATGCCGCACAAATGGAATAATCCACTCGTCAGAGAAATAGCCTGTTTCTGGAACGGCCGTCGCGGCCAGTACGAGCCGCCCTGCCCACACGGCCGTGCTAGGGGCTACCAATATGGTGTAAAGCACCAGCCCCACCATCGTCCCGCTGAGCGCGCCAGCGTACACGCCGCTTTTGAATGTCGTCGCGCGCGCGCGCCAGGCCGCCATCGTTCCGCCTGCTAGAGCGACCAACGTGGCGATGCCGGTGAATACTGCAAAGACGGTAAATTCTAATGCCAGCCCCAACTGCCAGCCTGCTTGCAGGAATGAGAAAACACTAAACGGCAGCACCTGGGTTTCTTGAAGGATGACAAAAGCCGGGCACGCCATCATCAAAGTCAGCAGCAGCCCGACGATTATGCCGGTGGTCAAGCTTTTGCCGGTCACAGCGCAGCCTCCAGGGCGGCGGCAAATTCGCCTCCCGATCTGAAGCGGTCTCGCGGCGATTTTGCCAACACGCGATTCAACACCTCGTCCACGCCGGGGGGCAAATCGGGCTTGAGCGTGCGCGGCAGTGGGGGCGCGTCCGACATGTGTTTGAGCAGCACGGCCAGGGGCGTATCGGCCGAGAAGGGCAGTTGGCCCACCAACATTTCGTATACCAATACTCCCAATGCGTAAATGTCGCTGGCGGGGGTCACCTCGTCGCCGGCGGCTTGCTCCGGCGACATGTAATCCGGCGTGCCCAACGTCATGCCGGTGGCCGTGAATTGCACGCCTTCCAACATCTTGACCACGCCAAAATCGGTGAGGACCGCATACGGCTCGGGTTGGGGCGCTCCTGGCTCTTCAAGCTCGGCGCGGCGCAGCAAGATGTTGGCCGGCTTGACGTCGCGGTGAATCAGGCCGCGCGCGTGGGCGTAATCCATGGCGGCGGCCACGTCGCGCGTGATGGCCAGAACCTCGTCGCCCGGCAAGAGCTGGCCCCGGGCGTGCGCTTCTCGAATCTTGTGTTTGAGGGTAGGCCCGGCAATGTATTCCATCACCATGTAGGTCAGGTTGTCTGCCGTGCCAAAATCATAGACCTGGACAATATTGGGATGGCGCAGCCGCGCGATGGCGGTGGCCTCGCGCTGAAATCGTTCGTAAAACGATGCATCGGCGGCAAAGCGCGGCGAAAGAATTTTGAGCGCCACGTAGCGGTCGAGCGCCGGCTGGTAACCTTTGTAGACTTCTGCCATGCCGCCTTGCCCGATGGGCGATACTATCCGATAGCCTCCCAGTGTCCGGCCTGTCAAATCGTTGCTGGTGGTGGCTGCCGGCGTAGCGAGGGAACCTGTGGTTTGGTCGGTGCGCTGCTGGGCCAGGAACTCGGAAAATGTTTCGCTAAAGGGCACCGGCCTGTCGTCTTTATCCTGCACCAGGCTCTTGACCTTGAGCAGGCGGATGACCGGCTCAGAGGCTTGCGAGAGGTGCGCCAATCCCATCTGCTGGGTGGTGGTCAACTGCGACCACAGGTAGCGGTAATGGTCTTCGGCTTCGGCCAGAAAACGCTTGCGGATTTGTTGGTAGCTTTCCGGCGCGCGCGGGCTGGAGCAGCCGGGCGTTTCGTACAAATGGAATCCCGCAATTTGCAAAAAGAAGGGATGCGCCCCGGCCATGTAGAGCGCAAACACAATCTCCTCTTCACAAAAGCCTTTCCCCAGGCCGCTCCCTTCACGCGACGATAAGCCGGTCAATAGCGCGCGCGTCTCGTCCTCGTTCATCAACCCCAACGGCAGCTCGGAGAAGATGTTAAAGAATGGCGACGAGAGCGTGTCCGAGTGCTCGTAGGTTAGCTCGTAAAGACTGCGCTTGGAAGCCGTCAGATAAACCAGTCCCAACTCGCTGGCCAGGCTGCGCAGCTCGCCGTAAAAGTCGGTTTCGAAGCGCGGATTGCGCGCCAGCGATTCAAACTCGTCCAGGCACAACACCGGTTCAAACCCGGCGTCGCGCACGCGGCGCAGCGCGCGGCGCACGGCCATGAAGCGCACTTCAGACTCCACCACCTGCTGTATGGCCGCCGCGAGGTCGCTGGCCGAAGGCGGCAGGCGCGTGCTCAGCGCCTCCAGCACTTCTACCCAAAAGTCTTGCACGCCCGCCGAGGCCATGCCTTCCAGGTCAAAATACATCATCAACTGTTTTTGGGGATCCAATCCGTACTGGCGCATGGTGGCCGGCTGGCCGATGAAGGTGAGCAGCGACGACTTGCCCATCTTGCGCTCGCCCACCAGCGAGCGGCACTGATGGGTCACCACGGCGCTGTACAACGCTTCGATTTGCCGCACCCGCCCAAAGAAATAGGCTGGATCGGTGATGCGCTGGCGATTGAAAAACGGATTGAATGCTCGAACGTAATCACTCATAACTCTACCTCTGCCAAGCTCCGGTTAATCAGCCACTCGATACCACACGCGCACCTGCTGATCAGAGGACAGGCGCAGCGACCACCGCAAGGGTTGTGTTGGTTGCCGTCCACTGACTGTTGGAGAGGGGGGCTCAGTTTTGAGCAGTTGAGCGCCGGGAGGCAAACTGATCTCAAGTTCTAGCGGCAAGTCGTTGGTGGCCGGTTGGCGCTGGATGTATAACGAATACAGCCTGAGCTGGCCGCCCTGGCCAACGACGGGGGGGAGCGTGTACTCAAAGCGCGTTGCCTGGTGCGCCTTGCCGTTGAGGGCAAAAAACGACTCAAAGACGGCTTTGTCTTGATCCTGAAGCATCGCGGGCTTGCCGTCGCTAAAGCGTTTGTTCACCAACGGCGCGGGCGCCTGGACCGTCGCCGTGACCAGCGCGCTGCCCATCGGCGCATACACGCGCAGCAGATCCCAGTAACAGCGATTCATCATGCCGTCGTACCCCAAGTCATAGCGCGGCGTGGGGTCGCACGCGGCTTCGGGTTTGGCGCGGCTGGTGTGGGTGATGACGAGCGTCGCCTGCCCCCGGCCAGCGTCGTCTAGCCGCATAGTGTAAGCCAGCTGTTCGTCAATGTTTGGATTGACCTTGTTAAAGCCCATGTTGGTATCTACCACCATGAGAAAATCGCCGGGCGGGTGCAGCAGCGCCCCATCCCACTTGCGCTGCGCCAGCAAGCGCTGCGCTTCCGGCGAGTCCAGATAAATCAGCACGTCGCGGCGATCCAACACTTGCAGCAAGGCAAAGCCCAATTGCATCATTTGCCCCGGCGGCATACCGCCCTGGACGCGCGCCAGCACGGCGTTAGCCAGTGTTCCCATAAAATCCTTGCGGCCTGCCCACCAGTCTTTGGACGCCTGGCTGCTGTACTCGGCCAGCAGCGCCTGGCGCATCATGCCCACCACTGTTTTGCCGGTGATGGGCTGATCAAAACCCGCTACCGCGAGCGGCCCCATCGCGTCAAACAGCGTGGGAACCGCCCCCAAGTTGAGGGCAATCACGCCGTGTACCGGGCCGGGGCGGCTGATCTGGTACAAGCGAATCGCGTCCCTGGCGCTGGTGGGAAAATCCGGCGACCAGTTGGCGTCTCGGAATACCCACAATTCGCTGCCCATGTAGGTGAGCAACTCTGCGGGCGGGTCGGGATATGGCAGTTTGAAATTGTCCACTGCGTAACTGTCTTCAAAGGTCTGGGTCACAATCTCGCCGCGCTCGATCACCACGCGCCCGACGCTGCTGATAAAGCCGCCACTGGGGCGCAGTTCGTCGCTGTTTTGCGCCAGCACCAGGTAGGTGCGGGGGCCGTCCATGCCGAGCAAATCGGGCGCCAGCGCCGCGGCGTCCGCCGCCGTCACGGCGAGCGGCAAAACCTTGTCCACTTTGGAGAGCAAGCCCGCCGCGCGCGGCGAAAGGGGGCGGGTGATGCGCGCGCGCGCCTGGACGGCCCGTTCCAGGTGCGGGCGCGCCTGTTCCATCACTGGCTGTATCTCCTGGATCATTTGGACGGCGCGCGGGATGGACAGCAGCTTGCCATCTTGCATTGACTCGATCTGCGGCGCCAGTCCGGCCAACACAATATCGCCCGCGTCCACCAACTCGACGGCCATATCCATCAGCGCGGGCGCGGAGGCCAGCTCCGCGCCGTAAAGCGGCGACCAACCCAGCGCGGGAGCAACGGCCAGGCCCAGGGCAAGCTCCGTGCGCAGCGCGTGCAAGTCGGAGCGCGCCGCGTGCACATCGTTTGCAATCGGCGAGATCGCTTCCAGGCCGGCCTGCTCCGGCTGGAGAGCCAGCATCCTTTCAGCGCGCGCTTTCAGGGCAAGCGCCAGGCTGCCCACGCGCCACGCCTTGTATGCCAGGAACACGGCCAGCAAAATCAAGGCGGCGGTGATTATGCCGCGCCAGGTGACGCGCCTGGGAAGACGCTGCTGCAGTTTCACTCTTTCTACTTTTTCCCTTTCTCCGCCTGCACCGCGTCCAAGATTTCCTGCGCGCTCTGCACGGCGCCCTCGCCAGAAGCGCCCAACATTTGCGCGATTTCCTGGACGCGCGCCTTTTTGTTCAGCTTGTTTACTTGCGTTACCGTGCGGTCGCCGGCCACACTTTTCTCCACCCGAAAGTGGGCGTCGCCGTAACCGGCCAGCTGCGGCAGGTGCGTGATGCAAATCACCTGATGAGATGCGGAGGATTGCGTCAATTCCCACAATTTGCGCCCCACCACTCCGCCAACGCGCCCGCCAATGCCCTGGTCAATTTCGTCGAAAATGAGCGTGGGGGTGCGGTCGGCGCGCGCGAGCACTGTTTTGAGCGCGAGCATCAAGCGCGAGGTTTCGCCGCCGGATGCCACTTTGGCCAGCGGCTTGAGTCCCTCGCCCACGTTCGGCGCGACGAGAAATTCCACCCGGTCCAGGCCGCTCGCGTCGAACGCATAGCGCCCGTTCTCCTCTTCTGCCTGCGGGGGGGCGGCATACGCGCCGTTTTCGTCCGGCGTCCATTCAATCGAGACCTCAAAGCGCGCGCCGGCCATGCGCAGGTCATTCAGTTCAACTTCAATCTGCGCCGCGAGTTGGCGAGCGGCCGCGCGGCGCGCGTCTGAAAGCGCGCGTCCCTGGCGGCCAATCTTGCGCAGTACTTGTTCTTCTTGCTCGCGCAGCTCTTGAATGCGCTCGTCGCGGTGGGTGATGCTCTCAAGCTCTTGGGCGGCGTGGGCGGCAAAGGCCAGCACTTGTTCAATGGATTGGCCGTACTTGCGCTTGAGGCGCTTGATCAAGTCCAGCCGCTCTTCGGCCTGCTCCAGCCGCCGCGGACTGAACTCGATTTTTTCGCGATAGGCGCGGATGGTGTGCGCGGCGTCGTCCAACACGTAGCCGGCGCCCTCGACCGATTGCGCCAGATCGCCCAACGCCGGATCAATCTTGACGAGCGCCGCCAGCGCCCGGCCCACCTGCGCCAGGGCATCCAACACCGCCGGGGTTTCACCCTCTCCCTCGTATAGCAGCGCGTATGCCTCGTCCGCCAGTTGCGCCAGGTGCTCGGCGTTTGCCAGCCGCACGCGCTCTTGTTCCAGTTCGACTTCCTCGCCTGGCTTGAGTTTGGCCGCGCCGATCTCTTCGACCTGGAATTGGAGCAGGTCGGCTCGCCGCGCCAGCTCGCGCTCGTCGCGCACCATCTCTGCCAGTTCGCGCCGAACCTGGCCGGCGTGCGCCGCCGCCTGCGCCAGTTGCGCGCGCTGCTCCCACAAACCGGCGTAACGGTCCAGCAAATTGACATGCTCGCGCACGCGCAGCAGGCTGAGGTGCTCGCTCTGGCCGTGAATATCTACCAGGCATTGCCCAATGTCTTTGAGAGTAGACAGCGCCACCGAGCGGCCATTGACGCGGCAAACGGTGCGTCCATTGCGGCGCACTTCGCGTGAAAGCGTGAGCACGTCCGCGTCGTCGCCTTCCAGGCCGTGTTCCACCAGCAATGGGTCAACTGCTTCACGCGTATCGCTGACCAGGCGAAACGTGCCCTCGACGATGGCGCGTTCCGCTTCTGTGCGTATCACGACGGCATCCGAGCGCCCGCCCAGCAGCAGGCTGACGGCGTCAATGATAATGGACTTGCCCGCGCCCGTTTCGCCGGTGAGGATGTTAAAGTGGGGTGATAGGGTTACGTGCAATGTATCAATAATCGCAAAGTCGTTAATCAGCAGTTCTGTCAGCATAATGGTCCCTGAACATTCAAATTGCCACGCTCGTGCAAAAATGTCTAGCCCACACGCAGCCGCGCTATGGCCGCCCCGACCGCCAGCACCAGGTATATGCCGTTGATAACAAGGTCGTACATATTTTGAAGCAACAAGGCCCACACCAGCACCGGCAGCGACGCCGCAATCATGCCAATCGCCACGACCAGCCACGTGTAACGCCCGCGCCGACGTCCCGTCGCCGCGCGCACCACTTCGGCCACCGCGCCTCCAACCAGCGCGCCCACGAACACGATCAGGATGCCCAAAAAGGGGATAAAGGCCAAGATGGCCTGGGCCACGCCCGAAATGACCAGCGATACTATAGCTGCAATCACGTAATCGTACCACAACGCCGTATAGAATATGGCCTGTTGATTCTTGACGCAGTTCTTGCAACGGTAGCCAACCGGCGTCCGAACGGCGCAGCGGCTACAGATGGGATTGCCGCACTTGTTGCAGCGCAGCACGGTCGTTACAGTGGGATGGTTGACGCAAAAGGTTTGTTCTTCGCTCACTCGATTTCTCCACGGGGTTTAAGACGCGCGACCAGGGTTCGATAGAAATAATGTGGAGGCTGGACGCGCGCAAAACGCGCCAGGTCCGGTGCTGCCCGCACAATCACGTAATCTTCATCTTCCAACGCAAACTCGAATTGCCCGTCAACTGTCAGAATGGCCTGGTGATCGGTGCTGACGTGAATTTCCACCATCGCGCCGCGGTCCAGCACGATGGCGCGTTCCATGCTCAGGTGAGGCGCGATGGGGATGAGGAGGATGTTTTTGAGTTGCGGCGGCAAAACCGGGCCGCCGGCCGCCAGGGCATAGGCCGTGCTGCCGGTGGCGGTGGAGGCGATCAGTCCATCGGCCATGTAGGTCGTCATATATCCGCCATCAATATATGCCTGCAAGCGCACCACGCGCGCCAGGCTGCCGCGGCTGACGACTACGTCGTTAAGTGCCTCGTGCCAGCCGAGGGTTTGTTCACCCCGGCGCGATTCGGCGCGCAGCATCATGCGCTCCTCAACCCAGTATCGCCCGTTCATCACCTCGGTCAGCGCCACGCGCCAGCCGGACGGGTCACATTCGGCCAGGAAACCCAGCCGCCCCATGTTCACTCCCAGGATGGGCACGCCAGACGGCGCGGCCATGCGCGCCCCGCGCAGCAGCGACCCATCGCCGCCCAAGATCACCAGCAAATCCGCGCGCTGTAATTGGTCTTGCACAGCCTGCGTATCCCAGGTTGAAGCCTGCCACGCCTGCACGTTCCATTCCTCGCGCAGCGCGCGCACAATCTCTTCGCCCGCCTGGTAGGATGCGGGCAACTTGGGATGGCAGAGCACGCCAATGTTTTTGGGCGCCTGGTATACACTTGTTGGGTTGGCGGGCGACTCGCCGCTTTGCACTACCTTATCCTCGCGCACAAGTTATCCAGTTTGCTATTTTCCGGCACAGATTTTATTAATTGGACACGGATTTACACAGATGAACACGGATTTAGGGTCAAAAATTTGTGCCCTCCGAGCCAAGCGCCAGTCATTGTACCGCAATCGGCATAAACACGCAAAACCGGGCAGCGGCCAGTTGCCCAACAGGAACGAGACCGCTTGACAAACGTCTGGTCTGCGCGTAAAATATCATATATAAACAAATGCTTATGTGTTGAACTGTGGTTGTTATCTGCCGATTTTAACGCCGCAGTGTTATTTTGCATTTATCTTGACAGTACGATAAGGAAATTTTTATGGACACCGCTTTAGAATGTCAAACTGTAGAATCTCTGCAAAAACACCAGGGGATCAGCTCTGCCGAGGTCATTGAGCGGCGGCGGCAGTATGGCGAAAATAGCCTGCCCGCCGAAAAGAGCGTGTCCGCCTGGACGATTTTGTTCGCTCAACTCAAAAGTCCGCTGGTCTATATCATTCTAGCCGCTGCAGGCGTTTCGTTGGCCGTCGGCGAGTATGGCGACTTTGGCATCATCATGGCTGTGGTGGTGATTGATGCTATCCTGGGCTTTTTTCAAGAATATCAGGCGCAGCGCACCTATACCGCGCTCAAGGGTCTGCTCAAGCCGACTACCACCGTGATCCGCGACGGGCAGCGCCAGGAAATACAAGTGCGTGAACTGGTGCCCGGCGACCTGGTCTTGCTCAATGCCGGCGAGCGCATCCCGGGCGACGGAGAAATTGTCGAAAGCGTCAAATTAGCAGTGGACGAAGCCATCCTGACTGGAGAAAGCGAGCCGGTCAACAAAAGCATTTTGCTCAGGGGGCAGCCGGGCGCCGCAACGGCTAACCAGAACCTGGTTTTTATGGGCACCACCGTCGTCACCGGGCGTGGAATGATGAGCGTAGCGAAAACCGGCTCCAGAACGGAACTGGGACAAATCGCCACCAGCTTACAAGAGCACGTTGAAGAAGATACGCCCTTGCAGGTGCGCCTGAAAGCATTTAGCCGCACCTTGACGCGCATTGTCGTCGTGTTTACCCTGGCCATCCTGATCGTGGGACTGCTCATGGGGCGCGAGTTTTTTGACATGCTGCGCACCTCTATCATCCTGGCCATCGCCGCTGTGCCAGAGGGATTGCTGATTGCGGTAACGGTGATTTTGGTGTTAGGGATGCGCAAGATCCTCAAGCGCAACGGGCTGGTCAAGAAACTGTTGGCGGTTGAAACGCTGGGTTCGGTGACGACTATCTGCACCGACAAGACCGGCACATTGACCGAAGGACGCATGCGGGTTTCTCGCGCCAATTTGCTCGACCAGGAACGGGCTTGGCAAACGATGGTATTGTGCAACGATCTGGAAGGGCCGGTTGACATCGCGCTGTGGGAATATGCCCAGCAGCAAATGAGCGGCAATCCCCAGGATTTGGTTGACGGCTCGCAACGGCTGGCCGAAGAACTGTTCACCAGCGAAACCAAATACATGATTACAGCCATCACCAGCAGTCTTTTGGGTGGCGATCGTTATTATTTTCTAAAAGGCGCGCCGGAAATTGTGCTGGAGATGTGCGCACTCACGTCCGAACAACGTAATAGCATTTTAGCCCAGGTGGACGAGTGGGCCGGCGAGGGATTGCGCTTGCTGGGCCTGGCGTATCGCTCCGGCGGGAGACTGGAAGACTATAGTGGATACACCTGGCTTGGCCTGCTGGGCATGCAAGACCCTATCCGCGAAGGCGTGCACGAGGCCGTTCAAGTTGCGCGCCAGGCCGGTATCAAGGTCAAGATGATCACCGGCGACTATCGCCGAACGGCGGAACGCATTGGGCACACCATTGATCTGGTGCAAGAAGGCGATGAAGTCATTGAGGGCGACGAGTTGAAAAAGTTGGACGACCGGCAGCTTGAAGAGCGCGTGAAGCGAGTGGCGATTTTCTCACGTATTCGCCCGCAGGACAAGCTGCGCATCGTGCGCGCCTTGCAAGCCAACGGCGAGATCACGGCCATGATCGGCGATGGCGTGAATGACGCCCCGGCCTTGCAGCAGGCTCACATCGGCGTGGTGGTAGGCAGCGCCACCGACGTGGCCAAAGAAACTGCCGACCTTATCTTGCTGGATAACAACTTTCGCACCGTGGTGGCGGCGGTTGAGGAAGGCCGGGTGATCTTTGAAAACATCCGCAAGGTGGTGGCCTATACGCTATCCAACTCGTTCGCCGAAGTGCTCACCATCTTTATGGCCATGATATTTCGCTGGCCCGCGCCGTTAGCGGTGGCGCAGATTTTGTGGATTCACCTGATTTGCGATGGCCCCTCAGATATTGTGCTGGGCTTTGAGCCGAAAGAAGATGGCATTATGAAAGAACCGCCCAAATCGCTCAAAGAGCCAATTCTGCCCAGCCTGGGGCTTTCGTTGATTGGCGTCATCAGCATCACCAGCGCCATCGCCGCTTTGATTATCTTTGGCTATTACTTTGGCATTCATGGCGACGAGGTGGAGGGCCGCAGCCTGGTGTTTGCCAGTTTTGCGGTGAATTCGATGATTTACATTTTTGCCTATCGCAGCATGCGGCAGCCCATCTATCGCATGAACAAATTGAGTCAGAATATGCCGCTGGTCTGGGCGGTATTGGGCGGCTTGCTGCTGGTAGCCGTCGCCTTTGCGATACCCGGCATTCGCAGCTTGTTGGGGATTGTGCCATTGAGCCCGGGGCAGTGGGTGCTGATTGCTGGTATCGCGCTGTTCATGCTCATAGCTGTAGAGATTGGTAAATGGATTCGCAATAGCCTGGCGCGCGCCAGGGATTGAGGTCAAAGTGGAATCACAAACCTGGCAACAAATAGCTCACTTATATCCTGAAGAGCATACCCTCCATTCTCGGCACGACCCACATCGTCGCGCCTCTGGCTTGGCCGACGTTATTCTAGGCGGGCAAGATGGCCTGGTCAATGTGCTGGGGGTTATCCTGGGCGTGGCGGCGGCTACCCATGATCCGCGCATTGTGTTGGTGGCAGGGCTGGCGGCCACTTTTGCCGAATCGGTTTCGATGGGCGCGGTGGCATACACTTCCACGCTGGCCGAGGCCGATTTTTACGAGAGCGAGCGCGCCCGCGAGTATCGTCATATCCAGCAAGCTCCCAAATTGGAACAAAATGAAATCCGCGCAATCTATGAGGGTAAAGGGTTCAAGGGGGAGTTACTTGACCACATTGTGGAGATTATAACGGCTAACAAGGATGTGTGGGTAGCCGTGATGATGGCAGAAGAGCATCAATTGACGCCAACCGATAGAGGTAAGGCGGCGCGCGCCGCGTTAGTGGTGGGAATCTCGGCAGTGATTGGTTCACTCATCCCATTGGCTCCTTTTGCCTTTTTATCGGTGGCTACCAGTATGTGGGTCTCAGTTGTAGTTACGGCGATGGCCTTGTTTGCCGTTGGCGCTTACAAGGCGCAAATGACTGTGGGGCATCCCACCAAGAGCGGATTAGAGATGGCGATTATTGGCACGGTGAGCGCACTGGTGGGATATTTAGTGGGGGCGCTGCTCAAGCTGCCAACGACACCATGAAAGGTGTAGATATTGCCAGGCGGGTGCGCGAGTTTGGCCGCATCACGCCGCTGTGAGCAACCTTGTGGCTGGCAGCGTGTGCAACCAGCTCCACGATGAACCCAGCCTGCTGCGGGGCGCGTACTGCAAAGCCGAGAAACTTTCATCTGGTTGCAAAAACAATTCACACACACGGAAATTGTTTTAGAACTGGGCTGAGCCTTGAGGGGGACAATTTGGACCCGGGTAATATCGAAAAGTGGGTGCGATTGCTCGGCGGCGTGATGGTGATTCCACCCCTGGCGGCGGTCTTGTGGGGCCTGTGGCGTGGGTCACATCGTACTCTTGGGCAGGTGGCTGGCCTCATGGACTTACACTTTTAACATTTGACTAATTTGAGTGCTAAGGTATAACTT
>CAZYXV010000026.1:0-45955 GCA_964651475.1 uncultured Anaerolineae bacterium | reverse complement strand
TTACGCTACCCCGGACCCAACGCTGCCCTCAAGTATAAAATGTACGGTAGAGAAGACTCTGTAAGGCAAGCCAATCCATGAAATCGCTCGCCTTAAATTCCATATACGGCAACCCTGAGATCGGCTTAGTTCAACATGGATCACGCGCACGCGCAGCGTGCCGGGCGGCTGGATGCCATTCCTTCTTTATTGCTTGAGTAGACCATCAACTTGATTGTTCTAGCATTATGAGCTAATACCGCGCTGCATGAATCCTTAATACGTTAGACGGCGCGCGGTCAATAGCGGGTCGGCGGCGAAGGACAGCGCGAGCACCCGTACCGGCGTCGGCGGCGATGAACGGCGTACCGCTCAAGGGACAGGTCGGCGGCCCGTAGCAGCCCTCCTTCGATGAACAGCGTGTTCGATGAGCATGTCGGCGGCGAAGGGCGCGGGGCGTTTTATGAACGGGGTCGGCGGCGATGAGCAGGGTGTACGGCGATGAACGCCCGCCGTCTAACAGGCTGAAGCGCGACGTTAGGCGGGCATCGCAAGAAAGGCAACCAAGATTATTGCATCTTTGCCATTTTGGAGTATAGTTGGCATATGAACACATTTGACAAACTCACGGTAGATAGAACTGCTTTCACAGTTGCTTCCTTATCTGATTCCTCAGATGAAAAAGTGTATTGGCTGTCCAAGACACCCTATGAACGCTTAGCAGCAGTTGAAACGATGCGACAAATTCTCTATGGCTACAGTTCATTTACCACCCGACTTCAAAGAATTCTTACAGTTACTCAACAGCCATCAAGTTAGGTACCTGCTCGTCGGTGGTTATGCGGTAGGCTACCACGGCTACCCTCGCGCAACCGCCGATATGGATATTTGGATTGCTCTCCATCCAACGAACGCCAAGAGCATCGTGGCTGTTCTGAAAGCCTTTGGCTTTGACTTGCCTGGTTTATCGGCTGACTTGTTTTTGAAAGAGCACCAGGTCATTCGTATGGGTGTACCGCCTGTCAAAATAGAGATTATCACCACCATTTCGGGCGTGACCTTTGAGGAATGTTATGCTGAGCGTGTTACAGATACTCTTGATGGGGTCGAGGTCAACTTGATAAATCTGAAACACTTGAAGGCTAACAAGAAAGCTAGTGGCAGGCACAAAGACTTGAACGATCTAGAGAATCTGCCGTAGGTTTAAAAAATGCGCCCGCCTAACACTGCATGCACCCGACCGCCCATACGATTCGAGTTCTAGGGCTTTTTTCGCGTGGTCATCATCTTTCGGGGCGCAAGCGTTCTTCGTCGCATCCTGGTCGGCGGGTGATGCTTACGTTAGGCATTTGAATGGTTAAACCCGTCTGCGCCTACTGCAAGACCGCAAATCCATTAACGCGAGAGCACTTGTGGCCCGCGTCGCTTCCAGGCCGGCGGGTCTCAAAATCGCAGTGTGCCTTCGGCTACCAAAACGACCTGCCCGCCCACGCGGACGGCGCTAATATCCTCCCCGGCGCTATCCACCTCGACGAAAAGCAAGCTGGGGCGATTGATTTCAGCGCCCTGCTCGCTCAGAATGCGGGTCGTCGGCTCGGTCACGCGCACGGCGCGGCGGCGGACCAGGTAAGCGCCCAGCGCGCCGTTGGCGCGTTGACGATCAGGCCGCTCAAGTCGCTCTTGTTCATACTCCCCATAGCCTGCTTTCATTCTCTCGACCAATTCCCCAAACACCTCGGCCGGCAAACCCGTCAAAGCTTTGACTAATTCGGGATTCTCGCGTAAAATCTTTTCTGTGATGATTGCGCTCATTTGACACCCTCTCGTGAATTTGTCGCCAATTGTAGCGCACTTTGGCCTTATTGTGAATAAACTCTACTGAACAAGACGTTTGTCAAGTAGTAAAAATTATGATCAACTGGCAAAGCTACTTGCTTTTGGTGATTGGACTGCTGGGCGTGGGCGCGTTTGCCGTAGGCTATATGACTCGCCAAATCCGCGCCAGCGAGCGGCGCGCGCAACAGCAAGTGGCCGAAATAACCACGCTGTTCAATGCCAGCACTGCGCTTGTTTCTACGCTGGAATTGGGCGACGTGCTGCACCGCATTGCCAGGCAAATCGCCCAGGCTTTGGATGCCACCAGCAGCTATGTGTTGGACTGGAATTCGGCGGATCAGACCTGGCGCGTGCTGGCGGAATACATCAGCCCGCAAGCCGCGCCGCAGGAGTGCGTGTCTGATGTCGGCGCCAGGTATTGCGTCCAAGATTTCCCCGACGCCGCCACTGACCTGCGCAAGATGGAGCCGGTCCTCATCCAGGCCAGCGACCCGGCGGGCTGCGCGGCTTATTGCGCGCACATGGCCGAATGCAACGTCAAGATAGCGCTCTTGCTGCCGCTGGCAATACGCGGCGAGGTGCTGGGACGCATCGCCGCGTGGGATAGCCGGCGAGAACGCACGTTCACCCCCGACGAAGTTCGATTGGCCCAAATGCTCGCCGCCCAGGCCGCCGCCGCCATTCAAAATGCCCGTCTGTACCAATCCGAACGCGAGCAGCGGGAACTGGCCGAAACACTGCGCGAGGTCGGCGCGGCGCTGGTAGCCACATTGGACCTGGATACGGTGCTCGATCGTTTATTGGAACAGGTTAACCGGGTGGTGCCCAACGACGTAAGCAACGTGATGCTCATCCGAGACGGCCACGCGGGCGTAGTGCGCTGGCTGGGCTATGACCGTTTCGGCGCCGAGAGATTTATAGCGAATTATTCCGCCCAGTTTGATCATACTCCTATCCGCCGGCAAATGATCGAAACCCGCCGCCCGGTCGTCATCCCCGACGTGCATACGGATCCTCGCTGGACCGTCATCATACCCGGCATGGAATGGCTGCGCTCGTATGCCGCCGCGCCGATTTGCCTTCGAGACACCTTGATCGGCTTTCTCAACGTCGGCAGCGCAACGCCCAGCTTTTTCGATCAGGCGCAGGCCGAGCGATTGCACGCATTTGCCAACCAGGCCGCTATTGCGCTGGAAAACACCCGCCTGTACGAGCAAGTGCGCGCCGAGCAAGAACAGCTACACGCGGTATTAGAGAGCACCAGCGACGCCGTCATCTTTGCCGACCCGCAAGGCAAAATTTTGCTCTTTAACCCCGCCGCCCAGCGCGTGCTGAATATCTCTGCCCAATACGCGATTGGCGAGTCCGTCATTAAAATCATACCGGCCCTGGCCGAGCCGGCCAGCAAAGCGCAGTGGCCGGCAGAAACCCGGGCGCTTCATTGTGAAATTGCGCTTGACCAGCGAACCCTGTTTTGCGATATGGAGCCGGTGCGCGAGACGACGGGCGCCTTGCGCGGCTGGGTCAGCGTGCTGCACGACGTGACCCACTTTAAGGAACTGGACAAACTCAAGTCCGAGCTGATCGCGACCGTGTCTCACGATTTGCGCAGCCCGCTGCAACTGACGCGCGGCTATTTTGAAATGTTGGTCGAGGCGTTGGGCGAACTGCCGGACGACACGCAATCGCTCGCCGACGCCGTCCGCCACGCCATGCGTCGAATGGAATTCTTGATTGACGACTTGCTCGACCTGGAACAAATCGAGTCGAGCGTGGGGTTCAGTCTCGAACGGTGCGACTTGAACGCGGTGCTCGCCAGCGTATTGTTCGACATCCAGTTGCCGGCGCTCGACAAAGGGCTTGCGGTGAACAACGAACTCCCCCCTGCCTTGCCCGCCGTCTTGGGCAACACTCGCTGGCTAACCCAGGTCTTTCGCAACCTGCTCGATAACGCCGTCAAATACACCCGCCCCGGCGACAGTGTGACTGTGCAGGCCCGCCTCGATGCAAATGCCGTGACTATTTGCATCGCCGACACCGGCCCCGGCATCCCCCCCGAAGACTTGCCGCACGTCTTTGAGCGTTTTTACCGGGTCAGAAGCCTGGCTCCCAAACAGAGCCGGGGCAGCGGGTTGGGGCTGGCAATCGTCAAATCCATCACCGAGCGGCACGGAGGACGCGTGTGGGCCGAAAGCACCGTGGGGCGAGGCAGCACGTTTTACACGAGCCTGCCGATCATCGTAGAAACAAATCACGCCGAATCCAAGGCGTAGCGCGGGGGAGAAGGAGCAACGGTTACAGGAGATAGAGGGTCATGACAACGGCAACCAAACCGGATTTCACACAAAAAGAGTGGGATTTGCTTGCCAGGGCGCCGCTCGACATTGTGCCGGCTGATTGCGCAAGTCTTGGACGAAAAAGCCACGCGGCAAGAAGCGCGGGAATTTAAACAGTACTTGTTGATGGTGGCAAACCAGGTGGCCGCCGCGGCGGGCAGCGTGGGGGGCTTTCAGGGTTTTGGAAGGAAACGGTTCAACCCCGTAAGCGACACGGAGGCCCAAGCCATAAAAAAGATCGCTTCGGCGCTCAAAGCGTGAGCCTAGGTCAAATCCCTCCGCAGGAGAATCAGCATGTTGAATATTCAAAAGCTCGTCATCGAGCATTTTGTGCAAGAACTTAGAGCCGCCTATCAAGAGACGTATAGCACCATGGAGTCCGAGTTTGGCAACATTATAGCCTGGGCGGGGCGGTTGGCGCTTGAGAACATTGCCAACTCTGACGCGCTCTATCATAATGTCGAACACGCTATCCAGGTCACCCTGGTCGGCCAGGCCATCCTCAAGGGGAAGCACTTGTGCGAAGGGGGCGTCACACCCAAAGATTGGATGCTGTTTACCATCGCGCTGCTGTGCCACGATATCGGTTACGTGAAGGGCATCTGCCGGGCCGATCGCGGCAACACGTTCGCCACCGGCATTGGCGCGGAAACAGTCGAGATCCCGCCCACCGGCACCGACGCCGCCCTCCAGCCTTATCACGTGGATCGGAGCAAGTTGTTTATCCGCGAACGCTTTGATGGGCAGTTGCTCGTCAGCATCGAGGCAGGCACGATTGCATCTTACATCGAAATGACCCGTTTCCCCTCGCCCGACGACGACTTTTACAAAGACACAAAGGGCTATGGGGGGTTAGTGAGGGCCTCCGACTTTATCGGCCAGTTGGGCGATCCGCGCTACCTGCGAAAAATCCCGGCGCTGTTTTACGAATTTGAAGAGACTGGCGCTAATGTCACGACCGGCTACCAAAACCCCGGCCACATGCGCCAGGGATATGCCGATTTCTACTGGAAGGTCGTAGCCGGCCAGATCCAAGAAGCGCTGCGTTACCTGCGCGTGACCCAAGAAGGCCGGCAGTGGATCGCCAATCTGCACGCGCACGTGTTCGATTCGGAGCACCACAACACGCTGCTGTAGCGGCCTGACGCCGCACACCTAGCAGGCTGTCGGAGAGCGGGTGGGTAGGCTCGCAGTGCGCGCTTCAGCGCGCACTACAAACGAGTTCCTCTCCGACAAGCTCCTGGGGGATAACCTAAAGCAAGCTTTCGATCTTTTGCACTCCCTCGCGCAGCGTTGTCCCCAGGAATATCCCCGGCACGCGCTGCCGCCATTCCGCTTGCTCGGTAAAAACGCGCCCGCCATACCCCACCAGCGGCTTGCCCGTCTCGACGGCTTCGGGCAGCCACGCGGGCCACTCGACCAGCGCCGCTGCAGCTTCTTGAAGCATTGCCGCCAGCACGAGCGCCTGCGGCTTGACCTGGCGCACCAGGCGGGCGAGATCGGGCAAGGGGACGGTTTGCCCCAGGTAGACCACAGGCCAGCCGCGGCGGCGCAACAGCGCGGAAAGGATAAGCAGGCTGCCCTCGTGCAACTCGCCGGGCGCGCAGGCCAGCGCCACCGGCGGAACGGGGCGAGGCGGCGCGCTGCTCATGGCCCACGTTTGCATACGATGGCGCAAATAGTTGGTGGCAAGGTGCTCCGTGGCCACGTCAATGCGGCCCTCCATCCACGTTTGCCCGATTTCGGCCATCGCCGGTCCAATAGCATCCAATATCAAATCATCCAGGCGATGCACCAGTAAAGCCTGGCCCAGAACCAGGTCCGCCGCTGCGGTATTGTGAGCGACAAGAGCTTGAACAAGCTGCGCTTGCACGGCCTGTACTGCGAGCGGCTCGCCGGCTTGCGAGTCGAGGCGAGCCGCAAGTGGGGAGGCTCCCTCCGCGCCGCACTCTAATGCGCGAATGGCTTTGGAGGCGCGCATGCCGCCGTCAATTTGCTCCTTGACCCAGCGCAAGCAGCTTATGTCTTTTTCGGAATAAAGGCGGTGGCCGCCAGAGGTCCGCCCGGATTCTGGAAAGCCATAGCGCCGCTCCCAGGCGCGCAAGGTGGGAATGGCGATGCCCGTCATCCTTGAAACCGCGCCGATGTTGTATATCGGCTCGCTGCTGACTTGTGAGGTGGTCTGATTCATTGCCGTTCCTTTGTTACATCACCTGAACAGGCACGAGCGGCGCCGGCTGTACGGCTGGCGCAGCGAATTTCTCCAGGCCGCTCGAATTGGCCAGGGCCAAAATATCTTGCTGCTCGTCCAGGATGCGCTCGACTTGCCCATCCACCATCTGAATAATTCTATCGGCATATTGGCACATGCGCAAGTCGTGCGTGACCATGATGCCGGCTCGCTTTTGTTCGTGAACCAGGCCGGCGAACGTTTCGACCACCTGGTAAGCGCGCTCCGTATCCAGGCTGGCGGTCGGCTCGTCGGCCAGCACTACGCTGGGATTGTGAATCAGCGCGCGGGCAATCGCCACACGCTGCTGCTGCCCACCCGAAAGCTGGCGGGGCAAGCTGTTGAGCCGCTCGCCCAGACCCAGCCGCGCCAGCAGCGCCCTGGCGCGCTCACGGCTGGCCTTGTCCAGCTTGCCGTTCAGCCGCAGCATCAACTCGACATTTTCCAATGCCGTTAGATACGGAACGAGGTTGTTGGCCTGGAACGTAAAGCCGATTTTTTCGCGGCGGAACTGCGCCCGCTGCGCTTCGCTCATCTTGCCCAGGTCGCGCCCGTCAATGAGAATATCGCCTTCGCTGGGCGCCAGCAGGCCGGCCAGCATGGCCATCAACGTCGTCTTGCCAGAGCCGCTCGGCCCAACAAGCGCCACAAACTCGCCTGCCTGAACATTGATAGAGACGCCTTTCACCGCCTTGATCGCGCCGCTGCCATTCCCGTACAACTTGGTAACTGCTCGTGTTTCCAATGCCGTTTCCATCTCAAGCTCCTCTATTTTATCCACATCCTATTGTCCACTAATTGACCGCTATATCAATCGTTCGTCCCTATGAAGCCAGTCCCAATGCCGTCAAGGGTTCGATCCTGAGTGAATGTCTGATTGAAACCATCCCGCCGATTGGCCCGATGAGAAGCAGCGCTGCAATCGCCGCCGCCGCCGGAGCGGGCGAAAAGATGATGGGGACCACGGGGGGAATGGCCAGCGATAGCGCCAACGTCGCCACGCTGCCGATGACGACGCCCATCAGCGTAGTGCCCACGATTTGCACTGCCGCCGCGACGGCAATCGCGACGTTGCCCGTTCCAATCGCTTTGAGCATGCCAATCTGCGCCACCTTTTGCAGCGTTTGAATTTGAAAGAATCCGCCTATCACCAGCACGCTGATGAGGAACACAAACCATTGCTGTGTGTTTAGCGTGTTTTGCTGCGCGCTATAGCCTGGCGTGGCTTCAAAAGCCGTCTTGAGATCGACCGCTTCGATGTCTCGCACCTGCGTCTGCAGACGCGCGGCCACCGCATCCCTCTCTGATGGGTCATTAAGTTTGACGGCCACTATGTTAGAAATCACTTCTTGATCGCTGCCTGGCGCAGCCTGCGGCCTGACCTTTTCCCACGTCTCGTGGGGAACAATCAGTGAAGGCTGGAGAGAATATTTTTGGCTACTGCTCACGCCGGCGACTTTTAACGTGTACAGTTCTTCGTCCGTTCCCTGGATTGATTTGAGGACGAGTTCGTCGCCCACCTTCAGGCCGGTCTGCAAAGCCACGTTGCTATCAATGATGGCCTCGCTGCTGCGCTTGTTTCTCAGTTGCTTTCCTGATACGACCGTCGGCTCGCCCGGCTTGCCCGGCTCGACGCCGATCAACGCCACTTTGAACGGCTCTTTATCTGGCGCGACGATGGAAACGTTGCTAAAGCTGAGCATGCCGATGTCTTGGATACCCTCGACGCGCCGGACGTCATTATAGGTCTTGCGATCAATTCGGCTGCTGGCAATGAGGAGGTCAACGTTCTCCTTGTACACCAGCAAATCGGCGTCTAGCTTTTGCAAATACTCTCGGTTGCCAGAGCCTAGCCCTTCTGCCAAAGCCGCTGTAAAGAGAACCAGCGCCGTAATCAGCGCAATCACCAAACTCACCAGGAAAAACCTGGCCCGGTTTCGCCACATCTCTTTTAGCGCCAGATACATTCCCATTTCTTCACCTCTATTTAGACTATGCGTTTGATGTGAAATGGAGCTACTTGCCCTGATTTGTCATTGCGAGCCGCCTGGAGGGCGGCGAAGCAATCCCATTGCTACGGTTAAGGAGATTGCTTCGGCGCTTCGCGCCTCGCAATGACAAGGTAGAAACTCATTTCACATCAAACGTACTATATCAATCCCGTTTCTTTATCATCAACCTGGTTTTATTTTACCATATTGCATATATTTTGTCAAGTATTTTTATAAAAAATCTATTCAAAATATTGACAAAAAAATGGTTGTGTTGTATAATCTCAACATAATTTTGAACATGGAGATAGAATGCGAACAATCATCACGGGTGGAACGGGGTTGATTGGGCAAGCGCTGGCTGCCAGCCTGGTGGCCGACGGTCACGAGGTGATTGTGCTGAGCCGCCGTCCAGAACGGGTCACCGGCCTGCCTGCCGGCGTCAAGGTTAAATCGTGGGACGGTCACACGGCAGAAGGATGGGGGCACCTAGCCGACGGAGCACAAGCTATTGTCAACCTGGCGGGCGAAAGCATCGCCGCCGGTCGTTGGACGGTGGAGCAGAAGCGCCGGATTATAGATAGCCGCTTGAACGCCGGCGCAGCCGTCGTCAAAGCGGTCGAGGCAATCCATACCAAACCGCCTGTTGTCGTTCAAGCGTCCGCAGTGGGATACTATGGACCTGGCGGCGACCAGGAAATTACCGAAGATGCCGGGGCGGGTAGCGATTTTTTGGCGCGCGAGGTGGCCGCGCCGTGGGAAAATTCCACCGGGCCGGTAGAAGAGTTTGGAGTGCGGCGGGTGTTGATCAGAACCGGCGTGGTGCTCAGTGCCCAGGGCGGCGCCCTGCCCCGGATGTTGATGCCATTCAAGTTTTTTATTGGCGGGCGGCTGGGCAGCGGCAGGCAGTGGTTCCCCTGGATTCACCTGGCAGACCAAGTAGCCGCGATTCGTTTTTTGATGCACAACTCACAAGCGCGCGGCGCGTTTAACCTGAGCGCGCCCAATCCACTTACAAACGCCTGGTTCAGCCAGGCGATTGGCAAAGTAATAGACCGGCCAGCCTTTGTGCCCACGCCGGCTTTCGCGCTCAAGCTAATTTTTGGCGAAATGTCCACCGTGCTGCTAGATGGCCAACGCGCCATACCCAGGCGATTGATAGAAATGGGGTTCCGGTTCCAGTTCCCCGACGCCGAATCCGCGCTGCGCGACTTGTTGCGTCCAATATACCCGTCTCGCTCGTGAGCTATTCTTTGTGTGGAGGTTAATATGAAAATCGGCATTGTAGGCAGCGGCATGGTTGGCTCGACGGCGGCGTATGCCATGGTGATGCGCGGCATCGGGCGCGAGATTGTGTTGGTAGATAGAAACACCGCGCGCGCTCAGGCCGAGGCCGACGACATTTTGCACGCTGTCCCCTTTGCCCACCCGCTGCAAGTATCGGCGGGCGGTTACGAGAACCTGGCCGGCAGCCGCGTCGTCGTCATCACCGCCGGGGCTGGGCAAAAGCCCGGCGAGACGCGTCTGCAACTGTTGGAGCGCAACGCGGCCATTTTCCACGAGATTATCACAAACGTGCTGACGCACGCGCCGGAAGCCGTGCTGGTGGTGGCGACGAATCCCGTAGACGTGATGACGCACCTCACCGCGCGTTACGCCGCCAGGTTTGGCGTGCCCGAAACGCGCGTGATTGGCTCTGGCACCATGCTGGACACGGCGCGCTTTCGCGCGTTGATGGGGCGGCATTTGGGCGTAGATGCGCAGCACGTGCACGGTTACGTGGTGGGCGAGCACGGCGATTCCGAAGTGCTCACGTGGTCGCTGGTCACGGTGGGCGGCATCCCGCTGGAAGAATTTTGCCAGTTGCAAAAAGTCACGCTCGACGACGCCACCCGCCAAGACGTGGACCGGCGCGTGCGCAACGCGGCCTATTCCATCATCGCCGGCAAGGGCGCCACGTATTACGGCATCGGCAGCGCGCTGGCGCGCCTCGTAGACGTGATCTTGCGCGATCAACGCGCCATCCTCACCGTTTCGTCGCCTGTGGTCGAGATCGCCGGCGTGTGCAACGTGACTATTTCACTGCCGCACCTGGTGGGCGGCGCGGGCGTCTTGGCCGATTTGCCGCTGCCGCTGGACCCTGAAGAGGAAAAGCGTCTCCGCGCCAGCGCCGAGATTGTGTGCAAGGCCATCGGCGAATTGGGCTAGGCCAACAATGTTCCCCCTTGTGCTGTCATACGTTCAGGCCGAGCGCTTGCTCGCCGCGTGGAAAGCCGGCCAGCGCACAAGCATCGCGTCGCCTGACTTGAACCTGACCACGGTCGAGGTTGCGCTGGAACCGGGCGGCGTCCGCTTTCCAAGCGGCGCCAGCTTCCCCAACAGCCGGTTGATTGCGTGGGAAGAATTGGAAAGCGTATGCGCCTCCGAGCGAGGTTGTTTTGTCGTCGAACCGGGCGGCCTGCGCAAGATTCAATTCTTTTCCGGGTTGACCAATCAACTCTACAGCCTGATGCCCACCGGCAGCGCGCCCACGATGCTGATTTCCGGCCTTCCCATGCATCGCATCAAAGACACCGATCCCCACCGAGACACGCTGGAAAAAATCAAGGCCATCGCCCCCATCGCCGGGCGCGTCCTGGATACGGCAACGGGACTGGGCTATACTGCCATTCAAGCGGCCAAGACCGCCGAGCGCGTCGTCACCATCGAGCTTGATCCGACCGCCCTGGAGGTAGCGCGCCTCAACCCCTGGTCGCAGCCGCTTTTTGATAACCCCAAGATTGAGCAGCATATCGGCGATAGCTTTGACGAAATGCAACACTTGCCAGACGCTGCGTTTGCGCGCATCATTCACGATCCGCCCATGTTCAAGCTGGCGGGCGACCTCTACTCGCGCGAGTTTTACTGCCAACTTTTCCGGGTGCTGCGCCCTAAGGGACGCTTGTTTCATTATATCGGCGACCTGGAGAGCAAGTCCGGGCGCGTCGTCGCCAAGGGCGTGACGCGCCGCCTGCGCGAGGTTGGCTTTGGGCGTGTAATGCCCCGCCCGGCGGCATTTGGCGTGGTGGCTTTTAAATGACGGGCGCACTTTTTCCCTCTTGACTCTCCCCTTGCGGGAGGGTATATAATGAGATCGCTTCTGGCCAGAAGTGACTTGGCGGAGAGTGTAATGTTCAAGATCGGTGACTTTTCCAAGTTAGTCCGGGTGTCCATCAAGACCTTGCGGCACTATGACCGGATGGGATTGCTCAAGCCGGCCTGGGTAGACCGCTTTACGAGCTATCGCTACTATACGCTGGAACAATTGCCACGGCTCAACCGCATCCTGGCGCTCAAGGACCTAGGGTTCTCGCTGGAGCAAATCCGGCGGCTGCTGAAGGACAATCTGCCCGCCGCCGAGCTGCGGGGCATGATGCGGATCAAGCACGCGGAGCTGGAACAGCAACTCCAGGCTGAGCAAGCCCGCCTGGCGCGCGTCGAGGCGCGCCTGCGGCAAATCGAGCGGGAGGGCGTTTTGCCCCAGTACGAGGTCGTGCTCAAAACACTGCCGCCCCAGCGCGTGGTGGGCGTGCGCGACCTGGTGCCGGGCTATGCTGACATATCGCGCCTGGTAGATGAGCTGCGGGCGCACCTGCAAACACAGCACATAGCCCCCGATGCCGTTGGGCCTTACCTCGCCATCTACTACGACGCCGAATATCGCGACCAGGGTGTTGACGTGGAGGCGGCCGCGCCGCTCCCCAGGCCGCTGTCAGAAACATCGCGGACAATCGTCCACGAGTTGCCCGGCGTCGAAACGATGGCGTGCGTGGTTCATCAAGGCAGCTACGAACGATTAGCGGAAGCCTACAATGCCCTGATGAGTTGGGTGGAGGCGAATGGATACCACGTAGCAGGCTCGAACCGAGATGTCTATTTGCAAGGACCGGGACCCGGGCTGGATATGGAACACTGCGTCACCGAAGTCCAGTTCCCCGTTAAAAAGAAACCCGTTTCAGTCTATAAAAAGGAGAAAGGTCAAGTGGAACCTCAGATTATCAGTAAAGCGGCGTTCACCGTCGTCGGAATGAAATATCGCGGCAAGAATCTCAATAACGAGATCGCCCAGATGTGGGGCGAGTTTAACCCGCGTATGGAGGAAATCAAGCACAAGGCCGATCCGGGCGGCTGCTATGGCGTGTGCTCAGATACGGGGCCGGATGGCGTGTTTGAATACGTCGCCGGGTTTGAAGTAAGCCGCGCCGCCGACGTCCCGGACGGCATGGTCAGTTGGGATGTGCCGGCGCAAAAGTACGCCGTCTTTCCGTGCACGCTGAAAACTATCCACCAGGCATATCAGTACGCTTTTGAAACCTGGCTGCCGCAGTCCGGCTACCAGCGCGGCGACGGCCCCGACTTTGAGTTGTACGGCGAAGAGTTTGAGCCCAACGTGGAAGGCGCGGATCAACTGCACATCTACGTCCCCATCAAATAAGCCTTTGTGAGCGTCAGAGTGCGGCGGCAGCCCCAGCGGGCTGCCGCCGCATTATTGAAACCGCCTATCGTGAACGACTGTAGCGCGCCAGGGCTTGCCAGAAGGCCAGATTGGGCGGCTCGCCCCATTCGGCGCCTAACATACCCACATCGGCCAGAGCCACAACCTGCCCTTTGCCATGATCTATCAACGCGACGGCCAGCTCGCCCTCCACGCGGGCCAACACCTGCCCCTGTGCAATGCTGAAGGGCACGCCGTTGCCTGGCGCCAGTTCCAGGCGCGTGACGCCATCCACCAATGGGGCCGAAGCTTCGATGAGGGCCGGGGCGCCAGCGGCCAGCGTTCCATCTTGATACGTGATCCCAAACCGCTCAGCCAGCGCGTTAACGTCGCTCCAATCCTCATTGACGTCCATCACCATATTTCCGTACTTGAGGCGATAGGCGCTGTTAGTCAACACCATCACGCCGCCCCCCGCTACGTACGCCTCCAACGCGGCGATTTCATCTTGCCCCCACACCTCATCGTACAAGGTTATGTCGCTATCCAGGGTGGGATAGTCCGCCGCCGGCAGAACAAACACCAACGCGGCACCTTTTAAATCGGCGGCGGTTACTGCCTCACCATGGGGAATCAAGTCCACATCCAGGCCCTCCATGGCCAGCGCCATGCCCAAATCCGTAAACGCCGCGGGCGACATGTGAACCGGCTCGGTGTGGCTGGCCACGAACACGGCCCGGCGATCCGGCGCGGGCGCTACACGCAGGTTGGGAGCGTCCCGTCCGGTTTCCAACGCCGCGCCCAGGCTCACCTGCGCCATCTGGATCAACACGTCGCCCACCTCGCGCGCCAGCTCGACGGTATCATACGGATCGTGGATATGGGCTGCATAGTGAACGGGGCCGACTTGCGCCATCTCTTGATCATTCTTGTAAATCAGGTTGGCGTTGGGCACATCGTAAGCGGCAAAGGCCGTGTTATCCGATTCAAGCCCGTAATAATCTACGGGATTGGTTTGCACGCCGCGCCGGGCGGCAGCTTGTGTCAAATAGTCGGGCCAGGCCAATCGCGCGTCTCCAAAGCGTCCATAGGGCCACGTGACCAGGTCCAACCGTGGGTGGATGCCATTTACCGGATTAGACAGCATGTCAATTTGCAGCATCGCCAGCGCCCGGTCGAGCAGTTCTTGGTGCGTGGAGACGAAATGAAACGAGCCATACAGCCCGGCTTCTTCGCAGCCGAACCAGACCAGGTAAACATCCGTTGCGGGCTGCACCCGCGCCGCGTCGAGGACGCGCGCCACCTCCAGCAGCACCACTGACCCGCTGCCGTCATCCATCGCGCCAGGGCTGTTGGGGCTGTCAATGTGCGCGCCTAAAATCACGGCCATGGAAGAATCCGCGCCAGGGATGCGCGCCGCCAGGTTAGCGGAGGGAGCGGGTGAAAATACGTCTGCATCCCACGTAAGGTGCGCCGTCTCGATTTTGGCCCAATCGTCCCACGTGTTGATTCCCGCCGGCGCCAAGTCTTCCAGGCGAACGTACAGGGTGGGCGGGGTCCACTCGCTCTCAACCAGGTCAAAGGCGCTTCCATCGCCAATAAATGTTCCGTGGCTTTCGCGCGGCTGATCAGAAAAGCGTGTTACCACCACCACACCGGCTGGCTCTTTGGAAAGCAAGCTGGAGATAATCTGCCCGGTGCGCGGCTTGCCCAACAGCGACGAATCTATTACGGCGTAATCCACAAATGCCACCTTGCCCCTCAGGCCGGCCGAACCCAGTGCGTCAATATCTTGAGTGGAACGGATCAATACCGGCGGGCCTTCTACTGTGACGGGATTTCGATCCCGGTCGTTAACCGCGCCATCCGAATCAAAGCGAAGCGCCTGGGCAATGGTATCTCGATGTCCGCGCAGGCCATTCGCCGGCACATCTACAGCCTGTCCATTGACCTGGAGGGCGAGCCGTGTTTCCCACAACTCGGTGGCCATAAAGATGCGGAATGGTTGGCGCTCTATTTCCAGGCCCAGGCTGTGCAAATACTTGAACTCGCCCAGCTTGCCGGCCACGTAATCCAGCGCCTCGGCCTCTCCCTCGGTGGCAGAGTTGCGCCAGCCAGAGTAGGGCTGGATGGAGACGAGGTCTTGCATAAAGCCAAACAGGCTGTCCTGAGATATGAGCGCGTAAGGATCGGCTTGGGGCTGGGTGGGTTCAGTCGCCGGTTGGGTTGCCGCCAGGGGAACTTGGGTGGGGGAAGAAATATGCGTTGCAGAAGGAATCGGCGTGGGGGTAAGGCCGGGCATTGGCGAGGGCGGTGTGGAACAACTTGCTATAGCGATCAAAATCATTATCGAAAACAAACGCCATAATCGGGTCATCATTTCGCTGGCCTCCTGATTCTCAAAATGTAGGGGCGACCCTTGCGGTCGCCCTTGTGGGCAGATAAGACCTACCTTTGTGGGCAGGTGCAAGACCTGCCTCTACCCCGAATGATTGACAGGGTGTAGTTTTGGTTAATACTGTTTCAGTCTTTAAAATGTTCAACCGCTTGCAATGGTATTCCAGCATGTCCTGTGGTATTATATCAGGAAACGTTTCGAGAGATTGCATGTCCACAGATTCTGATCTGGTGCTCGTCACCGGCGCCACCGGCTACATCGGCGGGCGGCTGGTGTCTGAGTTGGTAAAAGCCGGCTGCCGGGTGCGCGTATTGACACGCGACGCGGAGCGGCTGCAAGGCCGCTCGTGGCTGGCGCACGTTCAGGTCGTCCAGGCCGACGTGCTCAAACCCGAAACGCTGCCAAAAGCTCTGCAAGGCGCGCGCGCCGCATACTACCTCGTTCACATCGCCAATGTGCCAGATTTGCGCCAGCGCAACCTGTTGGCCGCCCGCCATTTTGGGCAAGCGGCGCGCGCAGCCGGCGTGAAGCGCATCATTTACCTTAGCAACCTGGGCGACGCGCAGGCCGACCGCTCGCAGCGGCTGCTTTCCCGGCAAGAAAGCGGGCACGCCCTGCGAGAGGCGGGCGTGCCTGTCACCGAGTTTCGCGCCGCCATCATTATCGGCTGCGGCAGCATGTTCTTTGAAATGATCCGTTACGGCACCGAGCGCGTGCCGGTGATGCTGGCGCCGCGTTGGGTCTATACGCCAGTTCAGCCGATTGCCGTCTTTGACGTGGTGCGCTATTTGGCAGCTGCGCTGCGCACACCGGAGAGCGCCGGCCAGATAATTGAAATGGGTGGGCCAGAGGTACTGAGCTATGGCGAGATGGTGATGGGATACGCGCGCGCGCGCGGCCTGCGGCATGCGCTCATTCCCATCCCGGCATTCGCCTCACGTCTCTCGGCCCAATGGGTGCACTGGGCTACCCCCATCCCGGCTCGCATCGCCTATACGCTGATTGAAGGGTTGCACAACCCGGTCGTGGTGCAAGACGACGCGGCCGGCCGCTTGTTTCCTCACGTCAGCCCGCTCAAGTACGAGCAGGTACTCAAGTTTTCGCTGGCGCGCGTCGAGGCGGGGCGAGTGGACACCTCGTGGAGCGATGCGCTGGCAACCAGCCAGGGCGACGTGAGGCCGGCCACGTTCCAATGGCGCGAAGGGATGTTTATCGAGCGGCGGCAGCGGGTGGTGAACGCGCCGCCCGAACAGGTGTACCGCGTCTTTGCCGGGCTGGGCGGCGAGCGCGGCTGGTTATATGGCACCTGGCTCTGGCATCTGCGCGGGACAATAGACCGCTTTTTCGGCGGCGTTGGTTCGGGCCGCGGCCGGCGCAATCCCGACGACGTTCACGTGGGCGACGCGGTGGATTTTTGGCGCGTGGAAAAGGTCGAAGCGGGGCGCCTGCTCCGCCTGCGCGCGGAAATGAAAATGTTTGGGCCGGGCTGGCTGGAATTTGAAGCGCAGCCGGGGCCTGGTAACACGACTCACTTGAGCGTGACGGCGTTCTACGTGCCGCGTGGATTTTTGGGATTGATGTACTGGTATTCGCTCGTGCCCTTTCACGCCTTTATCTTTTCCGGCCTCAGCGATGCCATCCAGCGGCGAGCGGAAGCGGCAGACAAACGCTTGGGTCAGGCTATCTGACAAACATCTTGGGCGCCTCTGTTTTTATGAGTACAACGGACCCCAAGATAATGACCGCGGCAATCAGCGTGCGCGATGTAAACATTTCTTGCGCCAACACATAGCCGAGCGAAAGCGCCACCACTGGATTTATGTAAGCATAGGTAGAAACCAGGGCGGTTGAAGCGGCGCGCAAGAGCCAGGTGTAGGCGGTGAATCCAACCAACGAACCAAACACGATCAGATAAACCATTCCCGCCAGCGATTGAATTGACACGGCGGCCAGGTTTAACCGGCCCCATTCGCCCGTCAAGGTGCCCAACAGCAGCAATCCCACTCCGCCCGCAATCATTTCCATAGCCGTCCCGAGCAAAGATGATGTTGGCAGAGGCGCGGTGCGGCTATAGAGCGAGCCGATAGACCACGACAACGCTCCGCAGAGCAATACCCCCGCTCCCATCAGGTCAATGCCGCCCGCCTGGCCAGTGATTTGGCCGGGGCCAATGAGCAACACGATTCCTGCAAAGCCAATGCACAAGCCGGCCAGCACCTGCCCGGCAGGCCAGCGCCCGCCGGGGCGCACCGCGTCTATCAACACCATCCACAGAGGTGTTGTGCCGACGAGCAGCGCGGCGATGCCAGAGGCCACCCACTGTTCGGCCCACACCACGCAGCCATTGCCGCCCAGCAACAGCAAAAGCCCCACAATGGCCGCAGAACGCCACTCGCGTTTTGCTGGAGCGGCGTCGCCCCGCGCGCGCTGGAAAGCGTACAATAATGCGCCAGCGAGCAAGAACCGAACGCCTGCCATTAGAAACGGCGGGAGCGTTTCGACGGCAAAGCGAATCGCCAGGTACGTTGATCCCCAGACAATGTAAACCGTGATCAGGGCGGCCCAAATTGAAGCCAACGATGCGCCTTGTTTGGATTCAGTATAATTCATTATGCACTTCCTATCTTGCAAACATTCTATAGAGCTCCTTCCATGTGCAGGAGCAATTTTTTACTGTTCAGGCCGCCGCCGCCGCTGTAGCCGCCCAGGCTGCCATCGCTGGCGATGACGCGATGGCAGGGGATGACGATGGGGACGGGATTGCGGCCCAATGCCTGC
Source organism: uncultured Anaerolineae bacterium (assembly GCA_964651475.1). Taxonomy (GTDB): domain Bacteria; phylum Chloroflexota; class Anaerolineae; order Fen-1058; family Fen-1058; genus JBGSMF01. Next base: position 27,933 of record CAZYXV010000026.1, on the reverse strand, counting down.
CCTACGGCCCGGCTGGCGCGGGGCTTGCCAATCGTTTGAGCCATCTGCCCATAGGTCCACACCTGGCCGGCGGGAATGGTGCGGGCGGTTTGCAGCACGCGCCGCTGGAAGGGCGTGGCCCGGCTGAGGTCAACCGGCAGATCAATATGGGAACGTTGGCCGGAGAAATATTCGCCCAGTTGCCCGCTAATCGCGGCCAGAGCGGATGGATTCCATTCAGTGCGTGCCAGCGGATCCAGGTCGCCCAAAAAAGTATCCAGGCTCACGCCAAATGTCACACTGCACACGCCCTGCTTGCTCGCGGCAATATAGATTTTCCCCAGCGGCGATTCGATAACGCCCCACTGAACGAGCGGCGCGCGCTGCGCGAACCACTCTTGCACGCGGCGGCGAGATCGCGCCACGGCGTGGTCCGGCGGGGTCCCGACGGCCGCTTGCACTTGTTCCAACAATTGCTCTTCTTGATCGGTCATAACGTAACCTCGTCGCCCTCCTCGCCCAACTCACGGCGCAGGCGGCGGAGCGCCTGGTAAACATTGGCGCGGGCGCTATCTGGAGAGCAGTTCAAAACCTGGGCGATCTCGGCGTATTCCATGCCCTGCACGTAGCGCAACATGATAGCCTGTTGTTGTTTGGCCGGCAAGGCCGCTATCGTTTGCCGGACGCTCGCCAATGTTTCGTTAACAGCCGCCTGTTGGCGCAGTGAAGGGTGAACATCAAGTGTCTCGTGCGCGTCATCTAGCGAGATGTTTTGTTGATTTTGCCGCCTGTTGCGCTTGAGCACCGTATAAGCGCAATGGGTGGCGATTTTGTACAGCCAGGCTCTGTGGTTGCTGTTGGGCCGCAGACGGTCAAAGGCCTGGTACGCGCGCATAAAAACTTCTTGCGCCAGGTCCTCGGCGTCGGCGGGGTTGCTTGTGAGCCGCCACAAGTAGCTATAGATTTCGTCGTGATGACGCTCGACGAGCGTCTCGAATCGCACCGGTTGAATGGTCATTGTTTTCACATACTATAACTGCGCTGGAAGGTGTTTTGTGAAAAATCAACATGGCTGTTGGGCAGGGTTGCAGTACACTTCAACCGAGCCGGATTTGAACACCAGCGGCCAGCTTTCCACGTCGCGCAGCATCTCGGGGGTCCCGGCAATCGTCCACACGGCCCAGTTGCGCCACAAGTTATCCACTACCACAAAATGCGCCTGCCTGTAATCGGGGTCGTAGGCAAAGCGATTTTTTGGAATGCTCCCTGGCAACAGCGCCGTCGCCTGGCCCGTGGCGGCCACCGACATGGCGGGATCGGCCTTGTTGGATGTGAGCAGCCACGCCAGGCCGGGCGTGGCGATGACCAGATCGTCGGGCGCGGTTCGCGCGTTGATAAAATCCGCCGCCTTGACGGCGTCATCGGGATTGATGAGGAAAGGCTCGATGAGGGCGCTCAATCGTTCGCGCACCTGGCCGGCCGTCAGGTAGCCCGAGGTGAGAAACGGCGTGGCAATGATCCCCATCACCAGCAGGCTCGCGCCGGCCGATAGAATTTTAGCTCGCCGCGGCGGCAGCTCCCGCGCGGGAAACCATGCGTCGAGCAGATGCGCCAACCCGCTGTGAACTGTTTGGCGCACGTAAGGGGCGCTGCGTTGAATGAGAGCGGCGATTCCCAGCCCCACGAATGGGAACAAGGGAATCATGTAATAAAGGCTCAAGTGAAACAGCGCCGTCGTGCGGCCCAGGATGACGATGGGTGACAGAAAGAACAACAGCCCAAGGCGCTGCAGGCGGGCCGGCTGAAGCGCAAACAGGCCAACAAGACCAAACGCCATCCAGGCATCTTGCAACACGAGCGTGGCATAGTTGAGGGCGAGTATCCGCGCCTGCGCCAGCGCCGAGAGGTTGTTGAGCCGAAACAGCGTGTACTGCGCGTCGAACAGGAAGGCTTGCGGCGCGGCGGCGAGCATAAAGGCGGCGTACAGGCCAAAGGGCAACAACGCCAGCGGCAAGCTCCACAACAGATCGCGCCAGCCGCGCGTCGAGGCAACCACGATCAATGGCACAACCAGCGTCAGCATCCACAGGTCCGTCACGAATCCCAATCCAATGCAGATGGACGCTGCGGCTAACCAACGGCGGCGTCTGGAAGCAGGCGCGTCCAGGTATTTCCACAGTGCCAGAAAAGTCAACAGTACCAGGGGAGGGAGCAGATTGTAACTGAATCCCAGCCGGCTGTACAGGACGGCCTGGGGACATATTGCCAATATCGCCGCGGATAAAAGCGCCAGCGGCGCGGCGTTGTTGGGTTGCGTCGAGCGCACGACCCAGTACAGCAATCCAACCGAAACGAGGCCGAGCGTTCCGGTGAGAGCGCGCAGCGCGCCAATGCCCCCGCCGGCAAGGTCCAATAGGCCGGCCAACACCAACTCAAAGAGCGGCAGCTTGGCAAACAGGAAAGTGGATTGGTTGATCGCCATGTACCGCATCTCGCCGCGAAGCAGGTTGTAGGCGATGTCGAGGTGAGTGCCCTCGTCAGTGTACCAGCCTGGATTATGGGCCACGTTAGCCAGGCGCAGATAGGCCGCCAGCGCCAGGATGGCCAGCAGCGCAGCGGCCTCCAGCAAGCGGCTTTTCACGGCTGGCCGTCAAAATAGGCGCGAGCGTCGCCGCGCCAGGCCCGAAAGGCGTGTGGAATGCGCGACTGGTGCCCCGGATCGAGAGGGGGCAGGGCGTGCTCGGCAAACCAGCCCGCATTGAGCACTTCGATGGCGTGGGTCGGTGTGCTTGCCGCCGGCCCCAGAGGTTTGCACAAAAACACAAATTGATACAACTGGTGGCGCGTCGGCGTGCCGCACAGCCGCGAATCGTATACGCCGACCAGCGCGACCGGCTCGCAGCGCACGCCGGTTTCTTCAAACGCTTCGCGCACCACGCCCTCGGCGGGCGTTTCGCCCACCGCCAGAGCGCCGCCGGGCATGGCCCACAACTGATTGTCGGCGCGTTGAATGAGCAAAATGTTGCCGGCGTCGTCAATGACGGCGGCGTCGCCCACCGCGAATGGCGTGGGGCGGCCAAAGATGGGCGCGCGCAAAGGCTCCACCTGTTCGAGCGGCTCGTCCACGGCAAAAGCCAGCATTTCGATGGCAACATCTTGCACCTGTTGAAAGCCTTCCCGGTCGTGGAAATCTTTGCAAAACCTCAGTCCCATTGCCGAAATGTCGCGCAGTTTATCGGCCCACAGGGCAAGGCGTTGAGCGGGTGTATTGTTCATAATGCCTCGCAAGTTATTCATCCGTATAACCCCATAGCAAACTCGTCAGCCGCTTGACTATGGGTTCAATGGATGAGAATTTTGGCAACAAGGTTCTCAATATGGATATGGGTATAAAAATTTCATTACAAACATCCACAACACTGCCCCCATAAATTCGCCCAAGTAACCCATAGCAAGCATTATCATCAAAGATAATGCCAATGCCAGCACTCCCTATTAGATTCGCCGTAGGAGCGCCCTCTGGGCGCGAAACCGCCGCTCCAGTCGCGCCTGTGAAGGCGCTCCTACGCGGGATGGGAAAACCTAATCTAACATTGTCAAGTTATAATAGTTAGCCCGCAGCAATTTTCTCTCGAACAAAGACTTGCATCTGTCGTTTGAATATCTTTACGTCAAATTTTTCCGCGTGCGCGCGAATCAGCGCCGGGTCAAACGGTACGTTATCCAAATCGCGCACAGCTTGCGCCAGCGACGCGGCGGACGGCTGGCGAAATAGCGCCCCTGTCTTGCCTTCTATCACCGTATCGAGCGCGCCGCCGGCCGCATAAGCCACCACGGGCCGCCCCGAAGCCTGCGCTTGCAGCGGCGCGATGCCAAAATCTTCTTCGCCCGGAAAGATAAAGGCCCGGCAGCGCGCCAGCAAATCGGCGGCTTGCTCGTCGCTCACACGCCCCAAAAAGGTGACGTTGGATTTTGCCAATGCCTGCAAGCGCGCCCGGTCGCGCCCGTCGCCGGCGATGACCAGGGGGCGCCCCAACGCGTTGAACGCCTGCACGGCCAAATCAATGCGCTTGTACGGGATGAGGCGCGAAAGCACCAGGTAAAAATCGCCTAGCCTGGCCGCCGCTTGAAAGCGAGACGTGTCTACCGGCGGGTAAATCACCACGCTATCACGACGATAAAAGCGGCGGATCCGTTCCCGCACCTCGTTCGAGATGGCGACAAAGTGATCCACGCGCTGCGCGGCGGCGTAATCCCACTGGCGCAACAATGCCATTACGGCCGGCAGCGCGGCGTTGACGAACCATCCAAACCCTTCGCGCTGCAAATAGCTATTTAGCATCCACACGTAGCGGGTGGGGGTGAGGCAATAGCACACGTGCAAGGTGGGGGGCGCCACGCGCACGCCGTGGCAAAAGCCGCTCTTGTTGGAAATCACCACGTCGTAACCCGCCAGCCGCAGCCGGTCGAACGCCAGCGCGTACAGCGGCAGATAAGGTTGGTGGCGGCGATGAATGGCCGGCAGCTTGTCCATCCACGTCACACGGATATCCCATTGCCGGTACGCGGGCGGCATCAGGTCGGGCGCGTACATCGAGGTGTACACTGGCGCGGCGGGATACATGCGCACCAGCGTCTCCAGCACGTCTTCCGCGCCGCCAAGTTGGTTGAGCCAGTCGTGAACCAGGGCGATTTGCATGCGGCCTAGTGTACCACGTAAAACGTGAAACGTGAAGCAAGTGTGGTAAAATCGCCTCGATGATGTCATTGATGCAGGAATATGGCCGTTTATATTTCACACTCATACTCAGCCGCATCCGCTCGCAGATGCAATACCGCGTCTCGTTCGCGCTGGATACGTTGGGCACGTTCCTGATTAACTTTACGGACCTGCTCGCGATTTGGATCGTGATGACGCACACGGAAGCGCTTGGAGGGTGGACGCTTGGGGAGGTGGCGTTGCTATACGGGCTGGTCACGGCCTCATTTGGATTGCACGAGCTGCTCCAGGGAGCCTTTGACGCCGACGTGTTTGCCGATTACGTTCAGCGCGGCTCGTTCGACCAACTATTGGTGCGCCCTTTGCCCATCGTCTTTCAAATGCTGACCGAGTTCTTTCCCTTGCGGCGCCTGGGGCGCATCACGCAAGGGGCGCTGGGCCTGGGCTTGGGGCTGTGGTTATCGGGGATGCGGTGGACGGCAATCAAGGCGATATTTGTCCCGTTCATCATAATGGGGGGAACGGTCTTTTTTTTAGCCATCTCGATTGCGGGGTGTACCTTGTGTTTTTGGACGGTCAAGTCCACCGAAATCGTCAACATTTTCACGTATGGCGGGCAGGCGGCTTTATCGTATCCCCTCAGCATTTACGAACAATGGCTGCAGCGACTTTTAACCTTTATCTTGCCGATGGCTTTTATCAACTATTTCCCCGCGCTGTATCTGTTGGACAAGCCCAATCCCTTTAATCTGCCGGCGTTTGCGCCCTTCCTGTCGCCGCTGGTGTGTTGCGGCGTGTTTGTGCTTTCACTGCGTATCTGGCGGATAGGCTGCGCACACTATCAGAGCACGGGCAGCTAGGAGTTATTGGGCGGCCTCTTGCCGGTTCGCCCGCAGTTCAACTGCGGGCGGAACAAGGCAGTTAGGGGTTATTGGGCAGCCCGAAGCAGTTCAATAATCGTCTGGATATCGGCGTCCAGTTCCGGGTGTGTGCCAGCCAGCTTTTCCAAATTCGTCACCGCCGTGTCCAGCACGCCGCGGCGCGCGTCGGCGTTGAGTTTGCGCGCCAGCGTGATCCCCCGCACGTAATCCTGAAGAGCCGCCTCTCTATTTGATCTCAGGCGCGAACGCCCTAACTCAAAGTAACTCGACGCGCCGGCGCGGACGGCATATCCCAGCCAGGTGGCGTATTCGATATTGTCCGGCGCTGATAGAATGGCTCGCTCCATATCTTGCACGGCTTGCTCGTATATTCGCGCCTGGGCTTCTCGGTCAGACGTTTCCACACCCAGCACGTAGGTCAGCCGGCCCCGCAAGTTATAATAATCCGCGCGGTCTGGGCTGGCCTCGATGGCCTGGGTGTAATAGGCGATGGCCTGGTTCAAACGATCCAGCTTGTCGTCGCCTTTGCAGCGATACAAGATGTACGAAAGATGAGCCTGCTCGGCATAATACGTGGCCACATTGCGGTCCAATGCGCCAGGCGATTGCTCGTACAGTGCTATCCCAACGCCAATTTCTTGAATGGCCTGGCGAATCATTTCGATATAAGCCTGGCGCTCGGCGGGGGAGACGGCTTGCTTATCAGGATCGCAAGAATTGTAATACGTGCTCACCAGCCACAAGGCGTGCCCGTAAGAGACGTGATACTGGGGCGTGTCGGGCGATTGTTCGCTGGCGCGCTCAAACGCCGCCCGGACTTTATCATAATTTTCCAGGGCTTGCTGCCAGGCTTGATTGGCTTGCACGAGGTTGCCTTGTATCTCTTCCGTCTTGGCCAGGTTACGATCAAGATCACCCAGTTCGCGATAGGCCCATCCCATGCCGCTCACATTGTTTAGATTCTGGCTATCCAGCGCAGCGGCAACTTGAAATGCTTGCGCCGCTTGCTCGAACGCTTGCCGGGCCAATGTGCGATCACTATTCAACAGGGCCTGGCGGCCCGCCTGGTAATTGATCCAGCCCAACCCGTTGAGCGCGTCGGGGTTATTGGGCGCCAACTGCTGCGCCGCTTGAAAATCGGCCAGGGCTTCGTCGGGCTGGCCCATCGCCAGGTAAATCATGCCGCGCTGCACATAATAGCGGGTCACGCGCGGGGCCAGCTCGATAGCCGCCGACAAATCGGTGATGGCTTGTTGATATGCCGTTTGCATTCCGTCTGTGTCGCCGCTGCGCCTGGCGTTGACGGCCTGCGCTTCGTAAATGATGGCGCGGTTCGAAAGCACGCTCGGCTGGCGCGGGGCGATTTGCAGCGAGCGGCTGTAATCGGCCAGCGCCTCTTCCAGCTGCCCCATCTGACCATAGACGATGCCGCGCCCGGCGTAAGCGGCGGCGTCCGCCGGATTGAGCGCCAGCGCGCGCGTGTACGAATCCAACGCGCGGCGATAAATCACCTCGGCCTGGGTTGGATTGGCGGCCTGCAATTCGCGGCCGCGCAGGCTAGACACATTACCTTGCATCAAGGCGTGATAGGCGAGCACCTGGCGTGCAATGGTCCAGCCGGCCGGCAAGGTGATCAGTCCCGCCACGGCCAATATGACCAGGGAACGCTTTCCGGGCAGCCGGACGGCCCACGCGCCGATCCACGTCAGGCACACGGCATACACGGCGGGAATCACGCCCGACAAGCCAAATTCAACCCGCCACGCGTCCAGCCTCAGCCAGGCGGCGCCAGCCAATGCGAGGCCGGCCGCCAGCACGCCCCACGGCCACGCGCCGCGCGAGCGGTTGAGCACGACCTCAGCGCGCAGCGGCGCAACGATCAACCACCACGTCAATGCAGCGAGCAACCCTGCGTAGCAGAGCGCGCGCAAATCGGCTAAAGGGTAGGGAGTGGGACTGAGCGTATATTCGAGCATGCCGGGCTGCACGGCGGCTAACACCATAAAAATTCCCAATCCCAAGAGTGAAGCGATGAACACAATCCCGGCCAGGCTATAGATAACCGAGTAGCCCAGATCGTGGCGCGCGGCGCCGGGGGCGCGCCGCGCGATTTGGCCGGCAAGCGCCGTGTACCAGCCTGTGTTGCCGCTAATTTCGATTTTCTTGTGCGGGCTAAAAACAACGGTGCGCGAAAAGGATGGCAAAGGCTGGCGGCCCAACTTGCGGTCAATGCTGAACAGGCTGGTGATGTTGAACCAGGGAATGGCGCGGCGTCCGCGCGACAGCCCCTGCTCGTCTGCGATCAGGTCGGGTGATTGGCCTTCTTGCATCGCGCGCAGCGGCGTGCGCGCGATGAGATATGCGCCCAGCCCGATATAGAGCAGCGTATAGACGCCCAAGATCAGCGCGGCCCCGGCCAGCGCCACGTCTGGCACAACACTCAGGCGGAGATTTTGCATCGAGGCCGGCACGATAACGGGCGGCTGCGCTGAAGACGGCGAGCCGAGCGCCGACACAGCAATTGTCGAGCGCACCCACAGCTCGGCGCTAGTTTCTGCCCGGATGGATAAAAAGGCCGTGCAGAAGAATACAATCCCCAGCAGCCATAACCCCATCGTGCGAAACACGGCCAGCATGGGGTGGGTGTAACGCGCCAGGTAGCGGCGGCGTGTGACGCCGGCCGCTATTTGGACCGCTTGCTCGCGGGCGGGGGCGGGGGTATCTTGAAACCCGGCCCATTCCTCCAGTTGATGCGCCACGTTGGTCTGGCCCACTACGTCGTCTGTGGCGCGGTACAGGGCCAATGCGCGGCCATAGTGTTCGAGCGCGGCGTCGGCCTGGCCCAAGGCAGCGCGCGCCTGTCCCAGCAGATTGTGCGCTTGCGCCTGGCGGGGAACATCGTCATAAGCCGCCAACGTCGGCAGCGCCTGTTCGAGCAGCGGCGCGCTGCGGGAGGGGCGGCCTTGATCCAGAAGCACGTGCCCCAGTCCCAGTTGCGCCCTCGATCGGCGATATTCGTCCGGGGGTGGATCGGTTTGCGCGAGGAGCCGACGGTACATTTCATCCGCGCCGCTGCGATGCCCCAACGAGTGATACAGCCGCGCCAGACGCTCTTGCAGCCGGGCCTGCCCTGTGACGTGACCGCAGGCCGCGAGCCGCGCTCCGCCGCGCCGGTACCATTGCGCGCCGTAGACAAACAAACGAGCAATCATCCAATCCAGGTGAAGCGCCAGGCTGAGCGTGGAGCGCAGCACGCCCGGCCCCAATCCCAACGCCAGGTAAGCCAGGATGGGCAGCCGGCCAAGCACCCCCACCAGGTCGAGCGCGCGCTGCGAGATTAAAGAGCGCACGTGGGGATGTGGATGACGCTGCCCCCACATGCTGATGGCCATGTCCACGTAGGTTTGTCCCAGGTCGAGCATAACCAGCGCGGCATTGGGATCGTCTTGCTCCTCCAGGTCGTCCACGGCTTGCCTATACATTTGGATGGCCTGCACCCACTGTCCCTGGTGGACCAGCGTTTCGGCAGCGGCTTGCTGCACGCGAGCGTGCAGCGAGGGCAAGTCGTCGCGCTGAAGCATCGGCTCGAGCGCGGGGCGGCTGGCCTCCCAACGTCCATACAGTTGATGAAGGCGCGCCTGGAAATAATCCAGCCACGCCTGGTGAGCCGGCTGCAGGAATAAGCGTTGTTCTTCGGCGATGGTCACCAGGCGTTCGGCCAGCGCCTTGCGTTGTGTCTCTTCGATAGCGTCAAATACCTGGCACAGCGCGGCAACCCCGGCGTCTCCATCCGCCGCCAGCAAGTGATACACGCGCGCCTGCTCCAACTCTTCGGCTTCCGGGCCACTGGTCCCCGCCGCGCGCGTTGCCAGGTGCTCGGCGGCGCGCAGGTTGGCGGCGGAAAATTCGGCCCGGTCAGGCAGCCAGCGCAGCCGCAGCAGCGTACGCATATCTTGCGTCACGGCATAGCGTCCCTCGCTCACTGCCGAGACAAACGAAAAACTGATCAGCTTTTCCAAGATCTTGCCAGTTCGCCCATCGGCGTCTGCGTCGCCGCGCAGCGCGGCCAGCAGAGGCTCGTCAAACCAGTAAGGGATGACGGCCAGCTTGAGCGCCTGGTACAATACGGGCGGGAGCTTGCTCAACAGTGTATTGGTCAGTACGGAAGGTTGCGGCGCATCGGTCCTGACTTGATCTATCATATCCAATCCTCGTCTTTGCCCGATTCCACCGAGGCCAGGTCGGCCATCTGGCTGAGCAGGGCCGGCAGGCCGCCGCTCATCCGGTAGGCTGTGGACACGTCCAGCCCATCCAGGCCGCGCTTATCCAGCACATATTCGCGCACGTCGTCTTGGGTGAATGGATCGAGGCCGGTGGTGGCCAGGGTGGGCTTCCATTCCGGCCCAAACTCGGGCACGCGCGTGCCGGCTATCACGACGATGACGTGCGCCAGCCGTTTATCGCGCAGCCGCGCCAACAGTTGATCGCACAGCCAGCGATTGGCCTCTTCGGTGACCTGTTCGTAAGAGTCGAACAGGAACACGGCTTTTTTGTTTGCCGCAAGCTGCCCCAGGCAGGCAAAGAAAACGTCGGTGATGCGGAGTTCAATGGCCTGGCGGGCGATGGGGGTATCGGCCTGAACGTAAAAGTGGTTGTCTTTGATCACGTTGCCGCCGGCAATGATCGCGCCGCACGCATCCACGCTCACGTCGCTCACGGTGCCGCCCTGCGCGCCGACGATGACGGACGCGGGCGCCGCTGGCGTGACGGCCAGTTGAATGTTGACGCCGGTGCAATCGTTGATGGTCTGCGTGAGCGCGTTAAAATAGAGCGCGCCCATCTGGTCGCGCGCGGCGCGCGCCAGCATCAGGTAATCCCACGCGCGGAGGTCGCGGAAATCAATGTGCAACGTGGGCAGTTCCAGGCTCTGGCACTCCTGGCGCATGCGTTGAATCACCCACGTCTTGCCCATGCCGATGGGCGCGCAGATGGCCATGACGCATTTTTCAGTTTCGCCGCGCGCCATCTTTTGAAAGCCCTGCAGTTGCTTCAGGCGGTCCACGAACCAGGCTAATTGATCGCTCATCCTTACCTTCTGTCTTTGCCTATCAAATGTTAAGAGGCTGTTTTTGCACCGCAGAGACGCGGAGAACGCAGAGACATGCAGGAAATAACTCTGCGACCTTGCCTCGGCGGTGACTTGTCCTATCAACACCTAAGAGGACTAGTTCCCCTATCAAGTGTTGGTAAGCTGTTTTTGCACCGCAGAGACGCGGAGAACGCAGAGACATGCAGGAAATAACTCTGCGGCCTCTGCGCCTCTGCGGTGACTAACACCCAACAGAGAGATATACCATTCGTTGATAAAAGAAAACCGCAGTTTGCGCCCGCGTCCCGTATATTTTAATCGCGGCTTGCTCAAAGTGCAACTGGGGCGCGATTCGCTATTAGTCATTATCGGGAATAACATTTTCACCGCAAAGATGCCAAGACCGCAAAGGATTTCAAATATAAATCTTGGCGCGCTTCGTCGCCTGCCCCCGCCGCAGGCAGGGGGTGGCGGTTCAAAAACCTTATTCTCGATAGAGTCTATTGTGCAGTATCAGAGGCAAAAAGATGGGATATCCTGGCGGCGCGGGGATGCGCCCGCCGGGCCAGAATCCGCCCGAAAGCGTATACCCGCCGCCCCCAAGCGCGCCCGCATCCGGCTGGCCGGCTGTGCCGCCCAACTCGTAGCTGCTGTCGGAGGCAAAGGTGGTGCCGCCGTTGTCAATCGTGTTCCAGGTCAGATCGTACCCGCCGCTGCCTTGGGCGTGGGCCACACCCACCGCGCTAACAAGCAAGAGTAAAATGAGCAAGTGTTTCATTGTTTTTGCCTTTCTACCCCCACCCTGCCATCCTTTCAAGGGTAGGTTTTTTGTCGGGTTGGCATTCCCCGACGCTGAAGCATCGGGCTGAGAGAGCCAAGCCCCTTCGGGGCAAGGTTTTAGCCCGTAGGGCTTGGCGCTCTCAGCGCGGACGTTCACGCCCGCGTCTTTTGGCGAGAAACCTACCCCTGAGAGGAGGGTTGGGGAGGGGACTACCACGCCACTTCCGCCGTGCGCACCGTGGCCACCCAGCGAATTTCCTCGCCGTTGCCCATCACATATACCTGTAGAGCGTCGTTGTTGTTATCAATGATGACCTGAGCATCCCAGGCCGTGTCATCCTCGCCCAGGACGGTGATGGTGGGCGCGCCGATGAAGGCGGTGGTTCCGCCGACATTTTCGATGACGCCCGCGATGCGGTAGCCGGCCGACTCGCCGGCCTCGGTGCGCCCGACGAGCAGAATGTCGAAGGTCAATGTACGGGTGGGGGCAATGGTGAGAAAGGCACTGGAGCCATCCAGGTACAGGTCGTGCCAGTCGCCGGCATACATGGTTGTTGACCGCCGCATCACATAGAGGGAGGCCTGGGCGTCGCCGGCGTTGGCAAAGCCTCCACTGGCGTAGGCCATCTGGCCGTAGTGGTCTGCCGCTGCCCGGTAACCACCCGGCACAGTGGCATACTCGCCGCTGGCGGTGTTGGTACTCCCCCCGCCAACGGTGGCGGCGTAGCCACTGGCGGTGTTGTTCCAACCCCCGCCGATGGTGGCGCCGACGCCGCTGGCGGCGTTGCCCACGCCCCCGCCGATGGTGGCGGTGTTGCCGCTGGCGGCGTTGCCCACGCCCCCGCCGATGGTGGCGGTGTTGCCGCTGGCGGTGTTGTCTTCGCCGCCGCCGATGGTGGCGACGAGGCCGCTGGCGGCGTTGTCCATGCCACCGCCAATGGTGGCGTAGTTGGCAGTCGTTGTGATGAGGTTGCCATAACCGCCGCCAATGGTGGAGGCCAGGGCCATGGCCTGGTTGCCGTTGGAAGAGATGCTGTTCCAGCCCCCCCCGCTCACGGTCGCCCCAGCGCCGCTGGCGATGTTGGTACTCCCTCCGCCGATGGTGGCGTATTCCCCATCGCTCGTCGCGCCGGCGTTATCGCCGGCCTGGTTGTTATAGCCGCCACCCACTGTGCCATAGTTGTCGGTGACGCGGTTGGCGGCGCCGCTGCCCCCGCCGCCGCCGATGGCCGCGCCATAAGCCCCGCTCGTCACCCAGTTGCCGCTGTACCCGCCGATGAGGTTGGGGCTGACGGCGTTGGGGATCAGGCGCAACGCGGCGGTATTGCTTACCCGCAGAGTCAGTGTGACGTTATCGGTGGTGCCCAAAAAGTTGGTTGAGGGGTCGGTGCCGGCGTTGCCGGTGAGCGCCCAGTCGTCGCCGCCTCCGCCGCCGGTTGGCTCGCACGTCACGCTGCCGTCGTCATTCACCTGCCGGATGGCATAGTCCGCGCCGCACACGCCGTTCACGCGCGCCTGGACGGTACTGGTGACGACGTTGAAGGTATTGCTGTCCAGGCTCAGCCCGTAGCCGGCGGTGTAGACGTTGCCGCCGTTCTCGTCGGCGCACTGCCAGGTTGCGCCGTTCCATTTGGTGAGCTGTCCATCGTCGCAGGCCTGCGGTAAGCGGTAGGTGGAAGCAATGCTCAGGGTGATCTCGTTGCCGCTGGCCAGCTCGTCCAGCCCTTCGCCAGCGTAAATGTTGGTGCCGCTGACGACCACCGACACATTGTCCACATTATCGGCAAAGCCGGCTGGCACATTGGCCAGCCCGCTCCAGGGGACGCTGCCCGCGTACAACGCGTAGGGCGCGGCGGTGATGGCCTGGCGACCCAGCTCGCTAAAGCTGACGTCGCCGCAATTCACCACAATGCCCAGCCAGCGCGGGTTGCCATCAAACGCGCTGGAACCAAAATCTAACACTTCAGTGAACAAGCCGTCGCTGATCGTCACCGTGCGTGTGATGGGGCTGCCCACCTGGCTGCCAGTGTTGGCATCCTCGTACAAGCGAAAGGCCATCTCGCAATCGCCGCTGACAGGTTGTCCATCTTTTTTGAGTTGGCCTTGGTAGGTAAAACCTGTGCCGAGAGCTGCCTGCGGCGGTATCTTTTCAATAATCCGGGGTAGGGGCAGGGCTTGCCCCTGCCCACAGCGGGCAACCGCAAGGGCTGCCCCTACATTTTGAAAAGATACCTGCGGCGCGAGGGGGCGTTGCGGATCAGGAGCTTGGGCCTGGGTCAGGCCCACCACAAGAGCAAACAATAAGGCTACTGTAATGAGACTCACGAAAATACGCTGCGCGTTCATCAGAATCCTCCTGTTTGGGTTAGCATCAATGAGGTTGAAACAATGGGGTTTATGTGATAAAAAACCGTATCACATGGAATAGATAGATCACCCCCTTCAGCCCGCAGTCACGACTTCGCCCGGAGGCGTCCTGCGGATAGTCGTGGCAGGCGAAAATCGCTACTACGACATGCTCTTTGGCTGGTAGTTACTGACAAGATCTATTGCACTCTTCTGTCAGGCGGGCAAATTGCCTTTGGCGCAACGAACCGTCTATTTCCGCCAGGCTATTTGTGCAATTACGGGCAAATGATCCGATTCGCCATGAGCATCACTTACTTGACTGCTCAAGGCCACAAACTCGCGCGAGCAAAAAATCATATCAATCCGCATCTGTCTTGGCACAATCGGTATGCCGCGCCAGCTACCACTGTAAGCCGGAAAAGTATGCCCCAGGCCCCACCCACCAGCTTGATGGGTATCTATCAATCGCTCTGCCAAAATACGGTAAACATCGCTCTGGTCAGTGCTATTCAAGTCTCCCACTACAATAACTGGCCTTCCCCGCGCTGCAATATCGGCGGCCAGGCGCTGAACTTGAGACCTGCGGTTTTCAAAGCTGGTTTCGACTTTGTGAGCTATAGAACTTTTTTCCTCAAGATAGATCAAGATATTTGAAACCTGCAAATGCACATTGTACAGGATAAACTTGTGCCCTTCAGTTTCAACCTGAAATATCTGCACTTGCCAGTTCGAATCAGATAGGTGGCTTGAATCTATCTCAGTCAAAGGATAGCGGCTCAGAACCCCAACCCCATACTCCCGCGCGCCGATGTTGATGGCATGATAGGGATACTTATCTCTTGTTCCCTCGATCAACATTTCTGCCATTTCTGTCCCCAGTTCTTGGAGAGCGATAATATCTGGAGCTTTGTTCAACACGACCTGGGCGGTCTCCTGGGATCGGCTGTATCCCCAAATATTAAAAGTCATGATGGTCAGCGGCATCTCCCACTGCCCAGGAGAAAACCAGGGAGGCAAAAATAAATTTCCATACAACAACAAAAAGATTGCGATGGGCAAAACAATGCTCGCCCACAACCGGCGTCTCTGAAAAGCAAAACAAGCTGGCAAAATCAGCGCCAAAGGTAAAAACAAGAAAGGCGCGAATGAGCTGAGCAAGGCCAACCACCAGATTGTATCACCCAGCCAACTATGAAGAATAAACCACAGAACAACTGCGATGGTGTAAAGCCAGGCAGCAGTTATACAGATATTCCTGACGACCCTTTTCATACTCTGTTCCGGTCGCGGCCTGATTTTCTCCTTGCCGTCGCTTTTAAGTGAGGCATCTATGACCGCAGCCGCCGCGCTGTGGCCGCCAGCCTTGCCAGTTGGCTGCGGCGTTCTGCGCGCCGCACCAACTCGCGCGCCTTGCCCGATTTGCCTTCCGCTGGCAAGTCGTCGTAATCAATGCCCAAATCAAAACATAGCGTGCGCAACTCTTCCAGGTCAAAGCGATCGGTAAGAAAGGCGAGCAGTTCGGAGGCGGAGCCAAACCCGGCGATGGGCCACGGATCCGCCCGGCCTGTTATAACATTTCCTCCCGCCACCGTCGCGCCGCTGGCGTTGACCTGCACGTTGCTCACCTGCTGGCCCGACGCGCCGATCACCACGCCAGGTTGGGGTGGCGTGGTCGCCAGTGGCGCAGACGCCTGCGGCGCGGCAAACAGCACGCCATCGGGGGCGCGCATAAAAATCACAGGCGCGCTCCACGCAGTGTTATCGCTGCCGTAATCCAGGTAGATGGCGCGCCGCCCCTGGGCCGTGGCCACATCCACCGACCAGCCGTCGGCCACCCACTGGTAAAACTCGGAGGCAAACGTGACGGCGGCGCGGTCGGGAACCTTGGCCTGCATCGCCACCACGGCCGGCAGGCCGCGCCGCACTAATTGCGGCGCCAGGCCGGAAATGACCCGGGCGGACGATTGCGACGCGCCCTGGCACACGTTGAGCAACACCAGCCGCGTCTCGTCCGCGCCCAGGAAAAACTCGCGGAACTGGCGCTCGCCGATGAGCCGGACCTTGTGATCGTCGTCTTCAATCACCAGCCAGCCCAGCTCATTTTTGAACAAGCCGTGACCGATCATGTGAACGACGTGCGGCTTGAACTCGCGCAGCTTTTGGCGCAGCGGCGCGGCGACGGTGTGCTCCAAAACATCCAGCGCGACGTTCTTGTCTTGCAGCGCCTGGCGCACCAGGCCCACTTCGCGCTCGCTCTTCAAGGGCGCAAGGTTGTATTCAGATAGATTGTCCGGCGACGACAGCGCGATCAACACGCGCAGCGGCGGCGTGACGGCCATGGGCGGCGGCAAAGGCTCGCTGACCTGGACGTAGCGCGATAGCGCCGTATCTGGCGAAATGCCCAGGAATAAATCGGCGCTGGGATCGTACAGATATTCCCAGGGCAGCGCGGCCAGTTCGGGTGGGTCAGCGCGCAGCCGCAAGCGCAGGCGCTTGCCCGCCCCGCGCGCGAGGCCCAGGCTGGTGTGGTACAGGTTTTGCAATGACTCGGGCAGCAAGGCGTTAAAGAGCGTGCGCCCCACACTGGTGAGCGAGGCTTCGTTTGCGGCGCCGCCGTCTAGATCATTCAATGCGGCGCGCAAGGCTTCGAGGTCGAGCGTGAGTGTGCCGGAAGCTTGCCCGGCCGGCGACTCGATGATTTGGACCGGGTAGCACCCCGGCGACGTTGCGGGGCTGATGAGAATTTCAAGATCTGCGAGTTGAGGTGGTATGCTCATAATCTTGTTCTCCGTGTTCACCTGTGCGAGTCCGTGAGCTAAAAAGAATTGGAAACTTGCTATGTGTTGAGTATAACATAACTTTTAGGCAGAGGGCAACTTGACTTTGCCCGCGCAATCACTATAATGTCGGGTATGGCAATTTTATCGGTGCGTTCCTCTTTGCCATACAAGCTCACGGCCCAGGCATTGGCCAGCATAGACCCTGCCATATTGGTGCGCCTGCTGGTGGGGCTTTCGGCGGCGGTCAATTCGGGCGTGCTGCGTTCACATTCGATGGCGCGCGCGCTCGCGCTGGGGGGGTGCCAGCGATTGGCCGGGTTGCGCATCAGCGCGCCGCGCCTGCGCTTGCCGGTGGATTTATCCAGGCTGTTGGCCTCGTCGCCCCGCATTGGCCTGAATGCCGAAGAGCAGGCGCTGGCCCTGGCGCTGTTGGAATTTTTCATTGGTTTGCTGCTCCAGTTTTTGGCTAAAGAGGCGTCTCGGTTGTCGTGGAGCGCGCGCCACGCCTGGTTGGTCTGGCAGCCGGGACCTGTCGTGTTTGCGCCGTCTTTGCCTCCCCATTTTTTCCCCAAGGCAAGATCAAATCCTCCTGTATCCGTTTGACGTTGTTGAAATTCAAAAGTGACTACCCAGCGGGAGGCATCCTGAGCATAGTCGAAGGATGCTCCCGCCGTGCAAGCCTCTTCGACTTTGCTCAGAGTGCTTGCGCGGTATTTCATTCGCGCTAAATTCCCCATAAACTCACTCAGGAGGATTCAGATGAAGATCAGATTAATCGAGCCTAAAGCAGCCGGCCTGAATGTGTTCGACCAGGCCAAGCTGCCCCGCCTGGGGCTGCCGCTGATTGGGCGGCTGCTGGCTGACCTTGGTCACGATGTGCGCATCTATGTGGAAACGTTGGCCCCCGTGGATTGGACGGACGTGGGCAACGCGGACCTGGTGGGATTTTCTGCGCTCACCACCACGGCGCCCGTGGCGTATGGTTTGGCTGGGCAGATTCGCCAGCTGGGCATCCCCACAGTGATTGGCGGGCCGCACGTCACCTTCCTGGCCGACGAGGCGCTCGACCACTGCAATTATGTGGTGCGCGGCGAGGGTCAGATGACTATGTTAGAGCTGGCAAGTGCGCTGCAAGCGGGGCCCCAGGCCGACCTGGGGGGCATTGCGGGCCTATCGTACCGGGACGCCGCCGGAAACAAGCGCCACAATCCCGCCCGCCCCATGTGCTCGCGCGCCGAGTTTGCGGCGCTGCCCGCGCCCGACTTGAAATTAATCGTGGGCTACGAGCACATGACAAACGTGCCCATCATGACCCAGTGGGGCTGCCCGTTCGACTGTGATTTTTGCGGCGTGATCCGCATGTTTGGCCGCCTGGTGCGGGCGCGCCCCGTCGAGGCCGTGTTGGACGAGCTGGAGCTGTACCGCGAGTTTGGCGGCGTGTTTTTTTACGACGATAACTTTATCGTGGACAAGGCGCGCACCAAGGCGCTGCTGCGGGGCATACTCGAACGAGGGCTGGCGCTATCGTGGTCGGCGCAAATGCGCGCGGAGGCCGTTTACAAAGACGCCCGCACCGGCGAGCTGGACGACGAACTGTTGAGCCTGATGCGCGATTCGGGCTGCGCCACCGTCTATTGCGGTTTCGAGTCGGTCAACCCCCTGACGCTGGAAGCATACAACAAACACCAAAGCGTGGCGACGATTCGCGACAGCATTCGCGCCTTTCACGCTTACGACATCAAGGTGCACGGCATGTTTGTGCTGGGCGCCGATAGCGACGACGCCGCGACCGTGGCGCAGACGGCAGATTTTGCGCTGCAGAACAAGATAGACACAGTGCAGTTTCTCATGCTCACGCCTTCGCCCGGAACGTCGTTCACCGAACGCATGACGGCCGAAGGACGAGTGCTGACGCACGATTGGTCGTTGTACGACGGCCACTATTGCGTCATACAACCCGCGCGCATGAGTCCGTATGAATTGCAGATCGCCACTTACAAGGCCATGGCGCGCTTTTATTCAGCATCCCACGCGCTGCGGATGATTGCGGACGGCCTGAGGCGCAACGCCGGCTTTTTGCTGGGACTGCTGGCGCGAGAGCATCGCCTGGGCTTTCACTTGCCGCGCATCGCGCTGCTGTCGTTTTTCCCGTCGCGCTGGCCGGATATTTTGCTGCTGGCTCAACGCGTGCTGCGGCACGAAAACTGGCAGCGCGTGGAGCGCATCTTTGGCGTGCCGGTGCTGCGCCTGTACGGGCGCAATCACATCCGGCAATGGGCGCGCCAGGCCCACGCCCGGGCGTACATGGAATTTTTACGCCGCCTGATGCCGCCCCATCAATCAGCGAGTACCCCCTAGCACAGCGCGTGATATAATACAGGTGTGGAAACACAGCCTGGTTACGAACGCTTGATGAGGCGCATCGTTTCGGCGGCGCAGCGCCAGCACGCGCTGGCGGGGCGCGGCCATTCGCGCGACGATTGCGTCCGCGCGCTGGAAGGCGCGCTGTGCGAAGAAAACCTGGCCTTTGTCGAATCGCCGCCCGGCGTGTTTGTGGTGGAAGGCGCCGTGGTGGCCGCGGTAGGCAAGAGCCTGGAGGACCTGCGCGCTGCTATGGCAGCAGCCAAGATAGAGGCCGGCGTGTGGTTCGATTTCGACCGGGACGCGTTGAGCGTGGAGCGCGTGTGGCAGCCTGGCGGGGCTGGAGCCTCGCCAGGCTATTTGCTTTTCCCAGAAGCGTCGGTGCTGATTGCCGTGATGACACACCGGCGCGATTTCGAGACCGCCTGCAATGAGGGTTGGTATCGCATCCCGGTACGCAGCGCACCCAAGTTCTTTCCGCCCGATTACGTGGCGTTCTATTTCACCCGCGCTTTTGAGGCCGAGGCCTTTTCCGTGCGCTACTTTGCCGCGGTGCGCGGGCACGAGCTGCTCACGCGGCGCGACTTGCTGCCGGCTGAACCCGACCATCCTCGCGCCGGACAGGAATACTACAAGCTGCAAATCGGGCCGCTGGTCAAACGCGAGCCGCCCATCGTCAGCAAAACGTGGCGGCGCGTCACGTTCCTTCTCACCAACGGCAAGCGTTTCTCAACGGCCAGCGAAATCAATGAGCTTATCCTCGGCCCCAAGGAGCACGACATCCTGTGGCGGGCGCTCAAAGAGCGCGGCCTGCACGCCGAGCGCAATTACGTTATTCGCGACGAGCGGGCATTGTATAAAGTTGACCTGGCCGTGCTGTGCCGCGACGGCGCGGTGGGTATTCTGTGCGGTGAAGAGGCGAAAAAGCAAGGGAGGGCCGCGCTGTTGCAATTCACGTTCGATCAGATAGAGACTGGCCTGGCGGATTGCCTTGCGGCCGTACAGGCCGCCGTCGAGCAATTGGGCGGCGCACAGTAGTCAGCCAACTGTCCATACGCGCCGAGTTGCAGAGCTACTTTCGTGTGGCCATCGTTGTTCGGGGCGCGAAGGTTATGCGTCGCGATTGGGCAACGGGTGAAGGCTGGCGTTGGACGGCGATAACCCATACTCAATTTGAGGAGACGGCAAAATGGAGTGGAAAATCAAACACATCTTCAACTTCACGGCAGATAAGCAGTGGGGACAAGGCTTTTGCGCTTTTGGTTTTCATGGGAAAAGTGGCCTGCAATACATGCTCCAATATAATGAGCACTGGCTGGGGTGTCTCACTGCTGAGAATGAATTTCTCTGGACGGCCGGCGCGGTTGACAAGGGGCTGAGCAGGAATCACATTCCTTTCGAGGTGAAACACCCGCACTATGTTACGGAATTACCCGATGGCTCATTGCTCGTTTCAAGCAACGGCACCAATGAGATTTTCAAAGTTTGGCCTGACCGGAAATCAGCCGAATTATTCATCAACACCAGGCGCGCAGGCTTAAAAGACGTCGGGAACTGTGTGTACGATGGACAAGGGAATATATGGGTGCACGAGATTGAAGGATGCCGCGTCTGGAAATTCAACCTGGCCGGCGAGCCGATTTTGGCGCTTGGGAATGGACAGCCTGGATTTCAGGAAGGAACAGTTCCATTCGAGTCGGTTCTGTTCAATTGGATTTACGATTTACGGCTTGGCCCTGACGGCAATCTGTACGTATTAGACAGCAAGAACTTTGGCGTGAGGCGAATCAACACCCGTCAGGGCACGGTCTCTGTGGTGGTGGGGGCCGGGAAACCGGGATACTCTGGAGATGGCGGTCCTGCTCTTTCTGCCACCTTGGGGAGCGACCCGAACGAGCGTTTCGATGGGCCTTTTTCATTATCGCTTGATGAAGAGGGGAACATCTTTATCGGCGACACCTACAACCACGTGGTTCGAATGGTGGATCACTCCACCCATCAAATTTCAACCATTGCCGGGCATCATCCGGCCGAGCCGAACAAAAGGAATGACCCGATGGAAACCGACCCGCTCAAGCTGAATCTCCCCAAGATATGTAGCATGGACTATAACGACAGATGCCTCTTCGTCCCAGATTGGAGCGACGATTTGATCGTCTTGGAGAAAAGATGGTAAAACAGAAAGGCCGCCCAACAATGATTAAACCACAAAAACTCGAACGAGGTGATAAAATTGCGACTGTTTCACTGTCTTGGGGAGGCCCCGGGACAATACCTCACCGTTATGAGGCCGGCAAAAAACAGTTGCAAGACGAATTTGGGTTAACCGTGGTAGAGATGCCCCATACGTTAAAAGATGAGGATTGGTTGCATCGTCACCCTCAAGCCCGCGCCCAAGACCTGATGGATGCATTTTCCGACCCCACGATTAAGGGCATCATTTCCACCATTGGCGGTGATGATTCTATCCGGCTCCTCCCTTACCTGGACCTCGACGTCATTCGATCACATCCCAAAATATTCATGGGGTATTCAGACACCACCGTCACCCATTTGGCCTGTTTTAAGGCCGGATTAGTCACGTTCTATGGGCCGGCCATTATGGCTGGTTTTGCCGAAAATGGGGGAATGTTTTCGTATATGGTTGCCTCAGTGCGCAAGACCCTTTTTTCGGCTGAACCGATAGGACGCATTGCGCCTAATATTGACGGGTGGACAGTCGAAATGCTCGATTGGGCCGACCCTGCAAATCAAGCCCGGCGACGCAAGCTCAACTCATCGACAGGATGGCGTTTTCTCCAGGGACGCGGCGTTCGGCAGGGGCATCTAATCGGGGGATGCTTTGAAGTGCTAGACTGGTTGCGTGGGACTGAATTTTGGCCTCAAGTTGATGTTTGGCAAGATGCAATCCTGTTTCTGGAAACCTCTGAGGAGGCGCCGTCGCCTGCCGCGGTCAAGTATGGGTTGCGCACGTATGCCGCCCTGGGAATTTTGCAGAGCTTGTCGGGGATATTGTTTGCCCGACCCGGCGGGCCAATTCCTCCTGAAAGATTTCAAGAATATGATAAAGTCTTGCTTCAAGTGGTAGCAGAAGAAGCTGGCCTGAGCGATCTTCCCGTGATTACCGGGATGGATTTTGGGCACACTGACCCCATGTTTGTGCTACCGTATGGCATTCAAGCCAGGATTGATTGCGATAGACGCCAGTTTGAAATTGTGGACAATGCGGTTGTGGAGTGATATTTAAAACACACAGGCGAACATGGTGCAATCAACTGGCAAGATTATTGCACTGGACCAATCAAGTGATCGAAAGTATAGCCCAATCATAACGGCAGTGAATTTGCACTCAAAGGAGGTAACTATGGACGTTCTCGAATCCGGACAGGGCGAACTGATCCAGCCCTACGACCTCGACAAGTTCCGCGAGTGGAACCGTACCCAAAAGACTCGCAAGCTGGTAGACAAACTGATGAGCGAACAAGAAGCCGTCGAGCGTTTTGTGTACGATGGCTGCTACATCGGCACCGAGCTATACGGCACCGTGCGCTGCCCGATGAGCGTGTGCCGTGAGGTGATCCGCCAGCGTAAACGAGACTTGCGCGTGTGCGGCCAGGGGGTGGGCGAGCTCGACCTGTGGCTGGGCGCGGGCATTGTCAAAAAGCTCGATATCACCTACATCGGCCTGGAAGTATACGGCACCTCTAACGCGCTGCGCCGCGAGGTGGAAAGCGGGCGCGTGGTATCCGTCACGGAATGGTCGAACGCCAGCATCACCTGGCGCATGAAGGCCGCCGCCATTGGCGTGCCATTTTTGCCGGTGCGCTCGCAGCTTGGCACTGATACGCTGCGCTACAGCGCGGCCAAAGTGGTGCAAGACCCCTTCACCGGCATCAAGGTGTGCCTGCTGCCGGCGCTCATCCTGGACGTGGCAATCATTCACGTTCACCGCGCCGACCGCTACGGCAACGCGCAAATCGAAGGCATCAGCGGCTTTGCGCTCGAAATGTCGCGCGCGTGCAAGCGCCTCATCCTCAGCGCCGAAGAAATCGTGCCCACCGACGAAATCCGCAAATACCCCGACCGCACCGTCATTCCCTACTACCTGGCAGACGCCGTCGTCCACGCGCCGTTCGGCAGCCATCCCGGCGAGATGGCCTATCTGTACGGGCGCGACGAACCCGCTTTGCGCGAGTGGGTGGAATCGTTCAAGACCGAAGAGGGGACCCTGGCTTACCTGGACAAGTACGTCCACCATCTCAAGAACCACAAAGACTATCTCGACCTGATTGGCCGGGAGCGTCTGACGCAACTGGTGGCCGAGCGCGAACGCAGAGACTAGTCTGCGAATGACACGAATCTATAACGGTTTTTATTTGCGCACACTCGCGTGAATTCGTGGATTGAAAGGAAAGAACAATGAGTGAGCAAGACTATTCCAAGACCGAGTTGATGATTTGCGTGGCTGCGCGCTTGTTTGAAGATGGGGCGACGGCCTTTATCGGCACGGGCATTCCGATGTTGGCGGCGATGCTGGCCAACAAGACGGTCGCGCCTAACCTGGTGCCGGTGTTTGAGTTTGGCGGCATGGGCGCGATTTTGGAAGCGCTGCCGCGCGCGGTGGGCGAAGCGCGCACGTTTCACAAGGGGCTGCAAGCGGCGGGCATTTGCGACATTATGGAAACGGCCCAACGCGGCTTTATTGATTACGGCTTTTTAGGCGGCGCGCAAATTGACCCCTACGGCAACTTGAACAGCACCGTCATCGGCGAGCACGCCCATCCCAAGGCGCGGCTGCCCGGCAGCGGCGGCGCCAACGACGTCGGCTCACACTGCTGGCGGACGATTGCCATCATGCAGCACGACAAGCGGCGCTTTGTTCCAAAGGTGGATTTTGTCACCACGCCAGGCTATTTGGCTGGCCCAGGTTCGCGCGAGGAAGCTGGCTTGCCCAAAGGCTCTGGGCCGCTGTACGTGGTCAGCACGCTGGCGTTGATGGATTACGAGCCGGGCAGCAAGCGTATGCGGCTCAAGGCCACGCACCCTGGGGTGAGTGTCAAAGACGTTGTCGCTAATACTGGCTTTGAGTTAATCGTGCCGGATAAGGTAGAAATCAACGCGCCGCCCAGCGCGCAAGAATTGCGCTTGCTGCGCCAAGAGATTGATCCTGAACGGTTTTACATCTAGCCCCCTGCTCAAAAGCTGGTGGTATACTGAATTTTGTGTAAAAGTGCAAAAGCGGGTATGCTTGGTAGCCATTCCCAAATAGGAGGCTTCCATGACATCCGAACTTGAGGCCGCGCAGACGGCCGCCCTGAACGAACTTGATTTTCAAGCCTTAGCCCGCGAAAAGATACGCGCGGCGGTGCGCTTCACGCTGACCACGATTCTGGAGGAAGAAGTCAGCGCATTCATTGGCGCGGAATGGTATGAGCGCACCGGCACGCGCCGGGATCAGCGCAATGGCAGCTATCCCCGCGATTTGGGGACGAGCGTGGGTGTGATCGAAAAGCTCACGGTGCCGCGCACCCGGAACGGTTTCCGCACCCAATTATTTGATCGCTATCATCGCCGCCAGGCTGAACTGGATGCCGCCATCAGCGACATGTTTGTGTATGGGGCCAGTATGCCCCGGGTGGGCGAAGTGATGGAAACGCTCACCGGCGACAAACCCAGTCCATCCACGGTCTCGCGAGTGTTTCACACGCTGGAGGACGAGTTTGCGACCTGGAAGAAGCGCCCCCTGGCCAGCCAGTATCAGTATATCTTTCTGGATGGCACCTACTTTACCATCATGTATGATGGCGCGGGTCAAAAAATGCCGGTGTTGGCCGCGGTGGGCATCAATTTGCTCGGGCAACGCGAGGTGTTAGGCTTTCGGGTGGGCGACCGCGAGAACCAAACGGCCTGGGAAGACCTGCTCCAAGATCTCAAGGACCGTGGCGTGAAGCAAGTCAACTTGTTCATCACCAATGGTGGACAAGCGATGCTCAACGCCCTCGAGGCCAAATTCGCCGGCAGCGTACGCCAGCGCTGTATCCACCACAAAATCGAGAATATTCTCAGCTATGTGCCGAAAGCGCAACGCGACCAGGTCGAACCTGAACTCAAGGCCATCTTTTACCAGGCCAACCGCGCACAGGCCGACCAACTCGCGGCGGCGTTCCAGGAAAAGTTCCGGGCCATCTATCCGACCGCGATTGAGTGCATGACCCGCGACTGGGACTCCTGCCTTGTATGCTTTTCCCCAGCCGCACTGGAAAACCATTCGCACCAACAATGTGATTGAGCGGCTGTTTGAGGAAGTGAAGAAACGTAGCCACAAAATGGCGGCAGCCTTTCGGAACCAAGACAGCTGTTTGTTAATGTTCTATGCGGTGACCCGCAGTTTGAAGTTTAGAAATATCCCAATGGCGGTCAAGTAGCCCGCTCCGTACTTTTACACAAAACTTGACAAACCGCCCGCACCCGCCGCGCCGCTTAACCAGGCCGTTAGGCCGCTCGCAGCAGATTACTGCAAGGCAAGCAAATGGACACTGTGGTTCTCACAATCTTGACATCACTTTGGCTGGCAATATGGAGTCTATGCCAATTCCATTTGAGTCTCAACGGCTCAAGAACAGGATGGGTATGGGCTATTGATTCTCGTGGCATCAAACGCGGTGACAGACCATTCTTGTTCTGGCTAGGTGTAATCGGTCGTTCTATGATAGGAATTTTCTTGTTGCAGTTGGCACTGCAAATCGCGCTTGCCATACTTGGACATGACTACCGCCATTGGATACTCGCACTCCATCCAGCGGTCTATATCCTGGTAATACTCCTGGCAAGTTGGGAGATATTTCTAACACTGCGCGTTGTGCCCAAGCTTAGACCTGAGATAATAGAAGCTAAACCTAAAGACGAATGACCACGAGCGTTCATCAGTGTGTGCTACAGTCCAATTCAGGTTATGCTTCAACAAACATTGGAACGCGGCCTAACCTCGGCGTGCAGCCGACACGCTACACGCGCCGCGAACAAAGGTACTCGGCCTGGGTGTCGTATCAGTTGGTTGGCGCGCCTTGCCTGTGACCGCGTGCGGCTGACGCCGTTGCCGTTGGGCTTATTCATAAACCAAGTGAGATATTGAAAATGAAGAAACTAGTCACCGGATCAACAGGATTTATAGGTTCAGCAATCACCAGAGAACTCATTAGGGATGGGGAAAACGTAAGAGTGCTAATAAGAAAAACCAGCAATACGCGGAACATCGACGAACTCGATGTCGAGAGAGTTTTCGGGGATATTCGCGATATCGATTCTATGAAAAAGGCGCTTAAGGGTTGTGACACGCTTTATTTCACTGCTGCCTATTTTGCTCACTGGGCGCCGGACCCCAAGCTGCTCTATGATGTCAATGTCGGCGGTACAAAGGCATCCCTCCAGGCAGCTCTTGAGACTGGGATCGAGAAAGTCGTCTACACCAGCACAAACAACGCGATCGCCGCGAGCGGCCCCGTACCTGCTAATGAAGAAAAGGCCTTCAATTATTGGGAATCCGGCGATCATTACTCAATGTCGAAATATATCGCCGAAAACGAAGCAAGGATTTTCGTCACCCGGGGACTGCCGGTTGTAATGGTCAATCCTACCCTCGTTATCGGGACGAATGATATCAAGCCGACCCCATCGGGACAAATGATCATTGACGTCGTCAAACAGAAGATGCCAGGATATATCGATGGGGGCATAAATATCATCGATGTCGATGATGTGGCTCGAGGCCATATCCTTGCTGCAAAAAAAGGAAGAGTAGGCGAAAGGTATCTGTTTGGAAACAGGAACATTACTGTTCACGACTATTTACACCTGATTGCAGAGATCGCCTGCGTAAAACCGCCAGCACTCAAATTGCCTTATCAATTAGCACTTGTGCTGGGAAACCTCTTTGAGGCCACTGCTTCAATAACAAAACGACCTCCTGTTGTAACAGCTAGTGAAGTCAGGATCGGTAGGATGACCGAATGGTATGATTGTTCGAAGGCAGTGAATGAACTCGGTCTACCGCAGACCCCTATCGATATAGCCATTAGAAAAGCGATAAACTGGTTTAAAGAGAATGGCTATCTTGGAAAGCTGTAACTACTCTTCGCAGTTGGAATAAGCCCAACACCGGCGGTCTTCGACCGCGTGTGGCCTGGCACGCTGCGCGTGCGGCGGCCTAACACGCGGTTCGAGCCGGCAGAACCTCGGCCTAACACCCTCCATCGGCTCACGCCAATTCCAGGCATTAGGCCGAGAACCTGCGGCTCATCCGCCGCGCCGTTAGGCCACCTATACAAGGCTAAGCATGAAAATCACTAAAATGTTATATGTCTCTAATCGCAAAGCGTGGCGAGACTGGCTAAAGAGACACTACAAAACCGAAAAAGAAATTTGGTTGGTCTATTACCGAAAGCAATCTGGCGAACCACGCATAGCGTACAATGACGCGGTTGAAGAAGCGCTCTGTTTTGGCTGGATTGATAGTATCGTCAAGAAACTAGATGCGGACCGATTTGCTCAGAGGTTCTCGCCCAGAAAGCCCAAGAGTGGATACTCGCAACCCAACAAAGAAAGATTGCACCGGCTAATCAAGCAAGGCAAGGTAATGAAAGACGTTTTGGTGAACCTGGAGGATATTGCCGCAGAAGAGTTTAGAACACCGCCTGATATTTTGGAGGCTCTAAAAGCAAATACGCAGGCGTGGAAGAACTTTCAGAACTATTCAGCATCATATCAGCGCATTCGAATTGCGTTCATTGATTCGGCTAGACATCGGCCAGAAGAATTCAAAAAACGGCTGCGGCATTTTCTTCAGATGACCGAGCAAAATAAGCAATTCGGGTTTGGAATCGAGACGTACTTCTAGCCAGTGGTGGCCTAACCCTGCATACTAAGAAACCCTGTTACTATAGCTAGTTTTTGTCTGGAAACCCTTGTTGGACACGTTTCACACCTCCAGTGGTATGA
>CAZYXV010000025.1:0-56132 GCA_964651475.1 uncultured Anaerolineae bacterium | reverse complement strand
TGTTGACCGCAGCCTCGATCAGTTCAGTTTCAGGATTTGTGCTCATGTCACCCACCAACCAATAGGGGCGAACTTTTGTGGTCGCCCTTGAGAGCAAGTGCAAGACTGCCCTACTTTTATTTTTCAGCCTCTAGCAGCAATCTTTCGATTTGGGCAGGCTCTAGCGAACTGGGGCGCACGGTGGGAAGGGGGGCAGAAATGGCCGGGCGATTGATGAGCGCCTGCGCCAGTTGCTCGGCGTGACGCGCGCTGTCTTCGCCCCCGCTCTTGCGCGTGGCCGCCGCCACCAGCCCAATCGCCTGCGCTTGCGTCGCCAGTTGCAGCAGACTGCCTTCACTGCCCGCCGCAGGAAAGTGTGCCGAAGGCAGCGCCGCCTTTTTATCCAACAACAACCCCATCGGGCTGGGTGTGGTGTAGATCGTCGTCGGTCCCATCGCCCGGTTTGGGTCGTGCACAATTGTCACGCCGTTCCACGCCCGCCTGACAATCACCGGGTACATCCCGGCGCTGTTGGGATACACCGAGGTGGCGCGCTTGTTCAGCCAGGCTACCAACGCGAACGCGCTGCCCACTACCACTACCAAGGTGCCCACTCCCACACCCGTATACATCAGCATATTCCTCAGCGCCGCCGCGGGCAGCGCATGGCGGGCGGCCTCGGCTTCTACCCACGCCTTTTCGGCCTGCGCCTCGACCACTTGCCGCTCGATGGCGCGGCGGGCCGATTCGTCTTGGGCGGCCAGGGCCACGCGCGTCGCTTCTGCCTCGCGCACTGGGTCGCGCACGCCGCGCTCGTCCACAGTGAAACATCCGGCCAGCAGCACCAGAAAAATGCCTAGCAGTAAATAGATTATGTATGTCAGGATGTGACCAAATATCTTGTTCATTGGAAAAACCTCCCAGAACCTGTGGTGTTGGTTGTGGGCAATTTTGTGGGGGGCAGAATAGAACTTTTGTTCTATTTTACCACAAAACAATGCCCACGTCAAGCATCTGAAAGGTTAAATTTTTGTTCCAGACGAACGTGTGCCGCGAGTGCTTGAGATTGATTTTCGCCGCGCGCGCTTGCGCCCGCCAGCCGATTTTGTTTTACCACGCTTTGACGATGGTGGTTGGACCGACGAGCGGGGGGGCAAAACCGCCGCCCGTTTTCACAGATTGCTCACTTCGGGTATAATGGCGGTTGGAGGTCTTATGCCCGAACGCGCGCTAGTCGTAATCCTGACACACGAAAACGCCGATTTTGACGCCGTCGCGTCGCAGCTTGGAGCGGCCTTGTTGGATTCCGCTGCCGTGCCGGTATTGCCGCGCCGCTGCAACCGCAACGTCAAGGCATTCGTCAACCTGTACCACGACGAATTGCCATTCGTCGAGGCCGCCGATTTGGGGCGGCAGCGCGTCGAGCGTGTCGTTCTTGTAGACACGCAGGGATTGGTGTCGGTCAAAGGCATTGGCCCCAGCACACCGGCGCATATCCTCGACCATCATCCCCTGGCGCGCGACCTGCCGCCCGGCTGGACCTTCAGCGGAGAGCTGCTCGGCGCGACGACGACGCTGCTGGTCGAGCAAATCTCCGCCAACAGCATCGCGCCCACTCCCGTTCACGCCACGCTGCTCCTGTTGGGCATTTACGAAGACACCGGCTCGCTATCGTATATGACCACTACTCCGCGCGATGTCCGCGCGGCGGCCTGGCTGTTGGAACACAACGCCAACCTGCAAGTCGTCAACGACTTTTTGCATCACCCGCTGGCCGAATCACAGCGCGAGTTATACGAGCAATTGCTCGAAGCCGTGCGCACGCACGAAATTGCCGGGCACAGAATCGTCGTATCGGCGGTGTCCACAGCCATTCACGCCGAAGAAATCTCGACACTGGCCCATCAGTTGCGCGACTTGCTCGATCCAGACGCGCTGTTCGTGCTGGTGGCTTTTGACGCCAGCCTGCAACTGGTGGCGCGCAGCACCACCGACGCAATTGACGTGGGTGCGGCGGCGGCGCATTTTGGCGGGGGCGGCCACAGCCGCGCTGCCGCTGCCTTGATCCGCGATAAAACGCTGGACGAGGTGCAGGCTGAATTGCTGAACGTGTTGCCGCAATTTGTCCACCCGGCGGTCACTGTAGCCTCGATCATGTCGCGCGGCGCGCAGACGCTCGCGCCGGACACGCTCATCAAGGAGGCTGCTCAACGCATGACGCGCACTGGTCACGAAGGATATCCGGTGGTGCGCGATGGCGCGGTGATCGGGTTGCTCACGCGCCGCGCCGTAGATCGGGGCATTCAGCACGGGCTGGGCCATCACTCTATCGAGCGTGTGATGGACAAGGGGCAAGTCTATGTTGCGCCCGATGACCCGGTGGAAAAACTCGAAAAACTGATGATTGCGCACGGGTGGGGCCAAGTGCCGGTAGTGCACCACGACGAGGTAATTGGCATTGTCACGCGCACCGATCTCATCAAGTTGTGGGCCACACCCCCGCGCCCGCCCCGCCGCGCCGAAATCGTCGCCTTGCTCGACAAGGCGCTCTCGCCCGACTTGATGGCGCTGGTCCGCAAATGCGCCGCCGCCGCTCACACCCTTGGGTTTAGCGCCTACTTTGTAGGCGGGCTGGTGCGCGATTTGCTGCTCAACTTTCCCATCACGGACGTGGATATGGTGATCGAGGGCGACGCGATTGCGCTGGCCAAGCAATTGGCGCGAGAGATGGGCGGGCGCGTCAAAAGTCACGCCCGCTTTGGCACGGCCAAGTGGCTGTTCAACGGCTATTCGATTGACCTGGTGACGGCGCGCACTGAATTTTACGCCCACCCTTCAGCTCTGCCGCAAGTGGAACGCTCGTCCATCAAGCAAGATTTGCACCGGCGCGATTTCACCATCAACACGCTGGCGATTTGCCTGGCGCCCGATTCGTATGGCGAACTGTTGGATTTTTACGGCGGCGAGCAAGACCTGCTAGACGGCGTCATCCGCGTCTTGCACAGCCTCAGCTTTGTCGAAGACCCCACCCGCATGCTGCGCGCGGCCCGGTTGGAACAGCGCCTCGGATTCCGCATTGAGCCGCGCACCCAAGAGCAATTGGCCGGCTCGCTCGACTTGCTCGATAAAGTGTCGGGCGACCGCATCCGCCACGAATTGACCCTCATCTTCCAGGAAGAGCGCCCCGAGGACGTTTTGCACCGCCTGCGCCAGTTGCGCGTGCTGCTGCAGATTTACGTCGGGCTGACGTGCGACGAATGGACTCACACTTGCTTCGAGCGGCTGCGCCAGGCGTTTGCTGCCGGGGGAGGCGCCTGGCTTGCCCCCACACCGGAACTGCGGACATTTGTCGGCATGGCGATCATGTGCCATCATCTGGATCGCACCAACCTGGAGGCTGTAATTACGAGATTAAAAGTCCCGCGCACCGAGGCTGACGATTTGCGCGAGCTTACGGCGCTCAAGGCAAGCCTGCCGGGTCTGGCTCACCGCCAGTCGCCCAGCGCCATTTACCATACTCTGTCTGTGTACAACCTGCGCACGTTGTTTACAGCTTGGTTAACGGCAGATAGCAAAACCGCTGCCCGCCATATCAAGCTGTACGTTGACAAGTTGCGCGCTGTGCATCCGACTCTGGATGGCAATGACTTGCGCCGTGAGTTCGGTCTGACGCCCGGCCGGCGCGTGGGGCGCATTTTGGACGCTTTGCGCGACGCCATTCTGGACGGGCAAATTAGCACGGCGGAAGAAGAAAAGGCCCTGGTGCGTCAATGGATTGCCGAGGGGCGGATGGCAAACGACGAATGAAACAATGGGAGCGCACGAGATGATTAAAACACAACTTGTTCAAGGTGAGCCAATCCAGGCCGGCAATCGAGAAATCATCCCCCAGGCCCGGCTGACGTGGATGGCGCGCCGAAGCGCAGCCTTTGGCGCGCAGACCAGTTCAGGCTATGGATGGGCAGCGGTGCGTCTCCAACCGATCGCCGTGATCGAACGGCAATCGGGGCGCGCCCGGCGCATCCCCATTCATGATCAGACCTGGCAATTGTTGCGAGGGTTGTTGGCAGGCGCGCTCGCCGTGCCGTTTTTGATGGAACTGGCCGTGCGCCTGGTCAGGCCCAAGCGTAATACGTAATACGAAATATTCTAGGAGGTTACGATGGAGTATGATCGCCTGTTCGCACAATTTGAAAGTTTGCAAGAACACGCCAGCATAGAGGCGGTATACGGCAAACCCGTCCAGGCCGAAGATAAAATCATTATTCCTGTTGCCCAAGTGAGTTACATGTTCGGACTAGGCTTTGGCGAAGGACAGGAGCCGCAGCTAAAAGACGGCAGCCAGCCTGCGGGCAGCGGCGGCGGTGGAGGCGGCGGCGGCGTGCGTGCCAGGCCGGTGGCGGTGATTGAGATCACGCCGGAACACACTCACGTCGAAGGCGTCGTAGACGAGCAGCGTATCGTCCTGGCCGGCATCGCCTTTGCCGCCTGGGCTATATTTTGGATTGCGAGCGCCCTTATACGCATCTTTGGCAAAAAGGCTGCTATGTGATGCGCACCGTTTTATCACGCAGTACGCAATACGTTGTGGTATAATACGCCGACAAATTCACTTGAAAGGGAAACCATGGCTGGTCCTCTGGTCGCTTTTCGTATCGGCCCGCTGGCCGTGTACTGGTACGGCATCATTATTGTGACGGGAGTATTGATAGGCGCATACATCGCTTCAGCCGAAGCGCGGCGGCGCGGTGAAGACACCGAGCACATTTGGAATGCCATTTTTTTGGTGCTGGTATTGGCCATCATCGGCGCGCGTTTGTATCACGTCTTTTCCAGCCCCGCCGATGGGTACGGCTGGGCCTATTATCGCGAAAATCCCATCCAGATTTTGAACCTGAGGAACGGCGGCCTGGGCATTTTTGGCGCATTCATTGGCGGCGGGGTGGGACTGCTGGCGTACGCTTATCGCCACAAGCTCAACGCGTGGCGCTGGCTCGACATTGCCGCGCCGGGCTTGCTAGCCGGCCAGATCGTTGGCCGCTGGGGCAATTTTGCCAACCAGGAACTGTACGGCCCTCCCACCACCCTGCCGTGGGGCATTGCCATTGACGAATTCCACCGCATGGCGCCGTACAACAACTTGAGCGTGTACCCGTTGTCAACGTGCTTTCACCCGGTTTTCTTGTACGAATCGTTGTGGAATTTGATCGGGTTGGTCTTGATGCTTTTCTTGGGCCGGCGCTTCAATGATCGCCTCAGGGATGGCGACGCCCTGGCCATGTATATGATCTGGTACCCCTTGGGCCGGCTGTGGGTTGAGGCCCTGCGCCCGGATGCGTGGAAGATTGGCGGCATTGCCACGGCGCAAATCGTCTCGATGGTTTTGCTGGCGCTGGGCGTGGGATTGTTGATCTGGAATCATCGCCGGCACGCATAAAGCGAAAGACCCTAAAGGTTTTCAAAACCTTTAGGGTCTTTCTTCAATCCCCCCAACACATCCTATTGCTCCGCGTACTTGAGCAATCTCAACCCTTCCAGCCGCAGCACTTCCGGGAATAGAGCTTGATAAATCGCGCAGTTGGGCGATTTGACATCGTAACGGCCCGTGGCGCGATAGGTGTACAATGGGCAACTGCCGGTACACCAATGCTGCCAGGCACACTCACGGCAGCCTTGTTTTTCCTCCGCCGCCAGGTTTTGCAATCCAGCCTTGTCGGCGCGCACCTCTTGCAATGGATCAGCTGCATAGATGCTCGTCACGGGGTGAGCCATGTCCATCTGGCACTTGGATACCTGCCCGTGCTGGTCAATGACGATGTAATTGCGTCCCACGCCGCACGTGTGGTGATGTGGCACAGCCAGGTTAGCGCGATCCAGCAAGCTGCTCAACAAACTGCGCCGCGGCAAATTCTGCGCGATGACCTGGTAGGCGGCGCGCATCGCCGCAATAATGCGCTGCTCGCTCAGTTGCAAATCCTCGTACGAAGCCGAGCAGTCATTTTCACGATAAAAGTTCAGGCCGAATGGCAAGTCGCGTTCCAACAACCACTCGACCAGCTCCGGCAGGCCGGGCGCGTTGCGGTCGGATACCACCACCGAGATATCCGGCGTGACGCCGTGCAAGAGCGCCCGCTCGATGCCGCGCTCGACCCAGGCAAATGACCCCTGTCCGTTGGGAAAGACGCGCTGCGCGTCGTGCATGGCGCCAATGCCGTCCAGCGAGATCATCAGGCGCAGATGGCTGGCGCGCATCGCCTCCAACATCTGGTCAGAAAGGTGAACGCCGTTTGAAAGCACCACGCCGTCCAACGCCAGGCCGTGCCGGGCGGCCAGTTCTTGGGCGTACTGGTGCATCTCCAACACCCGGCCCAAGTTCATCGTCGGCTCGCCGCCCGCATATTTGAGCTTGATGGCGCGGAAACTATTGGCCACCGCCGAACGCACAATGGCTTCGATAGCCAGCCGCCCGGTTTCAGCGCTCATGGCCTCGGAACCCTTGTCCAGATAGCAATAGGCGCAGCGCAAGTTACAAGCATTCGTGACGTGCAGCCACGCCGCCAACGTCTGCGACGTTTCGGCGCATACGTGACTATGGGCGCTGGTTTCAGGTTCAATCAGGCGCAACGCAGCCAACTGACTCAAAGCGTGCGCGGCTTCACGCGGCGCCAGGTCGCCCTCTGCCACCACAGCCGCCAGCGGAGTGGGTGTGGCAAAGCGTTCCCACAATTTTATAGCCGCCGGGTTGAGAACAGCCGGAAATTGGCCTGCTTGCGGATTGAACACCAGCGTATAATTTTCTCCGACCGAGTTAAAGGTTGGCGGCAAAGACAACGGCGCGGCATAGACCAGCGACGGACGATGCCAGGTTGTATTCGGCGCTGCAACCACTCGCGATACGGCGGCCGGGTGAGGCTTTTCGTCAAGACAAGCGCAATCGCAATTACAATCACATTGTCCAAAAGGAATCGTCTCGCCGTCATTGTCGCAATCGCACTGACTCGCGTCGGCGGCCGGATATGCTAACTCGTGGAAACAAGCGCAGTCACACTGGCCAACGGCCACCGCGGGGTGCGTCAGTTCGCCCAGGCAAGCGCAATCGCAATTACAATCGCACTGGCTGGTGGTCATAACGTAAGGGAATAACTCATCCATGCAAGCGCAATCACAGTTACAGTCACATTGACCCACTACTGCTGTTGGGAGAGAATGTTTGCAACCGTTTTTTGCCTTGTACCGACTAATGATTTGCAAGGCACCCATGTAACGCTCCTTTTGCGCCCGCTGGCGCTGCTGTTATATTCGCCTATACAGGCAAATATAAGGGGGATAATCTTATGCTTTTGATTATAGAAAAGATGCAGGGGGGCTGCGTACCGGTTAAGTTACAAGTCGGTTACAAACAAAACCTCCCACGTCTGTGGGAGGCAAGGAGAAAACATAAAGAGGGTGGGGATCAGCTTATTCCGTCGCGTTCGCTGCCTGTGCCGCGCGCCTGGCGTATGCGACGGCAATTTTCGAGGAAAACCGCTGCGGCCTGATCTCGGCTTTCACGCTCGAAATAATGCAAAATGATTGAACACGCCATATCCACTTCGGAAGGCGACAAATCAGGATGGAGCAAGCAATCTATAACCTGATCAAAGCCGCGCCGGAATTTCTCAGACGGCGATTGGTAAAACTCGGCCAGTATGGCGCAAGCACGCGCAAAATGTATAAAAGCCATCTCGAGCTTGCGAGTGCTCTGTTCAAGTTCCACTTCGCTGGCCGTGGCACGGGGGCGCAGTTCGCCGGCCTGCTCAAACGCAACCTGCCCGCGAATAATTTCAGCCTCGCCAGTAAAAAGAGTATAGTGATGCGTATCGGCATAGTTTTCCACTTGATCGGCCAGACTCAGGATTTCAGTCTGGCAGCGTTCTCTTTCTGATGCGTCGCTGACGAGCCTGGAACGGGACTGGAGAACCATACATAATTTGGATTGAGCATAAGCCTGGCGATAGTGCCGGTCTGACCCGCTGAGACGTTTTAGAGACTCGCGCAGCAAGTTTTCGGCCTGTTGGTAGTATTCCCGCGCCGATTCAAAATCGCTTACCTCGGCCTGTTCCACACCCCGGCGATGCAACTCGCAAGCGCGCTCGTTTAAAATATCAATCATCCCTTCAGGCACTTCCCAGGTCTTGAACAGGCTGGTAGCCTGGCCATAGTAATAATCGGTCAAATCAGAAGCGCCTCGCCAGCGCGCAAGAGTAGCCAGGTCTACAAAAACCATGCCGGCGTTTCGCATGTCTCCAACCTGGCGAAAGGCCGCCAATGACTTGAGCAGGCAGCTTTTGGCGTCGGCGTAGCGCCTCATGTCCAGGTAAATCTCGCCCAGAGTGTGATAACTGTAGGCAATCTGCCCCGTTTCCTGCATCTCCTGGCGAGCCGCCAGTGACAGCCTGCAAAAAATCTCGGCCTTGTACAAATCGCCGCGTTGGCGATAGACAAACGCCAGGTTATTGTGTACGGCCGCCATCTGGCGGCGCTTGGGCAGATTGTTCGGCAAGCCATACAACGCATCCAGCGCCCGATGATAATGCTCGACGGCTTCGTCCCAATGTCCCTGTCGCCGGCACGTAAGCCCCAGGTTTGTTTCCAGGTAAGCAACCAGTTGCCAGGCGTGAGCGCGCTGCATGACGGGGGTCTCTTTGGGTTTGGCTTCGCGCGCCGGCACTTGCGGGCGGGCACGTT
The DNA here is from genome assembly GCA_964651475.1 of uncultured Anaerolineae bacterium. Taxonomy (GTDB): domain Bacteria; phylum Chloroflexota; class Anaerolineae; order Fen-1058; family Fen-1058; genus JBGSMF01. Next base: position 47,426 of record CAZYXV010000025.1, on the reverse strand, counting down.
GGACAGGTTGCGCGTCAATTAATTGCTGAATTTCCTGGCGCGCCTGTGCCTGGTACATCCGCGCCGATTCGGGCACAGCATAGCGCCCCAGGCTAAGCAGCGCCTCAACGCGCTGTATAGATGAGGCATCTGGCACATCTAGAATGCTGGCTAAAAGCTTGCACGCTTCCTCGCGCCGGGCAGGGTCACGCAGCCACAAACGGGCGCGCTTGATCACGGTGCCAGCCTGGTCGGCGAACTTGCCTTCAAAGTCGTCGTGCTCGACAATGCTTAACAGCAAATCGCAAATCTCGATCTTGTCGTTCCGATTGATCGCGGCGTCAAAGGCTTCCTCAAACAGGCGATAACCACGTTGAGCGCTGCGTGAATCGGCAGGGAACAAGTCGCAATATTGCTGGTAGTGGCTGTCAATGAACAGTTCGTGATACAACTGTTCAGCCTGCACCATGGGATCCATGGGAATCTGGCTCTGATAATAATGGGCCAGCACGTTCCGACTCAGTTGTAAGCGCAGCGTCAACCCGGCTTCGTCTGACAGCAGATAATCGCATACCAGGCGGCGCGCGTGATCGTGCAGTTGGTAGTTGCCGGAAGGGCGATACTTGATAAATTGAAAACTGCGCAATTGTTCCAGGATCTTGTGTGCCGTAGGCACGTTCAGGGCGTCACCTTGGTGCACTTTGCAAAAAATTTCTTCGTTGAAACGATGATACAGGTGTGCCATGTACAAAATCGCTGCGTTGGCAAGCTCGCCCAGATCGGCAAAGCGTTGCACGAGCGATCGGGCAAACTGATCGCGCGAAATGCGGCTCAACTCTTCGGGGCTTACGTCGTGCTGGAGCCAATCTGCAGACAAGGCTAACAAGATAGGCGTGCCGTTCGCCAGCGACCACAGATCGGCCACCTGGTGTTCGTTTATCGCCATGGGCAACTGGCTGGCAGCAAAAAAATCCTTTGCTTCGTCAAGCGTAAAAGTATCCAGCAAGCAGCGATGAAATTCATCTTCGCGCTCGGGCCGCATCCCCAGCCGGTCGCGTCCGGCAATCACCACAACCACACCAGGCAAATCACGCAATAGTTCTTCGGTTAACCAGGTGCGCAAACTGCGCGGGACCTGCTCGTACGTATCAAAGAACAAGACCGTCTTGAGCTTCTGGGCCGCCATAGTAGCCTGGGCAGATCGAATCAATCCATTCTTGAACAGTTGCACGATTTCTGTCAGGTATTTTTCTGCCACATCAACTGAGGGCGTAGCAGGAGTGCGCGTGATGGCGTCAAAAAAAGACGCAAAGTATTCTGGATGATGCGCCGACAATGCGCGTGCAATGTCTTGCAACATCCGACGCGGGCTATGATAAGCCAGTTCGTAAAAATCAATTAGCGGTCCGTGAGGGGTGCCGTGTTGGTCGCACAAGATCTGGTAATAACGCAACAGGGCTGTTTTGCCCATGCCGCCGCTGCCGTATACGTTTAAAATCCAGCGCTTATCACCTTCGTACAGGAGCAAGTCTTCAAAAATCTGAATCTGGTTCGCACGACCAATAAAGCCCGGTTGTGGATGATCCATAAACGCCTCTCCTATTTGGACGTCAAAACGCGCAGGATGTTTTCATCCGCGGTAGCCAGGATGTAAACAACTTGCCTTACCGCGCCATTTTGATAGACGTAGGTATAACTATACTGGGCCGGCAAAATGGGCAGCTGTCTTTCTAAAGTTGGCTTGAGCAATGCACGTTCTGGTTGGATGACCGTTACTCTTGGACAAACGCTTTCTGGCATGGATGGAAAATGCTTGCGAACAAAAGGAATAATACACTGTCTTTCCAATTCTTCAGGTGCAAGATAAGTGGTAGTGGATTTCGGCATACGATAGGCTTGGGTTATCTCTGAAATGGTATCAGGGTTGGGTCGCCTAATAAAAGGAACTCGACCAAAGTTTTGCGATCAAAATTATCACGAACTTGATAGCCCAGCTTGGCGCGTCTGAGTATCTCTCCTACACTCAGGCGCGTGTGGCCCAGCATATTCTGGCGCACACCTTCCATAAATGCGCGCCCCAGCCAGTCGGCGGCTTGCAGAGACGAAGCCTGTAGCGCGCCGTAGGCAGTTGCCGTTGCGCCGATGTACCCCGCTGCGCCCTGCTTTAAAAATTGCATAGCCAGGTTATCTTTTGCAAGAGGAGCAATAGACGCGCTGTAGCTGGCTTCGCTGAATATCCACCCATCGGAAAGCGTTGGAATGGTAAGAGCGTCCAACACCGGAACGTACAAGTCGTCGCACGCTTGAGCGCACCCCTTGACATCGCATTGAGCATACCACATTGTATTGGGTGGGGCGCCGCAGACATTGTAATATTGCACGTTATAAAGTTGCAGCCACGCGGATGTGATCTGTTCACTTGCACAAGCGTCGCGAGGCAAACTATAAGGCGGGCAAGCATACAGGCTGTTGGGAAAGTCAAAGGCGTGACGTGATACATCGTACCACGCCGCCTCCGTCAGCCCTACCAGGGATGGAGTTGAAGCGGCGCCATGGCGATGATACGCTGCCGCTCGTGCGAGCAAGTCAATCAACAAACCAGGCGCGCCCGGTCCGCCGTCCGGCAAACGTCCCACCGGACACTCGGGTTTGTAAAGCGCATTGCAGCAATCAAAAGCCACGTAGGGATCGTCGGAAAGAATTTGCGTATCGCCGTCCAGGGGCGCCAAAAACTCGGCAGAGCAAACGGGGAAAAGTGGTACTATATCGGGGCCACCCAATATAACGACGGCGTCAGCCGGGCGGCGATTCAGTCGAGCCAGCCGAGCTTTGATGGCGCGCGCCACATCGCCGTCTGGCAAATCGTCGCACAGCACAAAGGGCGTCTCGATAATCATACCCTCTGCTGCCAGGGCTGCTTCCCAGTTCGCTATAGCCTCCAGCAGAGTGTCGAAATAACCGTCTCCATACAACCCGTCAAGCCGCTGGCGATGTGTGATAATGCGTACCAGTTGTTCTGGCATGAGTATTCTCGTCCAACAGGGAAAAAGCCCACCAAGCCAGGCTATTCTTGGCTTCCCCTGATTGAACTGCCCCTCTCACTATCAAATTCTCGTAATCAAATAATACACGCATTTGTTTGATTTGCCAAATGACTCACCGCTGCCTTTGTCCAACTTGACGACATGGGATAATTACGCTATACTCTCCCTTCGCGCCTTATGATGTTTGCCACCTTGAAGCGATGCAGGCGCCACGGAGGTATGAGCATGCCCAACATTGAACGGGCGCTTGCCGGGTTGGATGAGGCGGTTGATACAGAAACTATATACATTCAGAATAACGCCGTGACGCGCGTTCAGGGCCGCGTGGTGCGTATGCACCAGAGTGCCGCCCAGCACGTAGAAGGCAATATGATGCGGCTTCGCCAATCGGCGGCGCAAGTGGCGCACGCTGCTGACATAGATGTGCGCCAGAGCCTCGTTCAGGTTGTCAATGCCGATACGGTCGAGGCAAAGCAATCCGGCATGCTGGCGGCGCGCGCTCAACTGATTGAGGCGCACACCACCTCCCTCGGCTTGGTCGCTGCACAAACAGCGCACCTGAACAAGTCGGCGGCCGGCATCGTGGTGGGGCAGCATGTCGAGGCGCACGGTGTGCGCAGCCTGCTCTTTATCGGCCGTCAAGTGAACGGCCAGGTAGAGACGGTGATGGACGAGCAAAGCGCGTTACTCGCCGGGCTGGGCATTGGAGCCGCGTTGGGGTTGGCGTGGCTCTTGGTCAAGTTAATCGTTCGCTGTCCGCGCCAGCGATCCGCATGACACAATTCTACCAGGGCCGGGCCGCCGATGCGCGGGGCGTGGCGCCGTCTCTGAGTTAAAGGTGAGAAAATGGAACAGATCGAACTTGCAGTATCCAAAAGGACGACGATTGGCAAGCAAGTCAGCCGCCTGCGTCGTAGCGGCATGGTGCCAGCCGTGTTGTACGGACGGCATCTGGACAAATCTATGGCGCTTCAGATGGAAACGCGCCTGTTCAGCCGGGTGCTGGCCAAGGCTGGCACCAGCCGCCTGATCACGTTAAACATCGAGGGCGAGCCCAAGCCTCAGTTGGCGCTCGTGCGCCAGGTTCAGCGCGAGCCTATCTCGGGCAGTTTTTACCACGTGGACTTTTTGGCCGTTTCGATGAAGGAAAAGATTCGCCTCAGCGTGCCCATCGTCATCACTGGCGAGTCCCTGCCTGTAACTCGCAACGAGGGCATCGTATTGCAAACGATGGACGAAATCGAGATCGAATGTCTGCCCGCCGATTTGATCGAATCTGTGCGGGTGGATATTTCCACATTGGACCAGGTCGGCATGGAAATTCAGGTGAAGGACCTGGCCGCATTGGCCGAGAACGTGGAAATCCTGGCCGAACCAGAGGACGTGGTGGTCCGCATCACGCCGATGCGTAAAGAAGAGATAGAAGAAGCCCCGCTGGCTGAAACTGCCGAAGTCGAAGTTATCAGCAAGGGCAAAGTTGAAGAGGAAGAAGAGTAAACAAAGCGCGGTTCGTTTTTGCGCAACGTGGTTCAACGCCCAGCCCGACGGTCAGGCTAACTGTCCGCCGGGCTTGTTGTTGTGGCCGTGCGCGCTTCTAGTTTTCGAGCGAAAATCAAATAGGCCGTGTGCGCTACCATGCGGTCGGACGGACGAACCCGCGTGGACACGGCTTTGTAATGGCGCAGCAACACTTCTTCCATCTCAATCAGCCCAAACGGTCCACTCTCTAGCGCGGCGATGGTGGGGATAACCTGATTCATCGTGGGAATAATCGTGGCAAAGAATCCGCCACTGCGCAAGCAGGCGGCTACCTGAGAGACATAGTCCCACGGCTGCGCCACGTCCAAGAAAAACGCATCAGCTTGTGTCTCGTCCACGCCGTCGGCAATGTCGCGCAACTTGAACTCGACCACACCGGGCGGGATGCCGTGCCGGGCCAGATTTTTGATGGCCAGCGCCTGCATTTCGGGACGCACTTCGTAGGTGACCAGTTTGCCAACAGGCGCAAGCGCCAAGGCCATCGCCAATGTCATGCCGCCGCTGCCCGTGCCGGCCTCCACGATCAGACGCCCTGGCCGGACGGATAATTTTAACAAGATGTAACCAATATCCTTGGGAAATAAAATCTGGGTGGTTCGCTTGATATAGCGAACGAGATCAGCCGTGGAAGGCTCTACGACCAGGAACGGCATGTGGAGCTGGGTGTGCACAACGCGCCCCCACGGCTGCCCGATGCACTCGTCGTGAGAAACAATGCCGCGATGCGAGTGAAGCGCGCCGCCGCTTTGCAGCTTGACTAGATAACGTTTCTCGTCACGTAAATTGATAAGCAAGGCCAGGTCGCCGTCGCGGGCTAGAGTCATAGTCCAAGTCCGTAGAATAGGTTGCGCAGAGTGTAACACAGACTGCCATCATGTCAACCCGGCCAGAATCAGGGTTGTGTTACGTGCTTGACAGCTTACTAGAAGCAGGTATAATTGCCTGGATATGCCTATTTCCCAGGCAAAACAGATAATATGATCATTGAAGCGCAGAGTTTTCTCGTGCGCTTCTTTGCGCTTACATAGGTTCAGGGAGGTGTCGGTGGAAGCTAAAGATTTTCGCGCGATCAGGATTAGCCTGGCATCGCCGGAAGATATCAAGAGTTGGTCGTATGGAGAAGTGACCAAGCCGGAGACGATCAACTATCGTCGTTTGCGGCCGGAAAAAGACGGCTTGTTCTGCGAAGCTATCTTTGGGCCGGCCAAAGACTGGCAATGCTACTGCGGCAAATACAAGAACATCCGCTACCGGGGCATCATTTGCGACAAGTGCGGCGTGGAAATCACACGCGCCGCCGTGCGCCGTGAACGTATGGGACACATCACGTTGGCCGCGCCGGTAGCGCACGTATGGTATACCCGCCGGGTTCCCAGCTATCTGGGCATGTTGTTGGATATCAGCAAACGCAATCTGGATCGCGTGTTATACTTTGCCCAGTACGTGATTACGTACGTGGACGAGGAAGCGCGCCAAAAAGCTCTCAAACGCCTCGACGAAGAAGCAGACCGCGAGCGCAAGCGCCTGGAACAAGACATTAAGGATCAGGTGAATGCGCTCAAAGGCAAACTGGACGCAAATATCGAAAAGCGCAAGGCGCACCGTGACGAGCGGGCGGCCAAGCTCGACGAGAAATTGGCGGCCGCTACAGAAGCCGTGATGCAAGACGCCCAGTCCCTCCAACGCAAGCTCGAAGAAAAACAGGGCACTACCATCCGCGTGCCGATCGTCTTTGAGCTGACCGACGAACTCATCGCTGACAAGGGTGAAACGATTGGTCGCGAACATTTAACCCGGCTCAACAAGACGGTCAAAACCAAACTCAACGAATTGGAAGATAGACACAAGGAAGAACGCGCGCGCATTTTGAGCAAGCTCGACGACGAAATCAAATCATTGCGTAGTGCGTTGGCCGATCAAGCCACCGAACTTGAAGCCAAGCTGGCCGAGAGCGTCGAAGCTTTGCAAGGGCGCATCGCCAACGAACGCGAGGAACTGCTGGGGCTGGCCTCTATGCAATTCTTGACCGAGCCGCGCTACCGCGAGCTAAAGGGGCGATGGGGACAGGTGTTCAAAGCCGATATGGGCGCCGAGGCGCTGTACGACATTCTTGCGCGCCTGGACCTGGACACGATGGCCAAAGAATTGTGGCGCGAGGTGAAAACGACCCGCTCGAAACAAAAACGCAAAAAGGCCATCAAGCGCCTGCGCATCTGCGAGTCACTGCGCAAGAGCAACAACCGGCCCGAGTGGATGATCTTGACTGTCTTGCCTGTGATTCCGCCCGATCTGCGCCCGATGGTTCAACTGGACGGCGGGCGGTTTGCCACCAGCGATCTCAACGATCTCTATCGGCGCGTAATCAATCGCAACAACCGGCTCAAGCGATTGCTGGAGTTGGGAGCGCCCGACGTGATTGTGCGCAACGAAAAACGCATGCTCCAGGAAGCCGTAGATTCGTTGATTGACAACAGCCAGCGGGGCAAGGCGCTCTCTCGCCGCGGACGCCGCGAACTCAAGAGCCTGAGCGATATGCTGAAAGGCAAGAAGGGGCGCTTCCGCCGCAACCTGCTGGGCAAGCGCGTGGACTATTCTGGCCGCAGCGTGATCGTCGTCGGGCCGCACCTCAAACTGCACCAATGCGGGCTGCCCAAGACCATGGCGCTGGAGCTATATCGCCCATTCGTCATCAGCAAATTGATCTCTTACAACTATGCCTCGAACGTCAAGAGCGCGCGGCGCAGCATCGAGCGCGAAAAGCCCGAAGTGTGGGAAGTGCTCGAAGAAGTCATCCGAGATCGCCCGGTGCTCCTCAACCGCGCGCCCACGCTGCACCGTTTGGGCATCCAGGCCTTTGAACCGATCCTGGTCGAAGGCAAAGCCATCCAGATTCACCCGCTGGTGTGCGCGGCGTTCAACGCCGATTTTGACGGCGACCAGATGGCGGTGCACGTGCCGCTTTCCGACAAGGCTGTTGAAGAGGCGCGCCGCTTGATGCTTTCAACCATCAACCTGCTCGCGCCGCGTGACGGCGAGCCTATCGTCGGCCCTGCCAAAGATATGGTCTTGGGCGTATACTATTTGACGATGGAAGCCGACGACAAGCTGGGCGAGGGAATGGTATTTGCCGACATGGATGAGGTGGAACTGGCCTACGCGTTGGGGCGCGTGGATCTGCATGCCAAGATCAAGTTGCAGCACGCTTATCCAGACGACGGCCGCACAGAGCCTTTCGACGCCACTGTGGGACGAGCGATCTTTAACACCATTGTTCCCAAAGAACTGCGCTTTGTCAACAAATTGCTGGATAAGGGCGGATTGCAGCGCCTCGTCGCGCAGTGCTACCAGCAGCTTGGGGCACAGGCCACCACCGACTTTGTGGATCGAATCAAGGACATCGGGTTCAAGTATGCCACTCGATCTGGGGCAACGATTGCCGTGTCGGATTTTACGGTGCCGACCGAAAAAGCTGTCTTGCTCGAGCGCGCCAACACCGAGGTCAACGAAGTCGAACGCCAATACCGGCGCGGTCTGCTCACGGAAGACGAGCAATATAACCGCACTATCGAATTATGGCAGCAAACGACCAGCGACGTGGCCGCCGCCGTCAAGAAATCGCTTGACCCCACCACGCCCTTGAGCATGATGGCGCTCAGCGGCGCGACCAAAGGCGGTTTTCAGCCGATCACCCAACTGGCCGGTATGCGCGGTTTGATGGCCGACCCGGCCGGGCGCATCATCCCCCTTCCTATCCGCTCAAGCTTCCGCGAGGGGTTGACGGGGCTAGAGTATTTCATTTCTACGCATGGCGCGCGCAAGGGGTTGGCCGATACTGCCCTGCGCACGGCCGACGCCGGGTACCTGACGCGCCGCCTGGTAGACGTGGCGCAAGATATCATTATCAACGATTATGATTGCGGCACCCATTCAGGCATCTGGATTCGACGCGCAGACGACGTGGGCGGGCAAACGCTGCCACAGCGCATCATCGGGCGCGTGCTGGCCGGGCCGGTCTTGCATCCTCAAACCGCGGCCATAATCGCGGACCGCGGCACTATGGTCAACGAAGAGATTGCCGACGCCATTGACAAGGCCGGCGTGGTCGAAGTCAACGTTCGCTCGCCGTTGACGTGCCTGCTGCGGCACGGGATGTGCGCGATGTGCTACGGGCGCGATTTGGGGCGCGGCGAGATGGTCGAGTTGGGCGCGGCAGTGGGCATCGTGGCAGCTGAGTCTATCGGCGAACCGGGCACCCAACTTACCCTGCGAACTTTTCACACCGGCGGCGTGGCGGCCGGCGGCGACATTACGCACGGCCTGCCGCGCGTAGAAGAATTGCTGGAAGCCCGTAAGCGGCCCAAGGGGGAAGCCGTCATGTCCGATATTGACGGCGTGGTCGAAATTCGCCGCTCGGAAGGCGGCATGCGCAAGATCAAGGTCATCAGTTCCCAGCTCATGCGCGATCCTTACGAAATCCCCGGCAATTGGTCCGTCAAAGTGAACGAAGGCGACCAGGTGGCCGAAGGGCAACTGCTGGCCAGCCGGGGCGAACTGGAACTGCGCGCCAAGCACGCCGGGCGCGTTGTGATCAAGAAAAAGAAAGACCAGGTCATGCACTATGTCGTTTACGAAGTCAAGGACGAGCACGAGTACGAGGTGCCGGCGGCGGCGCGCATGCTGGTTGAAGAAGGGCAAAAAGTAAAGGCCGGCGACCAGCTCACCGAGGGCGCCAAGAATCCGCACCGCATCCTGCGTATCTTGGGCCGTGAGGCGGCGCAACTATATATCCTCCAAGAAATCCAAAAAGTGTACCGCAGCCAGGGCGTGAACATTAACGACAAGCACTTTGAGATCATGATCCGAAAGATGATCAGCAAAGTGCAAATCACGTCTTCGGGCGACACCGAACTGCTGCCGGGCGAACTCATTGATCGGCTGGTGTTGCAAGACATCAACGAGCAGGGCGCTGCGGAAGGCAAGCGCCCGGCGACAGCCGCGCCGCTGCTCTTGGGCGTGACGAAAGCGGCGCTCAGCACCGATTCGTTCCTGTCAGCCTCCTCGTTCCAACACACGATCAAGGTGCTGGCCGGCGCGGCTATCGAAGGCAAATCCGACGAGCTGTTTGGCCTCAAAGAAAATGTCATTATCGGCAAGTTGATCCCGGCGGGCACGGGCTTTCAACGCCAGAAGCAAACGCAAGCATCGGAACCACACGAGGTTTTGGAAGAAGCTTTTACGGACTTGCTGGACGAATAGAAAAGGCGTGAGAACAAAAACGCCGCCTGGCCCAAAGGCCAGGCGGCGTTTTTGATTGTGCGTCATTGCAGCCGCGCCAACTCGTCTAAAAAGTAAATCGAGGCGTCAATTCCCCGGTAAAAATTGGGAAGGTAAAATTTTTCGTTCGGGCTGTGAAGATTATCGTCCGGCAATCCCAAATCCATCATGACGGTGGGCGCTCCTAAAACGCTTTGGATGGCGGCTACAATTGGGACGCTACCGCCGTCGCGCGTAAAGACGGGTTTGGCGCCAAAAGCGTGTTCCAGCGCGACACAGGCGGCCTGCATCGCGGGAGCGTCTCGATCCATCAGGGCTGGCAGTCCACCGTGCAAATCGCGCACCGTCACCTTGACCTGGGGCGGTGCAATGCTCAGCACATAGTCGCGGAACATTGCCGCAATGTCTTCCGGCGTTTGATCCGGCACCAGGCGCATGCTGATCTTGGCACAGGCTTTGCTGGGCAACACGGTTTTGGATCCCTCGTCGGTATAGCCGCCCCAGATGCCGTTGCACTCGAGGGTGGGGCGCGCGCTGATTTGTTCGAGAATTGTGTAACCAGCCTCTCCCCACGTATCCGCAACACCCGCGTCCTGGCAGAACTTGGCTTTTTCCAACGGCACGCTGTTGATAATACGACGGTCTTGATCTGACAGGAGGCGAACCCGGTCGTAAAAGCCGGGCACGGTGATGTGCCCCTCGGCATCCTTCATCTTGCTAACCATTTCCGCCAGCGCCTGGATGGGATTGTACACTGCGCCGCCGAACGCCCCCGAATGTAAATCGTGATCTGGCCCCTCGACCTCGACTTGCATATAGCATATTCCACGCAGTCCGTAAGTGATGGCCGGCTGGTCGGGGGTGGGCATGGCAGAGTCGGAAATCAGCGCCACGTCGCACGCTAATTGTTCTCGATACGCCTCGATAAAAGACGGCAAGCTTGGCCCGCCGATTTCTTCTTCTCCCTCAATGAGGAATTTGACATTGACCGGCAATTTGCCGCTGGTTTTAAGATAGGCTTCCACAGCCTTGACGTGGACGAACAACTGCCCCTTGTCGTCCGACACGCCGCGCGCATATACGTAATTATCTCGCACGGTAGGCTGGAACGGGGGAAAGTTCCACAATTCAAACGGCTCCGGCGGCTGCACGTCATAGTGGCCATAGATCAACACTGTGGGCGCGCGGCCGGCGCCCATCCACTCGCCCACGACGATAGGATGGCCGGAAGTCGGCACGACCCTGGCGCCTACAAGGCCAACACGGCGTAAGTGGTCAGCCAGCCATTGAGCGGTCCGTTCTATATCTTGCCGGTGTTTGGGTTGAGCGCTGATGCTGGGAATGCTTAACAGCTCGCGCAATTCTTCAAAAAACTGGCCGCGTTGATTGGAGGCGTATTCAAGCGCACGTTCTCTCATCAAAAATTCTCCTCACACAACCGGGTATCTTATTCCTCTTCCAAATCGTATAACACATCCAGCAACTCGTCAGCCAGGTCTTGCTGTTCTTCAGAGTTGCCGGCCTGAATGGATTCTTCAATCTCGCCCACCAAGTCTTCCAGGTCTTCCAGCCCCTGGTGCCGGCTGGCGAGCAATTGCCGGGCGCGGGTCAGCAATGCCGTCAATTCTTCCGGGGCCGGCTGGGTTGCCATAGCCAGCCCGGCAATGTGTTCGGCGGCGGCCGCCTTTTCGCTCACGTTCATCCGGCGGTGCTCGGCTGTGACGGTGATGCCGTCTTCTCTCTTGGTGCCGCGATCCACAGCCGTCACGCTCAAGATGCCATTCAGGTCCAGGTCGAATTGGACCATAATTGTCGGGGGGTGGCCGGGGGTCTCTGGCTTGAGATTGTCAAACAGAAACTCGCCCAATAACGTATTGCGTGACGCCACCGGCTCTTCGCCCTGGTAAACTTTGACCTGAATGGCTGTCTGGTCGGGGTAAACCGCCGAGAACATCTCGGCGTGCGAAGTGGGGATGGTGGTGTTGCGGTGAATGATCGGCGCAAAGCGATCAGGGATCATTTGTCCAAAGCGCCACGTGACCACCTCGATGCCCAACGAGTGCGGCGTGACGTCCACCAGGATGGCCTCCAACGGTTCACCGGCGATAATAGCCGCCTGAACGCCAGCGCCCAACGCCACCGCTTCGTCGGGATTGACGGCCACCAACGGCTCGTGGCCGGTGTGCGCCGTCACCATTTCCCACACCAGCGGGATGCGCGTCGATCCGCCCACAAACAGCACGCGGTCCAGGTCAGCCGCCTGGAGACCGGCGTCCGACAGCGATTCGTCGAACGCATCCAGCGTGCCTTCCAGCAAATCGCGAATCATCTCTTCAAACTCGTGGCGCGAGACTTCAACATCCAAATGGAGCGCCTTGCCGTCTTTTTCGAGCAGGTATTCTTCGCGCACGCGCGTGAATGGTTTGGCCGACAGTTCGATTTTGGCTTCTTCGGCGGCGCGCGTGAGACGCGCCACGCCTTTGCGATCCTGGCGGGGGTCAACGCCGTGCTCTTTTTCAAACACGCTCGCCAGGTGATTCATCAGCCGCTCGTCAAAGTCGTCGCCGCCCAGGCGGGTATTGCCGTGACTGGCGCGCACCTCGATCACGCCGCTGTTCAACTCAATGACTGAAACGTCGAACGTGCCGCCGCCCAGATCGTACACCGCCACCATCTGCCGCTCTTGAACGCGATCCAACCCATACGCCAGCGCGGCTGCCGTCGGCTCGTTGATGATGCGCTCGACCGTAAAGCCGGCGATTTCGCCCGCATCCTTGGTGGCCTGGCGGGCGGCGTCGGAGAAATAGGCCGGGACGGTGATGACGGCGCGCGTAATTTCTTCGCCCAGGTTCGCTTCGGCAATGCGTTTCATTTCGCGCAAAATGATGGCCGAGATTTCCGGGGGCGTGTAATCACGCCCGTTCAGTGTGACCGTCTCGTTAGCGCCCATTTTGCGCTTGATCGAACGCACAGTGTTTTCGGGATACAGCACGTATTGGTTGCGGGCCGGCGTGCCCACCAACAACTTGCCTTCGGGCGAAAAGCCTACCACCGACGGCACAATGCGTTCGTGCCCGCTGGGGAGGATGACGCTTTTGCCCTCGCGCACAAAGCCCACCGCCGAAAAAGTAGTGCCTAGATCAATGCCAATAATCTTGCTCATTACGTTGATATTCCTCGATTCTAGAATGATAAAACCAGGCGCCCCTACTCGCGCGCCACAACGACCTCGGCGTAGCGCAGCACGCGCGAGCCGACGATATACCCACGCCTCAATTCGGACACGATCGTTCCCGGCGGCGCGTCCGGCCCAGCCGGCGCAGTGTCCACCGCGGCGTGGCGATGGGGATCAAACAGGCGTCCGACCGTTTCGACCGGCTCGACGCCTTCGACGGCGAGTGTTTCGAGCAGACGCTCGCGCACCAGTTCCAGGCCGCGCAGCCACGCAATCTGGGCGTCTTCCCAGGCGGCCATGTCGGTGGACAAGTTTGCCACAATTTGCCGGCGATGTTGCCGCCGGCCTGCCAGCCTGGGAGACACCAGTCCGATCAAGAAAAGCGGCCAGGCGGCCAGCACTTGCCACCACGGCAAAGGAGCATTATCCAGCTTGCCAATTTCTTGCATCTGAAGGGGAGACGGAGCGCGCTCCAGCAGGCGCTCGCCGGCGGCCAGCGCTTCGTCAAGCCCATCCATCACGGGCAACAAACGCTGAATTACTTGCAAACGCGCCTCGGCCTGCTCGGCCTGGCGGCGCGCCAGCGCGTCGGCGCGTTCTTTTTCGCGCCGCTCGTCCTGCTCGCGCAATTGTTGCAAGGCAGCCTGTACCTGCTGCTGCTGCGCCTCCAGCATCGCATTGAGCTTGAACTGCTCGCGTCCCAACTTGGCAACTTGCTTTTCCAGGCCGCTGAGATCGGGCGGCGGCGCAGCGGGTTGAACAACGTGTTCGTTGGCCGGCTGGTCACTTGGAGTTGCGCCATTGCCTGCCGGGCGCGCGCCCAGCACGTTTTGCAGCCACTCTTTGGCCTGATGGCTCCACCGAATAAATGGAGACTCTTGACTCACAAGCGCACCTCTCGAAACTCGTCGCGCAAATCAGTGCGAGACAGATCCGTATCTATCTTGAACAAGGTCAGCATATCTTCGGGGTGAACCGCAAAATCCGGCTCCGGCAAACGCGCCGGGCGGGGCAGCCATTCTTCCAGCAAGCGCATGTCCGCTTCAACCCGCTTTTCAGGCGTCTTGAGTTGGTCGTAAGCGGCGCGGATTTGTTTAAAGGCCTCCGGCTCGCGTTCGGGCGGGTGCAGGCGCACCTGGGAAAAATAAGCCTGCTTGATCTCGTCTTGCGTCGCCGCGCGGCTCACTTGTAGTACCAGATATGGATCACTCGATTTCGACTCTACCATAACTCTACCCATCAATCCAATCCGAGCTCATCCAAGAGTGGCGCCATTTTGAACATGGTGGCGAAGAATGGATCGGCGACCGCTCGAATGGTTTCCTTTATATGCCGCGCGAGCGCATAGTCGCCTTGCTTGCGAGCGAGGCGCTCGCCCTGGCGCAGCGCGTCTTGCGCTTCTTTGACCTGGCTGTTCAAGCCATACATCAGGCCCAACAAAAGCCACGTTTGCGGGTCTTCGGGCGTGCACCGGGCCAGGCGCTGCGCATACGGCAGGCACAACTCTGGCTGCATTGGCCCCAATTCGCCGAGGATGCGGCGCAGCACGTCTGCCTCGGTCCCAAGCGCAATGGCCCGTTCGAGCAACTCTTGGCCCATGACGTGCAGTTCATTGTGCACGATCTGTTTCTGTTTGGGCGGTTTGGGTTTAGGCTTGTTTAAAATCATGCTGAGCGGGTTGGGCATATCGGGCGGCGGCGCGGAACGCTCCAGGCACTCGACGCCGGTCTTGACGTAAAATTCGGGGCTTAGTTTGCCGCTGGCTTCTCCGCGCGCCAAAATTTTGCGCGCTTCGTCGAGTTTTCGTTCAACGACCCAGCATATAAACGCCTGTGCGTAAGCGTCAGCCTGGTCTTTGCCCATCTCCAGAGCGCGCTCGAGATAGCGGCGCGCGGCTTCGGTCTGGCGGCCATTGAATTCGGCCCGCGCCAGGTTAAAGTACAGGTTATAGTCGTCGGGCGCGTACTTGAGCGCGTTTTCGTACATGGCGCGCGCCTGGGCGTACTGACTCTGCTCGTTATAGGCGTGCCCACATTCGGCCAGCACGTGCGCCGTGCGCCGCCGCAAATCTTCGTTCTCTGGCTCGACTTCCAGCGCCCGCCGCATGGTTTGTGCGGCCGCGTGCCAGTCATTCCAACTGCCATACACCTCGGCCAGGCGAGACAACGCCCCCACGTGATCGGGGTGTTTGTCGAGCAGTTTCTCTAGCTCGTTGACGGCGGATTGTTCCTGCTCGTTGGCCAGCAATGCCTCTGCCAGGTCCAGTTGCATATCGGCGTCGTCAGGGTTGGCCTTGAGCGCCTGGCGGAAGATGGTGATGGCCTCGTCGGGCCGCCCGGCCCGCTTGTAACACTCGATCACGCGCTTGCGCACCCACGTCCAATGCGCGTCGCTGAATCCCTCCGCCGTCTTTTTGCGGGGCTTGGTGCGCAACATGGCGCGCCAGGCTTCTGCCGCGTCTTCCCATTGCTCCACAGCTTCGTAGGCCAGCGCCAGGTTGTGTACGATGGGGCGAGGTGTACTGCCGCCTGGCATGCCGCTCAACACTTGCCGGGCCTGGGCCCAGGCTCGCCCCGCCGCGCCCCAGTCGCCGGCCCCAGCCGCCGCGCGCGCAGACTGGTCGAGCGCCGTTATCGCCAGGTTGCTCAAGGTCGTATCGCCGGGCAGCAAACCAAGCCCCTCCAATGCATCTTGAGCGGCCTGGGACCAATTGCCGGCGGCGGATTTTTCCGCCGATTGGCGGGCATAAATTGCCACCAGGTTATTGACCAGGCTCCGATGGGTGGCGGGAGACAGGTTCGAGGCGAGGCGTTGAACTTGCTTCCACGCTTCAATCGCCATCACCTTATCGCCAGCGCGCGCCGCCCCGACCCCAATGTAATACCAACGCACCGCGTTGGCGCTGCGCGGCAGCTGCTTGCCTTCGATGTTCATCAATGCCTGGCGCGCCTCCGCGGTCTTGCCCGCGGCCATTGCCAGCACTCCATCAAACACGGCGCGCCAGGATGAGGGACGGGCGATGTTGAGGCGCTCTGCAATGCCACCCAGCAGGGATTTGGGCGGCTCGGCCTGAGGCTTGCCCTGCAAAAAATCCGCCAGCGGCGCGAGCGCCTGGCGATCTTGAGGTGAAACGCCAGCCACCGCTGATAAATCCGCGTGTGGATCAAGCTCCAACGCGGCCAGCGCAATGACCATGCCTGCTTCCCGCCGCGATAACCCGTTGGCAATCGCCCGGCGATACGCCTCCATAGCCTCGGCGACTTGTCCGACCTTGTGCAATGCCACGCCCCGATAATAGGCATATTTCGCATCGGCCGGCGCCAGACAGGTCGCGCGCTCCAGCGGCGGCAGCGAGTTTGCTCCAATACCCGGTATGACCGCCTGCCTAAAGTGCGCCTCGGCCAACGCCGCTGCCAATGCGCCATCTTGCGCCTCAGGCCAGATTTTTTCCCACAGATTGATCGCATCCACGTAGCGGCCTGCCCTGAAGGCGCGCAGTCCTTCTTGCCTGAGGTCCTCAGTGGTGGGTTGACGCGGCGCCGCCTTGGCGGGTTTGGTGGGTTGCTGAGTGAAACGTTTTTGAATCGAATGTTGACGTAAGGTTTTCTTTTTTGACATGCAAAAAGCATACCTGGGTAGATTGCAAAACCATAATATACTAACTCAAAATACAAATATGTCAAATTTTGAGCATCGGCGGTCAACAATGCGCGAAACTCAACCTAGAGCGGCCTGGTGCGCGCCTATCCCGATTCGCCGCGCATCACGATGGCGTCCATGGTGATTTCGCCGACGCGGGTAATGACCCAGGCTGTACCAACGTCCCCTGACGGGGATCTTGGTCAGGTGATGGACCTGCTGCACGACAGCCTCCGTGTGATTGCCTATCCCGGCCAGGTAAAGAGCGCCGAGCCGACCTACCGCCTGACGCGCGGGATGAATGAGGCATTCCTGGAAAAGAGCGTGGGCGAGCAGTTGACCTCACCCCCAGCCCCTCCCCTGGCAGGGGAGGGGAGCGGGGTAGGGTCAGCGGCGGGTGTGTTGCAAGCTGCAACCGCGCAAGGCATCCCACTGATGTACGTGGACGCGCAGCGCCTCGAACTGCTGGCCAGCCTGCCCATCTCCGAGCAAGTCAAGGCGCGCATTGTGCAGGCCACACAGCAAGGCTATGGCGTGCTGGTGCCGGAGCAGATGGTGACGTGGAGTGGTCAACAAGTGGGACTATTTCTGGAACACGGCCGTGGCCCAGGTGCCCAGCGCCGGCAAGACCCAGCAGCAGATTTACCAGGAGGCTTTGAAGAATACCAAAGCATTAGTGTCAACTTGAGCACGGTTCGACAGGCTCACCGTGCTCAAGTTGACACTAATAATTGAGTAGTTGACGACCTGTCTGGCGCGGATTATAATTCTGCCAGATATTCACATCATACCGTGCATCGTGCACCAGGGAGGAATCGAGTGACCCTCAAAGATCAGTTAAGAGAGGACCTGACGCAAGCCATGCGCAATCGCGACGAGATGCGCAAGGCTGTGCTGCGGCTCACGCTGGCCGCGATAAAAAACGCCGAAATTGATAAACGCGGAGAGTTGGACGATGCGGGCGCTATGGCGATTTTGCAGACCGAAGTCAAGCGCCGGCGCGATACCATCGCCGAGTTGGAACAGGCCAACCGGCTCGATCTGCTGGCGGTGGAAAAGGCCGAGCTTGAATATTTATTGCCGTATCTTCCCCAGCAACTAGGGCGACAAGAGATTGTGGAGGCCGCCCGCGCCGTCATTGCCGAACTGGGCGCAAGCAGCCCGGCGCAGACGGGCGAGGTGATGAAACGGCTGATGGCCAATCTGAAGGGCAAGGCCGACGGCAAATTGGTCAGCCAGGTCGTCAAGGAATTGCTGCACTGACAAGCAGAGAATGCTTCAGCCGTTCAACCGCCTATAGATGCCCTGGTTTTGCTTGTAGAAATTGACAAACTCGCGAAAGGTTTTATCGTACACGGCCCGATGTGCGCCGGGCGTGTAGGTGGCCTGAAACTCGACCAGGCGCGGCACGTCTGCAAAGGTTATGTAGCCCAACCCCACGCCCGCGATGAACGCCGCCCCGCGCGCGTTAACCTGGATCGGATCCTGCACCTGGCGAATAGACAGGTTCATTACATCCGCAAAAATCTGGCACCACACTTCCGACTTGGCGCCGCCGCCGACCAGGTTAAGCGTGGTCAACGGGCGCCCCAAGAACTTGGCTGCCGGCGCCAGCATCCAGCGGGTATTGAGCGCGACCCCTTCTAAAAAAGCGCGAATGATGTCCTCGCGAGTGTTTTCCAGCGAAATGTTGAAAAGCGCGGCGCGGGCAAAGCGGTCTTCGACCGGGCTGCGTTCGCCAAACAGCCACGGCATATAGATCAGCCCGTGGCTGCCGGCCGGCACCCTGGCCGCAATGCGATCCATGATTTTATACACGTCCGGCGCCTGTTCCTCGCGCAAGAGTTCGTCCTGGTGATACAGGATTTTATCGCGCAGATAAGACAGATTGCCGCCCGCTGTGGTTTGCATGACAATCATCAAATACTTGCCGGGGATAGCGCACGGCACGGAGGCTATCGAAGACGCCAGGTCGGTCTTTTTGAACGGAACGTGGGCGGCAATCCACGACGAGGTGCCAATGTAGAGATGCGCCTCGTAGTCGCCGACGGCGCCGGACCCAATCGCGGCCGAGGTCGTATCAATCGCCCCGGCCACAACCTTTACCCCATCTCCTAATCCCAACGCGGCGGCAACCTCGCGCTTTAGCTCGCCGATCACGGCAGTGCACGGAACAAGCTCCGGGAACTTGGCGCTGGCAACGCCGCAGTCCCGGAGCAGCGCCTCGCTATAGACCACATGCGCCGAGTCGCGGTTGTCGGTCACCCACGAGGTCAGAATTGAATCGGGCGTGGCCACCAGCTCGCCAGTGAGGCGCAAGTTCATATAATCCAACACGTTCAGGAACTTGGCCGTCTTGTCGTAAACGTCGGGATACTGGTTGCGGATCAAGAGCATGTGCGCCGCCGGGTCTTTGCCGGTCAGCGAGGGCGCGCCGCCCGTCAGCCGAATCCAACGCCACAACTTGCGGGCGTCGTAGCCGGCCACGTTGAGCCAGCCCCGCGTGATTTGCCTGAGGTGTTCCGCGCCCCGCATATCCATCCACAGAATGGCGTTCATCAGGTGATTGCCATCTGCGCCCACTGCGATTGTGCCTTCTCCCTGCGTGGAGCAACACACCGCCACAATATCTTTTATAGGAACCAGCTCTTTTTGGACGAGCTGTTTTGCCGTGCTCAAAAAGGCATCCCACCAATCCTGTGGAGATTGCTCCGCCCCTCCGTTGGGCAGCACGTGCAGTGGCACTTGTTGGAATTCCCAGCCGGCCACCTTGCCCGATGTGGAAATCAGCGCCGACTTGCAACCCGAAGTGCCCAGGTCAACCGCGAGAATGTGGGGTTCGTGGTTCATGCCATTCCTATCCTGCTCAGGCTACTGTTGGCTGAATTTGGGCGTCCTTCAGGCGCGTGACAATAAAGAGGCTGAGAATCATCAGGCCGCAGGCCAGCAGCAACGCCGGCGTGAAAGAACCGTCCGGGCTTTTCATCGCTTCCATAACGTAGACGAAAACAACCGAGGCTTGCCCGAAAAGCTGGATCAATCCGTTGGAAGTGCCTTCGGGGGTGGGATAAGTAATCTCTGCGGCATATTGCATTCCAATCGGGCTGGTGCTGACCAAAAAGAATCCCAGGAAGAATGCAGATACCATCAACAGCCACAAACTGGCCGCAAACGTCAGGCCGATCAATCCCGGCAACGCAAGAGCGATACCGAGCAAGAGAAAAGGCTGGCGCTTGCGCTGTTTATCTGAAAAGGGCGGGATGACGACCGCGCCGAGAATGCCGCCGATCAGCATCAACGCGCCGAGCGTCCCGGCGTCGGTGGGCGTAAAACCGCGCGGGCGGAGAATGTTTTCCACCCAGGTGTTGATGCCATTGAAAATCCCCATGCCGATGAACGAAACCATCAAATACAGCCAAAACGACTTGACGGTGAAGGCGTGTTTGAGGCCGTCGAGCATCAGCGCGCGCGTTTCCATGCCAGGCGCGCAAGGCGGCGTGGGCGGCGCCTCGCGGGCCAGGGCGACGAACAGCACAGCGGAAAACGCCGCCAGCCCGCCGTAGATCAACTGCACGGTCGGGATGGGTATTTGCTCGGTGAGGATGGGCGTCAGCACCATACCGAGGGCGGTGCCGATCAGGTTGGCAAGGGTCACCAGCCCAACGGCCGTAGCGCGCTCTTGGATCGAGAACCAGTTCGCCGGCATTTTGGTCCACGCGTTCAGCAAGAACGGTTGGGCGATGGCAATGCCGATGGTGCTTCCCAAAACGAGCGAATAGTTTGCTCCGGCCAGCCCCCGCAGCAGGCCAAAGACGCCCATCAGCACTGCCCCAATGCTGACGGCGACGCGAAATCCCCACGTGTCAATGACCCAAGATACGGGTATCGAAAGCGGGATAAAGGCGATCATGAACGACATGGCGAACATGCCAATCTGCAAATCAGAGACGCCATAGAACTGCGCCGCCGGGCCGGTGATAGGCGCAAAAGAAATCCATAGGATCTGGATTGTCAGGTTGACGAACATGAATACAGCCAACACGGCCCAACGGTAGCCGTACACTTGAAATTTCTGCATTGGCTTTCTCCAGGGGGTAAAAGACTCGTTATGCTCTTTCCGCGCTGGCAAGCACGGTCTCGAAACGGTTGAGCGCCTCGTCAATGATTTCGTCTGTATCTGCCATGCTGGTATACATACGGCTGCCGGCCAGCGTGATGAGGCCCTGCGACATGTAGGCCGCGCCCATTTCTTCCATCATGTGCTTGCGGGGTTTGAGCTCGCGCAGCAGCTTGAGCGGGTTCTTGAAATCCAGCAGCATCACCCCGGAGGTTTCCAGGTGGACGATAGAACCCTGGTTGTAGGCCACAAAAGGCAAGCCCAGCCGCTCAATGATTTGCTGCAAGCCGCGCGTCAGCCGGTCGCCGGCTCGCCCGGCAATTACCGGCGCATTGGTGCGCTCCATTTCGAGCAGGGCGTGATACCCCGCCGCGCACGACAGCGGGTTGGCAGAGAGCGTGCCGCCAATATAAGCGCGCTCACCCGTGCCGCCGATGCCGGCCGCAAAACGCATCATCACCTCGCGCCGCCCGCCAACGCCCCCCGCCATGGGATAGCCGCCGGTCACACACTTGCCAAACACGGTCAAGTCGGGCTTGACGCCGAAATATCCTTGAGCGCCGCCCATGCCCAGCCGAAAGCCCGTCACCACCTCGTCAAAGATCAGCAGCGCGCCAAATTCGTCGCACAAGGCGCGCACCTGTTGGTTGAACTCGCGTGGGACGGGGCGCGTGCCGCTTTCAGGTCCCACCGGTTCCACGATCACTGCGGCCGTGCCGCCGCGCAGGCGATTGAGCATCATCAAGCGCCGCAGGTGCCCCAAATCAGTAGGATAAAACTCTTGTGTGCTGCCGCTGGCCCCGGTCGGAATACCGGCCGCCTCCATGCGTTTGCTGCCGGGGACGTGCAAGCCATACACCATCGAATCGCTCCAACCGTGATAAGCGCCGCCCGCCTTGATGACGTATTTCTTGCCAGTAAAGACTCGCGCCGCCCGGATGGCCGCCATGACGCTCTCGGTGCCAGAGCCTAGCATGCGAAACATTTCAACAGACGGCATGAAACGGTTGATAAGCCTGGCCAGCTTTAACTCGTACTCGTGGAACAATCCTGTGACGGGGCCGCAGGTCTGCAACATCTCTAAAACCTGATCGCGCACCGGGGCGTAATTGCTGCCCAACACGGTTGGCCCGCCTGCCTGCAGGAAATCAATATAGCGGTTGCCGTCAGCGTCCCACAGATAGGCGCCCTCGGCCTTGTCAACGGCCAGCGGGAAGGGATGATTAAAAGCCAGGTTGTGCTGCACTCCGCCGGGAATGTACTGCTTTGCTTCGTCGGTCAACTCTTTCGAGCGTTTGCACCTGGTCTCAAAGTAGGCCAGAAACTCGTCCATCTTGTCGCGTTGTATGGGGCGCATGGGCTGATCAATAAGCGCCTTGAGCCGGCTATAGATTTCGTCGGTGTCAGGCCATTCAGAGATGGCATACTGCTGGTTGGTCACAAGTCCTCCGATTTTATGATATCTGCTCGAATGTTTTCTCGTCCGCTTTTAACCTGGCAAAGACAAGCTCGCGGATGGCCAATGGGATGCGCGTCACCTGGCGTTCTGTACACAACGCCAGCAGATAAGCCAGGGCGCATTTTTCCAACAGCGCCATATTGTGGATGGCGCGCTCTGGGTCGCCGCCCAGCACCAGCACGCCGTGGTTTTGCAGAATGTAGGCATTGTTGCCATTTTTGATTTTGGACTTGACATTGTTTTTTAGAAACCACGTCCCAGAAGGCGCGTAGGCGATAATTTCAACCGCGCGCCCTAGAAAGCGCACCTGCTCGTCAAACAGCGCCGGGATAGGGGCGTTGACGAGCGCCAGTGCGCTGGCGTATACCTGGTGGGTGTGGATGAGGACGTGTGCGTCGGGACGATTCTGGTACACCGCAGCGTGCATCCCGCTTTCGATGGACGGTTTGCGTTCGCCCTCCAATACATTCAGCGCAAAATCCAACACGCAAATATCGTCAGCTTGCATTTTGGCGTAATCATAACTTGAGGGGGTGATGGCAAACGCAGCCTGGCCCGGCACACGCATCGAGACATTACCCTCCGTGGTCTTGAGATAGCCCTTTTCGAGCAGGGTGCGGCAAATCTCGATGGCGTGTTGTTTGGTAGAATCGAATGATGACATGATCTACTCCGAAAAGATATAAATCTTGACACTGTCAAGATTGTAGTGCATAATTCTAATGATGTCAAGTGTGGCTTGCCAGTACGAGGGAGTAAATGCGCCAGAAAAAATATCACCACGGGGATTTAAAAAACGCCATCATCAAGGCCGGCATGGAGATTCTTGCTCAACAAGGCGTGGATGGACTATCCATGCGCAAGGTGGCAAAAAAAGCGGGGGTGAGTTATGCCGCTCCCTATGCTCACTTTGCCGACAAGCAAGCCATTATCGCCGCCATCTCTACCGAGGGCTTTCAAAGGCTGTACGAACAGGTCTATGCCGCCGCCGAGGCGCACACAGCCGATCCGTCGCAGCAATTGATCGAGGTGGCGTGGGCATACGTCCAATTTGCGCTCAACGAGCCGGATTACTTTAAAATCACTTTTTCGGGCATACTCCAACAAGAAAAAGATTATCCCGATTTCGTCGCCATATCGCAGAAAAATTTTGGATTGGTGGTGACGGTCGTACAAGCGTGCCAGGCAGCGGGAGTGCTGAGGCCCGGCCCCGCCGACTTGATGGCGGTGAGCACCTGGAGCCTGGTCCACGGCTTTGTGGCGCTCGCCCTGGACGGGCAAATTTCTCACACAGTTCTGGATCGTTTTTCGCTCAGAGAGATGCTGATTTTCACCCTGAACCAGATAACCCTGATTGACCTCCATGCCTAGTTCCTGCCCATCAGCCTGGCGGCCGCCTAAACGGACGTCTACCCATCAAGTGGACGCGCACGTGATGCACTGATTGTCCGGCAAGTGAGCCAAAGGATCGAAGCCGTCAGCGGCAAAAACTGCTTGTCCAAAATTAGTTATCTAGACTTTGCGATGCAGTAGGGCTGACTTTACGATGCAGATTAGTGGTTTTTCGTTGCAGTGATGGGCTTTCCGATGCAGTGAACAGCCCTGATCTTTTTGAAAAGCACACTTCGTTCCGCCCGCAGTTCAACCTGCCTGCCAGGCAGGCTGCGGGCGAACCGGCAAAGAATTGCGCCCCCCTCTAGCTCCCCCCGCACAGCGGGGGGAGAATAGCCCTCCCCCGCTGTGCGGGGGAGGGTTGGGGTGGGGGCGCGCCTCTCACTCCAATATCATCTCTTCCACTTGCGCTTTGGCTTCGGCCAGCAGGCGCTGGGTCAAAGTTGTTTATTGCATTGCCGCGCAATCTCGGCTAAAACGGCGTCGAGTTGATGATGAATTTGATCGTTGGTGAAGCGAATGATTTTGTAGCCCAAGTCTTGCAGGTGAGCAGTGCGTGCTTCGTCATAGTTCGCCTGTAGCGCGTGGCTGTCTCCGTCAACCTCGATAACCAGCTTGTGCGCGACGCAGCAAAAATCAACGATGAATCGTCCAATGGGGTGCTGGCGGCGAAAGCGCAAGCCCTCAAGCTGTTTGTAGCGAAGAGCTGCCCACAGCTTTTGTTCGGCGGGCGTTTGTTCTCGGCGCAGTTGTTTCGCTCGTTGTTGGATGGCCTCAGCCGTGCGCCAGCGTTTGTGATTGGACATTTTCCCCCCTCTAGCTCCCCCCGCACAGCGGGGGGAGAATTTGCCGCCCCCCTCTAGCTCCCCCCGCACAGCAGGGGGAGAATTTGCGCCCCCCCTCTAGCTCCCCCCGCACAGCGGGGGGAGAATAGCCCTCCCCCGCTGTGCGGGGGAGGGTTGGGGTGGGGGCGCACCTCTCACCTCAATATCATCTCTTCCACGCGCCGCTTGGCTTCTTCTAGCAATTGGTGAGCTTGCTGGCGGGCAATGTGTGATTTTTCTACTAGCTCACGGAGGCGCTTTTGCAATGCAGCTTCCGGCTTCCATACAAGATAATCCTCAATTACCTCACGGCGCAGTTCGATTTGCCCTGATGAGCCAGTCCACCCGCGTTCTGTCTGTAATTGACCGACTGGCGAATTGAGGAAAAACCCCAGATAAACGGGATCAAGCCCTTTCTTGGGTCGGATGATTGAAACGTGACCGTCCACTACGGCCATTACGTCATCGAGAAAAGTTTGGCAGCGTCCAATGGTAATGTAACCGGTTGAATTGAGCAGCACATCGTAACGGCGGATGACGGCTTTGGGGTTCTGCTCTGCAAAGTGGCGCGTGGTGCGGCGGTTATCCTCTAGCTCTACGTGAGTCTTGCCGACGTGCTGACTATTGATGACAATGATTTCGCCGTTCTCGTCATACTCTGGCAAAGCGCCTCGCTTGATGGGTTCGGTGAGCCAATCGCCTAGCCTAATAGCCTGAGCAGTTTGTTGCAGCCGATCAAGCAGTGTGTAATACTTAGGTTGGAAATGTTCCGCATCCCATCGCCCTGCTACTGCTGCATGGCTAAAGCTGTGGGTGTAGGTCAGGCCTGACGAATCTTGACCCGGCAAGTCTTGCAGTCCAAGTTCTGCCAACAGCAAGGCTTCGGCTTGGGAATATAAAGATTGAGACTGACGTAGCGACTGATGGCTCTTGTGTACAAGTTTGCCTATTGATTTTTGAATATCAACGGGTGGCACATAAACCTGTAAAGATTTGACATCATCAGTGATGATCTTGGGTTGCACTTGCCCGCTTTGCAAGCGCATAATCTGGGCTATGCCAACTTGCGAGTTTAGAAAAGCCAACAAGTAACCAAAAACAATTTTTCGGGATTGGCGGATCGAGATCAGATTAGCGCTAATGACCCACCGTTCGTATTCATTTGCCACCATTGCAAATTGAGCAATAGTACCTCTTTGCGATACAACTATATCACCAGGTCTGACAATGTAGCGGGTTAATTCGCGTTCTGTTTTTTCTTCATCAACAAAAATCAAATCATCCGTCTTGACAAAAGCACTAGACGTATCAGCAACTCGTATCAGCGGGATGCCTGAGTTGCAATAATCTTCTTTACGGATTGCCGAACCAAACGGGCCGCACCTCACATCTTGAGCTATCGAGGCTAATTCAGCATAACCAGCCCGTTCAAGGCTAGCCTCTAGCCTAAAATGCACCAAGTCATAGTATTCGCCATCCCATCGAGTTCTGATATCTACTTGGCTCGACGGCACCACACTCCATGCAGCAGTCGTTTCCACCCCGGCGGTAAACGTTTGTAGCGTCCACCGCTCACCGTCGGGGCTGGTCAGAAAGGGCGGTCATCCTCCTTCCAAAAGCTAAAGCCTTGCTCTTGGGCAAACAGCACAAAGGCTGTGGCGATTTCATCCAGATCGTGATTAACGATGAGGTGACCGTGTTCGTCAACCAGGCGGTGACCTTGCGCGTCGGTCTTGTAAACGTATTCGCCCGAGTTGTCTTTGCCACACTTTTTGGAGGTGGCAAAGAAAATCGGGTAATCTTCCACGCGGGGGCAAAGCGGCCCGGCTTGCGGGTCGTCATTCCATTTTTGCACAAACAAAAGGCTGGTCTTGGTGCCAGTGTGCGGCTTGAAGGTGTTATTGTCCAGGCCGACGACGGCCAAGATACGGCACTCGCGGGCAATAAATTCACGGATGTAGGCATCGCTGGTGTTGTTAAAGCGGCCTTGCGGCAAGACGATAGCCATTCTTCCGCCGGGGCGCAGAAATTCCAGGTTGCGCTCAATAAACAAGATATCGCGGCCTTGCTTGGGGGCCAGCTTGTCGCGCCCGCGTTTAGCCAACTCGTATTGGTGCAAAATCTTGCGCTCGGTGATGTCTCCGGCAAAGGGTGGGTTGGTCATCAGCACGTCAAAGTCGAAATAGCGATAGAGTTCCTGGTTCCAGCGGTCGCGCTCTTGGTCAGCAGGGAAACGGCGCAAGCGACCGCGCAAACCGACCCGTGCGGCATCGTCCCACAAGTAGGGCGCAAGGGTATTGGCGCGATAGACGTTGGTGCGTCCGTCGCCCGCGATGAGGTTGAGGGCCTTGGCAATCTTGACAGCGCGTGGGTCAAAATCTAGTCCGTAGGCGTGCGTGCTGGCATATTCACGCTGCCACTGGTCGGGGCCTTCTGCTGTCAGTTGCTCGCCCCATACCCAAAAGATGGCATGCACTGTAAAACCGCAACTGCCAGAGGCAGTGTCTATCACATATTCGTCGTATTTGGGGTTGAGCATTTTCACGGCCATATCTATGGCGTGGCGAGGGGTAAAATACTGGCCCTTTTCGCCCTTGCCCACTTTGGTCATGAGGTATTCAAAAGCTTCGTCAATCACTTGCAAGTTGGAATTGAACAGCTTGATGTCTTGGAGAAACGAGACGCACGTCACCAGGTGGCCTGGGGTAAGGTCAATGCGTTCTTCGCCCATAAAAACGCCCGGCCATTGGCCTTTGGCGGAATTGAACAAGCTGTTGATGCGATTGTAAAACGCTTGCTCGTCCTGATCATCCAAAGCGCGAAACTGGAGATAATGTTTGCCCGGGCGGGCGGCGTGCCACTCGTCGTACAACTTGGCGTAAATCAACTTGAACACTTCTTCAAAGCCGTCTACACCCGCGTTCGCCAGCACCAGGTTTTCCAGGCTACGGATGACCTCTTTGAGCGACAGCCCCTCGGCGCGGAGCTTGTCGTGCTCGGTGAGCCAGGCCAATGTCACACGCTCGGCAGTGATGGATTCTAACGTTTGGTGTACGTTGGGAATATCGGACAAGGCGCGGTAGAGGTTGGGATCAACCCGGTGCATCACCACGATTTCGCCGCCGTTCGTCCATACCGCAATGGGCGAGCCTTCGGCGTTGCAATAGCTTTTCAATTGCTCGATGCCGTCTAGGCGGTCGGGCTTTTTGACCTCCACAATGATATATGCCGCTTCGGGGTCGTCGGCGTGCATGACAACAATATCGGCCCGTTTTTTGCCCATGCCGGACCCAAAGAAAACCGGCTTTTCCACCTGGATGCGTTCCTTGGGATAGCCATAGTCATCCATCAACTTTTTGATATAGAGCTGACGGACAATTTCTTCGGGATGGGCGCGGCGGTCAACACCGGAAACAAGGCATTTGAGATAAGGCTGTCCGCGCTTTTCAAAGAGTTGTTTTTCCAGCCAGTCAACATCTCTGCGGGAAAAGAGGTTAAGTTTGTATTGGTCATCGTTCTGGTGCAGGATGTCGGCAATGTGGTAGGCGATTTTGCTCATAAGGAACTCCTTTGCGCTGGTCTACTGGTTCATTTTATCACTACCTCTATAGCCGCGCAAACAGGCAAAATTTGGCCATTGACAACCAGGCCAAAATCGTGTACACTATTCGTAATAGAACGAATGTTCTAAGATTAAAAAGTTGAGATTGCTTTGCCGCTGCCCGCCAGGGCAAGTGTGACAGGCTGAGTATCGCTTTTGTATGATGTAATAAGGCCGGTGATCTATGAGCGACCCAAACTCAACTAACGCGGCAGGGGATCAGGAAGTGTGGGTATATTTCACACCCTTGCAGCGCCTCAAGATCATGCTGCTGCCCGAGCGCTTTTTAAACGCCCGTGAAGTGTGGGCGCGCGCGCACCTGCGCGCCATAGCCGAGGTCAAGGCCGAACTGGTCCAGGCGTTCGACACGCTGGAACTGCGCGTTAAAAAAGTGAGCGGCGAGGGCAAGCACCGGAGGGTCAAGTATCTGCGCGTCAAGTGGGGCGCGAGTTGGAGGTTTGCGCCGGAAAATGCTTTTATGTATCGGATAGATGGCTATCCCCCCGGCCTGCGCCCGGCCAAGCTCTTGCAGCCCAGGGTAGAACGCGACCTGTCGCGCATTTTGGGAACGGACGTGCGCATTGTCGAATCGTCCAAGAAGCACAAGCTATTTGTGTGCGTGGGCAACGTGCCGATACTGAGCCCGAGAGTGGAAAAGGAAGCCAAGCTGCCCCAAAAGGTGCTCTATAGCGAGATGCACTATCCGCCCGAAGGCGGGCTGTGGCTGCGCCTGGGGATTGACGCGAACGGCAACGAGCAATGGAGCAATCTGACCGCCGAGGGCTTTCCGCATATGCTGATGGGCGGCGCAACCGGCACGGGCAAGAGCAACCTGCTGAACTGCTGGTTGGTGGATCTGTGCACGCGCAACAAGCCGGAGCAGGTGAGGCTTTACGGCATTGACCTCAAACGGGTGGAACTGGCGCCTTATGCAGAGCTGCCGCACACGGTCGAGATTGCCAGGACGGCCCGAGACGCGCTCGTTCTGCTGCGCTCGCTGCACACTGCCATTGAGGAGCGTTACGGGATGCTGGAAGAACAGGGGGCGCGCAAGCTGGACGAGCTGGAAGAAACGCTGCCCCGCCTGGTGTTGGTGGTGGACGAGCTGGCCATGCTCGTGATGGATGACGAGTACGGCGACGACTGCGCCAGGGAGCTAATCAAGATCACAAACATTGGCCGCGCTGCTGGCGTGCATTGCATTTTGGCCACCCAGCGCCCCAGCGTGGATAGCTGCCCTGGG
Organism: uncultured Anaerolineae bacterium; assembly: GCA_964651475.1. Lineage (GTDB taxonomy): Bacteria > Chloroflexota > Anaerolineae > Fen-1058 > Fen-1058 > JBGSMF01. The sequence continues at coordinate 18,140 of CAZYXV010000025.1, read as the reverse complement.
GCGCTCAAGGCCAACATTCCCTTGCGCGTCTCGCTGGCCATGGCCACCAATACCGATAGTCAAGTCATTCTGGATAGCGCCGGGGCCGAGCTTTTGACGCCGCCCGGGCAGGCCATAGTACGGCGCGGCGCTGAAATGGTCACGGTGATGACGCCGCTGCTGGCAAGCGCCGCGCTCGATCAGTATTTGGCGCGGGTGAGGTTTGGCGGGGTCGAGTTGACTGAGATTGAAAAGCGAGTGCTTCAGGCCGCGCACAAACTGGCGCAAGAGGGGAAAAAGATCAGCGTTCGGGCTATACATAAAGAACTTGGCGGCAGCTATAACCCCATTGTGGCGGCGTGTAAACGACTGAGACAATTGGGGCTAGTTGTTGGCAACGAGGCTACTCTACCTTCTGAACTTTTGCAACCTCCCTTGACTGCACAAGTTACTGACGAGATTGCTGAGGAAGCAAAACCGTAACGTTACCGTAACGTTACTGCCCGGTAACGTTACTCAAGCACAAGTTTGACGTCGCCTTGAAATTTAGAGCCTTGCTTAAATCGAGAAAAAAATCGAAAAAAAAATTTGAAAAGAGAAAAAAAAACCGGGGGACAAAGAAGCCGGGTTTTTTCCTAAAAACCCGGCTTCTTTCCCCGAATTTTTGAGCAGTTACTTGGGAAAATAGTATCATCTCAAAATGTAGGGGCGACTCTTGCGGTCGCCCATATGAGGGCAGGGGCAAGCCCTGCCACTACCCCGGATTATTGAGAAGATACGGAAAATACCTGTTGGCAAGAGTGCCTTTCCAACTTGAAATTGTCATCGGGAAATACACTTGCTTTATTCCCGCGCCGGGCATTGGTTAAACGAAAAGCCTGATTACTTGTGCAATCAGGCTTGATACCCCAGGCAGGATTCGAACCTGCGACCATCTGCTTAGAAGGCAGCCGCTCTATCCCCTGAGCTACTGGGGCTTTTTGCCGTTCAACCCGCCTTCCGCCACAAACGCTTCAAACGCTTCGATGGACGGGAACACTTTTTCAGACAAAAACCTCACGACCCAATTTGCCGTGAGCGGCGAGATGCAATAGACCGGCGCGCCGGCGCTGTAGGCCTGCCACATTTCAATCGCCGTGCCCATGCTGGCCTCTGGCACGTAGGCTACCAAGGCATCTACCGCGGCGGCTTGCTGGCACAAAGAGACAAACACCTGCTTGCCTCGCTCGTAAGTGTAGCCTGGGCTATCGGGAAACAGTTCCCACGGGTCTATGATCTCGACGCCCGGCACACACCGGCGCAACGTCGCGGCGATTTGCCGGCGATAACCCTGATTGTCCACCCCGTCGTCGCGGCGCGAGCCTTGCATGATGCCGGCAATGAACACGCGCATGCTCATTCCATCACCGGGCGCAGTCCCTTGTAGACCGTCCGCCCGCCAATTGCTTTTAGGATCAATTCGGCGTCTTTGCCGATCTTGTCCGCGATTTCGCCGGGGGACAAGGGTTGATTGTCGTTGACCAGGAACAAGCGGAACACTGCATCCACCACGGAGGTGGTCGGCGTGATGTAATCCGCTTGTTTGCTGCAATGCGAGCGCAACTGAAAGACCAGGCCATCCATGCGCTTGACTTCGGCCGTGCGCGGGTCTACCCAGTCTATCTGGTCGGCGCCCGCCTGCTCTTCGTACAGGGCGCGATGTTGCGCGCAGAGGTGGCTGCGCAGGTAGACGCGCATCTCGCGGTCGTTTCGTTCCCACCAATCGAAATCAATGTGAAACGGCGTGTTGACCGTTGGCTTGACATAGCGAGAAGGTTTGAGAGTCGTCACTTGATCCGGCATGTCACCTCTTCAAGCCTCACATTATTCCGCCCAAACCCAATAGCCGTCGCCCACCGGGCGAAGGGCCGGCGCCAAAATCATCTCGGCAAACAGCGGCCCGGGGGCAACCCGGCGCAGCAAGTTGACGGCCGAGTATACGGTCTTGGCGTGCGTGGCGCCCTGCGGGCTGAGCTTGGCCAGGTAGGGAAAGAGTTGGCAGGCCAGCGCGCCCAGGGTCTGATTCGAGTTTCCGACGCGCTGCGCCAGTTCGTCAACCGCGTTGAAATTATCCACCCACACCATCATCAATTCGTCGTACTCGCAATTGACCTGGCGTTTGAGCATTTCAAACGACAGGCCGTCTTCGCGCGGGACGGCCACGCGCACCCATTCTCGCTTGGGGCGCCGGCCTTGCCAGTCAATCACCACCACGTCCGGCTCGTCGCCGCGCCATAATTGAAGGTAGGCGCCTACCGGGATGTCGTTCGCCTCGTACCACGTATCCAGCCCAAAGGCGAAGCGATGCTCGTGCACCACCCAGCCCGTCCAGCGGTGGCCGCTGCGCGCGTCTTCAAACCGGAACCGGATGCGGTGCGTGCGGCCGGTGGGGAACAGGCGCGCCATCCGCGCCGAGAGCGGCAGGCTGCCGGTGCGCCGGTGCGGATACGTCAGCACCCACGTCAACTCTTCGTCTTCGTCGCCGGCCGGCAAATCCGAGTATTCGTCGTCCAGTTCGCGCTCGATGCGTTGCAGCGTGGCGTCCAGCATATCCCGCCGGTATGGCACGGCCGCCGCCAGCAGGCGTTTGGGCGGAAAGAGCGCTTCAGGCGGTTCCATTCGCCGCAGGAACCACAACACGACGCCGGTCGGCCCCACTTCGTCAAAACGCTCGTCGCGCGCCATGGCATAGTTGAGCGAGAATTCCTGCAGAGCGTGATTAATCTCGGACGGCAACCCAACGTCTTTGAGCAGGGTTTCCGTCGGCAATGGCCCCCCCCCGGCCATATCCAACACGGCTTCCGCCAGATTGAGATGCCCAACATTGACGTCGGCGATCAGGCTGCGCGGGAACCATTTGCCGAACAACCAGGCAAAGTCCTGGCTGTTGCGCAGCGCCGCTGCGAGCTTTTCTCGGACCGCATTGCCGTGCGCCGCGTACAACTCTTCGGGCGAACGCAAGCCGCTGCTGGCCGCGTCTCCGGGCTGGGCGACTTGTTCGTTCAGGTGATGCGGGTACGGAAAGTCGCACGCAAATTCTCGGACGCCGAGCTTGCTGAATTCGACTTGTATGACGTTGAACGCTCCAATGTCTGGGTTCGTTCCGGGACGGCTGGCGACGACCTGGCCGACGGCGTAATCAAACACCGGAAAAACCAGTTGATCGCCCACCTCGAAATGGTGTTTGGGTTGGAATAACTTGCCTTTGGCCAGTTCGCGGCTGACAGCCGCTTCTTCTCGTTGGCAACGGCGCCGCATCACGTGGACAGCCAGCTCGTCCTCTGTGCGCGGCAGCTCGTCTTCCATGAATAAATTGAGCAGGTGCTCAAGGTCTTCTTCGACAATTACAAAATTATCTCCCCAATACTCGGGGGTTTGTGTAGCGCGCTGAATCACTCGGCGATTCTCCTGCGAGGGCCTTAGCAGGGGCCTTGTCTTTCTAAAATTTCGTTACGAGAGATGATTATACCAGCTTTTGCATGGTTTGCAAAACCTTTTTGTGGTAGAATGATAATAACTGACTTTGCAGGAGGGACGTATGTTTGGACCGTTGACGCCTGATCGTCCCGGATTTGCTATTGTGCGCCGGGTGTGGGGCATGCTGCAGGCCCAAGTGCTCAAGGGCCGCCTGGAAAGCGCCGGGATTCCCGTGTTGCTGGATTACGAAAGCGCCGGGCCGGCCTATGGCATCGTCATTGACGGGCTGGGCGAGGTGCGCGTGATGGTGCCCGCGCAGTGCGTTCAAGACGCCGAGTTGTTGCTGGCAGAAGCGCCGGACGACGAGTCGCCCGAAGGCTCAGCCGACGATCAGGTTCAAGATAGCGTCTAGCGCCACGCCGGAAATGAGCGATGTGCTCAAAATCACGCCGGCCAGCAACATCCCCACCGCCTGGTTGCCGCGCGCGATCTCGGCCCACTCGTCCAACTCGCCGGTGAGCCGCGTAAAGATCCACAGCGCCAGCACAATGGCAATCACGGCGAACAGCAGGCCGACGGCGACCTGGATCGCCTGCAAGCCCAACAAAATCGCCACTCCCCACACTGCGCCGGCGTCGGGCCTCAGCGCGCTATTGACTTGCAAGGCAGGGCGCAAGACGATGGCCACGCCCAACACGATCGAGCCGAGCACCAGCCCCACGGCCACGTTGCCCGCTTTGAGCAGGCCCCACTCGTCCACGCCGGGCGTCGTCCGGTCGAACAACCACACGCCCAGATAAGCCGCCAACGCGCTCAAGACTACCGCCAGCGCAAATTGCGCCAGGCTCAAGAATGCTGCCTCCATATCTACCTCCTCGATGTTTCTCTCTCAGTTCAGTTTTTTACCGCACGCCGGGCAAAAGCCGGGGGCGCCTTCAGCGGGGATGTATTCCAATCCGCACCCGGCGCACTTGCGCGTGGCTTGCGTTTCTTTGCCGCAGCGCGGGCAGAACTTGAAGCTGATGTCTACGTGCTGCCCGCAGTGGATGCAAAATCGTTCCAGGGCTTTCGGCGCAGATTTTTCTTTGACCACTTGTGGGGCGGCTTCTTGAGCCATCGCGATGGGGACCGCTTCCGCCGCTTTGTCTTGGACCGGCGCGACTGGAGTGATAGGCTGTCGCCTGAGGCTAAAGCGCCACATAAAAAGCGCCACCAGCAATACGCTGCTGACGACGAGCATCATCCCCAAGTCCAGAAAACGCTGCGCGGTCAGTCCGCGCGACAGCAGGCCGTAAAAGACCACGATCAGCGGCAGCAGGTAAATCACGGCCAGTTGCCGCCCGAGCGTGCGCACGCCATAGCCAATCAATAACGCGCCGGCCACGACGAGCGCCAGCGCAAAGGCCAGGGGCAAATCCACGAAACCGGCGGAAAAGATGAACAGCGGATAGAACAAAAAGAAGCCGATCCCCAACAAGATATTGTGCTCCAGCCCGATCTTGAGCGCTTCGAGCCGCTCGGCCGCCCACAGGCAAAACAAGAAAAGGCAGGTGAGCACGGGCGCGGCCAGCGCCAGCATCACAAAAAAGTCGCCCAGCTTTTCCACGCGCTGCGCAAAAGCCAGGCTTTGCCGCGCGGGCAGCTCAACCTGCACGCTGCGATTGGTGATGACGTCCTTGTAGCGCCAGGCCAGGGTGGTCTTGCCGGCTTCGTCTTGCCGCTCGCTCGGCGCCAGCGCCGATTCGGGGATGTTGATTTCATTCGCGCCGCTCACCGTCACCTGCAAATCGAAATCGCGGATGCGCTGCGACGAAGGCAGCCCATACGCAAAGCTGCCCACGCCTTCGGCCCGATAGCTCACCTCGATGCGGCGCTCTTGTCCCGGTTCGAGCACGGCCCGCCAGTGAATGTTTTGCATCGAGTAGGTCACGCCGGGCGGCTCGGCGCCGTCCACGGAAAATGTCACGGCTGAAAGCACGGCCGCGTTGCCCGGGAAGGGAAAGACCATGTCCAGGATGGTTTGCTGGGCATTGGGGTTGGCGATAAGGTAGGACGCAACGAATTGCAAATCGTAAGCGGTGACGGTGGCCCCGTCGCGTTCTTTGTAGCGCACGGCCAAATCGGCGGTGACGTGAGTTTCGCGCGCGCCGGTGGCAAGCGGCGGGGCGCTAATGGGCTGATCTTTGTCAAGCAGCTCGTCTACCTTGCCCACGTAACCATACGTGTTGACGGTCGGCGCATCTTGCCTCATCCTGAGCCCTTCGTTGGACGACAGGAATTGCCTCTGTTCAGGCGTATAGTACGACGTGCGAACAGACAGGGCCGACGTCAGTCCGATCAAGCCAATCATCATCACGATTAGAACGCCAACCAGGCTGATGCCTAAACAACCCACGCGTGAGAGTTTCATTAGAGACCTCCTCGTTACTTGTTATCGTTGCTCGTTGCTCAGGCCAACGGCTTGCGCAGAAACAAGCGGTCGCCTGAGGCGGCTGTTCGATTGACAAGATCCACATAAGCATCCTGGTAGCCCATCGCGCGGTAAAAGGCGCGTGTTTCGGCATAAGGCGGATAGTGCTCGCTGTCTGCGACGGTGCACACCTCGATGGCCATGACGTCGCCCTGGTTGCGCACTTTGTCTTCCATCACGCGCAGCAGCGCCCGCCCCACATCACGCTTGCGCCAGTCTCGATGGACGGCAATCCACCGCATTTCCACCACGCCCGGTTCTAGCTTGGAGTCGGCCCAACATACAAAGCCCACCGGCTCGCCGTCTAGCTCGGCTACCAGGGTAGATGGCGCCTCCAGATCGGGCCGCATCTTGTCCCACGCTTCTGGTGTGAACCACCCAGGCAAGCTATCTACAATGTCGCGCAAGGTGTCTGCCTCATCAACGCGCTTTTCGCGGACAAGGATTTGGTCGGGACGTCTTTCGCGGAAACTGCTGTTGGCCGGCAAGCCGCCGGCCGGCTCGGCGCACAGCACCGCATTCACAATCGCGCGCGCCACGACCTCGGCAGCGTACGCGCCAACCAGATTCACGTCGGCGTTCTTTTGCCCGGTTGCCAGGGCAAAAATGGTGTCGCCATCCACCATAGAGTGCGCCGGGCGCACAGTGCGCGCCAATCCATCGTCGGCCATCTGCGCAACCTTGGTAATTTCTTCTTTGGCCAGCCTGGCATTGGTTGCTACCACGCCGATGACAGTATTTTCGCCGCTGCGCGCGAAACGCAAAACGGTCTTGCCGAGCAAACCTTTCATGGTCGCCAGCGTATCGGCAAAGTGAACAGGGGCCGAGAAACCAGGTTTTTCTAAAAAACCTGGTTTCTTGAGCAATTCCGGTTTGCGCGCCCCGGCCAGAATCTGCCCGGTGGACGGCTCGACCACATCGCCGAAAGCATTGACGGCCACGATGGCGCCGACGATCACCCCGCCGCCCAGGTCCACGCTGGCTGTGCCGATGCCGGATTTGGTGGCCTGTCCGGCGCCAAATATCTTGCCGACTGTGGCGCCGGCGCCCGCGCCCACGTTGCCCTCGGCGGGCCGCTCGGAGGAAGCATTCTGGCAAGCCGTGTAGCCCATTGCCGCATCGGGGCGCACGCTGCTTTTGCCAATGCCCAAATCAAACAAAATCGCCGCAGGCACAATCGGCACTTTGGCCACGCGCACGTCGAACCCCACACCGCGTTCTTCCAGGTATTTTACCACGCCGGAAGCCGAATCTAGCCCAAACGCGCTGCCGCCGGCCAGTACGATGGCGTGCGCTTTTTGAACCAGGTGCATGGGTTTCATCGCGTCGGTTTCGCGCGTTCCCGGAGCGCCGCCGCGCTGATCCATGCCCGCCACCGCACCGTCTTCACACAAAATGACGGTGACACCAGTGAGCGCATCTAAATCTTGCGCGTGCCCCACCTTGATGCCAGGCACGTCGGTGATGGCGTTGTAAAGTTTGGTCATGGCGCGTCCTTCTAAAAGTAACCCGACGTGTTTTCCTCGAACGCCGAGTACAATGCTTCCATCTGCTTGATGCGTTCGGCCGCTATTTCTTTGGACTTGTCGAGAACAATCAAGCCCGGCACTTGTTCTCTGCGCTGCCGGGTTATTTTGTACGCTTTTCTCATATCCTTGGGGTTTTTTGAAAAATCACGCAGCACGCCGACGACGCCCAAAAAATCGAGCGCGTCGGCGTCGCTCAACAAGATGGCCTCGATGCTCCGGTTCGGGTCGCCGCTGTGGTGGGATCCAATACACTCCAGAATGAGTTCGGTCAGGTCCGTTGGATAGTTTCGCTCTTTCAGAAATGTTTGGGCGACGTGCGTGGACCTTTGTGCGTGATCCACACCCTCTTGCGCCCACGGCGCGTACGCCCCCCAGTCGTGCAGGTGAGCGGCCACCCAAACGGCATCGTGATTGTACTGCTGTCCTTCACCAATGACCGCGATCAAATGGAGCAGACGCCGTGTGTGGTTGACGCCCCATGGGCCGCCGTACTCTTCCGTCAGGCGGATGATTTCGTCCTTGTTTATGTCTGGCATTGTGACCTCCGCGAAAGCAACACCTCCAGGTCCGCCAGCGTGCCGCGATAGGTCGGCTCGGGCACAACCGGTTCCGTTTCGCCATCGGTGACGAGAAAAGTGGGACACCCCAATCGGCTCGCTACCATATCCATGGCTTCATTGCCCACTACCAGGCAAGCACAGGCCGCATGTCCAAGAAATTCCAGGATGTGCTGGTAATAGAGCAGGTTGGGCTTGCTGGCGCGGCTGTTTTCGTAGGTGGTGATTAGCCGGTAAGGAAAGCCGTGCACGCCGGCCCATTCCATGCGCTGCTCGATTGCGGAAGCCGGAAAAAGCGGATTGGTGGCGATGACCACGTCGTAACCCAAATCGAACGCTTTTTGCACCACCTGGCGGGCTTGCGGCTTGTAAGTAGTGCACTCCCGCAGTGCGGCATAGTCCCGGGCATAAAAGTCGTCAAAGATTGGTTCCATTTCCTCGCGCGGATGGCCAATCAGCGGGTAAAACGCCTCCGCAAAGACCTCGGCGTTCGTCGCGCGCCCGTCATTATTCACCATGAATTGAGTGGCTCGCAGCAGGCACGCTATGAATTTATCGGGCGGCGAAATGTGAGCGACCCTGGCCGATAGCCGCTTGAAATAGTGCGGCAGGAACAAATGGATGTCGTTCCCCAGCAGCGTTCCGTCCAGGTCGAAAAGGATGGCCTTGATTGCGTCTGGCATTGCAGCGACTACCTGCCGGCGGGGCGTTTAAAGTAAGCGACCGGCTGGCCGTTTTTATCGGCCGCCACTGTCACCAACTCCCAACCTTCTTTTTCCAAATAATCCCACGCCTTGAACTCGTCGCCGGCCCGCTCGTCTTTGTCTTCAAATAGCCCCGAGCGTCCCAGGTAGACGATTTTGGTTCCAACCAGGCGGCAGTGCTCGAATCGTTGTGACATGTTATCCTTCCTTATATATTTTTCACAAGATGGCTATTCACAATTGTTTCCACAAGTGTAGCGTATTATACTATAAAACGTTTGATGTGAAACGAGTTTCTACCTTGTCATTGCGAGGCGCGAAGCGCCAAAGCAATCTCCTTAACCGTAGCAATGGGATTGCTTCGCCGCCCTCCAGGCGGCTCGCAATGACAAATCAGGGCAAGTAGCTCCATTTCACATCAAACGCATAAATGTTGAAATGGCAAGGGGGCGCGTTTTAACCGGGCAAATGCCAAATGGGTGCGGTTCACGTTTTCGCGCTTGGGCGGCTCTCGCCGGGCGATGAATCACCCGGCTGAGAGTGCCAAGCCCGCCGAGGCGGGCTGCTCCAGGGCGGTTTACCGCCCTTTGCACTATTAGCCCGATGGCTTTAGCCTCGGGCGGGCAGAGTTGCGCAAAACTTTGAACCACACCCATGCCAAATTGCGAGCTTGACAGTTTTCTCTCCATCGAGTATTATGTAGTCAGGCTCGCCCCCTTGTTGCTTTGCCCCTGGTAAATGAGGAGGGAGCGTATGAACACTCGTCAGAGCATCTGCACGCTGCTAATTGTTTGCATGGTAAGCGCAGCACTATCCGGCGCAGCCGTCGCCGCCCCGTTGCGCGCGCCGGTTTCGAGCGGCTGCACTACCTACGTTGTGCAGCCGGGCGATAATCTATTCCGCATCTCGCTGCGCTACAACGTGAGCATGGCCGCAATCATGCAGGCCAATGGCATATCCAATCCCAATTACGTCTACGTTGGCCAGGCTTTGTGCATCCCCACTGGCGGGGCGGTCACGCCACCCTCGACGCCGCCAGTATCCGGCGGCAAGTATTGTGTGCAGCCTGGAGACACGTTGGCGGCTATCGCCGCGCGCTTTGGCACCACCATCTATGCCATCATGCAGGCCAACGGCCTTTCCAATGCGAATTATATCTACGTTGGACAATGGCTCGTCATCCCCGGCTATACGCCTTCGCCTTCCCCGCCGCCTTCCAGCAGCGGCAAGTGGAAAGGGGAATATTTTAACAACGCGCATCTGGCCGGCTCGGCGTCGCTCGTCCGCTACGACGCGACGGTTAACTTTAATTGGGGCGCTGGCTCGCCCAGCTCCAAGATACCAGCAGACAATTTTTCGGTTCGCTGGTCGCGCACGATTTACCTGAGCGCGGGCAAGCACCGCTTCACCATAACGGTTGACGACGGCGCGCGCCTGTGGGTAGACGATCAACTGCTCATTGACCAGTGGGGACAACACACGGCTTCTACGTATGCCGCCGACGCGCAACTGGGCAAAGGCTATCACGCGGTTCGAATGGAATACCAGGAATTGAGCGGCTCGGCCATGGCCATGTTGAGCTGGATCGAGGTGGCCGACGGCGGCGCCTCCGGCGGGCTGCAGCCCAGCGGAGCGTGGTTGGGCGAATATTTCGACCACATTGACATCGGCGGATCGCCCGCCGTCCAGCACCTTGACCCGGCTATTGATTTTGGCTGGGGACAGAGTTCACCTTTCCCCAACCAGATCGGCAAAGATTTCTTTTCGGTCAGGTGGACGCGCAACGTGTACTTTGACGCGGGGACGTACCGTTTTTACGCCTGGGTTGACGACGGCGTGCGCCTGTACGTGGATAATATACTGGTGGTGGATCAATGGCGCGACGCCAACGGCGTGGTCTTTTTCAGCGACGCGCCTGTGACGGGCGGCGTGCACGAGGTCAAGGTGGAATATTACGAGCGCGCTTACGATGCCTTGATTTCGATTTGGTGGGAAAAGCTGAAATAGCTTTTTTGCTCGCCCGCTGCAAGTCAGCCCCGCTGCATAGCGGGGCTGTTTGCTCTTAATGCCATTGAACGGTATACTTGGCACGTCGTGAAATTCAAATGTGTGTGGGTATAAATGAGCGCAGAACAAGTCCCGAGCAAAGACGAGCAAAGCATGGCTGGTTTGGCGCAATTGGTAGGACTCGTGGCTGCCTTGCCCGTGTGGCTGGCATGGCGCAAGCGTTCTGCGTTTGTGCGCCAGCACGCCGTTCAGTCTATCTTGCTCGACGTCGTGTTGTTGATCGCAGTGGCTATTTTGTTGGCTGTGTTGGTTGCCAGCGTGAGCAGCGGCGCCAGGCTCGCGGAGCGCCCCGACACGTCTCTCGTGATCCTCGCTTTGTTGACGTTTGGTGCGCCGATATGCAGCCTGGCTGGCTTGCTGATTGTGTTGACGCTCGTGCTGCTGCTGCGCCTGCGCGCGGCGGCGGTTGCGCTCAAGGGACAGGCCTATCGCTATCCGTTACTGGGGTGGAAAGTAGAAGGTAAAAAGTAAGGGTTTTCCACATTCTACTTTCCACTTTCTACTTAACTTTTAACAGGAGAATCTTGCTATGAAGAACGTCGTAATCATTCAAGCCGTCCGCACGCCGATTGGCAGGCACGGTGGGGGGTTGGCAGGTGTGCGCCCGGACGATCTGGCCGCGGTGGCGCTGGCCGAAGTGGTCAAACGCTCTGGGATTGACCCGGCGCTGATTGAGGAGGTCTATCTGGGCTGCGCGAACCAGGGCGGCGAAGACAACCGCGACGTGGCGCGCATGGCGCTGCTACTGGCGGGATTCCCGCAGAGCGTGGCGGGGGTGACGTTCAATCGCTTGTGTTCCAGCGGGCTGGCGGCGGTCAATGCGGCGGCGCGGGCCATTGCGTGCGGCGAGGGCGACGTGTACATTGCAGGCGGCGTGGAGAGCATGAGCCGCGCGCCGTGGGTGATGCCCAAAGCGGAACGCGCCTACCCCACCGGCAATGTGACCATGTACGACACCACGCTGGGCTGGCGCCTGGTCAACCCGCGCCTGGAAGCCGAATTCAATTGCCCGCCGGAAGGATTGGGCGAGACGGCCGAAAACATTTACGCCGAACACCCCGAAATCACGCGCCAGATGCAAGACGAGTTCGCACTGTCGAGCCAGCGCAAGGCAGTCGAGGCCATCAAGACCGGCCGCTTTAAGGACGAAATCGTGCCGGTGCTCATTCCGCAGAAAAAAGGCAGTCCAATTGTAGTGGATACCGACGAGCACCCGCGCTACAAGAAACTACCCGACCCCGCTGGGGGGGCGGGCGGCACGATCGAGCTTGACACGAGTATGGAACAACTTGGCAAACTCAACCCTGTTTTTCGCAAAGGCGGCACGGTCACGGCCGGCAATGCGTCGGGACTCAACGACGGCGCGGCAGCGATTTTGATGATGAGCGCGGACAAGGCGCGCGAGTTGGGCCTTGCGCCCATGGTGCGTTGGGTTGCCTCCGCCGCTGCGGGCGTCAATCCGCGCACGATGGGTTACGGCCCTATCCCGGCCACGCGCAAGGTGCTGGCGCGCACCGGCTTAAAGATTGAAGACATTGACCTGTTTGAAGTCAACGAGGCCTTTGCGGTGCAGGCATTGGCGTGCGCGCGCGAATTGGGCATCCCGCCGGAAATACTCAACGTCAACGGCGGCGCGATTGCGTTGGGGCACCCGCTGGGCTGCTCCGGCGCGCGCATCCTCACCACGCTGGTGCACGAGATGCTCAAGCGCGGCAGCCATTACGGGCTGGCGGCGTTGTGCGTGGGTGTGGGGCAAGGCGAGGCGACGATAGTCGAGAGGCTGTAAACAGCCACGCCCAAGGACATCTAAATCACTGAAACACTGATTGCCGTCTAGCCCACTGATTCAGTGTTTCAGTGATTTTCCATGGTCGCCAAGAGATATACCGGGGTGGGCGCGACAAAAGATCAGGCCGGCCTGTGTAGCGGGAAATTCATCTGAATCGGAGCGGCGTTAAGCGGCCTGCTTTTCTTTAAAGAAAACCCGCAGATTTCGAGGCAGAGCGGCCAAGTCGTCTATCAACCCGAGCCGTTCTAGCTTTGCCGCGGTTGCAGCGGGTAACTGATCGCGCGAGATGCCTTCCAAGAGCATAGCGGTTTCCTCGTGAGAGAATTCCTCGTTGCCCTCGAACCATCCAAGGAATGGCTTGTTCTCCGGGCAGTATTGTTGGCAGATCATGCAACCTATCACGCAATTGTGCGCGGCCGGGTCAATCCAGGCAGGAAATGGATAGTGGGGCGGCCTTTCGTTGTGAAATACAATGCAGCGTTCGGCGTGGAGCAGGAACCGTTCAGTAGTGATTGCCCCGGTGGGGCATTTGATCAGGCAGGCCCGGCAATCGTGACATCTATCCATCATGCGTGGCTCGCGCCAGGCGTCTTCCTTGCAAGGCAAGTCAGAGTAAAAGACGATTGGTTGGAAAAAGCTCCCCATTCCAGAAACATAGCTAATGTTATTTCGTCCATACTCGGCCAGCCCACTGCGCACAGCGACGAGCTTTTGCGGCAACCTGGCTAAAGCAATGTGGTATCCTTCTGGAGCCAGGAATCTTGTGAGAAGATCCTCTACCTGGCGAGAAATCTCTTGATAAAGATAATAAGTCGGAGGAAGGACGAGCGCCAGCGTTGTCCCATTCCAGGTGAAAGTGGTTTGGGTTTGGGGGCGCGGCACGGCGACTATAATGAGCGATGCGGCCGCAAGAAAATCAGCCGGCGGCTGGAATTCAAAAAAGGTCAAGCGTTCCCGGTAAAACGCCTCGTCGAAGAGGCTCTGAGCCTGCCTGTCCTCAATCTCGTGTTGCAGTTCTAGAAGGTGTTGAATAGATACGACTCGCCCCCTAAACCCGCCTTGTTCCAGATGAGAACATAATCTTTTAATCACTTGTTCCATTTCGCACCTCCGGCCCGCCAGACTCCCACGTGGAGTTGTAAATCTGGCAGGAATAGTTGACTAGTCATCAGGGTCGCCACAGGCGGCCGGCTTGACATTTCTAAATAACTCTCTAAAATACATTTGAGGGTTATATTGTAGCATAAAATTTATAACCTGTCAAGATGAAATTGGAGGTTATGAAATGGCGATAAAAAAACAATCAACTGGTGAAGAGATACCCGTTTTGAACACCATTGAGTTGTGCCTCGATTTTGCCAATACCGCCGAGTGGCACGCCAGTGACCACCCGGAAGAGCATTTGAACAATTATACTGACCTGGTGAGTTGGGCGGAGACGAAGAGGGTGATTTCGGCCAGCGAGGCCAATGCGTTAAACAAAGAGGCGGAGCGTCATCCAGGGCGAGCGGCGCATACGCTCAGCCAGGCCATCGAATTGCGCGAGGCCATCTATCGCATTTTTTCGGCGCAGGCGCGTGGGCGCGCCTTGCCCCAGGCTGACCTGGAAATCCTCAACAGGGAACTGTCCAATGCGCTGTCAAAAGCGCAGATTGTCTCGACGGCAAGCGGTTTTCGGTGGGGGTGGGCCGGTGAAGTGGCGTTGGATCGCATACTCTGGCCGATAGCGCGCTCGGCGGCCGATCTGTTGACTTGGGACAGGTGGCTGGCGCGGGTGGGGCAATGCAACGACGATCGCGGCTGTGGCTGGCTCTTTCTGGACAAGAGCAAGAACCGCAGCCGCCAGTGGTGCGACATCAAAGATTGCGGCAACCGGGCCAAGCAACGGCGGCACTACCGCCGGATAAAGCAGCGCGCGAAACGTGAATAAGAAAGAACATTTATGGTATCATGGCATTGTTAGCCGATGGGTTATTGCTGTAGACCGTGAAGTCACCAGGTCATATCTATCCTGCACGCGGTCATAAATTGCAATTTTTCACAATCCTGTCATTGCGAGCCGCTCCGCCTGCGGCGAGCGGCGAAGCAATCTGTACGCTTGCAGATCAGAGATTGCTTCGGGTGCTTCGCACCCTCGCAATGACAACAAAATTGCAGATTGTGCCCGCGCCCAGTATAGCTTGTAAAAGGGTAACTTTCTGAGCGACTCTTCTCCTTCGACTTTACCAGAAACTGGCTGTCACCCTGAGCGAAGCGAAGGGTCTAGACTCTTCGGGTGCTGCGCGCCCTCAGAGTGACATTTTGCAAGTTTCTGATTCCTGGCATAGCGCCAAAGGCGATTCGAGTTCTCAGGATGATGTGTGTTTACTTTAGCCACTGAATGTATTCTATCGTGAGCGTCAGCCGCTTGCCGATTTGCGCCTGACCTGCCTATTCGCTCAGAACGATTTGGAACACACAACGATTATTAAACTCGGCGCGTAAGGCAAGTCGGCTGAACGCGGTGTTAGGCCCGCTTTCTTGTTTTGCAGACAAAACTGCTCAACCCTGTAGATATTCCCTAACCTTTCGCCAAACCACCTGAGCAATGTTTTGCTCGTCACTTACATCCCCCTACTTGCTCTTGAAAGGGTTGGGATGAGGGTAACAGCATATAAGCGTATCCAGATATTCAATGCCACAAAAATATCGGCAGATAGAGATGTTCTTTACCGCACATTTGTGGCTATCATTTTTATCGTCTTTGTTCCAAGGACATTGATCCTGTTGCCAAGAAATGGTATTTTCCGGCGTCGCTAGATCAATATCCATGTTTGCACCGTTGAGTCTTCTAATCAGATCTTCCATTCGCTACTCCTTTGATTCCTTGTATTGCGCCTATTCAATTGAGCGGGCCTAACACATTATTGTCTGGATCGCTGATATAGATCCACTTTTCTGCCCCGGCTATCTCTAACGGTCCTTTCACTACGGGGGCTCTCCAAACCATAAGCCGGTGCGGCAAATCGTTGCCGGCGCGCTGCCCAGCCCTAATGCCTCCAACAACTCGTCGGGGCGCCCCGACCCGCCTTCCTGGCTGGCGCGCAAGCGCGCCCACAGCGTGATCCGTCCTGGCTCGACCTCTTGCACGCGCAGGTCAATGATGAGGGGGCGCAGGTCATAAGCTTTGCCGCGCCTCTGGCGGGGCAGGGTGGGGGAGTTCAGCAAAGCTTGTATGCGCTGGCACAGGGCTGGGGCAGGCTCGCTCGTTTCGATGCTCAGCGTATAGTCGGCGGATTGCAGCGTGGCCTGGAGCGCCGGCGCATTGAGGGGGACGTGTTCGATGGACAGCACGCGCGCGCCATCGGGCAGTTGCGGGGCGAGGGCCTGTAACACCGCCTCGGGCGCGAGCGGCTGGGACAGGGTCACGTCCATCATTTCGGCAGCGCCAGCGCAGCCTAGCGGCAGGGCCGAGGCGAACTGGATTTTGGGCTGTGGATGAAAGCCTTGCGAAAAAGCCAGCGGCAAGCCGGCGCGTCGAAAAATGCGCTCCCACATCTTGGCCATATCCAGGTGGCCCACGTAGCGCAGCGCGCCTTGCTTGGTAAAAGTCATTCGCAGCCTTGTGTTTTCCAACTTTTACTTTTCATCCTTGGGCGGCGGGCAGAACCAGTCCGCCAGCGCATTGGCGCGCAGCGCGTTAAATGTAGACGAGATGCCGCAGGCAAAACATTTCTCGCGGCAATCGGGGCGCGTCTCGCCGCGCTGGCCCATCACGTAATCCTTTCGCAAAAAAGCCTTGTGCACGCCAACGTCAATGTGATCCCACGGAAATACCTCGTCCAACGCGCGTGGGCGATAGGCGTAAAATGCCGGGTCTATGCCACCTTCCGCAAAGGCTTGCTGCCACGCCTCGAACCGAAAATGCTCGCTCCAGGCGTCAAACTGCGCGCCCAGTTGCCACGCCCTGTAAATCACTTGCCCCAGCCGCCGGTCGCCGCGGGACAGGACCGCCTCTAAAAAGGTCTCTTCCGGCTCCACCCAGTTGAGTTTGAGTCCCGGCTTGCGCAATTGATTTTTGAGCAGCGCTTGTTTTTGCTGAATAGCGTCCTGGCTATCCAACACAGTCCACTGA
Organism: uncultured Anaerolineae bacterium; assembly: GCA_964651475.1. Classification (GTDB taxonomy): domain Bacteria; phylum Chloroflexota; class Anaerolineae; order Fen-1058; family Fen-1058; genus JBGSMF01. The sequence goes on along the minus strand of CAZYXV010000025.1, from coordinate 1,475 downwards.
AATGGCGTGTGCGGCTTGGGGATAAACGTGGCGCAGCCAATGTTGACCTGGGCGGCTTTGCCGTGCACCTTGCGGCCTTGCGCCAGCACGGCCTGGCTCAGTTCAACGATGGCCTGCACGTCTTCCAGCGTTTCGTCGGGATGGCCGATCATAAAATAGAGCTTGATGGTGCGCCAGCCGCGCTCAAAGACCAGGCGCGCTGTATCCAACACCTGCTGGTGGGGGATAAATTTGTTGATGCGGCGGCGCTGCGCCTCGGTGGCGGCTTCCGGCGCAAACGTAAAACCCGTGCGCCGGCCTTCTTTGAGCGTGTCGGCCAGGTCCACCGAAAACGAGTCAATGCGCAGGCTGGGCAGCGAAAGCGCCACGTTCTTCCCGGCGTATTTCTGGCCCAGCCGCTCGACCAGTTCTTTTATGTGTGAATAATCGCTCGACGACAGCGACAGCAGCCCCACTTCCTCGTAGCCCGTCGCGCTTAGAATCTCATCTACGGCGGTGAGAATCTGCTCGACGGGCCGCTCGCGCACGGGGCGGGTGACAAAGCCGGCGTGGCAATAGCGGCAGCCGCGCGTGCAGCCGCGCATGATTTCGACCATGGCGCGGTTGTGCGTCGTATCAATAAAGGGAACTATAAAGCGGGTAGGGAGGGGCGGCAGCACGGGCACGATGCGCTTGGTGACGCGCTCCGGCACGCCGGGGACATTGGGCGCGGCAGCGGCAATGGTCCCATCGTCGTGATAGCGCGCGTCGTAAAAGCGCGGCACGTATACGCCGGGGATGGTTGCCAGGTGGTGGAGTAGCGAATCTCGTGATGTGTGGTGCGTATCGTCTATTGCGTATTGCGTATTGCGTATTATGCAATGCGCAATATCCACTATTGCCTCTTCTCCTTCGCCGATGACGAACGCATCTATGAAATCGCTCATCGGCTCCGGGTTGTACGCGGCGTGCCCGCCGGCGATGACAATGGGATGCTCGTCGCGGCGTTCAGCGGCCAGCACGGGGAGGCCGCCCAGCTCGAGCATGGTCAAGACATTCGTGTACAACTGGTCGTAGGGCAGGCTAAAGCCCACCAGGTCGAACCCGGAAAGCGGGCGCTTGTTTTCGAGCGAATAGAGCGGCAGGCCGGCCTGGCGCAGTTGCGCCTGCATATCTGGCCAGGGGGCATACACACGTTCGGCCAGGATGTCGGGCTGGCGATTGAGGATATCGTACAACACGGCCAGCCCCAGGTTAGACATGCCGATTTCGTAAACGTCTGGGAAGCACAGGGCCACGCGCAGCGGCGCGGCGTCCCAATCTTTAACGACGCTGCCCCATTCGCCGCCAGCGTAGCGGCCCGGCTTTTCTACCCGAACCAAAATGCGGTCTAGTTGTGACGCGAGATTCATAAAAATACACTTTTCCCTTGCCAGCGGGATTATATACTGGGCGCGGGCACAATCTGCAATTTTGTTGTCATTGCGAGGGTGCGA
>CAZYXV010000024.1:0-60643 GCA_964651475.1 uncultured Anaerolineae bacterium | reverse complement strand
ACTTGGCGGCTATCGAGCAAGTCGCCACTCAGGCCAGCTTGCCGGCTTACAGCCTGGAGCGGATCAAGAAAGCCAAACGGGTCGTGATCGAGCTGGTTGCCACCATCGCTTTCTTTTTCCTGATGGTTCGGGCCAAAGTGGAATCGCTTGGATTGGTCCCACAAGTCGAGCAAGCCGTTTATCGCCACCTGATCCCAGGCATTTACTTGCATCGGGTCGCTGAAAAATCCCCAGTCGCTGAACAACGCCATGAACTTGAGAAACGCTCGCAGGCTTTGTTGTCTCCCCTCTTGAACTCGACCGGGCCATTCGCCTCCGTGGAGCCAAACGATTTGATGCTCATTGAAGCGGTGGCTCAAGAGTGTGCCGAGATATTTCAACGCTCGAGTTCTTGCGTGGAAGGCCGCAATGGCTATTTGGCCCTGTGGCACCATAGCTTGCATCGGCTCACTAACCAAAAGTTGGAAGCCTTGACAACCGTCCACAACTTTTTCGTCAAGCGCCCGGAGGGTACGACCGCCGCCGAACGGTTCTTTGGCGCCCGGCCCAGAGATGTGTTTGCTTGGGTGCTTGAACATGTGGACTTGCCGGGTCGCCCGGCTCAGAAACGCTCACAGCCCGAGCGAAAAGCGTATCTGGCGCCGCTCATCGCTTGATGGCTTTTGGCCGAAACGATGACCAACGCCCGCAGGTAGTTGATGGCAAAGGTGTGCCTGAATCGGTGGGGGTGGGCGCCCTGGACGCCGGCGCGCTGGCCGATGTTTCGGATCAGGTGATTGAGGCGATCCCGGTTGAGCGGCGTCAGATTGCTGGAGATGAACAACGGCTTGTTTATGGGTTCGTCTTTGCGTGTGGCGAGGTAACGCCATACGGCCTGGCCAGTTTGGGGGGAGATGGGGATGATGCGCTGCTTGTTGCCCTTACCCATCACGATGATGTGGCGGGTTTTGAGGTCCACGTCGGCGATGCGCATGTCGCACAGTTCGGTGGCGCGGATGCCTGTATCGAGCATCAGGAGTATGATGGCGCGGTTGCGGGTGGCTGTTCCGATTTCGTGGGCGCATTCGCGCTTGCCAGGGCGCGTGTAGGGCGTGGATGTTTCCAGCGCGCCGAGCATGGCCTTTATTTCCTCTTTGCTGAATGGCTGGATTTCTTTTTCCTCTGGGCGGGGCGGGGGAATTCTGAGCATGATGTTCTCGGCGGCGAGACCATCGCGCAGCGCCCATTTCCACAGCGACGACATCGCAGCGTGAAAGTGATGCAGCGATGTGTTGCTGAGTGTATCCTGCGCGGCCAGGAATTGGCGCGCCTGGTCGGATGTGATGCTGGTGATGGCTGGGTCTGAGGTGAAGTACAATTTCATCCGGTTGAAGATGTAGCTGTAGCCGTGGATGGCGTCGGCGCTCAGCCGGCGGGCGGCAGCGTCCAGCAGGTAGCCATCAATGGCTTGATGAAGGGTGATTGTGGGTTTCATTTAATTGTCCTCCGGTTTCGATTCTCCAGTACGTATAATGTGTAAACAGTACTGATAAATTTTCAGAGGCTTTTTTTGTACCGAAGGCGGAAAAATTACTCGGCGATCGGTTGATGGGGGATTGGCTCGATCGCTGAACCGGAGACCACTAGGTGGCTGTTTTGACCATATAAGTTGGTCTCCGGTTTGGGAAAGTGAGCCGCACAGGACTTGAACCTGTAACCAAGTGATTAAGAGTCACCTGCTCTGCCGAATTGAGCTAGCGGCCCGACAATGCGGGTAACATTATACCCACTTTGGCGTGTATGTCAAATGCGCGAAAGGATTGAATAACTTGCGCACACGCCGGTAGGCTTGCGCGCCGGCGAAAATGCCCAAGTGCGGTTTGAGGCGCGCGGGCAAAATTATGCAGTGCGGGGAAAGGCAACGTATTTCAAGCGATTGCCAACGCCGGATATTGTGCTAATATAGACAATGCCGCCAGGTTCAAGGGCGCGCCTGACAGTTTATGGCACAGGACCGGGGGATTTTTGCGCAAGGCTCGGCTCAACTATCCATACAGAAAGGGGATACATGGAAAAACGGAATCTACTCAAATCCAGTCTCATCGTCGGCGTGGTATGCGCGCTAGGTGTACTCTCGTGGTTAAAAGTCAGTGCGCGGGACAAAGATCTGTCCTCGTCCGCGCCTCAGGCCGCGCTCGGCACGGCCTTTACCTACCAGGGTCAGTTGCAAGACGGTGGCTCACTGGCGAGCGGAAACTATGATTTCCGCTTTACGCTGTATAACGTCGTCGAGGACGGTTCGCCCTTGACCGGGACTGTTCCCTTGACCCTCACGGCGGTTTCTGTTACGCGGGGGCAGTTCACGGCGCAACTGGATTTTGGCAACATTTTCGGGAACCAGCAGCTTTACCTGGAAATCGCAGTGCGCCCCGGCGGAAGCAGCGACGCCTTCACCACCCTGACGCCCCGCCAGGCCATCACGCCAGCGCCCTACGCGCGCTATGCCATCCAGGCCGGCAGCGCCACCGCCGCCCAGAGCGTTCCCTGGGATGGGGTGAGCGACAAACCGGACAAGCTCAACTGGCGCAGCCTCTATGTGCCCGCCAACGCGATGAGTTACACGCCCGGCTCCAACCTCATCATGGCCGAAAAGGGACTGCGCTGGCCCAACACGACCCAACTTGGCGGGTTGGGCATTGCGCAGCCGGATGACTGGGATCAAACGACGCCCTTCACAGTTACGCTCTACTTTGCTTTACAGACGACAAGCGGCATATCGGGTAGCGTCCAGTGGCGCTTGCACGCGGGCGGCAGCAAACTCAACCTGTCGCCAGATTATCCCGACTCGGGCTGGGATCAGATATACTATGGCGCGACAGAAGACGCCGCCCTGCTTGCTTATGGGGACGCCGGCGGTCACTTTTATTTGATGAAAAGCCAATCGTGGGTTTCAAAATGGAGCCAAATTTACGGCGCCTGGCACTTTGGCACCAACGTAACCACAGGTAATGACTTTAATGATAATCCCATGTGGTTTTTCTACTTTGAGCGCGGCATCGCAGTCCCTAATGACGAGACCTATGGCGGCGATATGTACGTCGTCGGGGCCGAAATCACGTATCTGGCCGAGCCATAAACGCGAGGAACACCCATGTCTAAATCACGCATCAGTTTAGCGTTGACCCTGCTGCTCTTGCTGCTCGGCGCGTTGAGCACGTTGGTCGCCGCGCAGGCGAATGGCTATCGCGTGGATTGGTGGACGCTCGATAACGGCGGCGGCGCCAGCGCGGCCGGCCGTTACACCGTCACCGGCGCCATCGGGCAACCCGACGCCAGCGCCGCCATGCAAGGCGGCGTGTACTGCGTCACAGGCGGGCACTGGGGCGCGGCCGGCAGCTATAAGGTTTTCTTGCCGCTGATCCTGCGCGAATGATTCCCCTGGCATGACCAATCAAAATGTAGGGGCAATCCCTTGCGGTTGACCTCGGAGGACAGGCGCAAGGCCTGCCCCTACACCGGATTATTGGGGTGGTACGAATCAACGATGCGGTCGCCTCGCGTCGCAGGAAAGGGACAAGCATGTCTCAACCGATCTATACTTTGCTGATAGCGCTTGTGCTGCTTGGCCTCGCGGGCGCCATCTGGCGGTTATCTTCGCGCCGCGCTTCGTTGCCTTGCCCTGCATGGCTGGCCTGGCTGGTCGAGCTGGACAACCCAATCTTTAGAAACAATAGCGCCCGTGAAATCATCAAACACCTGGGTCTCGAACCGGGGATGAAGGTCCTGGATTTTGGCTGCGGGCCGGGGCGATTGACCATCCCCCTGGCAAAACGAGTCGGACCGAGCGGCAAAGTGACCGCCTTTGACATCCAGTTGGGCATGTTGCAGCGCGGTCAGGTCAAAGCGCAGGCGGAACGCCTGGAAAACATCCACTTTGTCCAAGGCGCGGCGGGGGAAGGGAAACTGTCCCGCGGCGAATATGACCGGGCGCTGTTGGTCACCGTGCTGGGCGAAATTCCCGATCAACGGACTGCGCTGGCCGAGATTTTCGACAGTCTCAAGCTAGGCGGCTTGCTTTCCGTGACCGAAGTCATCGCCGACCCGCATTTCCAGCGGCGCGAGCACGTCCGGCAGGCAGCGGAGGCGATGGGGTTCGTCGAGCAAGCGTTCTTTGGGAACGCGGTCTCGTACACGGCGCATTTCAAAAAGCCTTACGAAACGATGGGAGGTTAATATGTCCGAGGTATCCGAAGCACTGACAAGCGCCTCGCTTAAAGCGCTTTTCAAGTTTCCATTTCAAGGTCCAGACTGGCGAGGCCGGTTTATCACCGGAGCTGCGCTTGTATTCGCCGGTTCATTCGTGCCAGTTGTGCCCACGCTCTTTACCAGCGGTTATGCTTTGCAAATTATGCGGCAGGCCATTAAGGGCCAGGAGTTGACCTTGCCTGCCTGGAATGACCTGGGCAAGTTGGGGTTAGATGGGCTGCGCCTGTTCCTGGTGAGCATGGTGTACATGCTGCCTGGAGTTATCGTCATGTTTGGCGGCATGGGGCTGTATTTTATCTTGAGCATTATCGCCCCGCTCTCGATAGCGAATATCGAAGAGAGCGCCAGCACCGTGGCGCTATTCCTATTGATGACCTTTGGCAACATGGTCATCATGTTCGTCTCGATGGCATTGGGCATGGCGCTTATGCTCTTGGGTTCCATTCCCCTGCCCGCAGCCATCAGCTATATGGTGGCCCAAGACACGCTATCAGCAGCCTTCCGCGCGCGCGAGTGGTGGCCCCTTCTGCGCGCCAATAAGCTAGGTTATTTTATCGCCTGGGTCATCATTGGAGGATTGCTCTTTATCTTTTACACGATCCTGATGATAACCTACTACACCGTTATCCTATGCTTCCTCATCCCCTTTCTCGTGGCGCCCATCGGGTTTTATCTATCGTTGATCACCGCGGCCGTCTTTGGGCAAACCTATCGAGAAAGCACCGTTCTGCTCAAACAATAAAAGTTTTCACTATGCAGGCGAGTCTGGCGCGTCGTCGGGCTTGGGCGCAGGCGTCCCGCGCCCCACAAACTTTTTCAGCCGCTTTTCAAATTCGCGCCGGGGCAACAACACCCGCCGCCCGCACGTGGCGCACACCAGGCCGATATCCGCGCCCAGCCGCACTACCGTCCACTCGTATCCGCCGCACGGGTGCGGCTTGCGCAAGCGCACCACGTCGCCCAGGAACACTTCTACCGGCATCTCATCTGACCTCAATATCGCTCAGGTGCAGCGCATCCCCCTGCCCGCCTTGCGTGATGGGCAGGCGAGCGCCGCCAAAATCGTACAGGCCAACGACCAGCGTATACGTCCCGCCCGGCGCATCCACCGGCACAGGCACGCCATAGCGATCTATGACCATCTCGCCGGGCTTCCAAATGGTTGTCGGCGCCAAATCCACGCCCGGTTCGCGGTCAACCTGGGCCACAATGCGCCCCCCGGCATCCAACACGTGGACAAAGACCTTGTAACGTTCTGCAATGGGGGCGCTGGCTTGCCAAAAGAGCGCCAATTGAACCGCACCCCCGGCGCTCAGTTGAGGCGTGAGCAGCGTGTAACCAAGCAACGTAATCGCATCGCCGAAACGAACATCCAGGGAATGTTGCGGCGTATCGGCTGCCGCCAGCGGCGCAACATACATCGCCACCCGAACGTCGCCCCACCACTCGTCGCCGGTCTTGTACGTATATTTTCCAAGCCAAGACTCGTAAACCCGGTGCGGGTCGGCCTGAAAATCACCCCAATACACTACAAACAAACGCGGGTGTTTGGCAGTGATGCGGCGCAGCTCGGCGTCCGCTTCAACTGGATCGGGCGAGCGCGCCATCGCATACACGCGCTCGGCATCCGTGTAATAGTAAGTGAATACTTCCCATTGATTGGGCGCGATGAGCAACACCGCGTCACCCGCTCGTTCAGTGCGGCGCACAAATTGCGCAATGCCGCGATAGTCGTCCCGCGCGTAGGCCGGGTCGAAATACAAATTCAATAGCGATTGGGGCAGCGGCATCGCCGCCAGCACCGCCAGGCTCAATACAAATCCCTGCCAGGCTTGCGCGGGCGACCCCGCCCCCTTCATTTCTTGGAACGGCCTGTAGCGCGCGGCGGCCCGCCAGGCGTTTACGGCGCCGCGCGCCGCCAGCAAGCAAACCGGCGCGCTGGACATTAGCAGAAACTTGAGATAAGCCTCGCGATACAATCCTATGCCAAACATTAAGGCTACAGGCACTAACCACCAAAGCGCCAATAACCCCGTGGGCCACGCCGCCTCGGCTCTTTTTCCAGGCCACAGCCCGGCCAACACCAACAGGCCCGTGGCAACCAGCCCTGCCCCCGCCTGAGCCGTCGGCAAGGTTACGCCATACGCAAACAGGCGCGCCACGTCTAAAAGCGCCGCGCCAAGCTGGTAGGTTTCCGGCTCGATGCCCCATCCTCGCGTGCGAGAAAGAGCCACCGGCAGCCACGGCAGATACAAAATCACAATCGCCGCCTGCGCCGCCGCCCAGGCCATCCCGCGCCGCAGCCATCCCTCGCGCTCCGCAATCAAACGAACCAACACAAACAGGTTGTGAACGATCAACACAAACGCGAATGTGTACTGGGTGTACAACCCGGCGGCGGAGGCGAGGACATAATACGCAAAAAGTATAAAGTGGAAAGTGGAAGGTCGAAGGTGGGAGAACAAGAATGGGGATTTGAGATTTGCCGATTCACCCATGGCGGTCGCGGGGAAAATTTGAAGCAAGCCATGCGTAGAGACCGCCGCCCACATCGCCTGCAGCGCGTACATGCGCGCCTCTTGCGAATAGTAAATCTGAAACGGGTTGACCGCCGCGATCAACGCCGCCGCCAACGCCGTCGGCTCGTCGAACAACTGCCGGCCGATGAGGTAAATCATCCACACCAGCAGCACTCCCGCCGCTGCCGAAAGCGCTCGCAGCGCAAACTCGCTGCAGCCAAAAGCGGCGCGCCAAAAGTGCAGCGCGTAATAATAGAGCGGGGGGTGAATATCGCTGGCCGTGCCGACGGTGATGGATTGCAGCGTGCGCTCGGCCAGGCGCGCCGAGTTGCCCTCGTCGTGCCAAAAGCTCTGAGCATCCAACTGGTAAAAACGCAGCAAGGCCGCCAGCAAGATGATGAGCACAAGTACGAGCCTGGGGATATGGCGGGCCAGGGGCCGCGCTTCGGTCATAGTCGCACTCCGGTCACCTGGTTTCGCCAGCGTAGCGTTTAAACGCCTGGTAGGCCGGCAGCGGCGTAAAGTCGGGGTCCACCAGGCGGAAATAGTATTTGGCCTGGTTGCGCTCGTGATCGTCGGCCGGCTTGAAGAACCACGCGAACGCCACGCCGACCCACGACCATTCTCGCTCGATGCGCTGGTAGGCCCGCACCAGGTACTCGCCCTGCTGCTGCTGCGTCACCCGCCCAAACTCGCCCCATTGAATAATCGTCGGATCGTCCGGTATGGCATTCCACCCCACTTCGGCAATCCAGATCGGCTTGTGAGCGTCGCCGTTTTTCACCATTACGTCGCGCAGGTACATCGGGCGCGAAAAGTTGGTGACGTTAAAGCGCAGCCGCCGGTCGGTGGGGCCGGAATACAAGCCGTAATCATTCACGCTCAACACGTCAAAACACGCGCCCGCGCCGGCGTCGTACATCCGCTGCAAAAAAATAAATTCGTTCATGCCGCCGCCGGGCGGAAAGCGATTGAGCGTGAGCGTTTGGCCCAATGCGCCGGAAACGACCACCATATCAGGGTCAACCGACTTGGCGCGCTGGTAAGCCGCGCACAGCAAGCGCGTGTAGGCTTCCGGGTCTACGCCGCACGCCGGGCAATCGCCCCACTCTGGCGTGAGGTTCGGCTCGTTCCAGATTTGCACCGCGCCCAACCGCTTGCCATAGCGGCGAATAATCGCTTCGACAAAATCAGCATAGTCCTCGGCATTATCCGGCGGCGCAAACGCGCCTCGCGCGTTGCCATCCGCGCGCGACCAGGCCGGCGGGCTGGTCAGGCGGGCCATGATGTTAACGCCATATTTTTCGGCCAGTTCCGCAATGTTATCGTACTTGTCCCACGCGCTGTGATCCCACTTGTGGTCCCAAAAATCACCTTTGGCAGAAATCTCGATATCGGCCCAGGCAAACTCTTGGCGTATCCAGCCAAAGCCCGCCTCGGCGATCATGGCCATGGCGCGTTCGCGCTTTTCAGGCTCGACTTCTTGTTCGAGAAAAGTATTGACGCCGTAGCGATTGGAGGGAATAAAACGCATCGGCGCATCCGCGCGCGTGACCGGCTGCGCGCGGGTGAGGTTGGAAAGCGATTGCAGCAAGCCGCGAACCTGGGGCAGCGTTTCGTATTCGCCCGTCAGCTCAAACGCCCACGCTGGCCCGGCCCACTGCCACGCCAACGCCGCCGCGGCCACAATGGCCGCCGCCAGCGCCATCCATCTAAAGAACACGGGTTTATTCATCGCAAAAGTAAAAAGGTAGAAAGCAGACTGGCCTACTTTCTACCTTTTATCTTACACCTTACGCTTATTTTTTTGACGAGCGCTTGTTCGGCTTTTTGACCGGCACGTCTTCTTGCCCACTCTCTTTGAGGTAGGCGCGCACTTCCACGCGCGCTTCTTCAAAGCGCTTGCGCAGCAAAGCATCCGACCCCTTAAAGCCGGCCACAGTACGCTTGGCGCACGTGGCGCAGCCCAAAGACGCACGGTAGCTATCCAGGTCGCACGTCAGGCAACTGCCCAACTTGATCATCATCAACGAAAATGACAAGCTATCCTCGTGCGGCTCTGGCAACGACGTAATCTCTTCGACCAGCCGGTCCCACTCTGCTCCTCGCAAGCCAGCCAGTTGCCGGATACACCGGTTTGGAAACAAAATTTCACTATCTGGATACATACATTACACCCCTCTCAGCCACATCTGAAAACTCGACTGCCCAGGCGGTGTAATAATAACATAGAGTCAAGAGTTTATCAAGGGTTTTAAAAGCCGCCTTAACCTGACTGATGGCGAGCGGATCGAGACCACACCGGAGCATCCCTTCTTCACGTTGGAAGAAGGCTGGCAGCCGGCAGGCGAATTGGCGGCGGGTATGCACGTCCGCACTGCGAGCGGCGCGTATGACGAGGTGCAGGCGGTCAAAGTTGTGCGACAGCCACAACCGATGTACAATCTCACCCAAGATCTTTATAATGGATGTTCAGACAGCACTGGGAAACAATTTTGGTTCTTTGGGAGTTCCCGTGGTCGGAGCGCGAGTCCCCAACTTGTTGGGGCACGATGGCGCTTTACCCGAACAAGTTCGGGAATCCAGCATGCTTTCCACGCCAAGTCCCAAAGAGCCACAATTTTTGGGATACGGGTTCTCCTTGTCCATCCACTGTTGCACCGCAAAGAATGCCCGATTGAGGCAACTCGATTGGATCACGCTCGGGCCAGGCAAAAACCCTTTGCCGTGATACGAGTTACGGATCAAAGCCAAAGTGTCGAATTGCACTGGCAGGTGGCTCCATTGGATACAGTCTTTACCGCCGCCAGCGGCGTGATCAGCGCGGAGAGCGCCTGGGTAGATGTGCTGTCGGGCGGCGTCACGCTCACGCAGCAGGTGACCGGCCTGCAACCCGAGACGCTGTATCACCCACCTGCGGCGGGCAGGCCGCACCGCCTACACGCAGACGATCACGGATACTGTTGTCACTACCTACACTTACGATGCGGCCAATCGTTTGACAAGCGCCAATGGCCAGGCGTATACTTGGGACAGTAATCCCACTTCGCTTCGTTCCGGGGACTGGCGTGGCAATCTCACCAGCGACGGCAATCGGGAGTATACTTATGACCAGGCAAACCGGTTGATAATGGTCAGCGACCAGCACTCAGCCGTCAGCTTTGCATATAACGGGGACCCTCTTCACTGCGTTTCGCAAAGCAGGCAGGTGGTGCACGGGTGAGGCAAGCGGCAAACGGCGATGCAACAACGTACACGCTCGATCCTTCGGCTTCGCTCACCTGTGCCTGCACCACAGATGCAGGCAGGGCAGGCTTGGCCGCAACCCAATGAGCTTGTACGGCCCATATTATGTGCACCAGAACTATGGCGGCTCACTGCCGGTATGGTGACGAAAGGAGGAAAAATGCAGCGTTTCGCAGTTGTGGTATGGAGTCTTTTTGCGGTGATATTAGTCAGCTTATCAGCGTGCTCTGCTCTAGATGTGCTGCGCCGGCCTCGTGACCTGGCAGACAACACATTGAATCTGCGAGAATACTGGCGGTGCTCTTCAGTCTTCATTGGCGGTCGAGAGGCTTCACGTCTATTTGCTGTTTCCGGTTGGGTGATTTGGGCGCAACGCGTCGCCGATTATGTACGTCTTGTCAAGGTGCTCGATGGAGTAAGCGGTGAGCTTTTGTGGGAGCATCGGCTGGAAGATGCTGACCCGATAACAGTGGATACCGAGCGAGTGTACATCATGGAATATCTCAAAATCCATGCTTACGATTTGAGCAGCGGCGACGAGTTGTGGAAATCTCCAAAGTTGCCAAGCCATGTAGTTTACAGGCTGATTTCGGACGGAGAAAAACTGGATGTTTATGATATGACACGAGATGCGGTTCATTCTTTCAGCACACATGCTGGTGCTAGCTTGGGCATGGCTTCGTTATCTGCTGATGATGGATTCAGGCTGCTGTCGTCGTCGCCTCTTTTTAATCTATATCTCGATTCTTCAGCTTTGAAACTGCAAGACCGGATCACTCAACGACCTCTCTGGACAACCCAAATCGAAGAGCTTGGGCCAACATTATGGCGTCCTGTATTGTTTCACGATGATGTCATTCTGGTCGGCTGGGTATTCGCGCTGGATGCGCGGACAGGGCAAGTCAAATGGCACAGGGATGATTTACATATTGTCTCCAACTTTGTTGCGGCCAACGATTCTGTATACGCACTTGATGACAGGGCGCGCCTGGTGCAACTGGATATACACACGGGCGAAGAAACGGGTTACATCCAATTCACGCCCGCCCGCACAAATGCTTCAGAGAATCGCTATTGGGTCGCAGCCGATGGGCAGATGATTTTCGTGTCCTTTGACGACAGCCAGGAGGTAATTGCGCTGGGGCCGTAAACGGAATCACTGAATCACTGAGCGAGTTGAGCACACTGAAACATACGGTCAGTGTGCTCATTGTTCTCGGCGCTTCAGTGATTCGTCTCGCTCCACCACCTGACGCAGGCGGATTACTCCACTGGCGAGACATTTGAGTATGCTTATGACCAGGTTGGCAACCCACCTGCGGCGGGCAGGCCGCACCGCCTACACGCAGACGATCACGGATACCGTTGTCACTACCTACACTTACGATACGGCCAATCGTTTGTTAGTCACCTTGTCACCCGGTCACCTTGTCACGATTGATTCCGGGTGGAGGCGATTGGGTACGGGATGCCGGGCGGCGCTTGTCGGCGGCATCTAGTTCCACCCGGTGAGGATGGCCGCCAACAAGGCTGCGCGCTGCGGCAGACTACACGCCAATACGTGTTCGTCGGGCGAGTGCATCCCATGCCCCACCGCCCCCAACCCATCCAGCGTCGGCACGCCCAGCGCCGCGGTAAAATTGCCATCGCTGCCGCCGCCGGTGGCGCCCTCCGTCAGCGCCAATCCCATCTCTGCGGCAATGGCCTTGACTTTTTCAAACGCTCGAGCGATTGCCGGTGTACGCGCCATCGGCGGGCGATTCAGCCCACCCGTGACTTGGAGGCGCGCCCCCTCAAGCGCCGGCCTGAGCGCCGCCAACTGCTGCGCGACCCACTCTGCATCGGACGCTTGCTCGACCCGCATGTCTATTTCAATGCTGGCCCTGTCCGGCACAACATTGCTGGCCGTGCCGCCGGTCACAACGCCCACGTTGAGCGTAATGCCTCTTTCGTAATTCGTCAGGCCCTGGATGGCGATAATGTGATGCGCCAGCTCCTCAATCGCGTTAATGCCCTGGCTGTGATCGGCCCCGGCGTGCGCCGAGCGGCCAAAAGCCGCGACGACAAATTCCCCCACTCCCTTGCGCGCCGTCTTGAGCGCTCCATTAGGGAGGGCCGGCTCCATGCACAAGGCTAATGCCGCCCCGCGCGCCTCCGCTTCAATCAATGCGCGCGAAGAGATGCTGCCGATTTCCTCATCCGAGGTAAATAGCAAGCGCACCGGCCGCGCCAGAGACGCGCCTGTTTCTTTCAGACCCCGCAACACGGCCAATGCCATCGCCACACTGGCCTTCATATCGTACACACCCGGCCCGCGCAAAACGCCGCCCGTCTCGCTCCACGGCATAGCGGCCAACGTGCCAAGCGGCCACACGGTATCCAGGTGAAATAACACCAGGATGTGGGCCGCATCCCCCCGCCCTGCCCCTATTGTGGCCGCCACGTGATTGCCCGTCCGAGCCTGCGGCAAAACCTCAACCGCTGCATCCAGGTCACGCAGCCGGCCGGCCACAAAAGCCGCCAGGCGGTCCACAGCCGCCTTGTCTGTAGATGGCGATTCGATCTCTACCAGGCGGCGCAGTGTGCCCACAATATCTTGTTGACGCTCAGTGAAATAAGCTTGCCAGTTCATGGTTTTCCCCAAAAACAAAAATAGACTTTCGGAAATAAGGATCATTGAACCAAGACGCCAAGTTTATAAGGGTTCAACTCGTTTGAAACACGCCCAACTCGATACAGCTTGCCGGCCATCAGTATACCAGCCGGATTGGCTTGCGTCAAACCGGCCCAATTGTGATATACTAGTACAATGTCCAAAATCGCACACTATGTGGTGGGCCAGCCTGCCAGCGGCGCCAGCATCCCAGAGCACCGTTCGCCGCTGCAGATCTATTTGCCCACTCTGCCGGCGGGCATCGCGGCAACCTACATCGAGGCCACTACCCACCCAGGCGACTTGATACTCGATCCATTTTGCCAGACGCCCCAGATCATCCGAGAAGGTCTGGCGCTAGGGAGGCGTGTGCTGGCCGCCAACTTTAATCCCGTCGCCGCGCGCGCGGTTGACCTGGCGCTGCCGTGGCAAGGCTGGCCCGACCAAGACGCCATCAATATTGCCTTTACTCACCTGGTTGAAACGCCCGCCGCCGGCGCGCACGACACACTGCCGGCGCGGCTGGCCGCTCACTATGCCACGCGCTGCCCCACCTGCCACAAACCCGCTCAGGCCGACTCGTTCGTATGGGATCGCGACAAGGGCGAGCCAATCGAGAAACACGTCTATTGCGCTGTGTGTGACGCGCCAAGCCGCGGCGCGGTGGATCCAGAAGACCTGGCGCTGGCAAAACGCTACGAGCCGCGCAGTCTCCCCTACTGGCTGCTGCTCAACCGCGCCGCCGTTCCCGAACAGACTGACGAACACGAGCGCGCCGGCGCCGTGCTGGCAGCTTATACACCCCGCGCGTTAGCCGCCATATCTGACGTATTGACCCGCTTTGACGCGCTCCCAGAAGCAGAACAGGCGCACCTGCGGCCGCTGTTGTTGGAAACATTGGCCGTGTGCAGCGCCATCCATCCCGCTTCCGATGACCAGCCTGAAACGCACGCGGACAAAGCGGCGCGTCCGATCAAGCCGCGCAGCCTGAAAACCCCACAACGCTTTGTCGAGCGCAACGTGTGGCGCGTTTTGGCAAGCTCGCTCAATAGGGCCATGGACAAATCCGCCGCTGCGCAGGCCGCGCCTTCAGAACCCGCCATCACATTGCCGCGCGCGGCAGACCTGAACGCGCTGCTGGCGCAACGCGAACCGGCCGCCTGCGTGATCAGCCGCAGCAGCCGCGAAATCGCCAGGCTGGTCGAACCTGGCCGCGTGGCCCTCATCATCGGCATGCCGCCCGATCTCGATCCCACGTTTTGGGCGCTGAGCGCCGTGTGGAGCGCCTGGCTGTGGGGAGCGCGGGCAGCCGAGGCGCTGCGGCCGCTATTGGGACGGCGGAGAGCAGACGTCGAATGGCTGTGGCGCGGGCTGGCGTCGGCCCTGGGAACGCTGGCCGGCACCCTGGCCGAGACGGGCGCGGTGACGCTCATTCACCCTGCCGCTCAGCAGGCTGCCTCCTCAACCACAAACGACGACTGGGTGGGGGGACTGGCGCTGGCCGGCGCCGGCGCCGGCTTGAAACTGGAACACCTCCTGGCCATGCCGCGCGAGGGGCTGCGCGTGATGTGGACGCGCGGACCGGCGGCGCGCGAGCGTCAACTCGACACAGAAGCACTGGGGGTGGAAGTCATGGAAGTGGCCGAGCATACCACGATGAATGTAATACGCGCTCGCGGCGAGCCGGTAACGTGGACGCAACTGGCGGCCAACACTTATCAGGCATTGGCAAACACCGATTTGTTGCACGTCGTCGCCCGCATGCCAGACAGCGCCCCCCCGCCTCTAACTCTGCTCACGCACTTTGTGCAAGGCACGTTCGAGGGGCGCGAAACGGCGCTCCGGCGCATGGAAGGCAGCGACCAGATTTGGTGGGTCAACCGGCCCATGGGCCCCATCGAGCCGCCATTGAGCGACCGGGTAGAACAAGATGTGTACGAAATGCTGCAAGCCGCCGAATGGGAAGAGGCGATTCTGATAGACAGCCTCTACCGCCGCTTCCCCGGCATGCTCACACCAGAGCGCGAGCTGGTGGAGCTGTGTTTGGAATCGTACGCGCGGCGCACGCGGGCGGGCGTGCATATTCTGCGCGAAGAGGAGCACCCGGAGGCGCGCCGCCGGGACGTTGAATTACTGTACATCCATCTGGGAACACTGGGCAAACAGATGGGATACGAAATAAAACCGTATGCCCCCAACCGGCTGGTGTGGGTTGAAAAATATACGCCCGTGTACACTTTTTCATTTTCCGCCACGGCGCAACTCGCTCCACACTTGCTGATCAAACGACCGCCGCCAGGCGTCCCCGTGCTGGTCACGCCGGGCGAGCGTGTAGCCTTGATCGAGTACAAGCTGCGCCGCAACGTGCAATTCTGCGACGCGGTGGCAGGCGCCGGATGGCAATTCCTCCAGTTCTGCGCGCCTGCGCCCGGCGAACGCGAACGCCATCACCTTGCCAGCGCCAGCCCACACCCGAACGTCAGCGATACTACTCTGCCCCGTTTTCAGCTCGGCGTCTTTAAACCAGGTGGTGCGGGCGGCCTGGGGCACAAAAACCTGGAGCGCATCGCGGCTCTTTTCAGCGCAGGCGATGCGCCGGGTCAATTCACCCAGCCCGACCTGGGCATCTTGTAGTCTGCCATGCCCCTCGGCCCTGCGTCGCTTGCCTCAGACGGCGTGAGCGGTTATAATAACAGCAGGGCGACAAAAAGAGGTAATATGAGCATTTTAAACATTTCATTTATCGCGCGCACCAGGCGCAACCACGCGCTCGAGCATGCCACCATCCACGTGCTATCGCAGCAGCACGCTTTGCAGGGCGTGAACCTGGTGGGCCGCTCGACGCCGTATGGTTACTATATCTATGGCGACGTGACGACCGAACAGGTCAGCGCTGCAGCACACGAGGCCCTGCGCCGCCTGAAAGAGGGCGAGCGCCGCCTGGCGATTCATCCCGGCTGCGGCACCAACCTGGTCACGTCGGGCCTGCTGGCCGGCGGCGGAGCGTTTGTAGCATTAGGCGGGCGGAACAAGCGATGGGATTGGGACCGGCTGCCGGCGGCCATGCTCGCCACCATGCTGGCCTTGCTTGTGGCGCAGCCGCTCGGGCCGCTCGTCCAGGAACGAATCACCACCTCTCCAGACGTGGGCGATATGACTATCACCCACGTGCAAAACATCTCTCGCGGCGGGGTGACGGCCCACAAGATTAGCACGCAGAGCTAATCCCGCATGTTCTACATCTTTCACGGCGACGACGAACTGACGCGGACGGAACAGCTCGCCGAATTCAAGGCGAAAATCGGCGACCCGTCCGTGCGCGATTTGAACACCACCGTATTCGACGGCCGTAAACTAGAGCTATCCGAACTGCGCTTCGCGTGCGACGCCGTTCCCTTTTTGGCCGACAAGCGATTGGTCATTGTCGAAGGATTGTTGAACAGGTTGACGGGCCGCCGCGGCAAGAAGGACGAGCGCGGCGCAGATGGCTCTGCGCCGCAACACGCGGAACGGTCGGGCGCAAAAACATTCCTGGAAGGATTGTTGGCCTATCTCCCCGCCCTTCCCGAAAGCACCCGCCTGATCTTTGTCGAGCCAGGCGCGCTGGCAGCCAGCCACCCCGTGGTCAAGTTGGCCTTGTCCATAGACAAGCGCACCGTGCACGAATTCAAGCTGCCGCCGGCCGGCCAACTTGCGCAATGGATCGTCAAGCGCGCCCGCCATCACGGCGGTGAAATTGAAATGCCGGCGACCACACTCCTGGCCGAATTTTCAGGCGGCGACCTGCGCGCGCTCGATCAGGAAATTCAAAAGCTGCTGGCGCACGCCAACTGGTCGCGCCCGGTGACGGGCGAGGACGTGCAACGGCTGGTGCGCGATGTGCGCCAGGGAGACATTTTCGCTATGGTAGACGCGCTGGCGCAAGGGAATGGCCGCGTGGCGGCGCGCCAGTTGCATCGCTTACTAGACTCGGGCGAAGCGGCGCTCAGCCTTTTTGGGATGATCGTCCGCCAGTTCCGTTTAATGATGCTGCTCAAGGAACTGGCCGAAGCGAGCGTCACCGGCAACGAGGCGGCGGCGCGATTGAACATTCACCCTTTTGTAGCCCAAAAATTGGGCGACCAGGCGCGCGCGTTTACGATGGAACAGTTGGAAGCCATTTACCATCGCTTGCAAGAAATTGACGTGGCCATCAAAAGCGGGCAAAGCGAGGACGTGGTTGCATTGGATTTGCTGGTAGCCGGGTTGGCCGCCAGCTAGAGATTTGCTCATGGCGCAGTGATTGGGCGCGCCCTCTCCCTGTTGCGCCGCAAGAACGGCTCCTCAGCCTCCAGGCTGCCGTAGCAAACCTGCGCGGCGGCTTTGCACCCTCCCAAACATTCATCTCGCCGCGCGCACGGGGCGCAAAACGCTGGCACAGCGGCGACGAAATCAGCCATGCGCGCCGGGGCAATGATCTCGGCAAAAGGCTCGTCCCAGGCGTTGCCCAAGATCGTCGGCGTGTGATTGCATGGCCGCACGTTGCCCGCCGCGTCGAGCGTATAGTAGGCGCGGCTTGAACCTGCCGCGCAAAAGCCAAATCCCAGGTGCGGATAGACCGAGGTGTCTATCAGGCACGGCTGGATGGGAATGGAACACGAGATGGGCAAATGAAACTCTTGCGCCGCCGCTTCGGCCGTCTCGAGCGCGGCGCGCATTTCGTCCACCGCCGGCAGCAAATCGTCAATGTGGCCCGCCCCTCGCCCGCCCGGGTTAAAGCGGTTGAGCATCACCCCGCGCGCGCCAAACGCAAAGGCCAGCTTGATCGTGTCGCGCAGGTCGGCAATGTTGCGCCGAGTCGCCACAAACACCGCCACCGCCTGCCCACCGTGAAAGCGAATGTGCGCCAGCGCCGCCAGCACGGCGTCGAACGCGCCCCTTGCGCCCGAAAGCGCGTCGTGCACCTCGCGCCGAAAGCTGAGCAGCGGCAGCTCGAACAAGTCAACTCCGCGCCGGACGAGGTCGGCGGTCAGGTCGTCGGAGAGGCGGTGGCCGTTGCTGATGAGATTCACGCGCACGCCGCGCTCGTTCAAGAAACTGACCGTCTCGGGCAGGTCGCCGCGCAGCAGCGGCTCGCCGCCGGTCAGTGTGACGTGGTTGCAATCCACCTGGTCGAGAACGCGCGCCAGGAGTGGGCGCACATCCACCTCATCATCGCCCGGTTGGGGAGAAAGTCGGGCGGAGGGGTGATTCCAATAGTTATAGCAATGCAGGCAGGCATGATCGCATGCCTGCGTTACTTCGAGGATGATGGTCTGAAGACGCGGCCTGGTCATTTCTTTCCCATGAGCACATCGACCAGAATGTGCGCCGCTTGTACCGATTCCGCCGAAATATCCAGCTCAAGCTCTGCCAGTGTGGGAAAGTTGTACGAGCCACTGGCAGCCTTTATCACCGCCTCTTGAATCGCGCCTTGTTCCTCGTCAGACAGTGAAAGGTAAGCAATGTCGCGCTCGATAGCCAGTTGAGCCTGGCTGATGGTCGCCTCGCCCGTCGCGCCTTGCCGGGCCAAGTCAACCAAAATATCGGCCTGCTTTGCCAGGTCGCTGCTGCTTTGCACCTGATAATCGGGACCGAGCATGGGTTCGTAACACGTAATGGGCGCATTGGCGCGCCAGACGTGGTACGCAGCGCCCTCAAAAGCGGCCTGCACGTCGCCGGCGACGGCGGCATCGAGCTTGCCAGCCTGCACCAGCTTGTCCAGCGCAGCGCGGTGATTGGCCACAAGGCGGTCGCGGGATTCTTCGCCGCGCGGATAGTCGCGGGCGTCTTTAGCCAGCCGGTCCAGGTTTATCCACTGTTCACGCAAATTGTCCCACTCGTCGCCCTGGCGTCCCAAAGGCAGTGCGCAGCGCGTGGCGGCCAGCGCCGCCAAGGCAATTCCCAGACGCTTTAGAAACTCGCGGCGAGTCGTTGACATCATTTTCCTCGCTTTCACTTGCTCAACAACAATCCAACCAGAATGCGCGCGGCTTCAATCGCTTCTGGCGTAGCCCCGATTGTTCCCATGTCGTCCGGTTGTTGCCCGGCGTCGAACTGGGCCAGCCACGCCATATCGCGTTCCAGCGCGGATTGAGCCTGGGCAACCGTCGCGGGGTCAATGTCGCTTTGCCCCGCCATCTCGGCCAGCGCCGCGGCCTGCTGCACCAAATCCTCGCGCGGCATGTATTCGGGCGGCAAGGCGAAGTAGCAGGTTGCCTGCTGCCGCTGGACGTGGGCAATGGCCTGCCCAAACGCCACGCCGATTTCATCGGCAACCGCAGATTTCAATTCTCCCCCGGCGACCAGCGCCTCGAGCGCCCCGGCGTGCCGCTGGCGCAAATCCTGGATAAAATCGTTATCCTCATACGACTGGAGCCGCGGGTCTTTTAGGGCCAGCCAGCAGGCGCGCAGTTCGTTCCAGCGCGGGCCGCCAAAGGGAGCCGGGCGCGTCGGCGGGACGGCTGTGTAACACGTAGGAGCGGGGGTGTCAGTTGGCGCAACCATTTCGTAACACGTGACCACCGGCGTGGAAAGGATGCGGCGGGTCAAGCCGCAGCCCGACGTCAAGAGCGCCGCCAGCATCACGCCGACGTTGCGGATAAATTCGCGGCGGGTGGGCTCCATAGCATACCTCCCCTGCACAACAGTTATATGAACCTTTGACGGTTTGTGACATACAAATGTTCCACCAGATCATTCTTTACTTTCCTGGAAAAAGCTCCCAGAAAGATAGATTTATTATACACCCATCGTCAAATAAAAACGCCGGGAGTACCCCGGCGTCGCACTGCGGGCAAGCCCACAAAACGCAAGCTGCCGCTTGCGCGTGCGCTCAATTGCCAGAAACCGGGGTTCTGCGGGAACCCCGGTTTCTTTAGCGGCGCGCCTCTTGCACGCCCAGCCAAAAGTGATTGGGCAACACCGTGCCCGCCGGCAGCACGCGCACGGCGTCTAGCCTGGCGTCTGCGTCAATCATCGTCGGGTGAACGTAGCACACGTCTGGCGCGCGCCCGTACTTTTGTTGATAGCGTCTGGCCGCGCGGCCGATCTTTTCGGCCAGGCTGCGGAGCGGATCATCGTCGAACCACAACAATCCCTCTTTCATCTACGCCCTCTCAAATCGCTCAATGTGCCAGGTGTTGTTTTTCACGTCCTGGTAAAGCTCGAACGCGCCTTCGGCGCAACGCACGCGAAAGCAGTGCCGCTCCACTTCCCACAGCCATCGCCGCGATACCGTCCAGCACCGTTCGACGGCGTGTACGTTATAGCGCCGCCCACGCCAGGTGAAGGACTGTGGAAAGTAGCCGAAACGCTTGGACTCGATTTTAACTTTTTCGCCTTGAACACGCCGCCGCCGCGCGTGCGTGTTAGATGCGGTCTGCCTGCCAATGATTGTAATACCCATGATGTAGATTCTCCTCTCACAAATGACGCACTGTTGACGTCAGGCGCAGCGTGTAGAGAGCCGCACGTAAAACGTCCTGCACGCCGCCCACTCCGCCCGGCGTTTCTCGTTCCACGTCCCAACCACGCCACCCACTGTTGAGACGTTTGACCACACGGTTAACCTCTGTGGGTGAGAGGCCAGCCGCCCGAAAACGTGTGACAGCCCCAGCCGCCACAGCCACAAAATCGCCGCGCCCCGCCAGCGTTTCAGCGCCGCTGCCGCCCATGCCGGCCGCCGCGCACGCCTCTTGAGCGCTGCCCACCCGGCCTACCAATCGCACCGGGAAATTGACCATCTCTAGCAGCCCGGATAGTTCAACTAATGGTGTTGACGCACGAGCAATCACGTGGATGCCCATTTTGTGCCCGCGCTGTGTCAACTGCGCCAAAGCGTCTGGCACACCTGCTGCCTGAGCCAGGCCAGCCAGTTCGTCTATAATCACAACAATACGCGGCGCGCTGGCCTGAGCGCGCTCGCGAGACTCGACCAGGCGAACCAGTTCACGCAGCGCAATAGCTGCATCGTTGACATCCCAAAGCACAGGCTGCAGCAAATGCGGCAATCTGCTCAAGTGACCAAAAGCGCGACGACCAGGATCCATCAGCACAAACATCAAATGGCTGCGGCGATGCGCCAAACTCAGGCTGAGGAGAATAGTCTGCGCCAACTCGCATTTGCCTGAACCGGCGTCGCCCGCAATCAATACGTGCGCCGCATTCGAGCCTGGAAGCCGCAGCAAGAGTGGGGCGCCATCGCTGGCCAACCCCAATACAGCTGTGAAGGGCGGAACCTTGCTCAATTGGCGGCAAAGCGACAATAAATGAATGTAAGCATCATCTCTTGGCGCAAAGTGCACAAACATGGATTTGCCTCATTGTGCGTTCAAGACACTTTAGAACACCAGATCTAATTATACAGAACTTTTGTTCTTATGTCAAGTTTGATTTGACGAAAAATTGGGTATTGACAATGCAACCGATTGCATGTATAATAAGACTGTGCAACCGATTGCACAAATCCGCGATTGAAACACTCGGCTTGTGAGATGAAAGCGCGTATGAGAACCACCATTAAAGACGTGGCTGAGCTGGCCCAGGTTCATCCTTCTACAGTATCGCGGGTCTTTTCCGGCAGCGCCAAAATCAGCCAAAAAACGCGCGCGCGTGTGACGCAGGCTGCGGCGCAACTCAATTTCCATCCCAATGTCATCGCGCGCTCGTTGAGTATGCAGCGCGCCAGCACACTTGGCATGATCATTCCACACACCCAAGAAGAATTTTTCTCGGATCCGTTTTTCCCCCAGGTATTGCGCGGCATCATGGCCGTCATTTACCCGGAGGGATTCCGGCTCGTCCTGGCCGGCACGGATGATTTCGAGGACGAGGCGCACCTGGCGTTTGATCTGATTCGCTCGCGCCAGGTGGACGGCGTCATCGTCCAGGCCTCGCGCGTCAACGTGGATACAGCCGTAGTGCTGCTCTCGGAGCACTTGCCTTTTGTGCTGCTCGGGCGTCCCATCAACGATACGCCCGAGATTGGGTGGGTAGAAGTAGATGCGCGCGCGGCCACTGCCGACGCCGTCAACCATCTAATTGAACTGGGGCACCAGCGCATCGGGTTCATTGGCGGGCACTCGACGATGGTGGTAACATTAGATCGCTTGCAAGGCTATCGCCAGGCGCTGCAGCGCGCCAGGCTGTCGTTCGACAAGCGATTGATTAAATATGGAGGGTTCCGCCAAGACAGCGGCATGCAAGCCATGCAAGAATTGATTGCGTTAGGGGACGAGCGGCCAACGGCAATCTATTCGGCCAATGACTTGATGGCAATTGGCGCAATGCAAGCCCTGCAAGCTTTTGGCCTGCGCGTGCCTCAAGATTGTTCGGTGGTAGGCAATAATGACAGCGAAGCGGCTTTGCTCATTACGCCGCATCTAACAACCAATCAGGCGCCGTACGATGAGTTAGGGCGGCTGGCTGCGGCAGCGTTGCTCAGGCGGATAAAGGACCAAAATAGCCCCGTCATCAAGCAATTGCTTCCCTGTCCCCTCATCATACGAGACTCTACCGCCCCCCCGCCCCGCTCGCAGTCCTGATCGTTGGTCCAAAACCAGTCTTGACTTGAATTTGTAATAATGATACTATTTGAACAACCCGGACTTTCGATTATACATCATGCGACGGAAGGAGGTGACCCATATCATAAATAACAAAACCAGGTGTCGCACAAGTCATGTTCACATCCCGTTCGTTGTTTTCCCAACTAGAAAATCACAAGAGGAGATTTTGAAATGAAAAAGAACCTGTTCGCTATGCTTAGCCTGTTAGTCGTGGCGACCATGATCTTGAGCGCCTGCGGCGGCGCCGCCAAACCCAAGGCCACCAATCTTGTGCTGTGGACCAAGGAAGGCGGCGTTCAACTCGATAAAGTCAAATCGCTGGCCAAAGAATTCGAGGGCAAAAACCCCGGCCTTACAATTGAAATCGTGAACTATGACGTCGAAAAACTGCGCGAGAATTTCCAGACCTCGATGCTGGCCAATCAAGGGCCAGATCTGCTGTGGACGGTCAACGATCACGCCGGGCCCTTCACCAAGGCCGGTTTGATCCAACCGGTTGAAGGGCTGGGCTTTGACACGAATGCGTTCTTGCCCGGCGCGCTCGAAGCGGTCAAACTGGATGGCAAAGTGTGGGGCATTCCGCTCTCGGCCGGCAACCACCTGATGTTGCTGTACAACAAAAAGCTGATCCAGAACCCGCCCCAGGACACCGACGAACTAATCAAGGTAGCCAAAGAACTGACCCAGGGCGACGTGCAAGGGTTTGCCTATAACCTGAACGAGCCGTTCTGGCTGGTGCCGTGGCTGGGCGGCTATGGCGGCGTGGTCTTTGGCGCGGACGGCAAGACCCCCACGCTCAACACCGATGCGATGAAGAATACCCTGCAATTGGTGCACGATTTCAAATTCAAGGACGAGATCGTGCCCAAGGAATGTGATTACGGCTGCGCCGACACGCTGTTCAAGAGCGGCAAGGCGGCCATGATTATCAACGGCGACTGGTCATTGGGCGAATACACCAACGTCACCAATACCAAGACGATTGACCTGGGCACCGCCCCCATCCCCAAGATCTCGGGCGCCGATTGGCCCAAGGCCTACACGTCGGGCATCTACTTCATGTTCCCCAAGACGCTGAGCGGCGACAAGTTGGAAGCCGCCAAGCTGTTTGTCAAGTTCATCATCTCTGACGAAGTGCAGCTGGGTTTCGTCAAGAGCGACAAGCGCCTGCCGGCGGTGAAAAAGCTGTTCACCGACAAGTCCATCACCGACGATCCCGTCCTCAAGGGGTCTTCGGAAGACCTGTCGCACGGCACGGGCATGCCGCCCCAGGCCGAGATGCGCTGCAACTGGGACGCCATGCGCCCCAACCTGGAAGCCGTGATGGCCGACAAGATGACGCCGGCCGACGCGGCAGCGGCGATGCAGACGGCCGCCGAAAAATGTGTGTCTGAGCTTCAATAGCCCGTTGTTCCTCCATTCTCCCGCAGGTCACGTGCCTGCGGGAGAATGTTTCACCTTGTCCCTTCCCCTGCCTGGAGTGGGGCGAGGGTTACAGGAGACGCCAGCATGGTAGATGTAATCAATGCCATTATCAAAGGCTTCCAAAAAGCTATGCCGGCTTTTGGCCTTGGTTTGAGCGAGCTCGTGCCGGTGATTATACTGATTATCATCGGCTCAGTGGCCTTGGAAGTCGTGATGTACTTTATTTTAACCAAGGTGTTCAAATCGCGTTACGCATTGCCCTATACATTGTTGGCCCCATCGGCGTTGGGATTGGCAGTGTTTCTGGGTTGGCCGTTGATTTTCAATATCGGCATTGCCTTTTCAAATTGGCGCCTGGTTAATTTGCTCAATCCCTCTTTTGGCCTTCAGTACGGGCTTGAAAACTTTCGAAGGGTGTTTACCGAGCCTTTACTGAACACGCCGGCGTCCACATTTTGGATCATTTTTGGCCGGACCATGTTGTGGACGGTGATTAACCTGATCTTTCACGTGTCGGGTGGTATGGTGCTGGCGCTGCTCCTGAACCGCTCGCTAAAGGTTTTGGGGATTGACCTGCGCGGCCTGTACCGCACCCTTTTGGTGGTTCCGTGGGCCATCCCACAGGTAGTGGTGGCCCTGATCTGGAAGGGTGAGTTTCACGCGCAATACGGTTCTGTCAACCTGCTATTGGCCAAGCTGGGTATCGAAGGCCCGCAGTGGCTCTCTAACGCCTTCTGGGGCTTTATCATGGTGTGCATCGTCAACATCTGGCTGGGCATACCGTTTATGATGGTGATCATCCTGGGCGGCCTGCAAAGCATCGCCGGCGAGTATTTTGAGGCCGCCGAGATAGACGGGGCCAGTTGGTTCCAGCAATTCCGCCACATTACGATTCCGATGCTGCAACCGGTGCTGGGGCCGGCCATCACACTCGGCACGATTTGGACGTTTAATAACCTCAACATTATTTTCTTGATGACCCAGGGAGGGGCGCTCACCGAGCAAGTGGATATTCTGGTCACGTCGTTGTACACGGCCGCCTTTGGATATTCCAAGTACGGCTTTGGCGCCGCGTTCTCACTGGTGATCTTTGTCATCTTGTCCGTCTTTGCGGCCATCTGGCTCAACGTGAGCGGAGCATTGAAGGGAGTGACTGAATCATGAGCGCACCTGCTAAACCCAAAGCATCTCAAAATTTCGTCCGGTGGTTCTTTTTCCGCTCGCGCGGCGACAGCCCCTTTGCGCAGTTGATCATTCACCTGTTTTTGATTCTGTGCAGCATCATCGCCATCTACCCCGTCCTCCGCGTGTTCACGCTCAGCGTGGGGCCGGTCAGCAAAGCCATGATTGACCCATTTGTGCTCATTCCTTCCAATGCCACGCTGAACAATTACATCATGCTATTCAGAGACAAGGATTTTATCCAGTGGATTCTGAACAGCTTGATTATCACGGTTTCCGTGGCGATTATCGGCGTGGCGCTGTCGGCCACGGGGGCTTATGCCTTTTCGCGCTGGAAATTCCCCGGCCGCGCGCCGGCGCTGCTGTTCCTGCTGGCGACCCAGGCCATTCCCGCCGGCATGCTGCTCATTCCCATTTACCTGATGCTGGCCCGGCTCGGCATGATCAATCACTACAATGGGCTGGTGCTGGCCTATTCGGTGAGCGCGGTGCCGTTTAGCATCTGGATTCTCAAGGGCTATTACGATACCGTGCCGTTTGACCTGGAAGAATCGGCCCTGATTGACGGTTGTTCGCGCCTGGAAGCGTTCTGGAAGATTGTGCTGCCGCTTTCGACGCCCGCGCTGGCCATCGTGTTCCTGTTCAACTTTATGCAGGCGTGGTCCGAGTTTGTGGTGGCCTACCGCATCATTACCAACCAGGCCTTGCTCACCTGGCCGCTTGGCATCAACGCGCTGCAAGGCCAGTTCCAAAAAGAGTGGGGCATGTACGCGGCAGCCTCGTTGATGATCACCATCCCGGTGCTGGCGTTGTTCCTGTACTCGTCCAAGTGGTTGATTTCCGGCCTGACGCTGGGCAGCGTAAAAGGCTAAAAACAAGACGCATTGCAAGACCTGCAAAGCCGTTGAGCTTTGCGGGTCTTTTTTTGCACATGCTCTTGGAACAACTTCCGATTCTGTCATTCTGAGCTTCATCCTGAGAACTCAAATCGCCTTCGGCGATATGCCAGAAATCAGAAACTCGTCATTGCGAGGAGGCGCGCGAAGCGCGCCGACCTGTCCTGCCGGACTAGGCTGGCTAAGCAATCCCCCGCTGGACAAGCGTGGAGATTGCTTCGACCCTGCGGGTCTCGCAATGACAGTCAGTTTCTGGGTAGCTTCATCCTGAGAACTCAAATCGCCTTCGGCGATATGCCAGAAATCAGAAACTCGTCATTGCGAGGAGGCGCGCGAAGCGCGCCGACCTGTCCTGCCGGACTAGGCTGGCTAAGCAATCCCCCGCTGGACAAGCGTGGAGATTGCTTCGACCCTGCGGGTCTCGCAATGACAGTCAGTTTCTGGGTAGCGCAGTCGAAGGAGAAGCGAAGAATCTCTTCGAGTGTGGAAACCCTTCGCTACGCTCAGGGCGGCATCGGAAATTATATTTGGGTGTGTTTCAAACGAGTTGCACCCTTGCGAAGGTTGCGAACCTTCGCAAGGGTGAGCGCCCTGTTTCAACTGAAATGAAACACACCCATTATATTTTTACAGTGCCTTTGCACATAATCAAATTTGAGGTAAAATACGCCTGTCGCCCCCGTAGCTCAATGAGGATAGAGCGAGACACTCCTAAGGTCGAGGTTGTGGGTTCAAGTCCCGCCGGGGGCACACACATCACCCCAACGTGTCCCTTTATCAGGCCCTCCGTTTGAGAGGGTTGGGGCCTGTTAGAGGGACATCACTGTTTATATGCTGAGGTAATGACACCATTCCAGTCAGCGAGGCGCTTGTGATACATGCGTGGAAGCAGCGCGCCCGGCAACTCGAGGCAGAGGTGTACGCCATCTACCTGGCCTATCGGGACCCTCGCACGCCCTGGTACGCCAGGCTATTCGCCGCGTGCGTGGTGGGCTATGCGTTCAGCCCCATTGATCTGATTCCCGACCCGATTCCAGTGTTGGGATACCTGGACGATCTCGTTCTAATCCCGTTGGGCATTGCCCTGGCGCTCAAGATGATTCCTCCGCTTGTGATGGACGAATGCCGCGAAAGGGCCAGGCAAAGGCAGGAACAGGGCAAGCCGGTGAACTGGACGGCGGCGGGCATCATCATTGCCATCTGGCTTTTGCTGGCGGCATTGGCTATTGCTCTCGTATGGCGAATCATCACCTAAGAAAAGAGGCTATGTACAGACGGATTGTAACCATCTTGATAGTGAGTGCATTGATGGCTTCGTGCGCGCCCGGCGCTGTTGATCCAGCACTCGCGCCGTCCCCCACTGTGCTGGCATCAGAGACATCTACGGTTACCCCTCCCGCCACTTTCACACCCACCTCAAGCCCAACGGCAACGCAGCGCCCACCATCCACCTCCACACCGCAGCCCACCCATGCGGCGCGTCCATCCCCTACCCTAACACAAGCGCCCCAACCCATCAGCACTATAGCACCCACATCTGCTCCGACGGCAATTCTTCCATCCTCATCCGCATTACCCACAAGTACAGCCACATCGGCCCCCGCCGCGCCGCCGGTGAGCATTCCCCTCGTGGGATCAGGCGGCGACCGCCGCTTTGGCGTTGTAGATGCATTCGATAATTCAGCCGCCGCATCGCAATTGGGCGCGGGGTGGACTCGCCTCCGCTTTCAATGGAGCGTCATCCAACCCAATGAGTCGGGTCAATGGAACGACGCCGACCTGGAGGCGACAGTCAACTCGGAGCTGGCCGCCGGGCGCGAGGTGGTGGGATTGATTGTCAACACGCCGCCGTGGGCGTTGAGGGACGGCAACGTGGCGGGCGTCCCGGCCGGTATGGAACTGCCTGCCGACAATCCCGAAAATCTTTGGGCGCAGTTTATCCGCCGCCTGGCCGCCAAGTATGCGGGCCGCGTAAATCACTGGATCATTTGGAACGAGCCGGACATTTGGGATAACACTTATCCTGGGCAAACGTGGGGCGGCACCGTGGATGATTTTTTGCAATTTCAGCGCGTGGCATACACCGTCGCCAGGGATGCCAATCCCAACGCCGTCATCCACCTGGCCGGCCTGACGTTTTGGTGGGATTCGCAATACGGACGCACGCCATTCTTTCAGCGTTTTCTGGAAGCGCTCGTGGCGGACCCTAACGCCATGGGGAACAATTATTATTTTGACGTGGCAACGTCGCACCAGTATTTCCGGCCGGATACCGTCTATAACCTGACAGCGTGGCATCACGAGATGATGCGCACCTACGGCTTTGACAAGCCGGTGTGGCTGGTAGAGACAAACGCCGCGCCGTCGCTCGACCCGGCCTGGCCCGTTCCCAACTCTACGTTCAACATCACACTCGACGACCAGGCCGCCTTTATCGTGCAGGCGTTTGCAATGGGACTGGCTGGCGGCGCGGAGCGCATCGCCGTTTACAAAATGGCCGATACGCCCGGCGACAAGGCGGCTAACCCCGAACCGTTTGGATTGGCGCGAATGGACAATTCGCGGCGGCCCGCGTTCGCCTCGTTTCAACTGGCGGCGCGCTACCTGGCAGGCTTTCAATCGGCCAGCCTGGATCGGCGCGACCAGGTAGTACAGGTGACTGTAAATCGCGGCGCGCAGACGACGACGGTGCTCTGGTCGCGCGTGGGGCCGCCGCAGCAGGCAACGCTCACCGCGCGCGCCGGCAGCGCCTTGATCGTGGACAGCCGCACCGGGGCAACGTGGACGCAGGGCGCCTCGAACGGCCAGTACACGCTCGACTTGCCTGGCGCAGCGTGCACACACCCTGTAGAAAACACTTGCCTGATTGGGGGGTGGCCAATCCTGGTGATTGAAAGCAACTGATGGAACGAGTGAAGCAAAAGAATGGGCTATTAACCTTGTTGCACGTCAAACATACTTACCAACACCTTATTTTTGATCTGGATGAGACGCTCTATCCGCGCACGTCCGGCTTGATGCAAGAAATCGGCCGCCGCATCACGCTCTATCTGACCGAACGACTGGGATTCAACCCGGCAGAAGCGGCGCTATTGAGAAAACGGTTTTGGATCCAGTACGGCACCACGCTGCGCGGGCTGCAACTCGAATACGATGTGGACGCCGACGATTATTTGCACTTTGTTCACGACGTGCCATTGCAAGACTATATCGCACCCAGTCCGGCGCTCGATGCTATGCTTGGCCGCATTCCTCTTTCCAAAGTAATCTTTACCAACGCCGACGAACGGCACGCCCGGCGCGTGCTGGCCTGCCTGGGAGTGGCCAATCACTTTCCATTAATTCTGGATATCCGAGCGGTGCAGTTTTGCAGCAAGCCCGATCCACTGGCGTACCAATACGTCTTGCAGGCGTTGCGCGCCGAGGGGCCGGAATGTATCCTCGTCGAGGACAACGCCCGCAACCTGCGCCCCGCCCGGCAACTGTTTGGGATGACGACGGTGTTGGTGGACGGACGCGCCGAAGAGGGTGTGGATATGGCCCTCAGCGATTTGTTAGAATTAGAAGCCGCTATCGAAACATTAAATTGCCGAGGACGAGCATGAAAGATGAACGCGCCTGGGGTTTGATGTACGGCCTGGCCTGCGGCGACGCGCTAGGCTGGCCAACCGAATTTCAAAAGCTAGACGAAATCAAACGCACCTATGGAGTACAGGGGATTCGGGATTTGCCCGATCCGGCCGTGTGGACGGACGACACGCAAATGACGCTGGCGTTGGCGCGCGCCCTGATCCAGGCCGGCGGCGCAGACATGGACACATTAATGGCGGCCGTCTCGCGCGAGTTTGTGGCCTGGCTGAACGATCCCACCACCCCGCGGCGCGCGCCCGGCGGCACATGTCTGAAAGGCGCGAGGCGGCTGGCAAGCGGCGCGCCGTGGCGCGAGGCGGGCGATCCCGACTCCAAGGGTTGCGGCAGCGTGATGCGCGTGCTGCCAGTGGGGTATTTTTACAGGCGCGACGAGACGCGCATGCGCCAGGCCGCCGACGCGCAAGGCGTGTGCACGCACGGCCACCCCGCCGCGCGCGCGGCCTGCATCGGCGGCGCCTACATGGTCAAGCTGGCGCTGGAAGATACACCCGTCAACGAATGGCTGAGGCGCTCGTGGGATTTTGTGGGCGAGATGTCATCCGACTTTGATCAGGCTATGGCGCGGGTGGGGCACGTGATAGGCTGGACGAGCGAGGAAGCCGCGCTGGCTCACATTGGCGAAGGCTGGGTGGGCGAAGAGGCGCTGGCGCTGGCGCTCTATTGCGTGCTGCGCTATCCCGACGACTATACAGCGTGCGTCCGGCGCGCTGCCAACACGAACGGCGATAGTGACAGCATCGCCTGCATCGCCGGCGGGCTAAGTGGGGCGCGATTGGGTCTCGGCGCCATTCCACCCGATTGGGGCGCCCGCATCGAAGCCAGCGCCGAGATCGGACGACTGGCAGACGAGCTGGCAGCGAGCGCCGAGCGCGTAAAACGCGACGCCTGACGCTTTACGCGAGGTATCATTGGGGTCCCCTCACTTGTCCCACACTACCATCCTGGGCGTGCGCGTGCACGATGTGACGCTAAACGAGGCGCTCGACCTGATCGGCCAATTCGCGGCCGCAGGCGGGCCGCATCAAATCGCCACGGTCAATTCTGAATTTGTCATGGCCGCTCAAGACAACGCCGCCTTTCGTGACGTGCTCAACCGCGCGGCCCTGTGCGTGCCGGACGGCATCGGGCTGGTGTGGGCCTCGAGGCGGCAGGCGCGCGAGCCGGGCAGCGTGCGCCTGCGCGAGCGGGTGGCCGGCGTGGAATTGACCGAACAAATCGCCTCGCGCGCGGCGCGCGAGGGCTGGCGCGTATTTTTGCTTGGCGCCGCGCCGGGCGTGGCCGAAAAGGCGGCGCGCATCTTGCAAGAGCGCTATCCGGGGCTTGACGTGGCGGGCACATACAGCGGCTCGCCTTCCATAGAGGAACAAGACGCCATCGCCGCCATGATTCGCGGCGCGCGGGCAGACGTGTTGTTCGTGGCCTACGGCGCGCCCGCGCAAGACCTGTGGATCGCGCGCAACCTGGACCGCTTGAATGTGTCGGTGGCCGTGGGCGTGGGCGGCGCGTTTGATTTCATCAGCGGCGTGGCCCAACGCGCGCCGCGTTGGGTGCAGCGCGTGGGGCTGGAATGGCTGCACCGCCTGATCCGCCAGCCCTGGCGCATCAAGCGCCAACTGGCCCTGCCGCGCTTTGCGGCCCAGGTCATTCGCCATTCACTTCCCTCGCCGCTTTTCTACCTTCCGCTTGTATTATTTGCCGGCGTGTTAGGATTGTACATCTCCACGCTCGCCCCCGGCGCCGTTCCCGGCGACCCATCCGAGTATACGTTCGTGCCGCGCGTCTTGGGCATTGCGCATCCGCCGGGTTATGCGTTTTACACCGTGCTGGCGTGGCTGTGGCAAAACGTCGTTCAGGTTGGGACATTGGCTTATCGCACCAACCTCCTCGCGGCAGCGGCCGGCGCGACGATTTCGGGCCTGGTCTATGCGATAATTTTCAATACCCAATATCCAGTACCCAATTCTCAATCATCCTCTCCACCCCCCACCCTCCAATCACAGCTTCCGGCCCTGTTCGGGGCCTTGTCCGCCGCCGTCGCCGTAGACATCTGGCAGCACAGCTTGCACGCTAACGCGCACATCATCTCGGCGCTGCTGGCCGCGCTGATGCTGTTTCTATTGGTGCGCTGGTATGCAAGTGGAAACGAGCGCTGGCTTTACAGCTTTGCGCTCGTCGCCGGTCTCGGCGTGACGCAACACCCCCTGTTGATATTTGGTTTTCCAGCCTGCGCCGTGTTCATCTTGCTCACGCGCCCGCGCCTCCTGACGCAGTGGCGCAAATGGTTGGCATTGCTGGTATGTTTTGCCGCGGGGTTGAGCGTCTGGCTCTATATCCCGCTGCGGGGGCCGTCCTCGCCGTTCAACCGCATGGATGCCAGCCTGGAAGCGTTTTGGCATCACGCCACGGCGCAAGGGCTGCGCGTCAATTTGTTTGCCTTTGGTCCGAGCGATCAACCCGTCCGGCTGAATGTGTTTTGGCAATTGATGAGGCTGCAATACCCCCTCATCACGCTGGCGCTGGCGGGAGTGGGCGCGCTCTGGCTGGCCCGCAAACGCCCCAAGCTGTTCGCCTTGTTCGCGCTGTTCTTTGCCACTTATGTATTCTTTGTCATCAACACAATCCAAGACGTGATGGCCTATCTGATGCTGCCCTTCATCGCTGTCGCGGTGATGGCCGGCGCAGGTGTAAAAGCGATTTCGTCTCTTTTATCAGGGCACACAAAGGAATATTACGTAAAGCTCGGCGCTTTGGCCTTAATCCTTCTCCCACTGTGCAGCGCGTGGCACACCGCGCCGCGCGTGAGTCTGCGCGAGTACCACGCCGGGCAAGAGTGGGTCGAGGCCGTGTTTGCACATTTCAAGGGCAAAGGCGAGCAAGCTACACTGCTTGCGCCGTGGGAGCTAATGACGCCGCTGTGGGTTGCCGCGGCGGAAGGGCGCGCGCTCGACCCGGCGGATGTGACGCCGGTCCACGTAGCGCCAACGTCCGCTAATCCGTACCTAGACAACGTATTTACCTACTGGGATAGAACGCCGGTCTACCTGGCCGATTTCAGGCGCGAAGTGTGGGAAGGCGACCTGTTCCGGCTGCGGCCAACAACCACTGACCCGCAACCCACAACCAGTTTGTGGCAAGTTGTCGCGCCAGGTGACAAGACCATCCCCCCCCTTTCCAACAGGCTGAATGTGATGGCGGAAGACCAGGCAGAGCTAGTAGGCTACGAACTGGACGCCCGCTCGCTGCGTCCCGGTCAAACGGCGCACCTGATCGTGGCGATGCGCGCGCCGGTCGCGCCGACGCATTACCTCGTGCCGTTTGCCTTGTTGGGCGAACGCGCCTATCGCTGGACGACCGATAGCCACGTGCGTTCGATTGCGTGGCAGCCCGGCGAAGTGATTGTCGAGCAATATGACATCACGATCCCGTTCGGCGCGCCGCCAGGACGCTATCTGCTGCGGCTGGGCGTGGCCGATTTGAGCGCCGGGCGCGATCTTGGACTGGACACGGGAGCGACGACGGTAGACATTGGCGAGATTATAGTAGAGCCGGCGCGCGGCGTCGTCCCCCCGCAGACGGTGCTTGATAGCGCCGCGGCGAATTTCGACAGCCGCGTGGCATTGATGGGCGCGCGCGCGTGCGCAAGGCAGTGTTTGGATTTGTCAGACTTCCACGACCAGGCCGGCCTGGAGGTACGCGCCGGTCAATCTATCGAGGTCTGGTTGGATTGGCGCGTTTTGCAGCGCACTGAAGAAAGCTACAAAGCGTTCGTTCACCTCATTACGGCTGGCAATCAACTGGTTGCGCAAGGAGACTATTACACACCCATGGGCGGCGCGTTCCCTTCCTCTTTGTGGATTCCACGCTGGATTGAAGGGCAGACGTTTTCCGATCCTTACTGGCTCGTCGTCCCACCCGATTTGCCGCCCGGCGAGTATGCCATCGAGATTGGCCTGTATGGGTTGACCAGCCTGCGCCGCGCGCCGATTTTCGACCACGCCGGCAGCCTGGCCGGGGATCGAGTCATCTTGGGAGCGGTGCAGGTAAGCGGCCCCTGACACGTGCTGTAAAAATACCCTGGCCGCCACAATAATTCTCGTGGAACTAGCATCGCCTGTTTTACGTCTAACCCGTGTATGTTTTTGCCGCTATCCAAACAGACCGGGAACAGTAACATTATGCCTAAACATAAACACATTTGTATTCTCGCTCTAGTGGTGTGGATTCTTGCAAGCGCCTCAATTCCAGGCGCTCTAGCCGCGCAGACCACCGGCCCCACGCTAAAGGTCGAAGCGCACTATAGCGGCCATTTCAAGTTCGGGGAATGGCTGCCGCTGCGCGTGACGCTGGCTAACGATGGCCCGCCCATTCGCGCCGAGGTGCGCGCCGACACGACAGAGGCCGGCGGGCAGACTACCTTCACGGCGCCCGTCGAGCTGCCCACCGGCGCGCGCAAGCGCCTCACATTGTACGTGATGCCGCCCTCGTTTGCGCAGGCGGTGCGCGTGCGACTGATGGAAGGTGAGCGCGAACTTGCCAAGCAATCCGTGCAAGTGACCGTCGAACGCAACGTTGATTATATGATAGGCATCATCGCGCCGCGCGCCGAGCCGTTCGCCGTGCTGGGCGGGCTTTCACTTCAAGCCACGTCGTCCGGCGTGGAGATGTGGGCTGCAAGGATGGGGCCGCTAAACCCGCGCCCTGTCGCAGTGATTCCTGTCTCGCTGGACGACATTCCCGACCGGCCCGAAGGGCTGCGCGCGTTGGATGCATTGGTGATTTCTGGCGTAGACACAAGCGCGCTTTCGCCGGAGCAGGCCCAGGCGCTGCAAGGCTGGATAACACAAGGCGGGCGCTTGATCTTGGGCGGCGGCGCGGGCGCAGCGCGCACATTGGCCGGCGTCATTCTTCCCGACGGATTAAGGCTCACAGACGCCCCTGGCGACCTGCCCTCGTTGGAGGCGCTCGGCACATTCGGCGAACAAGACGTGCGCGTGCCCGGACCGTTTGCGGTGACGTGGCCCGTTCAACCGCCATCTCAACCAGAGTATAATGTATTGATCGAGCAACAAGGCCGCGCGCTGCTCACTGAAAAGCGCGTGGGGGATGGATACGTGAACTATGCCGCGCTCGATTTATCCGGCAGCCCGTTCGATGCATGGGCCGGCGCGCTGCGTTTTTGGGAAAAACTGCTCACACCCGGTTCGGCTTACCCGCTCAACGCGCCGACGGACGTTTCACCTCGCCTGATGCGCGCCAACTCGTTATCGTACGCGCTGCAAAACCTGCCAGCGCTCGAATTGCCCTCGATTCGCTGGTTGGGCGGGTTGTTGATTCTCTACGTTGTGCTCGTCGGCCCGCTCAACTATCTGGCGCTGCGGCGGCTGCGCAAACTGGAATGGGGCTGGATTACGATCCTGGCGCTCACGGCGCTATTTTCGGTCGGCGCGTTCGCGCTCGGGTTCAACATGCGCGGCGGCGACGTGATCATCAACAAAGTGTCCATCCTCGCTTTTAGCGGGCGTGGAGCCGCCTCGCCCGTGCAGACGTACATTGGCATTTTTTCACCGGCGCGCCGCGCCTATACCATTAATTTACCCGGGCAGACGCTGGCCACGCCGCTCTCGATAGAGGGCAATCCGTGGGGAGGGGGCGGCGTTGGCAGCCCTGGCGCGCTAGAGATTGTGCAAGGCGAGCCAACCCAAGTGCGCGGCGTGCAGGTCAACCAGTGGGCCATGCAAAGCTTTGCCGCCGAGTCCTCCGTTCCAGAGGAATGGGGCATTGAATCCGATCTTTTATTCGACGGCGACCGTTTGCGGGGCACGCTCGTCAATCACACCGATCAAGTCTTGCTCGACGCAGTGGTCGTGAATGGCAATCAGTTCGCCCGCCTGGGCGACCTGGCGCCGGGGACGAGCAAGACGGTGGATCAGGTATTACAAAATACGTGGAACTCGAACTTTCCTTATTTCCTCTACGAACATATATGGCAAAACGCCGGCCCGAACGGCCCGCCCCGCGAGCTACAGGTGCGGCAGCAGATATTGGAAAATTATTACCAAAATCCCAACGGGCCGTCCCAACCCCCGCCTGTGACGACGCTGATTGGCTGGATGCAAATCAGCCCACTAGAGATCGGCGTGACCGATGTGCGGTGGATGACGCAGCAAACCAGTCTCGTCATCGCCGCATTGAACGTCCAGTACCCAACCGGCCCCATTCATTTATTCCCCGGCAGCCTGACCGCGCGCATGGTCGAAATGCAAGGGGATACGGGCATGTGCGGCGCCCAAAATCAAATCTACCTGAACTGGGGAACGGCGACACTAGAGTATACACTGCCAGAGGCGTTGAATCGCATGGAGGTGACGCGGCTGGCCCTGGTGATTACCAGCGACAACGTCGGCAGCGTCCTCCCAACCATCGAGCTATACACCCGCAGCGGTGAATGGATCAAGCTTGACGCACCACAGAGTGGATCAAATGAATTAACCGATCCAGCGCGCTTTGTCCAGGCCGGCGGAATTGTGAGCATCCGTTTGACCAACAACGAAAACAATTGGACAGGCTGTTCGCAGTACTCGCTGGAAGTGGAAGGGACAGTGGACTAGGCCTGGAATAGGGCAAACTCTACACAGGAGACGCATGGCCGAATCTGAAGAATATGCAATTGAAACGCGCACTCTGACCAAACGTTACGGGCGCGTCATAGCCGTCAACTCTCTCAATCTATGCGTGCCGCGCGGCGCGCTGTTCGGCTTTATCGGCCCCAACGGCGCCGGCAAGACGACGACGCTGCGCATGTTAGCCGGGCTGCTCGAGCCGTCGTCGGGCGAGGTGTGGGTGGGCGGCCAACGGACACTCGCGCCGCGCGCCAGGGGCGGCGTTGATGGCAACCTGCGCGAGCTTCACAGGCTGATCGGTTACATGCCGGATTTTTTTGGCATGTACGACGATATGCTGGTGTGGGAATACCTGGACTTTTTCGCGCGGTGTTACCAGATGCCGGCGGCGCGGCGCAAAGTGATGATTGACGAGCTGCTCGACCTGGTGAATCTGGCCGACAAACGCGACGCCAATGTCCAGGCGCTTTCGCGCGGCATGCAGCAGCGGCTGTGCCTGGCGCACGCGCTGGTGCACGATCCGCAGATTTTGCTGCTGGACGAACCCGCTTCGGGGTTGGACCCCCGCGCCCGGGTAGAGATGCGCGAGTTGCTCAAAGAACTGGCGGCGATGGGCAAAACCCTCATCATCAGCTCGCACATCCTGGCCGAGCTGGCCGAAATGTGCACACAGGTGGGCATCATCGAAAAGGGGCAACTGGTGGCATGCGGATCTATGGAAGACATTCGCCGCCAGATGCAGGCCAGCCGCGTGCTGCGGATACGCCTGTTAGCCGACGCGCCGGCGGCGCTGGAACTGGTGCGCGGCTGCGAGTTGCTGGGCGGGGCAGAACCAATCGCCGCGACGGAAAATGGCCGGCCGGGCACCACAATCGAGGTTGAGCTGGCCGGCGAAGACTATGCGGCGGCGGCGCTGCTGGCGCAACTGGTGGGGCGCGGCGCACAGGTAGCTGAATTCCGCGAAGCGAGCAACGATCTGGAGGGCCTGTTCCTGCGCCTGACGACTGGCAGTGAGGAAAAAGCATGAAACTCGCCTTGTCTCCCAATCCCATCTTGGTCAAAGAACTGCGCGGGCGGATGCGCGGCCCGCGCGCGTATCTCACGCTCACCGGCACGCTGGCGCTCTTGGGACTGGTGAGTTATGGCCTGTACCGCATCGCGCGTTACACCGCGCAAAGCTATGGCGGGCAGCAAAGCGCCATGATCGGCCAGAGCGTGTTCACCGGGCTGGTATTTTTTACGTTGGGCGTGATTTGCTTTATCACGCCCGCACTCACAGCCAGCGCCATCAGCGGCGAGCACGAGCGCAAAACGTTCGACATGTTGATGGCAACGCCGCTGCGTTCCACCTCGGTTCTGTTTGGCAAACTGGTCGCGTCGCTGAGTTACGTGGCGCTGCTCATCGTGGCGGCCGTGCCGCTGGTGAGCCTGTCTTACGTGTACGGCGGCGTGGTGACAACAGATATGATCCAGGCATTGTTGCTACTGCTGGGCTACGCGCTCACGTTTGGTGTGATGGGATTGTTCTTTTCGGTTTTGGTGCGGCGCAGCGGGTTGGCCACGGTGCTCAGTTACATCGTGCTGGCCGTGTTCGTGATCGGCACGGTGTTTGCTTACGGCGTTTACGGCGTCGTGCGCCAGCAGCAGCCGCCCAGCTGGATCCTCGCCGTCAACCCGTTCAGCGCCATGGCATCGGCGCTACTGAACGCGACCACGCCGAACATGTTTTCGACGGGAGGCTTTATCACGTCAATATTGTGGCTGCTGGGCGGCGGAGATTTTAGCGGCGCGCCAATGCAGATGCCCTTGTGGCGCTATACGGTGGGCATTTACGCATGGTTGACTGTGGCGCTGTACCTGGCAAGCATCGTGCTGGTCAGACCGGTGTACCGTTTTCGATTGGGCGCGCGCGCGTGGGCGGGCATCGCGCTGTTCATCATCGTCTCGGTCGGCGCCGTGCCAGTGGCCTATGGGCCGCTGACGCCCGAGCGCATCCTGGCGTGGGTGCGCTGGAACAGATCGTCAAAACAAAATCTCGTCGTCAATGGAACGTTTAGCTCGCCGCTGGAACCGGCGTGGGAAATCAACACGCAGGTTGACCTGTCCAACGAACCCGGCGGGGAAGTAGCGATCGTCACCGACGGCAATCCAAGCGCCAGCTTTTCGCGCTCGGGCGTGGGGCACGCCGAAACAGGCATCACGCAGGTCATCAGCCAAAGCGTGCCGGACGGGGGATGGCTGCAATTAAAGGTTGTGCTGCGCGTGCAAAACCAGGACGTAACCATGTGCGGGACGATGGGCAGCGAGTGCCCGTTGATGATCAAGGTCGTCTACAGCGACCTGGGAGGCGGTAGGCACGAGTTGATGCAAGGCTTTTACGCCGTGGGGAACCTCGCCATGAGCAGCACGCCGCCGTCTTGCGCGACGTGCGAAATCAGCCGGCCCCACATCCAGGTGCCGCAGGGCGAATGGTATACGTATGAATCGCCCAACTTGCTGCAGGACCTGGCGGCTAGCGGCTATGCGGCCCCGCATGTCATCCGTTCCATCACGGTATCGGCAAGCGGGCACACTTACGAAGCGCAAGTGGCCGAGATAGCCTTGGAGATGCGAGAAGGCCAACCACCGGATTGGAGCAGCGGGTTCTGGGGCACGCCTACACCAGTGCCTGTGCCTATGATGATGATGGAGAGAAAGGTCATTCGCGCGGCGCCCCCTGTGCTCATTCCAACCGAGCCGCCAGTGCCGCAGGCGATAGACTCGACACTCACTCCGCTGCCCACACCTACTCCAATTCCATAATTACAAAACCTTTGGAACTGGCAGACCACAAGCCGCCAGTAACGAGCAACCAGTAACGAGTAACCAGCAACCAGCAACGAGTCAATCAATGGATAAAGCAAACGTTCACAAGCAACTGATCACCCTCTTGCGCCCCTTAGGCCGCCGGCTGCGCATACGCTTGAGCATTCAAGTATTGACAAAGTGGGCGTGGGTGGTGCTGGCAATATGCGCGGCGGCGCTGCTGGCGGGGCGACTGTGGCCGGTGAGCGGCTATCGCGCAGTGGCCGGCGGCCTGCTGGCGGGCGGGCTGGCCGCCTGGTTAACGTACAGCCTGGCCCGTCCCATCAAGCCACTTGTTGTGGCGCGGCGCGCGGATAGTGAGATGGGCCTGCGCGAGCGGCTCTCGACGGCGTTGGCGCTTTCGGATCCCCGGCGCGCTCTGCCCAAAGGCTTTAATCGCGAGCTTGTGGCGCGCCAGTTCGAGGATGCGCTGGCGGCGGCGGGCGCTATCGAGCCGCGCATGGCGTTTCCGGTGCGCATCGAGCGCGGGCCGCTTGTGCGCGCAGCAGCAGCGCTGCTGGCAGGGCTAACCTTGCTGGCGCTCCCCAATCCAATGGATGCGATTGTGGCGCAGCGCGAGCAAGTGGCGCAGGTTGCCAAGGCCGAGGCCGCCAAGCTGGACAGGCTGGCGCAAGCCGTCGAACAGAATACCTCACTCAGCCCGGAAGAAAAAGAGGCGCTGCTGCGCCAATTGCGAGAGATGATAAAACAACTCAAATCCAATCCGGGCGACGCTAAAAAGGCACTGGCCGACCTGGCCAAATTGCAGGAACAACTCCGCACCAGGCTTGACCCGGCCGCGCCTTCCGAAGCAGCCGCGCTGGAGGCATTAGCGCAGCAATTGGCGCAGCTGGCCAAGGATACATCAAGCCCAAGCTTAGAGGAAGCGGCCAAGCTGTTGGAAGAGCTTGCTTCCGAGTTAGACAAGCTTTCACCGGAGCAGCGCGAAGCATTGGCGGGGGCGCTCGAACAAGCGGCGGCGCAAACAGCCGGCAGCAACTCTGAGTTGGCGGGGGCGCTGGCTGCGATGGCGCTGGCCGCGCGCGAAGGCGCATCCGGCCAAAAAGCGCAGCGCGCCGCTGCACAAGCCGCGCAAGCGATGCAGCAAGCCAACGAAAAGCAAGCCTTGCAGCAAGCCCTGGCGCGCGCGTTGAACCAGGTGGAAGCAAGTCAAAGAGCAGTGGCGCAAGCGGGAGGAAGACAGGGCCAAGGGCAGGGGCAAGGCCAGGGGCAAGGCCAGGGACAAGGGCAAGGCCAGGGACAAGGCCAGGGACAGGGGCAACAAGCAGGTAGTGGAGGCGGCACGACGGCCAATACGCTGCCGCCGGCCGTGCGCACCGGGCAGGCCGGGTCGCCGAGCGGGCCAAACAAGCCGTTCGGCGCGGGCGATATAAATACAGTCTACACGCCATTTACCGCCGGGCAAGGCCAGCAGCAATTCGTCGGTGGGCAACAGGGGCAAGACGGCCAAACCGTAACCAGCGAAGGCAAATCGCCGCAGCCCGGCGCGGTCAATCCCGCGCTCGTGCCCTACAATCAGGTTTACGAGCAATACGTGCAAATCGCCGGGCAGACGATGGACAACACTTTTATTCCTGGCAGCATGAAAGAGTACGTGAAGGATTACTTTAGCCGACTAGAGCCATAGAAGAAAGTTGATCGTCAGGAGGGAACAATGCGTTTGGCGATACTATCGGACATCCACGGCAACCTGCCGGCGCTGGAAGCCGTGTTGCACGATATCCAGCGGCGCAAGGTAGGCGGCATTATCGTCGCAGGCGATTTGAGCGGCGGGCCGCGCCCGATTGAGACGATTTGCTTGCTGCGTTCGCTGGGTTGCTGGATGATTCGCGGCAATGGCGACAGCCGCCTTTTGGCATACGAGCGTGACGACGTGCCTGGCGCATGGCATACCTGCCAATCGTATACCATGCTGCGATGGGATTATGATCACGTTGACCGGGAAACGCTTGATTTCATCGAGTCGCTGCCGGAACAGCGTGTGGTTAAAATTGACGGAATCGCGCCGATCAAGGTAGTGCACGGATCGCCGCAAAACCCATCTGAAAAACTCGACCCCAAAGGCAATTCAGCCCGGCTTGACCTGGCGCTGGCGCAGACGCGCGAACCTGTTTTGGCATGTGGTCACACCCATATCCCGTGGAAGGCGAGGCGGAACGGCAAGCTGGCGCTCAATCCGGGCGCAGTGTGCGGCCCGCTCAACGGCGATGTGCGCGCCCAGTACGCGCTGCTGCGTTGGTGCGGCGACTATTGGCAGGTGGAGCACCGCGCAATTCCATACGATCTTGCCAGGATACACGCCGATTTTGAGGCGAGCGGCTTGTTGGAAAAAGGCGGCGCTTTGGCGCGCGCGTTTTTGCTTTCTATCGAAACCGGGCAGAACGTGGCCGAAGACTTTTTGGCTTATGCCAATGGGCTGGCCATCCAGGCTGGATTGGAAAACTATGACGCGATTCCAGACGATATTTGGGACTCGGCATCGGTGACTTTTAACTGGGATGGTTACAGGATTAGGCGCGGCTTAGTAAAGCAATGATTTTATATCGCCCCGTTGGCCTGAAAGAATTAGAACTGATCGCCGCCTCTGGCTTCACAATGTTTCCACCACGACAGCCAGAGCAACCCATCTTCTATCCAGTTCTAAATTTTGAATATGCCGAACAGATTGCGCGCGACTGGAATACTAAACGGCCTCCCTTTGCAGGCTTTGTGACTCAGTTTGAAATTGAGCAAGCTTATATCGAGCAATTTCAAGTTCACATCGTCGGCAACGCTCAGATACATCAGGAGTTATGGATTCCCGCTGAAAAATTGGGAGAATTCAACCGGCATATTATCGGCAAGATAAAGGTTATGGCATCCTATTATGGGGAAGCTTTTGTTGGTGATGTGGACCCCAACACTAATTTGCCCATTGGGGTGCTCAATTCCTCGTTGGGACGTTCTTAGTGACATCAGAAAAGGCGCGTACCGCGCAAGCGACGGGGTATCCAAAAGCTGCCATGAAATCGGTTGAATTTTCAAAGCAAGAGCTATGGGTCCGTCCGCTCCTGGATCATCTGGCGAGTGAAAATTGTCAGGCGAACGAACAATGGCGCGAGTGGCGCATCGCGCGCATCAACGGCGGATGGAACAATTTGATCTATCGAGCCACAAGTCCAATGGGCGACGTGGCAATCAAGTTCACCATCCGTGATTGGCGCGACCGCGCCGGCCGGGAATATGGCGCTTTGCACGCGCTGCAACAGGCTGGTTTGGCCGTTGCTCCCGAGCCGATTCTTTTGGATCGCACGAGCTACGCTCAACCTGTCATCGTGCAAACATGGATCGAGGGGGAGGTCAGCGACACACCTCCAACGACGGAGGCAGAATGGCGAGACTTGTTGCAACACCTGGCGACCGTTCACACGCTCACGCCCGACAAGACGAATGTGCGCCTGCCCAAGGCTGTCATCAACGCCAACCATGCCAGGGACGGCCGGCGAATCGTGCGGGAACAACTGGCTTGCGTTCCCCGCCACGCTCAACCGGAATCACTGCGGGCGCTGGTGCGCCGTTTTGAGGCGGCGCGCTTTCCAGGTTGGGCAGACGCGCCGCGCGCTCTGTGCCGCGTTGATCTCAACATCTCAAACTTTATCCGCTGCCCCGACAAATGGGTTTCGGTGGATTGGGAAAACGGCGGTTGGGGCGACCCGGCTTTTGACGTCGCAAACCTCATGACGCACGTGGCCTTTAAAAGTATTCCACTTTCACATTGGGATTGGGCGGCGGCTACTTATTGCAGCCTGGTGGGCGACGACGCTCTCGTTCGCATTCAGGTGTATTACAAGATATTGCTGGTGTGGTGGACGGCGCGTATGGCGCGCTATTTGTACCAGGTGCCCAGGGGATTGGATACGCGC
Source organism: uncultured Anaerolineae bacterium (assembly GCA_964651475.1). Taxonomy (GTDB): domain Bacteria; phylum Chloroflexota; class Anaerolineae; order Fen-1058; family Fen-1058; genus JBGSMF01. The sequence continues at coordinate 17,852 of CAZYXV010000024.1, read as the reverse complement.
CTGGTCACGTGGTCAGAGGATCGGCAGGCGAATATGGCGGCCCAATACGAGCACTATGTGCGCCTGGCGCAAGAGGAATTGTCATGAATCTGCATATCCGTCCTGTTTGCAATGATGACGTTAAAGACCTGGTCCAGCTATCGTTATTGGCCTGGGAACCCGTTTTTAGCTCGTTCAGGCAGATATTAGGTCACGCTGTCTACACACTCATTTGGCCGGAGTGGAAAAACAGCCAAAGGCATGCCATCGAAACGGTTTGCCGAGAGAGCGAAAAGACCACCGTCTGGGTGGCAGAACTGGACGGCGTCGTCGTCGGCTTTCTGGCCTACGAATTACACAGCCAAGATAAAACTGGAGAGGTTCAACTGCTCGCCGTCCATCCCGATTATCAAAACCGGGGAATAGGCACAGAATTGAACACTTTTGCGCTTCAAAAGATGAAAGAACGCGGGATGATAATGGCGAGGGTCGAGACCGGCGGCGATCCATCGCATGCGCCCGCCAGGAGATCATACGAGAAAACCGGCTATACCGCCTTGCCTCTGGTTCGGTATTTTAAGGATCTATAGCATCAACCACATATGACAAAAGAACTCGACATCATTCAACGCATCCTCAGAGAAGCCGGCATCCCCGAATTGTTGGACGTACTGTCGGAACGGATCAGTCCAACGGATTTGCAATCACTGCTGCTTGAGATCTACAGGCGACGGGCGGCCAGGCTATCTGCCGCGGCGGTTTTAAAGCAGTACAACGCGAACCGCTTTGTGAGGCTGGCAAACATCTCGCCCCAAGCATCCGTAGAGTTCGATCGGCTGGCGTACTCTTTGTTGCCCCAGGGCTTTGAAGCCGTCGAACTGTCGCCCGTCAGCCCGCTGGGAACGTGCTCGGTGCTTGCTACGGTTGACCAGAACAATGCGGTCGCAACGATCAGGAATACCGAGGTGTGTTCAGATTCGACCAATGTGCTGGCCCTGGAAGCGGCGGCCCGCCGAAAGGCAGGGAGCAAAGAACTCCAAGACATCAAGTTGTGCGCTAGTCATCGGTTGTTAAGAGGGCAGGCATTTAAAGGGCCTGGGTTGTTTTCTCATTTCCGGGTGTTCAGCCTGTGCACGGCGGGACGCGACAGGGGCAACTATGGATTCGAGACAGGCGCGCTTTACGAGCAGATTGACTTTTACATCCGGCTTCTCTTGACATTGAGGGAAAGGGGCTTTAGTGTAGGCCAAATCAAAGTAACCCTGACCCCTTTTGCGGGGGGAGACGCCGGCGTGCTCGAACGAGCCGTTATGGCCAGGTTAGCCGCGCAACATAACCCGGTCGCGTTTGGTCTGGATCGAGAAAGACAAACTGGCCGCAGTTACTATACTTGGGCAGGATTCAACATCAGTGTGACCGATCCAGGCGGCGCCGAGTGTTCCCTGGTTGACGGCGGCCTGACAGATTGGATGGAAAAACTAACGAGCAACAAAAAGGAGCGCCTGTTGATCAGTGGGATGGGGACAGAGCGGTTTCTGGTTCAGTTCAAATAGTCCACAAATCAATAAATAGGAGCAAGTCATGTCTCATCCACTCGTGTTGCAATTACGCTTCACGCGCAGCGAATTCAAACGCGCCCTCGAAGGGCTAACGGACGCTGAAGCGCGCCGACGTTTCTTGCCGATGAACTGCATCAGTTGGAACGTTGGACACCTGGCGTGGCAGGAACAGAGATATTTTTTGTTTTACGCGCAGGGTCAGTTGCCCTGGCCGCACATCAACGAACGCTTTGCGTATGGCGCTCCCGCCAGCACGCCCGCACTCGACGAGGTGTGGGCAGCCTGGCACGCCCTCACCCAGGCCGCTGACCCGTGGCTGGACGCGCTGACCACCGACAAGCTGCAACAGCACGTCGTCATCAACGACGAGCCAGGCCCCTACATTTTCGGCTCGCTCCTTCAGCGCGTAATTTATCATTACTGGTATCACACCGGCGAGAACATGGCGATTCGGCAAATGCTGGGGCACATCAATTTGCCGGAATTTGTCGGCGATCTTGATGGCGAGGCGCCATATACCCCAGAATAGATGCGTGGAAAGACTCGCCACAAAAGGTTGTGCCTTGAAGCAATCAATGCTATGATTGGGCGGGGCAAGGGTAGAAATATGAGAGCCGTGCAACCAATCAAGAGCGAGCTGCTCTTCCTGCTCGAACTGTGGAAGACCAACCTGTCTTCAGCGATGGAGTATCGCGCCAGCTTTATCAGCCAGGTCGTCGGCATGATCCTCAACGACGGCATCTATTTCGTGTTCTGGCTGGTGTTCTTTGACCGCTTCAAGCAGGTGCAGGGCTGGGGCATGGCAGATATGGTCTTGCTGTTTGCCATCATCACCACCGGCTTTGGCATAGCCTTTGCGTTATTTGGCAATGCCCTGACGCTGGCGGAGCTTATCGCCCAGGGGCGGCTGGATTATTACCTGGCCTTGCCGCGCGACGTGCTGCTGCACGTGCTGGCCTCGCGCTCGTCGCTTTCGGCATGGGGAGACCTGATTTTTGGGCTGATGGCGTACCTGTTTACGGGCCGCTTTGGGCTGCCAGACATTTTGATTTGGCTGCTCGCCTCGTTGTGTTCGAGCGCGGTGCTGATCAGCTCATTTACCCTCTTTGGCTGCCTCAGCTTCTGGCTAGGCAATGCACAACAGCTTGCCATCCAGGCGCAGAATGTCATTCTCACGTTTTCGCTTTATCCCAGAGATATTTTTCAGGGCGTGGTGCGCTTTTTGATGCTCACCCTGCTGCCAGCAGCGTTTGTGGGGGCGATTCCACTGGATATTGTGCGGCGTCTGGATTGGACGGCGCTGGTGGGCCTGGTGGGCTTTGCCATCGGCATCACCTTGTTGACGAGACTCGTCTTTTACGCCGGGCTGCGCCGCTACGAATCGGGCAGCGCGCTGAACGTGAACGTGTGAGCGCGCGGCGCGTGGAGGTGACGAACTATGTGCGGAAGATTCACACTAAAAGCCAATCCCGCCGAACTCGAGGCAGCCATGCCAGAGTTCGAGTTTCCCCAAGAATTGCCGCCGCGCTACAACATTGCGCCCTCACAAGCTGTGGCAGTCATTGCCAATAATGGCCAGAACAAGGTCGAGTTTTTCCGGTGGGGTCTGATTCCTTCGTGGGCTAGAGACGCCTCGATTGGGAACAAGATGATCAACGCGCGCGCCGAAACGCTGGCCGAAAAGCCAGCCTTCCGCGCCGCCTACCAACGCCGCCGCTGCCTGATTTTGGCCGATGGCTTTTACGAATGGCGCAAGGAAACGGGCAAAATCAAGACGCCCATGTATATTCGGATAGAGTCGGGCCAGCCGTTTGCTTTTGCGGGGTTATGGGAAAGCTGGCAGCCCGCCAGCGGTGAAGCAATCTTGTCGTGCACCATCATCACCACCACGCCAAACGCCCTGCTAGAAAAGATTCATCATCGAATGCCCGTCATCCTCCGCGGCCAGGATTACGCGTTGTGGCTCGACCCAGCGGAGCGCGCGCCCGACCAGTTGAACAAGCTGCTCATGCCCTACCCCGCCTCGCGCATGACGGCTTTTCCCGTCTCGGCGCTGGTGAACGATCCCAAACACGATACGCCTGCTTGCATTGCGCCGGCCGGCTAACCCACCCCATCCTCTGCTGCCCAACGACTGCGATTGACACATATAGGACAATCGGTATATAATGCCCGTGATCAAAAGCTACAAACCCGATTCGAAAAACAGTTCGAGCCTGGGTATCCTATGTCGCTCGTGATGGGAAAGATCCATGCCTCTTGCCGTTGGAGATATTCTCCAAAACCGTTATCGTATCGAGGCCTTGCTGGGAGAGGGCGGATCGGGCGCAGTCTATCGCGCGCTTGACCAAAACATCAATTTCGCAGTTGCCATCAAAGAAAACCAAGATACATCAGCAGAAGCCCACCGGCAGTTTGAGCTTGAAGCCGGGTTGCTGGTGCGTTTACGTCACCCCTCTCTGCCACGTGTCACGGACACATTCTTTATTCCTGAGCAGGGCCATTACCTGGTGTTGGATTTCGTCGCGGGACAAGACCTGCAAGAAATGATTAGATTGCAGGGGCCGCTAGACGAAGCCCGCGCTTTGGCATGGATGAGCCAGGTGCTCGACGCGTTATCCTACCTGCATAGCCAAAAACCGCCCATCATTCACAGGGATGTCAAGCCAGCCAATATCCGCGTGACGCCGGATGGCCGCGCCGTGCTGGTTGATTTTGGAATTGCCAAACTGTACGATCCCAGTTTGTTGACGACGCAAGGGGCGCGAGCCGTAACGCCGGGCTACTCTCCATTAGAACAGTACGGTCAAGGCGGCACCGATGCGCGTTCCGACGTGTACGCGGTCGGCGCGACGCTGTACACTTTACTCACCGGCAAAGTGCCGCCGGAATCCATCGCGCTGGCGAGCGGCACAGCCAAGCTCGTATCTCCGCGCATCGCCAATCCCAGCCTGTCGCCCCAAGTCGAAACCATCATCTTGCGGGCCATGACGAACCAGTCCACGCGCCGCTACGCCGATGCCCGGCAAATGCGCTTTGCGCTCATGGGGCTGCCCTTAGCGCCCAAGCCGGCCGCACCCAAGCCACTCGCCTCCGCGCCCGCCGAAGACCAATCGGCAGAGACGATTGACCTGCTCACGTCCAGGCCCATTCCATCCGTGTCCAAAAACCAGTCGCCAGAACTTGTTGCTCCATCCCTGCCTCGCGCCGCCTTCCCCTCACCGCCCGCGCGCACCCTGGTCGAAGACTGGGCGCCCGAAACCGGCGCGCCGTTCGCCGCGCGAACGGGCAAACCGTCGCGTCTGTGGCAAGTGATTGGCGCCGGCGTGGCAGCCTTGATTATGGGGACGTTGGCAATCCTGGCCGTTTTACGTCAACAGCCTCCACAGCCCACGCCAACCTCTATAGCGGGAGGCGCCGCCGTCACCTCTCAACCCTTCATCACCCAAACGCTTCCGCCGCAGATTTCAGAAATAGATGGCATGACACAAATTTACATCCCGGCTGGCGGGTTTGTGATGGGCAGCAGCGATTCGTCCTCCGGCGCCAGCGACGACGAAAAACCTCAGCGTGCCGTGTACATGGATGCTTTTTGGATTGATCAAACCCACGTCACCAATGCTATGTTCGAACGTTTTGTAGCCGCGATCGGTTACAAGACGGATGCCGAAAAAATAGGGCACTCGTATGTTTTTGACAAGGCCCTGCGCGCATGGAACCTGGCCAAGGGCGCAGATTGGCGACATCCAGGCGGCCCTTCCAGCACCATCGCCGGCCTGGAAAATCACCCGGTGGTGCACATCAGTTGGAACGACGCGACAGCATACTGTCAGTGGGCCGGGCGGCGGCTTGCTACAGAAGCGGAGTGGGAAAAAGCAGCGCGCGGGACAGATGGGCGCCAGTACCCGTGGGGCAATGGGAATGTGGCCGGCAATCTGCTAAATTTCGCCGATCTCAACCTGGACGCGGACTGGGCAGATCAAAGCCAGGACGATGGATACGAATTCACCGCGCCAGTGGGCCAGTACGAGGCCGGCGCCAGCCCTTACGGCGTCTTGGATATGGCCGGCAATGTGTGGGAATGGGTAGCGGACTGGTACGACAAGGAATACCATGTTACCATGTCCGATAAACAGCCCAGCGGGCCGCCAGCGGGAGAAACTCGCGTGCTGCGCGGCGGCGCGTGGTCCAACGCGCCGCTGGACGTTCGCGCAGCCAATCGTAACAAAGATTACCCCACCAGCGCGGGCGCAGACATTGGCTTGCGGTGCGCCCGTTCACCCTGAGTGCCTGGATTCACCTGTCGTCGAGCTATACTCATGAACAAGCGCAACGAAGCAAAACATAACACATCTGACCAGCACCTTCGACAATTGACCCTGCTGCGGCAAATTGGGCTGGAACTGACATCTCAATTAGACCTGGACGTGGTGCTTCGGTCCATTGTTTCGCAAGCGACCGAATTGTTAAAAGGTGATTCGGGCGACCTCCATCTTTATCAAGCTGAACAAGATATATTACAACGGTACGTGACCTGTGGGCACTCGCCTTTGACGCAAGAAGAGGCTCGCTTGCAACGAGGCAAAGGGCTTGCCGGTCAAATCCTGGAAACCGGGCAGCCGCTTGTTATTGACGATTATGGGCGGTGGGGGGGACGGGCGGACGTCTATGCTGCTTATCCTGTCAGAAGCGTAGTGGGCGTGCCCATCTACTGGGGCAATCTACACGACGCGAGCCGCCGGGAACTGCTGGGCGTGCTGGATGTGTGGACAACAGCTCCAAACTATTTTTCCCAAGACGATGTGGTAACGCTCGAAACGTTTGCAGCTTACGCGGCTGTGGCGATCAAAAACGCGCAATTGTACAAAACCACACAGCACAAGTTAAAGGAACGGGAACAAACAGAAGAAACATTGCGCCAATACACACTTGAGCTAGAGGCGCGCAACAAGGAACTGGATGCTTTTGCTCACACCGTAGCCCACGACCTCAGAAATCCTCTGGGGCTAATTATCGGCTTTGCCGGAGAAGTGGAACGAAGCTATGCCGTCATGACAGACGAGGAGATAAAACGTTCGTTGCGTACCGTCGTGCAGAACGCCCGGCGGATGGATAATATCATTGACGAGTTGCTGCTGCTGGCCGGGGTGCGCAAGACAACAGCCGACATTGCCCCCCTGGATACAGCCAGCATTATCGCTGAAGCCTGGCAGCGCCTGGCCGACTTGCCTCAGGCCAGCCAGGCCAAGTTGATTATGCCAGAGCAATGGCCAACAGCACGGGGCCACGCACCGTGGATCGAAGAGGTATGGGTAAACTATCTCAGCAATGCTCTCAAATACGGAGGACACCCCCCCTACATCGAACTGGGCGCGACAGTACAGCCAGATGGACAGGTGCGTTTTTGGGTGCGCGATAACGGCAAAGGGCTGACGCCCGCCGAACAAGCCCGGCTCTTTGCGCCGTTTGAGCGACTGGACCAGGTGCGCGCGAGGGGACACGGCTTGGGATTGTCCATTGTGAAACGGATTGTGGAAAAATTGGGCGGACAGGTGGGCGTCGAGAGCCAGGTCAACCAGGGCAGTGTGTTCAGCTTTACCCTGCCCGGTGCAGAAAGCGCCCCCACCTGATAGGCTCAACCTCTTTTCGCTCTAGCCTTGGGAAACGTGACCACAAAACTTGTCCCATCACCCTTGTCTAGCGTGACCTGCCCCTTGAGTTGATCGGTCAAGAGAATCACCAGTTGCATCCCCAACGATTCAGTACGCCTGAAATCAACCTCTTTCGGAAATCCCACGCCATTATCGCTAACGGATAGCGTCACCCAATCCTGAGCTGAATGCATGCGCACGCGGACTTGATATTTGTTCCGAGCCGTTCCCTCGGCGGCGGCAGGGAACGCGTACTTGAGGCAATTTGAAACCAGTTCGTTAACGATCAGCCCGCACGGGATGGCGTCGTCAATGCTCAACGAAACATCTTCCACGTCCACCGTGAGCGCGACCGTCTCGGAATTGACTCCAAAGGCGCGGAATAAATGCTCCGTCAATTTTCTAACATATTCCGCAAAGTCAACCTGCGCCAGGTCTGTGGATTGGTACAAACACTGGTGGACAAATGCCATTGACCTGATTCGATTTTGGCTTTCTCTAAACACGGCCAGGGACTGCGGATCCCGCACGTATTTGGCGTGCCAGTTTAACAGGCTCACGACGACTTGTAAATTGTTCTTGACACGATGATGAATCTCTTTGAGCAGGGTTTCTTTCACCTGGAGCGACGCTTTTAACTCTTCTTCCATGCGCTTGCGCTCGGTGATGTCCACAAAAGACACCACCGCTCTCGACCAGGTCGCCTCGCAACCTGAGGCTATGGACAGCCGAAAAACAACCAGCTTGTCAACACCCTGTAACGTTTGGGTGCGCACTTCGCTTTCAAAAGTTGTTTGACCCTCGGCCAGGGCAATCACCTCTTCTCTGAAAATGTGATAAGAATCGCCAACAAAAAACCTGGCCAGCCCCTTCCGAAACGTCTCTTTATCGCTCACCTGATAAAAATCGAGCGTCGCCTGGTTGACGTCGAGGATGCGCACCAGGGCTACGCAGCGGGACACGTCGTCAGGGTGCTGTTCAAAATGGGATTTGAAATCTTGGACGCCCGACGCGCGCAAGCTATCTACGAATCGCTTGACCTCGGAGAAATCTTCTTCCCAGATTGAAATGGGCGAATTTTCAAACAGCCCGTAATAGCGTTTTTCGCTTTCTCGCAGCGCTGTCTCTATTCGCATGCGTTGAATCCCCAGCGCGTAAAACTCGGCCAGTCGCCGGACGGCCTCGACGTCGCGCGCCATATAATCGCGCTCCGGGTTGGACAATATGATCTGGCTTACCAATGCCCCGTCCAGGACAACTGGAACACGCAGTACGTGCTGGCCTTCCAGCGCCCCATCTACGCCACTCTCTGCACTCGCGTCGGGAATGCAGATACAGCCCTGATCGCTGCCGGTCAGTTGCCTGGCGCGTTCTAGAACAATCCGCGTGATGTCTTGAACCGAAGAAGCCGGTGAAATGAGCGGCTTGTACAAGGCTGAAAGCGCCGCGTTCACCGCCAGTTCCCACTGGAGATCCTGTTCGGTTTGCTTGCGCGCGGTGACGTCTTCGGTCATGATGACAACGCGCTCCACACGTCCGCACTCATCCTTGATCGCGTAAAAATACTGAGACACCCACTGCGCTCCGCCAGGCCGCGGCTGCGTCGTCCGCAATTCAGGCAGGTAAAGCGAACCACCCTCCTGATACAATTGTTGCAGTTCGCCCGCGTGTGATCCCAGATAGGTATCCTTCTCGTCGAAAACCAATTCATCCCGATGGCGATTGAGGTCGGCGGCGAGGGCCTCGTCGGGCATAGCCCAGATTTTTCTCCAGGCTTCGTTGTAGGCCAGCAAGCGGCCGGTCCGGCTTCGCACGGAAATCCCAATGGGCGAGTTTTCGATCACCGCGCGGTTGAATTCTTCGCTCTGGCGAAGCGCTACTTCGGCCCGCTTGCGCTCAATGGCCATGGCCGCCTGCGACGAGACAAACACCAGCATATTCTTTTCGTTCTCTCCAAATCTGACGCCCTCAGTATAACTTTGAACGACCAGCACGCCAATCACAACATCACCCGTCTTGAGCGGAACGCCCAGCCAATCTAGCGGCATAGTTCCAATGACATCCGCTTCGCCTCTCTCGACCAATTCCCTAAAGACTTGAGGCGGCGCCAGCAGCGGCGCGCCCGTGCGAAGCACGTACTCCGTCAGGCCCTTGCCCGGCGCGCGCGGCGGCGGCGCAGCATCGTGCTCATCTACAAAATAAGGAAAACTGAGCAACTCGCTGGCCGGGTCATACAACGCAATGTAAAAATTCGACGCCGGCATCAACTGCTCCACCGTAGAGTGAATCGAGCCAAAAAGGGCATCGAGCGTCTGGGCGGAATGAGCCGCTTCCGAAATAGCGTACATGCACGCCTGAATCTTTTCGGATCGCCTCCGTTCGGCCACTTCGGCTTTTAAATCGTCATTGGCTCGTATCAACCTGGCCGTGCGCTCCACCACCCGCACTTCCAACTCGTCGCGCGCTTTGCGCAACAACTCTTCGGCCCACTTGCGCTCGGCGATTTCGTGTTCCATTTCGGCGACGATGGTGTCTAATTGCGCCGTGCGCCTGTCAACGCGGCGTTCCAAATCTTGATTCAGCTTTTCGACTTGTTTCTGCGCCTCGCATTCACGGTTGAGCGCCTGGCGAGCGCGCCGCAGAGCGTCTTCCAGGTTGACCGCCGCCAACCACGCGATAAACGCCAACACGAGCAGACTGATTACAAAGACGTGATTGTATTCTCGAGTTCGCGGGCCAAGCACGTAAACGAGGGTATAATTGGCGCAAGAAAGCAAAGCGAAAAAAAGCGAACTGGCCGGAGAAATAGTAAAACTGGCGGTCAAAGTGGGCACTGCATAAATCGCCAACAGGCGATCCAACTCAACAGGATCAGCAAACCAGCCCACGGCCAGATGCAGCACCCCCAACATATAGCCTGCCAGGCGCACGCGCCCGGCCCGGCACAAATACAACACCCCCACCAATGCCAACATCACGACGACGCCAGACAAAATACTATTGCGCAAGGCTTGAGGTTGAAAATAAACCACCGCGCGAATCACGTCGAACAAAGTCAATACCGCCATCGCACCCATGGCTATGTGGATCACAATACGCAGCAGCCGTGCGCGGCGCGAGTCGTCATCTGCAACGTCAACAATCAGCGCATACTGGGCGCGCCTGAACAGGCGAAAAAAAACGAGCGCCAGCTCCAACATCATTTACCTCGTTATCACGGCTGCTCCACTGGCAGCATAACGGTAAACGTCGTGCCCTCGCCCGGCCGGCTGGCCGCCGTGATTTGCCCTCCGTGGGCCTCGACAATTCCATAGCTGATAGACAAGCCCAGCCCCCCCCCGCCTCGCTTGGTGGTGAAGAAAGGATCAAAGAGATGCGCCAGCGCCTCCGGCGGCATTCCCGCGCCTGTATCGGTGAATTCAATCCGCACTGCCGGCGCCGGCTGGTCTCCGTATTTCTTCATCCAATCGGGCATGGTCCGCACGCGCAGCACGCCGCCGGGTTTAGCATCTGACTCGCCCGGCGCCATCGCGTCAACCGCATTAAGCACCAGGTTCAAAAAGACTTGCCTGAGATAGTCGGGATTGGCCTGTATCAGCGGCACATCGCCCCAGTCGCGCTCGACGACGATGCGGCTGTGTTGCAATTGCTTGCCGGTCAACTCCAGGATAGCGTCGAGTACAACGTGCACATCCGTCGGCTGCATCCCTTCGTGAGAGGGATGGTAAAAATCGCGCATACGGTGCACAATCACCGCAATACGATCAATCTCCCGGTGAGTGATGCTCAGATAGCGCCTGACCTTGTCCAGGTGCGGCAGATCTACTGCCTCTTCCTCGATCAATTCGAGAAAGCCCTGGACCGCTTGCAAGGGGTTATTGATTTCGTGAGCAAAAGAGGCCGTCAGGCGGCCCAAAGCGGCCATCTTTTCAGCGAGAACCAATCGCGCCTGCGACTCTTGCAGGCGACGGTACTGTTCCCGTTCTGCCTGGAACAAACGAGCATTGGCAACGGCAACCGCCACCATGCCAGCCGCCGATTCCACAAGGTGGCAAGTGGCCTGGTCGAAAAACGCCTCGCGAACACTGCCCACGGTGAACACACCGACCAGTTCGTCGCCGCTGATTAATGGCACGCTCAACGCCGAGCGGACCAGCTCCCCCATCCCCGGGTGCCTGACCCAACGCTCGTCCGTGGTCACATCTGGCGAGACAGCCATCTGCCGGTGAGCCGCGGCCCAACCGCTCAGCCCTTCGCCCAGGCGCAGCCGCGCCTGCTCTTGAGCGGTTGGCAATGATATATCGGCCCCCACCATCGCCACCGGCAGCAAGGCGTCGCTATCCGGTTCGTATACCCAGACGATGCCGTATAATGCTCCCACGATGGCGCACAGCCCATCCAGCGCTCTATAGGCCACCTCGCCCACGTCCAGCGTCTCGACCAGTTTCTGGCTCAGATAATGCAGCAGCTCGAGCCGCTCTTTTTCTTGATCCAGCGAAGAGAACAGACGAGCATTCTCAAACGCCACACCGGCCTGGCTGGCAAACAAGTACAAATGCTCGGCGTGAGACTGGTTAAAGAATCCCGGCGTGGCGCTATCTATGTTGAGGAACCCCATTACCTGGCCCCGCACACAGATAGGCGCGGCCGCATAAGAACGCAGCCACGCCATCTGGGGATGGCTGACCCACGACGGGTCGTTGCGCGTATCAGGAATCGCGAACGGCTGACCGGTTTCCAACATCTGGCGCAAATAAGGAACGTCAGGCACGTGGTAAACAACGCTGCCCATAAAGCTATCGGCGCCAAATCGCTCGTAGCCGCGATGGCGGATAACCCTGGCATAGTCGCTCTCAATCAGCATGAGGTTGGCCGCATCGCTGGTCGCCACGCGATCCACTAATTCCAAAAGACGGTCCAGCAACGTGTCTCTTTCCAATACAGATGCCATCGTCGTGCCGACCTCGCGCAGCGTCTCTGCCAACTCGCTCTGATTCCGTTCGGTCTCGACCAGGTGGATATTCTCAATCGCAATCGTGGCTGAAGTCGTCAGCGCCTCTAGCAGCCCGACGTCACGCTCGTCAAAGCCGCTGCCTGCTTTATTGAGCGCCTCGACCACGCCCGTGACCTGGCCTTTGAACGCCACCGGCACGGCCAACAACGAATGCGTCACCATGCCTGTTTGGGCGTCAATGTGAGCATAGAAACGCCCATCCTGTTGAGCGTCACGCACCAAAATAGAGCGTTTTTCTCGAAAAGCGGCCCCGGCAATACCGGCCGCCGAGGGCATCCGCGCGCCCAGCAGCACATCGTCGCCTGGAGCAGATACTGCGGCAAAAACCAACTCGTCGCCGGCCGGGTCGTGCAGCAGCACCGAGGTGGCCTGAGCATCCAGCAGCGCGCGCGCCCCATTGATCAGCAATTGCCACACGGCACCCTCGTCAAGCGTGGAAATAATCGCCTGGCTGATCCGGTTGAGGTGTGTCAGCGATTGGGTATAGCGTTGGGTTTCTGCATATAGCCGCGCGTTTTCCAGCGCCACGGCCGCCTGCGCGGCAAACAATTCGGTCAGCCATACGTCGTGATCGTCAAAGGCGCGTCCTTGTTCGCCGCCCCCCAGGTCCAATATCCCCAACACGCCAGCCGCTCCCAACAAGGGCATAGTCAAAGTCAAGTCAAAAGATTCATCCTTCTCGCGTGGAGCAGCGCGCCCGGCGCGCGGGTGCTCTCCCCACATCAAGCGGCGGTCGTCGCCTGGCTTGAGCGTTCTGCCCACAAACTCGCTCATGCGCCCCACCCCAACGGACATGGTCAACTCATCGCGCTGCGGGTCGTAGGTATACAGGCAACCCGTGTCCACCCCCAGCAAAGCGGCAGCCTGCTCCACAATCAAATGCAGCAACCCGGGCGTTTCCAGTTGAGTGTTGAGGCGCAGCGAGATGTTGTAAAGCGCCTGCAGTTCAGCCGAACGCCGCCGGAAACGCTCTTCGCTCTCGCGCAACGCTTCTTCCGCTTGCTTGCGTTCGGTGACATCTTGAATCAATCCATCGTAAGCGAACAACTTGCCTTCCGCGTCACGATGTGAAACGACGGTATTTCTGACCCATCTTACGACGCCATCTTTGCGGATAATTTGATGCTCTACGGGGGGGACGTCTTCCCCCGCTAACACACGCCGGGCCTGTTCCTGGATCGCCGCGCGGTCTTTGTCTACCACCATGCGGATCCACAGATAAGCGTCTGCCGCAAACTCTTCGCTGGCATAGCCGGTCACTGCCACGCAACCCGCGCCGTGCGTGGTCTCTACGGGGCGGCCATCCTCGACGCGCACGGTATAGATATAGTCTGTCACGGCCTGCGTGATGCGCCGGTAGCGTTCCTCGCTTGCCAGCAGCGCCTCCTGCGTCCGCTTGCGCTCGGTGATGTCCAGCGCCGTAAACGTGACCCCCCGCGACAAATCATCAAGGTTGAAGGGAGACGAGCTCAGCAACACGTCAATCACCGTTCCATCTTTGCGCTGCCAGCGCGTTTCTACACTGCCGATTCCCCATGCGCGAATTTGCGCATATTTCTCCCTGCCTACGTATTCGTAATCCTCGTCGCTTGGATAGAGCACCCGCGCACTCTTGCCCACCAGTTCTTCGCGAGAATAACCCGTCATCTCGCATAGCCGATCGTTGACTTGCAAGAGCACTCGCTCAGATACTACCCCCATGCCCGTCGGCGCGGCGCGGAAGATGCTTGTTAACGTAGCCTCGCTCGCCTGCAGGGCCTTTTCCGCCCGCCGGCGCTCGGTGACATCGCGAAAGATCAAGACAACGCCGATGATATTGCCGCCGTCATCTCTGATGGGTGCGGCGCTGTCGGCGATGGGGATTTCTTGTCCGCCCCGGGCCACCAGCAGCGTATGATTGGCCAGCCCCACCACCGTGCCCTCTCGCATCGCCCTCGCCACCGGATCGGCAGCCGGCTGGCGAGTTTCCTCGTTGATAATGCCAAACACCTGGGATAAATTTTTGCCCAGCGCCTCTGCCTGCGGCCAACCCGTCAACGCTTCGGCGACCGGGTTCAAGAACTTGATGCGCCCTTCGGCGTCGGCGGCGATCACGGCGTCGCCGATGCTGCTAAGCGTGGTAGCCAGCCATCGCTCGCTTTCTTTTAGTTTCTTTTCCAGTTCGTGCTTGTAAAGCGCCGTCTCGATGGCCACCAACAAGTCTCTCGACTCGAACGGTTTGAGGAGATACCCCGCCGGCCCAACAGACTTGGCCCTTTCCAATATGGTTATATCTGAGTAGGCGGTGAGGTACAGGACGGGAATGCCGAAACGTTCCTGGATTTGCCGGGCGGCCTCCACGCCATCCATACGTCCCCTCAAATGAATGTCCATCAACACCAAGTTGGGCCGCGTTTCAGCTATCTTTCGGATGGCTTCTTCTCCAGAGGCGGCCATAGCTGGCACGACGTACCCCAACTGTTGAAGCGTATTGTGGATATCTTGCGCTGTGATGGCCTGATCTTCAACTACAAGGATCCTAGCAGCAGACATAAAAGCACCACCTTTCCCAAGCGCCTGACAAAGCAGAAGACCATAACCTGCCCATATTGTACCCGCCAATCGGCAAACTGTAAACTTGTAGTATAATGCCGGCTGCATTCCGCCTCGATGGCGAAATGCAGCCGGGCCGTCGCGGGCGCGCCCGTAACGGCTTTGGCCACATCCAATTGAAATGCACTCTATAATGCCTGTGCAAAAAACAGCTTCCCAGAATGGGGTCTTGCAATGATGTGCAATCACGGAATACAGGCACGATGAAGGTTGGACGTGCGGCGCTATTGGCCGTCATCTTGATCGAGGCGCTCGCGGCAATTTTCGTGGCGGGGCACATTATCGCCTATCGCCACTATCCCTTCGATAGCGATGAAGCGTCGCACGCTAACGGCGGGCTGGCGCTGGCGCTCGACCTGCGCGCCGGGGATTGGCGCGCCTTTGCCATAGACTCGTACCAGCAAGACATGTATCCACCGGCCTTTTCGTGGCTAGAGGCGGCCGCGTTCCTGATGTTTGGCGCGTCACCGCTCGTGGCCCGGATGTGCAGCCTGGCGTGCCTGCTTGCGGCGGCGCTGGTTCTGTACGCCCTCGGGGTGGAACTGGACGAAAAATGGGGCTGGCTGGGCGGGCTGGCGGCGGTCATATTCACATTGACGGCGCACACCATGCTGGTTCATTCGGCGCTGGCGATGCTAGAAGTTCCTGGCGTGCTGGTGAGCATGGCAGCGCTGTGGGGCTATCTCCGCGCGATCAGGCATCCCACTGCGCCGCGCTTTGCGCTCACCAGCGTGTTGATGGCATTAACCGTTCTCACCAAGTACCCTTATGGCGTCGTCACCGTGCCGGCGATTGTGTGCGCGGAACTGATATGGGCATGTTCGCCGGCCAACAGGGTTGTCAGACCGCTTGTACGGCGTTGGCTGGGATTGTTCGGGCCGTTCGCGCTGGCGATGCTCATCTGGTTCGCCCAACCGTACAAGGTCGCCGCGTTTTTCGAGTACGCCACGCTACAGCCCCAGCAAGTGGCTTTGTTTAGCATAGAAAACCTCGTCTACTATCCGCGCAGCATCGCGCTGCATTTCACGCCTGCGCCCCTCTGGTCGCTATTAATCCTGGCGGGCGTAGTGTGGGCCATGGCGCGTTGGCGCGACGAACGCGCGCGCCTGCTCTTGATCTATTTCGTATTGGGAATGCTGGTGATGACGGTCAAGCTCCAAAAGAACCCGCGCTTTATCGCCACGATTGTCCCCGCCGCGTATTTGCTGACCGGCGCGATGCTGGCCTGGCTGGCAACACGCTTGTTGGAAAGAGGAAAACGCGCGTGCGTGGCGATGCTCGTCGTTACGCTCGCGCTCGCCCTCTACACCGCGCCCGTGCTAATAGATCGCCTGGCCGCGTTCCCGCTGCTGATGCGTGTTGAGTACGAGACCGATCCGCGCGCGGCCGGCCTGGCCGCCTGGGTCGCCGCGCACGCGCCGCCCGGCCAGCGAGTATATTTTGTCAATCCGTGGGATCAATTCAGCCCGCTGATGGTGGGATGGTTCCGAGCGACGCACAACGCCCCGCCCGGCGTCCGGTGGGAGGATGTCTCAGCGATCTGGACATTTTTGCCGGAACCCACGCCGGAGGCCATTGAACAACTAGAGCGCGATATCCGCGCCAGCGGCGCGCTCTACGTGGCAGCGTTGGAAGGCGGGCCAGAAGGTCAACAAGTCTGGGGGAACTATGCGCGCGCATTCGAGAGCTGGCTCGTCCCCATAGATCAACAGGAATTTAGCATCGAGCAGTGGAAGCGCAACGCCGCGCAGTGGCTCAAGTCCTCGCTGCTCACACGCGCTGGATTGGAACGGGTTGCGTCGGAAAGTCATTATACGATGCACATTGTCGCCACGCTATACCGCGTGGCTGAACCTTAAACTGGAGTTTCGCCTTCTTGATCTAACGTAATGATTGCGCACTCAGAGAGCCAAGCGAACGAGATTTCCTGTCTTGGGCTGGACTTGGTCAGATAGCCACTCGGCCGCCCACTGCACAAAGTTGGGCCAGAAGACCAGGGCGAACTGGACCAAGAGGCGGAGGCCCGCTGGGGACCGCATGTGCAATTTGGTGAAACTGAAGGGGCCTTTGCCTTGCTTGATGCCAGCCTCTACATCTTGGCGCTCGCGGTAGGTGGAGAACAAGTCGGTGGTTGGCAAGGTCTCCGTCTCGCTGAAGGAGATCAAGGTACTGTACTTGAGGCTCTCCCCAACCAACCAATGCAATAGCGTCAAGCGGACTGGATAGGGACATTCCCCTAGTTCATGCCTGGGTCCAGTGAGCGTCGGTGGGGATGGCTTTGAGCAAGGCCTGGGTTGTTTTGCCATTGTGGGCCATCGTGTAGACATCGTAGCCCATCTCGATCAAGTAGGTCATGTGCGGTGCATCTCCGAAGCCTCCATCCAGAAGCCAACGGATGTGGACCGGGTTGGGACAGGTGGCGTTATCCACTTCGAGTTGTGCCAACCAATTGAGGAGGGTATCCCGTTCAGCGACGAGGGCGTCCGCTTCCACCATCTCGCGCAGGCATGCGCCGGAGACGGCGTCACCGGGATGATGAAAGGTGGCGATGTGCACCCGATGCCGCAGCCCCTTCAGCGTGACCAAGACGGCCTGATGCCCTTTGCACAACTGATTGGCCATATAACCCAACACGGCATTCGAGGATCAGGTCGCCCCCGGACAGAGCATTCTGATGCTGGCGTGGCGGCACAACGGCCCGCAAGCGCTCACTCAACTTCAGATAACGCGCAAACCGCCCCCACGCCACCAACAAGCCATGCTGAGTAACTTGGCAAATTGTCAATGGCCGGTTTTCATTTGTTAAGGTCATCCTTTTACCAGGATTGCCAGACCACCGCCGAAACGCTTGCCCCTGTGGCGGTGTATCAAGAGCCAGTGACTAAAGCGCGCCATCGGATCGAAAGCCGGCGAGTCAAAGTCTTTCGCCCCTCCGCCATTCGGGATGGCGACAAATGGTTATGGGTTGAGGCGATTGTGAAAGCAGTTCGGACTTGCTGCGGAATCCCTAGCCTGGCCGAGCCAGAACCAAACAGGTTTTACTTTTACCCAATGTGA
>CAZYXV010000023.1:0-60675 GCA_964651475.1 uncultured Anaerolineae bacterium | reverse complement strand
TTTGTGTTCCACCTTATTCCCAATGCCCACAGTTAGAACATGTACGGTAGAGAAGAATCACCCAACCTGGGACTGGTATTTCAAAACGCCGAACTGCAATTGTTCAATCCATCCGTCCGAGAAGAAATCCTTTACCGCTTGCCACATCCCGATATGGCGCTATACGAATGGTTGTTAGACGTTCTGAGATTGGCGCCCTACGAGGCAGTCCCGCCGCTCTTGCTCAGCGAAGGCGAAAAGAAACGAGTGGCGCTGGCAACCGTCTTGATGCGCCGCCCCCGGCATGGCGTTCTGCTTGACGAGCCATCGTTAGGCCAAGACACTGTCCACAAGGATACACTGATTCGATTGGCGCGCGGGCTGGCCGGGGCCGGGCAGTTGGTTGCGCTGACGACGCACGATTTGGCGCTGGCGGCCCAGGCTGACCGGCTGCTGCTGTTGGGGCCACACGGCCTTGTGGCCGATGGCCCGCCGGCCCAGGTGATGCGCGACCCTGCTGCGTGGGCAGAGGTTGGCCTGGTCGTGCCGCCCTGGCTACCTCTCCCGAATATAATGTCAGCCTGAATATTCATCACAGAGGCGCAGAGGGCGCCGAGAAATCTAGAGCCTTTTGTGCTCTTGGCGCCTTTGCAGTGAGAAAAAATTGGCTGCGGCTGGAGCTGTGTTATGAAAACCACTGTGAACTCGGCGTCTCTGCGGTGAAACTGGAAATTTTGGCATGCGGTTAATATAACAGAATGAAAGTACGGCAACTCGTCCCGCAAATTATCGCGTCTTCGCCATTGGCGAGCGCCGATCCGCGCACCAAGCTGGCGCTGAGCCTGGGGCTTTCGTTGGCCGTCATGTTGCCGCTGGCCCAGGTGGCGGCGGCCATTGTTATCTATGCAGGCTTGCTCGTATGGGCGCGCTTGTTCAAGATAGCCCTGCGCCAGGTCTGGCGGCTCCGGTTGATTCTAGTGCTGCTATTTGCGTTGGATTGGTGGCTGGTCTCGCTCGACCTGGCGCTCATCATCACGCTGCGGCTCGTGTTGCTCACCGGCTCGTTCACGCTCTTTTTCGCCGCCACCACGCCCGAAGAGTTGCGCCTGGCATTGGAATGGCTGCGCGTGCCCTATCGTTATGCTTTTAGCGTCAGCCTGGCATTCCAGAGCCTGGGGCTGCTCGACGAAGAATGGAGAACGATTCGCGACGCGCAGCGCGCTCGCGGCCTGTGGCCGACGCGCAAGCAATTAGCCTGGCGCGCTGTGTTGGAGCAGGTGCGCGACCTGGTGGCATTGACCGCGCCCGCGATTGTGATGGCCACCCGGCGCGCGTGGGCCGTCACCGAGGCCGCTTATGCGCGCGGCTTTGATTCGCCGCATCGCCGCCCGTATCGCCGCCTGGCGATGAAGCGATTGGATTGGCTGCTGCTGGCGGGCATCATGGCGGCCCTGGCGGTATTATGGTTGTCGGCAAGATTTTGAATAGGAGGTCAGTATGGCGCAGAAAACTCGTATCTTGATGGCAGTGGGCATCCTGGTAGTGCTGGCCGTGGTGGTGCTGGGCATTGAGGCCATTCGCCGCCAGGGCGGCAGTGCGCCGCTTGCAGCCGGCGCACCCACGCTGGCGCCGGGCAGCATCCCGGTTTACGTGAATGGCAAATTGGCCGGCGGCTTTACGCCGGCTGACCTGGAAAAGCTGGACAAGGCCAGTTGGGTTGATCCGGCCGAAGGCAAAACTCAAGAAGGCTGGCTGCTCCGAGACGTGATATTGCTTTACGTCAAGGCCGACCAACTCGGGCCAGATACGCTGATCACCGTGAGCAGCAGCAGCCGGAACAAATCGGCCCAGGTGACGTGGGCCGAGGCGGACAATGTAGAAAACCACGTAATGTTTGACCTGTCCAATCGCGGCACGCTCAAGCTGGCGTCGGTCTTGGAAAAACTGGACAGCCGCGACGAGTGGGTGCAAGACACGGACAAGATCGAGGTCGCAACCCAATGAAGGAACGCTACTTTTCCACGTTCCAATTAATCCTGCTCTCGATCCTGGCCGCGCTCGTCGTGGTCGCCAAGATTGCGCTCCGCCTGCCGCTGCAACTGCCCGGCCATTCAGGCATCTTTTGGATGGCGATTATCGTCGTGGCGGGCGGCATTGTGCCCAAGCCCGGTGCAACGAGTCTTGTCGGGCTGACCTCCGGGCTGCTGGCGGCGTTTTTGGGGCTGGGCGATTTTGGCGCGCTCGACACCTTGCTTTCGTACACAATGACCGGCGTGGGGACCGACCTGGCCCTGTGGCTATTGCGCAATCCAGAGAATTTGGTTGTGGCTGCATTGGCAGGCACATTTGGGCATTTTGCCAAATTCCTGGTCAAGTGGGCCATTAGCATTGTGAGCGGCGCGCCGGTGGGGTTTGTGGCGCTGGGCCTGGCGCGCACCCTGATCAGCTATCTCATCTTTGGCGCGCTTGGGGGCTTGTTGGGCGGGCTGACGCTGGCCGCGTTGCGCAAGGCCGGCTTTTTTGCGTACCTGGCCGAAAAGCGTTGACGTTTAGATACACCTGATGCTATAATAGATTAGGTGGAGGGGATTCTCTTCACCATCGAGAGCACGCCCCCCTGGTAGGGGCAAAGCAACGCAAAGGAGTTGAATGACCCTACAACGTGACTCGAGTGGACGTCTGCACATCACCTCGCCCTTAATGGGCGAATCATTGATGGACAAGGAACTGTTGGCCGGCACGAGCCAGGCGCCGCTGTACCGGCTGATGCCCGATTTGACAGTAGTCAAGCTTGGCGGGCAGAGCATTATTGACCGGGGGCGCAAAGTCCTGCTCCCCATTCTGGATGAGCTGGTCGAGGCGCGCCAGTCGCGCAAACTCCTCATCGCCACCGGCGGCGGCACGCGCGCCCGCCACGCTTATGCCATCGCCACCGATTTAGGCATGCCCACCGGCGTGCTGGCCAAGCTCGGCTCCAGCATCAGCGAACAAAACGCGCTGATGATCGCCATCCTGCTCACGCAGCACGGCGGCATCAAGATTGGCCACGACGATTTGCCCAAGCTGGCCAGCTACCTGGTGCTGGGCGCGCTCCCCGTGACGCACGCCATGCCGCCGTATGGCCTTTTCGAGCAGCCGCCCGCCCTGGGCCGCATCCCGCCGCACCGCACCGACGTGGGCGCGTTTTTGTTGGCCGAGGTGTTGGGCGCAGAACGCTGTATCCTCATCAAAGACGAACAGGGGCTTTACACCGCCGACCCCAAAAAAGACCCCGCCGCCCAATTCATCCCCGAAATCGAGGTCAATGAATTGCTCGCGCTCGACCTGAACGACTTGGCCGTCGAGCGGAGCATGCTGGACGCGCTCAAAGATGCGCACAGCTTGCGCGAGGTGTTTATCGTCAACGGGCTGGAACGCGGCAACGTGACGCGCGCTGTGGCGGGCGAGCGCGTCGGCACGCGCATTTACTCGGACGCTCCCCCGCCCAATGCCAGCCGGTCTATATAAAACACCTGGAATAAAATGGCGGCCAGCAAGGTCCAGATAAAGGTGGGCAATCCAAGAGTAAAAAGCGCCGCCGCCAGGGAGGAGGGAGTAGACGCGAACTGCCTGCCAAGCGTGGCCAGCGCGACGGGCGCGGTGTGCGACTGCGGTTTCGTGGCGGCGATCATTGGCCAAAGCAACTCTTGTTGGCCAACGGCACAAGCCACACAGGCCAGCAAGAGGGCCAGCGGCAGCGAAGGCAAGATCAACGTGCGGAAAAAGGCCGCGCCAGCCGATTGCCCGGCCGCACAGGCCGCGCGCCATTTGGGTTCTTGCCCCTTGAAAAAAAGTGTCAGGACGAACAACATCGGGACGCACAGCCCAAGCGGGGAAATCAGTGCAAACGATGTGCCCAATAGATGAGCGCCGGACAGGCGTTGGAAAGCCACGATGCTCAGCGGGCCGGCCGTCACGAACAACCAGGGGCTAAATAAGACGAGCATCCACTCGCTGCGCCGCCCCAATGGCCGCAGCGCGCCGATGCCCAGGGCCGCCAGGTAAGCAAGCGGCAGTTGGACGAGCAGGACCGCGATCCCAACCGGCATGGCGGTGTTGAGCATAATCTGCGCGACCGGCAGTGCGCCTGCGCCGGGCAATCTTGCCTCACCTGTGAGCGCCGTCAGTCCGACCCACGCGGGAGGAAGCGCAGAAAGCGCCACGCAGCCCAGGCTCCCCAACACGACCGGCGCCAGCAACACTGCCGCCGGCGCTCTACGAGAGCCGCCGAACAACCCCACCGGCTTGCCAGGCGGAACGGTTTCGAGACGCATTCCCGCGCCGATCAGAATCACGCCCGCTGCCAACCCGAGCAGCATCAGCGCGGCCAACTGCAGGGTGGCAACGGCCGCGCCAAAGCCAAATTGAAGGACCTGAAAGGCGTACTTGTACTGGAGCAACGCCAGCGTTGTCGTGGCGTTTACGGGGCCGCCGCCTGTAAGCACAAAGCTCAACGTAAAGGACTGCAGCGAAAGCGCCATCGCGGCCAACACCGTCACCGCCCAGGCGGCGAACAGCGGCGCCCAGACCTTTTTCCAGGCAGGGGCAGACTCGCCAGCGCCGCGCAAGGAAAGCAGGTAAACGACCAACCCGATTCCGCACGCCAACCCAAACGTCGAAAGCGCATCAACAGCCAGCAGGGCCATTGGCGCCTGGTCGGGCTTGCTGAACATGCCCCAGGCCAGCCAGGCTATCCCCCCACGAGGATTTGAGGCGATTCGCCAGCTCAGCGCGGCGGCCACCGGCGCAAAGAGAACAAGCGGCAGGCTAAAAAGCAGCCGCGCCGGAACGCGCACCGCTCGTCCAAACTCGTTAACCAACAAGGCCAATATCGGCGGCACAAACGCGACGATCAGCACTCGCTCAACCATTAACCACAACGTAAAATTTGCCGCTCTGGCAAACACCGGATCCTGAAACAGCCTGGCATAATTCGCCGCACCCACGAACTCGGAAGCGCGCACCAGGTTGGCCTTTTGCAAGCTCAACAGCGCCGTTTGCAAGGTGGGCAGCGCCAGGCCGGCCAGGCAGCACAGGGCGGCCGGCGCCAGCAGAGCCAGCCCCAGCAGCAAGTTCAAGGGACGGCGGCGGTTTGAGCTGTGGGGGGCGGTGGATTGGGTTGTTTCAGGAGGCATCATCCAACTCCTTTCGTCAAATGGGTAAACCGCCGGCTATGCCGGCGCGACTTTTTGCCGGAATAGAGCAAGTGAACCAGGTTCGACAAAGGAGGCTTTACAGTGCGCCATGAACATAGTTTAGCGCATACCAGGTGGGAATGCAAGTCGGAGGACGCGGACGTGAACTGAGAGGGCCAGGCTCACTGGCCAGAGCCTATGCTTTAGCGTGGGGGAATGCCAACCCGACGAAAAACCCGAGTCGTGGCTCTAGCGCCGCCGGGCGCGCCGTTCCCGGATGGTAGGGCTGCCGCAAGACGGACAGGTGTGCGGCTCTCCCTGGCCGCCGCCGTGTTCCATGTTCCATCGGTGGCCGCAGTCGGCGCAGCGAAAGCGGCGGGCTTGCACCTGGAACGTGCCCCCCTCAACTCTAAGCGCCGCGCCGTTGACCAACGCCTCGGCCACCTTGCGCCGGGCCTCGGTCAGCATGCGTTGAAATGTAGACCGGGATACTCCCATCTGCTCGGCGGCTTCTTCCTGATAACAACCTTCCAGGTCAGACAGGCGCAGCGCTTCCAGTTCTTCGTGGAGCAATACCACACAGTCCAGCCTGTCCAGCGGAACGCCGACCGGCTTGAACACGGCCGAGCGCGGCGAGCGCCACAGCCGCCGATGTTTACGCGGACGCGGCATCGCCGCCTCAGCTTTCGACGACGCGCTTTCTGCGGCCTCGCCGCCGCTGCCCGCCGCCCTCCTCCCCGGCGTGTTCGCCGCCGCCGCGCGGCAGGTGGACGATTTCAGCGCCCACCGCCTGGGCGATAGCATCCAGTTCGCCCCGGCGCACGTGAACCTGGAAAAACTGGAGATCCGTTCCCTGCACGCCGACCACGGCAAAGCGGGGCTGCCCCGCTCCCTTTTCCACACGAGTGCGCTCACGCACAAATATCTTGGACATGGCACATTTCCTTTCTTTGAATAGTTTTGGGCATATACCCAAAACTAGTTTACTCGATTTGGCCTCAAATGTCAACCCCCTCTCAGGTTGTATTTTGAAAAAACTGCGCTATAATTTACATACATAACGCACGGCACGTGCGCTTTGTTTTACTCGCCGCTATGCTGCAAAAAACCAACGTCTACGGAGGAAAAGACATGAAACGCTTGAACTTGCTCGTGACCTGTTGTTTATTGTTTGCCATCTTGCTTTCGGCCTGCACAGCCGTCACACCCACGCCAGAGCCGACCAAAGCGCCGGCGCCGCCCCAGGCTCCGGCGACCAAAGCGCCAGAACCCACCCTGCCGCCCCCTACGGCCAAGCCGCCAGAACCCACCCAGGCGCCCCAAGCCAGCGCGCAAACGCTGCGCCTGGCCACCACCACCAGCACCGCCGATTCGGGGCTGCTGGATTTTATCTTGCCCGCCTTTGAAAAGGCCAACACTTGCAAGGTGGACGTGGTCGCCGTCGGCACCGGGCAGGCCATCGAAATCGGCAGCAAGGGCGACGCCGACGTGCTGCTGGTCCACAGCCGCAAATCCGAAGACAAGTTTGTGGCCGATGGATTCGCCAAAGAACGCTTTGACGTGATGTACAACGATTTCATCATCGTTGGCCCCAAGGCCGACCCGGCCAAGATTGCGGGCGTAGCGATGGGCAAAGACGCCTTCAAGGCCATCATGGATGCGCAAGCTCCCTTTGCCAGCCGCGGCGACAAATCCGGCACGCACACCAAAGAGTTGAGCGTCTGGGCCTCGGCCAAGATCACGCCGACCCAAGAGATGAAGTGGTACAACTCGTTGGGGCAGGGCATGGGCGACACGCTGCTGTTTGCCAACGAGCAAAACGCCTATACGCTGGCCGACCGCGGCACCTATCTTTCGATGATGGACAAGCTGCCTAACCTGGCTATTTTGGTCGGCGGGAATAATCTGGCTGAAAACAAGGACAAGGCGCTGCTCAATCCCTACGGCGTGCTGGCCGTCAATCCCGAAAAACACCCCGGCGTCAATTACGACTTGGCGATGAAATTTGTCAATTGGATTATTTCGGTGGACGAGCAAAAGGTCATTGGCGGCTATGGCGCGGACAAGTTTGGCCAACCGCTGTTCTACCCCAGTTCAGACGAATACAAGAAATCCTTGCCGCCGGCCGCCGCGCTGACCATCACCGGGCTGGTCGAAAAAGAACTGGCGCTGACGATGGACGCGCTCAAGGGCATGGAAGTGGTAACCGTCAACGTCGAGCATCCCAAGAAGGGCGCGCAGACCGGCGAAGGCGTGCGGCTCAACGCGCTGCTGGATCAGGCCAGTCCCAAAGCGGAGGCCAAGACGCTGGTCTTTAGCGCCTCCGATGGCTTTACGGCCGAGGTGAGCCTGGCCGACGTGCGCAAATGCGCCGACTGCCTGATTGCGTTCAACCAGGAGGGCAATCTCAAAACCATGATGCCCGGGTTTGAAAGCAACACGTGGGTCAAGGATGTCATCAAGATCGAGGTAAAGTAGCGCCTTGGCCGCCGCAATAACTTGCCCTTGCGAAGGTCCGCAACCTTCGCAAGGGTTTCTATTTCGAGAGGTCACTATATGGACTTGTTTCTGATCGGCGTGGACGATACGGATAATCTGGAAACGCGCGGCACGGGGTTCAGGGCGCGCGAGTTGGGCCAATTGCTTCGAGCCGCGGGGCTGGGCGTGGAAGGCGTCACGCGGCACCAGCTTTTGGTGGACCCGCGCATCCCTTACACCTCGCACAATAGCTCGGCCTGCCTCGCCGTGCGCGCGCCGCAAGATAGCTCAGGCGAGCTGCTCGAAACGTGCCGCGAGTACCTGGTCCGGGAAAGCGCGCCGGGTTCTGACGTTGGGTTGTGTGTCTCTCCGCAGCGCGCGGCGGGCGCGGCGATTCAACAGTTCGGCCAATCGGCCAAAAGCCGGGTGCTGGCCCAGATTGATGCTTTGGAACTGGCGCGGCGGCACGACGTGGCGTTGGAAGGCCTGACGGGCACCGGGGGCGGCGTGATCGGCGCGCTGGCGGCGGTGGGGCTGCGCGCCGGCCAGAACGACGGGCGCTTTATCTGGCTGGCCGGCGTGCGCGAGTTGCGTGGAATCTATACCGCCGAACAGCTCTATCAAAGCACCCGCATTGACGAGATTCGCACGGTGGAAGGAATGCGCGTGCCGGCCGCCGCCCGGATTGATACCGAGTCGTGGCCGCGCCCGGTCTTGCGCGGCGGCCGCGCCGTGCTCTTGGTGCAAGCCGCTCACAGAGAGGATTGCGAGTGGCAGATCGTCCCGAAAGAAACAATCAAGCAATACTCGAACTAGTTGCCCTGCGCCAATTGCGGCGCGATCCGTGGATATACTTCCTGGTATACCTCGCCGGCCGCGCTCGCTAAGTCAGTGTAAAAGAATAGGCTCTTAATTGGTTTCAAGGAGCTACAAGCGCGGCAAGGAGAGCGTGCAGCAAAGCTTTGCCGCGGCGTCGAACGTTGTGCGCGAACTCAAAGAAACCCAAGTACCACGGTAATTTCTCTTGCGAGATACCACGATGCGGTCGTAGCCAAGAACGCAGGAGCGACCAGAAGCCTTCCATGGTGTTGACATGGACTTGATGAAAACCATCGCCATTCTCATCGCGGGCGTACTCGCCGGCGGCGTGATTGACACTCTGGTGCTCATAGCCCCATTCGGGCAAGCGGTCATAGATGTTGTATTCGTCGGTGTAGACCAGACTGCCGGGCGCAATGACGCTGGTGATCACGGGCTTAATCGTCGCCGCCGGCCTGGGCGACCTTCTTTTGCCACAATCTCAGGCTGACCCTTGTGTCCAGCCATCAGCTACATTTCGTCGGCTTCGATTTCTCCCCTCAGTTGCACTGGCTTTTTCTTGACTACAATCCCTTCGCGCAACTGCGTCGCCATGGTCTGGACATCTCCCACGCCCACGTCCAATTCGGCGGCAATCTGTTCGTTGGACAAGTTCAGCCCCATGAAGTACAGACACTGCACCCACACCCGCCAGGGTTGATGATGCCCTTCAAACACCGTCCCACTCAAGTCGTCGAACTGGCACCCGCATGCCTGGCACTCATAACGCTGGCGATGAGCCTGATGAGTATGAAACCCGCCCTTGTCCACGTGGTCGGCGCCACAGCCCGGACACCGCACGCCGTTGGGCCAGCGCAACTGGCGTATCACTTCAAAACACTTGGCGTCATCAATCACATGTTGGATATTGATCATGCCCTTAGCGTACCAACCAGGGCTTCTTTTTTCACCTCCTTGAAATCAGTTAAGAGCCTACTTTTTACAACTACACCATTGAGGCCAGGCTGCTCGACAGTGACAATGACACCATCCTCGATTACGTCGAGCGCATTTGCACTCCAAACGTTGGGGATGGCAAGAACCCATGCAACAGCGACCAAGATGCTATCCCGGACTATTTGGATCCCAATAGTGACGATGATCTTGCCCCTGATGCAATAGAAGGTACCGATAGTAGAGATGGCGACGAGATCCCTGCCTTTCGAGACCCGAATGAAATTGCCGTCACCGCCGCGCAAATGGGGCAATGTCCGGGCTGGGACGATTTTCCATGGGGTTTCAATCAGGGCCGTGACTGTGGGTTGGAAATGATTCGCGCCACGTTGCGTAATGCATCACAGACCCCCTCGATCCGCCCGTGCCCGGCTTGCTCTTTTCTACCGCGCCGTTTGCGACCATGCCAGCCAACTCGTCCCAGGTGACCATTGTCCCGGCGGTGAGCGGCGTCACTACTTTGTCGACCTCGCTCGCGGTTTCTTACACCATTCTGTCCGGCACATTGCGTGCAGAGTGGAGCGCCGACGCCTGGGTGGGAGCGCAGTTCACTTATCTCTCTGCTCCGCAAGCGCGAGTGTACGACGAGCACAATACACTCGTCGCTTCGGGCACAATCCAGGCCCGCTCAGTTCTAACTCTTGCCATAGCATTGGCCTTGGGTGACGCATTGACCTACACCATTGACGGTAAAGGCAGGGCGACGTTCTATGCGCCAGCTACAAGCGGCCTGGGTGTGGGCGGCAACTGGGTAACGTACACCGCTCAAATGCATTCAGGCGGGGCGTATGGCATTGGCGTGCAAGGTGCGGTGGTCACTGTGAATGGGCAAGAGTACACTGGCACCTTGGTGCTCGTCACCTCGGAGCCGGCGTCGCTTGTTGGCATGGGGCACACACTCGCGCCCGATTTTGCCAATCGCGTGACCATCCATTCGGCAATGTTCCCTCACTCATCGGGTTCTCCTTCCACTGGCTTGGACGAGCGCCACGTCGCGCGCATTGGTCTGATATCCCCCAGGTCTATGATGCCCGATCTCACCTGCACTCCCTTGCTGCCCAGGTAGTCGCGCACTTGGTCGGCCAGGCGGTTCGCCTTGTCCCAGGCCTGGCGATATTCATCCACATACGGATCGCCCTTGCCAGGCACACCCCAAACTTGCATCACCTTTGCCGGCAGGTAGCAAGAATGTTCCCGTCTACAACGGCGCGCACGTGAACGCCGATGCCGGCCGTATCCCATTCGCAATCACCGAGTCGGTAATGTCCACTGAGGCAACCCGGACGACGTGGCTCGATGGTAGTTCCGCGACCAGGTCGTCCAAAATACTAAAGTGAATCACAATTGTTCTTTGGAATTTGAAGCGCTTGCACGTCTTGATGGACAGCTAATGAAGACCGTCTGCCTATCACTGCGCCTATAGCCTGAACCAGGCGCAAGCGCAGGCTAAAACACGACTCAATTTGCTTGCTCTCAAGCCAATTCAGCAAATAAAATGATAATACAAGTTGCAGAAATACTATATTATTGACAGAACGCATGTGATCTATAAAGTCGAGAGCAACCAGAGTTGTCTCTCCGACAAACTGCTAGCGCGCTTGCAAGATGACAACACCAGCCAGGGAAGCCTGCTGACCTTTGCCGCCGCCGATGGCTTCCGGCTCTCGGTGCGCGCCGACCGCCTGGCTGCGCAGGTGACTCAGCCCGCGGCGGCGATCATTCCAGCGCGGGCGATGGAAGAGCTGGAGCGCATCATCAAGCTGGGCGGCCAACAGTTCACCGCGCAAGAAGGCCCGGTCAGTGTCATCATCGCGCCGGGCAAAAACCAGGTCTTGTTCCACCTGGACAATGTGGACCTGGCCAGCCAACTGATAGACCTGTCCTGCCGGACTAGACAGGCGGCAACTTTCCAGACTATAACCCCATCATCCCCAAGAAGCACACCACGCGCGCCGTCGTCAATACAGACGAGCTGGCCAAGGCATACAAGATGGCGAACGTGTTTGCGCGCGAGAGCGCCCACATGGTCAAGCTGACCCTGACTCCCAGTGGCGAGGCGGCGATGGGGCGCGTGGCTGTGTCAGCTGTGTCAGCCGAAACCGGCGATCCACAGGACGGCGGTAGCCGCAATCGCCAGCGTGGTGGATGCCGCCATCGAAGGTGAGCCGGTCGAGATCACCTTCAACGCCAAGTACATGCTAGAGGTGCTGTCCGTTGTCGGCACGCCGCAGGTCGCGCTGGAATTGACCACATCCACCACGCCTGGCCTGCTGCGGCCTATCGGCAACGGCAATTTCACGCGCGTCATCATGCCGATGCAACCTAAATAAAGGAAATACCACCATGCCCAAGTACAAAGTTCGGGGCGAGCCGGATTTACTCGACGAGTACGTGATGCAGGCAGAACGTGCATTGCGGGAGCGCGACGAGCTGAGGCGGCAGGTGGCGCGGATGCGCAAGGCGGTGTCCAAGCTGGCTGCCGGCGTGAACGGCTCTGATCAGTGGCGCGAGCGGGCAGAGCGAGCCAAGGCCTTGCTGTGCGAGTACATCTCTCGCCGGAACGACTTTGCTTACGATCACGCCTGGGACGAGTTTGACCAAAAGGTCGTCATTGCGCTGCCTGCTGCAAATTGAGTGGATACCGCAAACATAGACATACTCACAGGTGGCCAGCTTAGCACTGGCCCGCCTGTGAGTGGTTCCTCGATCTATTCTAGCACGCGCAGGAGGTTCTCGCGCGTCAGGAGGTTGGGATCAGCCCCTGGCTCAAGGAAGGGGCGCACATCGGCAACAGCCTTGCTCCAGTCCAACTGACACAGACGATTGCGCACTGCCTCGCGCCAGTTGTCTGTGGTCAACTCGACGCCCTTCCAGTTTGTCTGTCGCAGCGCGTTGTTGAGCAGCGCCAGGTTAGGCTGCGGCCAGCCAGGGTCACTGAGGTACCACAGCAGGTCGTAAATGTCTCTGCCCTTTGGATAGGAACGCTGCAAGATCGCGTGAAGCTTGCCAGCCAAGAGCGAGGCCTGGTCGTGGTGTTGCAGTTGGAGCACCACATAGCGGCGGACAATGCTTGTGGACAACTGCGCCCCGGCGGGCGGGTTCGTGTCCACTTCGAGTTTCACCGAGAGCACCTCGTCTCGGTGGGGAGAGAGCTTGAATTCGTACAGCAGGTCGGCGAAACGGATGAATGCGCTGTGAACGACCCTCTGCTCACTCACTTTTAATTCTACTGCATAACCCTCGGCAGCCAGTTCAGATCGAATGGCTTGCAAGTAAGCCCTCAAGTCATAGCGAGCCTTGCCCCCTTCGAGCGCAAAATCCAGGTCTTCCGAGTAACGAGGGATTGAATACAGAAACCGCAGCAGTGTGCCGCCGTGGAACGCGAGTGGGATCATTGCGCCAGCGCGCTGAAGTGCGCCGAGCAGCCTGGCTTGCAAATATTCGCGCGCCACATTGCGCCCCTGCGCGGGAGTGGGCGCAGCGCGGACAACGCTGGCAAGGTAATCCTTCATACGGTTGTGTACTCCGCCATTTCTGAGCGCGCCATGCTAGCAATAAAAGCGACTGCCCTGCGCAGCTTGGCGCTGCCAGCGCACTCGGCCTGACGGTGCAGTTCATCCAGGTCGAGTTGCTCCAGGTTTTGCAGGCGTAGCTCGCGCAAATAGTCAGGCGAGTCGCCGCCAGGGTGCAAGTAAATCAAATCAAGCAGCGCCTTTTCGGGCATAGCAAGGAAGGCCTGCGGCGAGTTACCCAACTCCAACAACCGATAGCCAAAGAACAATTCTATCTTGATGTGGCGAAAATCAAAACTGCCCAGCGGCGTATCCCAGCGAGTGGGCCGGGTCGTCGTGATGCTGGTGGTCACCGGCGTGTACTCTGGAATGAGGCCATGAAACGCCAATGCCGACTGGCAACTGACGTAAGAGCCACGCGCCATGCGATTGGCGATAACGAACGGATGGGGCTTGACCTTTTGGAAGGGTGGCGCGAGCGCATACAGGCCGCGCCGCAATTGATAAAGCTGTCCGGACCTGGTCCAGCGTGACAACTGCTTGCGCACATCGCCTGGGTCAACGCCGCCAGCCAGGAGCAAGCCGGTTTCAAACACCGGCTCATCAGCCACGATTTCGAGGAGCCGTGTGAATTCCATACGGGTATATTACCACGAATGGTAAATTACTGCAATAAAATAGAGATTGGTGCTATTTCTAGAACACTGGAGAACAACTGAAGTTTAGAGCCCAAATTGGGCAGGGCTTGACAAAATCTGAAATCTGCCGATGATTCGGCAGTATGACAACAACACTTGCACCTTTACAATCTCTACAAACCATTCGCGGCAAATTGCTGGGCATCTTTCCCCGCCGCGCCGATGCGTTGTTCGAGTTGATCGACGCGCTGTTGTTGACGATTGATCCACGCTCGCCGGTCGAGTTGAGCCAGAGTCCCGCCTTCCGCCGCCGCTTCGGTATGGTCTACGATGCGTTGCGGAAAGGTGAAATCGATGCCGACTTGGCCCGTCAAGTGCTGGCGGAGGCCGAGCCGTCCGAGGCGTTGACGGTAGCGGGGTGCGCGGTGTACGGCGTGGACACGACGATTGACCCGCGCCCCCAGGCGGAGACCTTGGAAGATCGCAGCCAGGTTTACTCGACGAGCCAGAAGAAGGCGGTCGCGGGGCACCAGTATAGTTGGCTGGGGCGGATTGTGTCCCAAGCACCCGCGTGGTTCGCCCCACGCGACCTGGAGCGGGTGGCGAGCCGTGACACGCCCGCCGCCGTGGCAGCGCGGCAAGTGCTGCGCCTGGCGGCGACGCTGGTCGTGGCAGGTGTGCTCAGCGCGGTAGTGGCTGACAGTGGCTACGCCAAAGCGCCGTTTTTGGCCGGATGTGTGGGCTTGACGAGCTTGTGTGTCCTGGTGCGCCTGCCCTGCAACCGCGTGCTGTACGGTGCACCGCCCGCGCCGGTGCTCAATCCCCAGACAGGTAAATGCGCCAAGAAGGGGCGTCCGCCAGTGCATGGCACCAAGTTTCGTCTCAAGACCCCACCCGCGCCAGAGCGTCAGGTCGAGTTTCCGCTGCCACGCGGCAAAGGCACGGTACGTGTGAGTGCCTGGGGTCAGTTGCACTTCAAAGAACTGCCCCGTCTGGTGGGCACCGCCGTGCGGGTCGAGTTCTTCACGCCGAGCGGCCAACCCAAATATCTGCGCCCGCTGTGGCTGTTCTGGAGCGGCCCCAACGCGTTCTCATTGGAGGCGCTCTGCCAGATGTACTTGGCGCGCTTTGGCATTGAGCACTTTTTCCGCTTCGCCAAACAACGCTTGGGCTTGCGGTGCGCCAAGTCACCCACGCTCCCAGCCTGTGAAAACTGGATGTGGGTCGTCGCCCTGGCCTACACCCAACTGTTGTTGGCGCGCTCGTTGGTCAAAGCCATGCCTCGCCCGTGGGACAAGACCCCGCGTGACCCGCAACAGCCGCTCACCGCCGGACAAGTCCAGCAGGCGTGGCCGATCTTTTCCCTCAACTTGTGTACACCCGCCTCGGCCCCCAAACCCAGCGGAAAAGCGCCGGGCCGCGCGGCAGATTTTCACCCCGAGCCGCGCCCCCGACAGCCGGTGGTATCCAAAAAGCAGTAATCCCAAGCTGCCGCCGCTGCTGTGTAGAGCGCACGCGCGTAGAAATTGTAAAGGTTCAACGAACTCAACTCAGGTTGAGTTCATTTGGCACTCTAAACTTCAGTTCCTTACCACGGAGAAAAAAATGTCTTCTGACGTATGGCCCAAATATGGTTTCCGGCTCATTATCGTGATTCTAGTCGCCTGTAGCATTTGCTCTATACGTAGCTTTCCCGGTTCCAGCGGGCATAATCGTTTTTTCAAGCCGATTTTCATCGATTTCCACCGGGCAGCTAAAATTGGCAGGATAGCGATGACTGCTCACCACTGCGCTAGCGAAAACGCTTTCCAAGCTGGGCGCTTGTCCCACTTGGGGTCAAATCAAGCCACCAGCCATTCAAATTGCATTGGCAAACTGTTGGAATATCTGGACCAACACTTAAAATTGGCTAAAATGTGGCCGGAAAATCGATCGATTTTGCTCATAAAAAACGAAAAACGTTTCTAGAACCGTGAAACTTACGTCTATAGCAACCATCATTTGGTCATCAGCTCGCTTTCCAACCGGCGGGCAATATTTGCCTAGTAAATCGCGCCAGATCACTGACAACACACTGAACCTACAAGAACACTGGCGCAACGCCCAAACCTATATTGAAGGATTCCCATACGATCGGCCGGATTTACTGGCTATGTCTGGTCAAGTGGTATGCAGTCAATATAACCAGGCAGAACGGGTTGATCAGTTACGAGTGTTCAGTGCAGCAGATGGCAGTCTGACTTGGAAATCCAAGGAGGAATGGAGCGGTTATGGAGCACTGGCAGTTGATGCTACACATGTGTATGCTATGGCTCACTTCAAAATCCAGGCTTATGACTTGAACAATGGACATCTCTTGTGGGAGAGCCAGGAGTTTCCATCGCATAGGAGCTATGATCTCCGATTAGATGGAGAGATGCTATACGTCCGTGATCGGCCAGATAAAACCTATTATCTCGATGTGAACACAGGCGACATACTGGATAGTGTATTATTACCCACCGGCGAGGGGTTCTGGCTATTAGCACAACTACCTACATTCGACCTGCATACAAGCCAGACAGAGTTGCGGGCGGTGGATAAGGCTACACAGAGGGTACTCTGGTCCATTGGCACTCAAGGCATTGGCTCGTTTGACCAGCCACCTGTCTTGTTGGGTAATGTTCTTCTGTTTGGTAATTGGGAGCATGTATTAGCTGTTGATCCGCAAACAGGGCATGTAAGGTGGCGCAACCAAGACCCGTTTTTCGCATCCAATTTCGTTGTTGTGGGTAATTTTTTGTATGCGCTTGATTACAACGCTCGTCTAGTTCGATTGGATGTGAACACAGGTCAAGAAACAGGTTATATTCAATTTGAACCTGCCAGTACCAATGTTTCGGAAAAAAGATATTGGGTAGCAGCAGATAGGCAAATGCTTTTTGTCTCTTTTGGCGACAGTCAGGAGTTGATTGCGTTGGGACCATAGGGCTTGCTGACTAGCAATGCCAAATAGCTGATTGCCATAGCTGTTGGCGGCCACATTGTTTGAGCCGCGAATGGTCAGATTAAACGAGCCGGGTCCAGGCACAAAAAAGGGGCCGGTCGGCCCCCTGGCAAGGGAAAGGATCACTGGGGCTGGTCCAATTCGAGGATGGCGCGTTTGGCATCAGTGCCATCCAGGACAGCTTTTCGTTCGGCCAAGCCAATGAGTAAGCCATTGATGCAGACGCGGTTGAGTTGACGCGGGATGCCGTGGCTGAACTGGTGAGCGGCGGCGATGAAATCGTCTGAGAAGGGGAAGCGGTCAGCGCCAACGGCGCGCAGGTGATGTTTGACGTAGGCGGCTGACTCGGCCAGGTCGAAGGGTTGGATGTGATAGCGGACGTGGATACGCTGGTCGAGAGCCTCAAAGCCTTTGAGTTGCAAGAGGCGACGAAGGTCGGGCTGGCCAACCAGGATGAGGGTGAAGGGGGTAGCCGCATCCATATCGGCGTTGAGCCAAAAGCGAAGTTCGTGGAGGAGGCGGTGGCTGAGGAGGTGAGCTTCGTCGACGACGACGATGGGGTGGCAGCCACGCTGGGCGAGATCGGCGAGGGTAGCGCGGAGACGTTCGCCGAGGCCGCGAGGGTGGAAGTTGGCACTGACACGAAAAGCGGTGAGGAGGACAGCGAAGAGGGCCTGGATGGTGAGGTTGGGGTTGGGGACGTAAGCGGTGAGGTAAAGATTGGAGTCGAGGGAGTGGATGAAGGCGCGGACGGCGGTGGACTTGCCGGTACCGACCTCGCCGGTGATGAGGGAAGGGAAACAGTGTTGGAGAGCAAAGGCCAAGCGGGCCTGGATCTCCTGGTGAGCGGTGGACGGGAAGAGTTCGCGGCCGGGCAGGGATTTGTCAAAGGGCAAGCGGGAGCAGCCGAAGAAATCGCACAGGGCTTGAGACATGGGATTACTCCTGAGAAGAATCCGCCTGGTCTGAGGGCAGGCGGGTGAACGGGATAGGCGGCAGTTGCTCGCGCAGCAGGCGTTCGCGTTCCTGGCGGAGCATGGCCAGATAATCAGTGCCGGTGGTTGGTTTTGGAGGTGGCGGCGTGGGGTCTGGCGTAAGGCCGGGTTGGACGGTGGTCTGCAGACGAGCGGCCTGGGCATTGTCCAGGCGTTGATTGTTGAACCAGATTTCGATGACAGATAAGTCAAAGGGATCGTAATGCAGCTGGATGGTTTGGCCAACCAGGAAGCCAGGCGCGGTATAGCGATTGCCCTGGAAGTCGAAGGTGCCAGTCTTGGAGACGCGGCGGGAGGCGCGGAAGAGGAAAGCGTTGCGTAGGGTGAGAGGGTCGACCGGGCGTAAGGACGGTGAGGTATCCTGGCGGAAGCGATCGAGTGGCGACTGGCCGGTTTCCGAGTGGACCTTGCGGTGGTAGATGACCTCCAGCCAGGCGAGCAAGCTTTGGTTGAGGTCGTCGAGGGTGACGACGGAGGGAGATAAAGCGGCGGTACGCCGAAACTTGTGTGAATTGCCTAAACCGTGCTTGCGAAAACGCATTTTACACAACAATAGTGATACCGCCGATAAAGCGGCTTCCTGGAAGAAGTCGGATTGAACAAAGTTGAAAAATTTTTCGATTTTGCCTTTTCCCTCAGGTGAGTAAGGCGTGGCCAAAATTCTCTGGATACCCAGAGTAGCGCAGGCCAAGTTGAGTTGGTTGGCGCGATAGACGCTACCCTGGTCGGCGTAGATATACTACGCACGGGCAAGTTTTGGACTTTTGCCCAAGCGTAATAAGCGTGACAAAAGTTCAATTGTCAACCGTTTGCAGTATAGTATCACTGTAAATTGAATACTCTGGCACATTGCGGTGCGCGACCGATTGATCAGGTCGGGGCGCGCCGCTTTTATTTGCGAGTTCTACCTCAACAAGAAACCGTTTCCGATTCGCCTGATTACCTTTTATATTGTATAATTATCCCGTCAGGTATAATGTTCAATATGAAAGGTAATCCTTGAATGACTGACAAGACCTTGGGGCCAACAAGTGGCGAGCTGCTTCTGCGCCTCAGCCGCGAGGGAAAAACCATTTTCTCCATCGCCGATGCCCAGGCCATCACTCAGACCAGCTATCAGGCCACCGCAGTGCTACTCAACAAAATGGCGCGCAAGCGCTGGCTCGTGCGTCTGACGCCGGGTAAATATCTGGTTGTACCATTGGAGGCTGGGCTAGACAACATCCCTATGGCCGACCGGTATGTCATTGCCCGTGAGGTATTGGGCGACCTGCCCCACTACATCTCGCACTATAGCGCGATGGAATTGCACCAAATGACCACCCAGCCGGTCAACATGGTGTATGTGACCGTGCCCCGCCAACGCGCCGCCCGGGCGATTGCCGATGTCGAGTATCGCTTTGTGTACGCCAATCGGCGCTCCTTCTGGGGCTATGAGTCGGTGTGGGCAACCGACCAGGAGCAGGTGCAGGTCAGCGACCTGGAAAAGACTATCCTCGATTGTGCGGCCCGGCCCGAGTTGTGCGGCGGGATCGGGGAACTGGCCAAGGGGCTGTGGCTGCGCAAGACCGACCTGGATGAAAACCGATTGACAGCGTATGCCCGGCGACTCGATCACCGGGCGGCCGCCAAACGGGTCGGCTTTTTGTTAGAGACCTACAACCTGGGAAAGCCAGAAACGATTGCGGCTTTGCAATCGCTGGTTAACGAACGCTACACGCGCCTCGATCCAACACTGCCTGACAAAGGGTCTTACCGCGCCCGCTGGCGAGTGCGTGTCAACCTCGATCCTGAAGAACTAACCGCTATTGTTTGGACGTGACCTATGATCTCATCGGCTGAAATTGCCCGGTTGGCCCATAGCCTGGGCGTGGGCGACCGCGTGATTGAAAAAGATTATGTTCTGAGCTGGCTATTGGTCGCTATCGCAGAGAGCGAGTTGCGAAGCAAGTTGGCTTTCAAGGGGGGCACGGCGCTCAAGCTGTGCTATTACGCGGACTATCGTTTTTCCGAAGATCTGGATTTCACGCTCTGCGCCGACCTGTCTCATGCTGATCTGGTCGGTGCCTTTGAGACCCTTTTCCCCTGGCTGAGCCAGCGAGTGAATCTGACCTTGACACTGCGCAGCGCAGAGCAAAACGTCTTTGAAAGCACGACACTGCTCGTCAATTATGCAGGGCCGCTGCGAGCACGCCCCGAGTCGCGGAACCTCAAAGTGGACATCACGCGGGGCGAATTGCTGCTGTATCCATTGAGTGAACGCCCGCTGCAAGCGCCGTACAGCGACTATCCAGCCGGCGTCACGCTACCCGCCTACACGCTTGAGGAAATTCTGACCGAGAAGTTATGCGCTGTGATGGGCCGCACCGAGCCGCGCGATTTGTATGATGTGTATTGTCTGTTCGAGGCAGGCGATGTGAACCTGGATTTCTTACCGGCGCACTTTGCCGCCAAGTGCCAGCACAAAGGGCAGTCGCCCGCGCAGTTGGGTCAGGTGCTCCAAGACAAGACCGAGACCTTTAGCAAGTTGTGGGCTTCTCGTTTGGCGGTGCAGATACCTGATCTACCCAGCGTAAACGAGATTCTGCGTAAGGTACGACGGCATTTGCGCGGGGTAGGATTGATCTAATGAAGACGATCAGATTCAGCACTTGCGCTTTGGGGTCAGTTGTGATATAGTACCAGCGTAAACCAAATACCTATTGGCACATTGCGGTGCGCAACCGATTGATTAGGTCGGGGCGCGCCGCTTTTTGTTTAAGGTGGTTGTTGTGGAAGAAGTCGCAAATGCTGCCACTCATTTTTTACGCAACCTGGCCGTGTACGAAATCAACGGGTTGCTGATCATCCTCTACGCGTTGATCGCACAGTGGCCACTGATGCTCTCCATCCCGTGCGCGGCGGGCATCTTGACGCTTGATCGCCTGCTGGCTGTTCAACTCTCGCTCTCCCCGCGCCCATCCAGCAAAGGCGAGACACATTTTGCCTCTACGCGCATCACATTGACGCTGATTGGCCTCTGGGTAATTGTCGCCCTAGCCGTGCCGCAACCGGTGCCGGCATTGGGCCTGGTGATGTGGCTGGTGACGATCCTTGCCGCCTGGCTTGTTCCAGCCTCGCGCCCGCAGACCTTGTGGCGCGGCACGCTTCGCGTGGCGCTGCTCTCGTACACGCTGGCAAACATTGGCCTGCTTGGATTCACGCAACTC
Source organism: uncultured Anaerolineae bacterium (assembly GCA_964651475.1). Lineage (GTDB taxonomy): Bacteria > Chloroflexota > Anaerolineae > Fen-1058 > Fen-1058 > JBGSMF01. The sequence continues at coordinate 39,892 of CAZYXV010000023.1, read as the reverse complement.
ACAGCCAACCTCAGCCCAGAGCAGTGGGCGGCGCTGCTGGGCAGCACGCAGGCCGCGCTGCAAACCATCAACCAGGGCAAGGGCATCGTCCAGACGCTGGCGACCATTGCCATCTGGTATGCCATCCCGGTGGGGTACATTGGCTGGGTGGTCAAGGATTTTGCGCTCAACCCATCCAGCCTGGTCGCACCAGGGCAAACGATGTCGGACATTGTGCATGCCATTCGCACAAGGGGAGGACTGGTGGAGTAAGGATGAAGGCAGAAGGATGAGGGATAAGAGATGACTGAGGATGAAGTGGCGGCGGCATTGGGTGAGTTGCGGCAACGGGTGATCAAGTTGGGTGAGCCTTTTCGCTCGACGGTGGTGCGCTGGCTCGAAGCGGGCGGCGTCAGTTTCGACCAGGCGTGGACATCCCTTCTCATCTTTGTGCTGGCGGCAGCACAAGTAGTGGGCGAGTGGGTAGAAACTGCACTGTATGACCTGATCGCAGGTAGAGAGAACCGGAAAAGTCATTGAGTGTGTGGGGGTTATTGTTTTTCGCCCTGGTGCTGGCTGCATCGGGAGGGGCATTTGTCCACTGGAAACGATGCCGCCTATGGGTCAGGTTGTCCATTGCATCAGTGATTGTTTTGCCAGGGCTATTGGCGATGTGGGCAACTGGGTGTAACGAGTGGCTGTTGGGCAGTTTTATGGCTGTGTCCCTGGCCTATGTGCTGGTCACTGGCCAGCGCAGTGGACAATGTGCAGGCTCTGGCCGCGATCCCAATAACAGCCCCGCGGGCCAATGCGAGCGGCAGCCGTGATCCAGGAAAGGTCGGCCGATAGCCCGGCCAGGCCCAGCCAGGCGTAGAACTCGCACAGCGCCTTGAGTGCTGGCAAAGCAATGACCCAACTGAGGGCAAGCGGCGCAATCGCAAGCAGCACGGGCGCGAGGGTCGCAATCGCCCACTGGCGAAAGGTCAGCTTGCCATAGACCTGGATATAACTGTAGTGAACGCGCAGGTGCGCGGCAGGCACACCCATCAGGCAATAGCTGGCCCAATGGATGCGCTCGTGCAGCGGGCCAAACAGGACCAGCGCAAACAAGAGAGTGGCGACGCCGGCGGCAATGATGGTTTCGGCTGGCAAATCAGTCCACACATTCATCCATTGAAAGAGCCGCGCGGCGGGCAGTAAAACGAGTAACGGCACGACGGGATGCGAACCCTTGATCGTCGTGTGATGGTAGCCGCACCTGGTGTGCATCTTGGAAGAGAGAAACTTGAACATATCTTACCCGTTTGAGCAGTAAATCACAAACGGGAGTTGTCGAGCAAACCGGAGCCCTACAGCCGCCAGTTGTCCACTGGGCTGGCCTGTTGGTGAGCATTAGCGCAGTCAATCTGCGCGATGCGCGCGTAATGTCGGACCATCTTCAAATCTGAATGTCCTAGCAGTTCTTGCAAAGTGAACACATCTCCCCCGTTGCGTAGATAATTGATCGCAAAGGTATGGCGAAATTTGTGGGGATGCACATTGCTCACTCCAGCGCGCTCGCCAATCCGCATCAGCAGCGTGCGCAGCACGTGGCGAGTCATCGGGCGCATTTCACCACATTTGCCTACCACAAACACTAGATCGGTCGGGCGCGCCTTTTCAAGCCGGGGCGCAAGATATTTCCACAACACCTGGGCTGTTCGTCGCCCGACACGCACGATGCGTTCTTTATTCCCTTTCCCTTTGACCTTGATGCTTCCGGTTGCCAGGTTGATGTTGCCAATTTTCATATCGCACAATTCAGAGGCGCGGATGCCGGCATCTAGCAGCGTTAAGATAATGGCATGGTCGCGGTCGGCAGTGCGGCGATGGCAATTTGCACCATCCCGGTCGCACGCCTTGAGCATTGCTTTGACTTCATCTTGAGTAAAAGTTTCGATGACAGGCGCTACAGCGCGCGGCGGTGTGATCGTTTGAACCAGGTTCTTTTGAACATACCCTTCGTTCACTCCCCAAGTCCAAAGAGCTGATAAAGCCGTGTGGATGTTCTTGATTGTTTTGGGCGCCAGGCGCAGCGGCTTTCGTTTGGCTGCGCCGCCTGGTGTGCTGATGTAATCGTCTTGAAGCCAGGCAAAGAAAGCGACAAGTTGTTCGCGGGTGATGGATGCAAAGGGAGGGTTGTCATCAAAATACAACAAGAGCTTGCTGAGTGACACACGATAATCAGCAATGGTGTGGGAACTTTTTCCGGTGGCGGTCTTGTAAAACAGCAGACCTTCAATCGCCTGCGATAAAGTAAGTTTGGTAGCCATGCGCTCTCTCCTCTGAAATCTAGTTCCGAGTAAACGCCACCTAGTTCCGAGTAATCAGTCAGGGGGCGTTTTTTTATTCTCAGAGCGGAGAGACCGTGCGCTCTTACTGAGTCTGAGGATAGACCCAAAGCCGCTGAGTAAGCGCACACGGCTGCCGTTTTCGGTTAGCCGTGCGCTCCAAGACGGGCTTTTAATGGGCGGTATAGGGCTCGAACCTACGACCTCACGGATGTCAACCGTGTTGACCCAAACCACTACTGTAGAGCACACGTCTGGCGATTTTGAGGAGCCGTGTGCTCTCCAATTTTGCCTAGCCGTGTGGTCTCCAATTACTCCGGGGAGACGTACATTTTTACGCTCTTATCCCAGATTTTTGTTCCGAATAATTTCCTCGCGTATTGACTGTGTACATTGCCCAAGCCTGACAATGTCAGGTGTCAGGCCGGAATCTCAATGGTGCTAGCCGGGCCATTCAAAGTAATGATCAAGTGATTGATTACATTGCGGCCCAGGATGATTTCAGACTGTTCTGGGGCAGCAACTACGCGGGCACCACGCACCATATGTGGCCCCACGCGAATGTTGGCAAGATAGACATCTGCAAGTTGACTTGCACCGGTGATAACCCGAAGGCGTGCCTCACCAACATAACGCGCCCCGGCCTTTTCTAGCAAATCTATGGGAATGAGCGTGCCATCTGAACCAGAATCTACAAGTGCATAGAGCAGTTGTCCAAGCGGAACACGGCCAGGTGCACCCAATTCAATGCTCACAACCGGCATGGGCGGATTATAGTCCTGACTATATGAAAAAGTCAGCACACTCATAACCCGCTCTCCCAACGAGGCGAGCTCATTGTATAATTTTCCTCTGGATCGGATGACACCAATGTAATCAACACCGGGGTATCTGGATACTGCTTTTCCACACGCGCTAGCAACGCCAGTTGATCGGTGTCCTGATCAACAACCCGGCCTTGATAGATGGCTACGTATTGGTTAGGGTATCGTGCTAGCAGTTCAGCATGTTGGGCGCGGAAGGTTTTTACCTCGCGGCGCATTCTACGGCGCGCCTCAGCACGCAAAAAGTCCCGTACAGCGCGCTCAGCCAATATCTCGGGGGGTTCGCCAATTTCATTGGCTACCTTGCGCAGCCGCACGGACGTTTCGTTGCTCAGCGTTAACTCAGCCACAGCATTCTCTCCTTGATACCCACCCCAATTCTTCGATTACAGTTGTTGGATTGAAAAGCGGCTCCATACCACCGCGGCGACTCAACGTACTTTTTTCATCTGCCAACGTCAGCGCAATTGCGTTGCAAACGACAATCATAATCGTCCCATCCGGCGCAATGTAGCAACGTCCTCTTCCAGGTCAATCTCATCATAATGAGGCGAAATCCGGCGGGAGGCAAGCAATTGGCGAAATTCCCACAACGACATCCCCGCCAATTCGCGCGCCTTGCCTGCAGACAGCCTACCCTGAGCGTACAAGTAAACAGCCATTTCTACCTTTAGCTCAGAAACAGTCAATCGAGCCGAGTCCATAATATCTCGGGGCATTTCTAAAACGATCATAGCACTCATACTTTTCACTCCTTGAGAGTCAACCCAGCTCCGTCAACTCGACCGTTGCTGTCGCAAATAGCCAGCGGAGTTGCTCCCACATGCCGCGCTCGAGCACGCACTCACAGCCAGTCTCGTCCCATGGGCAAACTTTTCCCACGACAATATTATTGTAGCACAACTTTTGCCAATTGCGATACCCATAGTTTGGAAACAACCGCCACACGCACCAGCCAAGGGGGCGTGCAAAACCTTGCCTAGTTTCTGGCGTTTCGCAGATATGGTTGGCACGCGAGCTTTTGCCCATATCTATGTTGTGTACACCAGAGGAAGGTTAACTGCCCCAATTTTGCTTTTTTAGAGTGGTGTCAATATGTGCCCAAAATATGCCACCCAGAGTCTATGGTTTGCATCTGATCAATTGATCAGCAGAGTGGTTGCCCAAGGAGAAATAATGTGCTAAAATCTAGTTGATTATATTGAACATCGTTACCAAGTCAGTAACGTTCTTGTTGTGTAGTAACCAGGAAATCGCAATGGCTGTGCGTACTTTATCCGAACTCGAATCAAAGCTAATCCTTGAATTGGAGTGGCAGGAAAAGAGTCTGTTCACTTTGCAGGACATTGTGAATATCCTGGGGTGCTCTCGCTCTCACGCTCGCAAGCTGGCCCATCAACTAGAAAAGAAGCGATGGCTGGACCGGCTCTCACCTGGCAAATATCAACTCATTCCGGCCGGACGCGGACGTCAGGCCGTGCCGGACATGAATCCCCTGCTGGCGGGCAGTGTCCTCATCGAGCCCTACTATTATTCTTATGCTACAGCCAATCACTTTTACGGATTTTCTACGCAGGTACCGGCCACGGTTTATGTGGCTACGACCAAGGCCAAGCACTCTGTAGAGATCCGGGGGGTGGAGTATAAATTTGTGGCTATCAAGTCTTCCAGGTTCTTTGGCTACCAAAAGGCGCAAGTCTATACAGCTGAGGTGATGATGGCCGAGCCGGAAAAAGCTGTGGTGGATTCACTAGACAAAATGCATTACGCGGGAGGAATTACTGAGATTGCTAGGGTGATTCGGGCAGCCTCTCCACGAGTAGACATGAGCAAGCTGGCCGATTATGCTTTGCGAATGGAGTCACACGCACTAGCACAACGATTGGGCTACTTGCTGGAGATTCAAGGCATAACTTTGCCTTCTGATATTGAAGCCAAGCTTTTATCCCGAGTTGATCAGGCCAAAACATACCTGGGGGCAACGGGCCAATGGGGAAAGGGCGGCGAGTATAATGCTCGCTGGCAAGTCATAGTCAATGTACCACATCAACAACTGATGGGCGAGATCAGGATCGTATAATGCTTCAACAAAAATTTGTGGATTGGTTTGCAAGGGATTCGGATGTAAGCCTGCCGGTGGCCGAGAGAGACGTGGTGTTGACCTACACACTGCGCGCTTTGGCTGATACGGGACTGCTACCGCGCCTAATTTTCAAAGGCGGCACGTGCATCCGCAAAATGTTTTTGGGGCGCACGGGCCGGTTCTCCGAAGACCTGGACTTTACGGCAGTAGATATTTCTAACCCCGATGATTTGATTCTCAGCGTTGCCGAGGCGTTTGACGGCAAGAGCTACTATGGCATCAGTTATTCAGTCAAGACCAGTGATTTTTATGTCAGAGAAGATCGCCGGGCGTGTGGGGCGCGAGTGGGCTATACGCACGAGTGGAATCCGTCGGCGCAATTCGCCCTGGATGTAAGCCTGCGCGAAGAGCCTGTTTTGAGTACACAGACAATGCCATTGCTCGATGAAGGGTATTTCAAGCATTTGGAAATCGAGCTGCCTCTGGTTCCCACGCTGCGCTTTGAAGAAATTGTGGCAGAGAAAATCCGCGCAACCTATCAGAGACTCACTGTCCGCGACGTGTATGACTTGTACCTGTTTCACCAGCGGCCATTCAACCGCAATGTGGTGCGAACGCTGGCCGTGCTCAAATTGTGGTCAGTAGGTGATGCTTTTGACCCCGATCGTTTCTTTAATAATTTGGCTTCGGGACGATATGAATGGAGCGACATGGCGCGGCTGGTGCGTCGCGACCGCCGCCCCGAAACAAAGGCAGTGGTTGCCAGTTGTTTGAACAGCTACGATTTTCTGCGCAATCTCTCGCCTGACGAGTTAGAATTGGCGAAGGACACACACCAGCGGCGGCGAGGTTTGTATGAGCAGATTGTGCATGGATTGAGCGTAGGGATACAAGTTTACCCTCAACGTCAGAATGCAACCGGTGTTTGAAGACAGGTGGGGCTGCTTCTGGGGATAATGTCAGGAGCAGAATTGCAAGGAGGAACAATGCCGGACCCATCAACTCCAAAGCGAAAACTTGAACTAGACCTGCGCGAGTTGGAGGCAGCTTTTGAAGAAGACACTTCATGGGAAGTTAATCATTATCTCGACCTAGAAACCGGCCGGGTCGTTTCGATCACGAGCGACACTCATCAGGCAATGGAGGATTTGTACCAGGAGCTTGATGACGAAGGTGCAGACCAAACTGACTGGCAGGCAGCCATACAACAACACGATTTGCCCGATTGGGAAAAGAACGAGTTGTTGTTAGCCGATCAGGTCGAGGCAGGTTATGGCACTCGCTATATTCGCATTCCTCAAGCGGATTCGCACCAGGTGTATGAAGATATGCAGGACTTATCGCCACAGTCCAAAAGCAATCTTTGCAAGATCGCCTGTGGAATGCCATCAGTGGCAAGGGCGCTTTTCGCCGCTTCAAAGATGTGCTGGCCCAGGATCACCGTGAACGGGAACGCTGGTTCAAGTTCCAAGGTGAATGCACGCGGCGACGGGTGCTGGACTGGTTAGAGTCACAGGGGATTGAGCCAATCTATACAGAACCAGAGCCACCCCCACCACCGCCTATCCGAGCGCATCTCATCATTGGGGTATTGAACTTTGTGCGCGCGGCCAGCCAATTATCTGGTGTCACTCGGATTGCACTGATCGGCTCATTGACAACCGCTGAGCTTGATCCGAAAGATGCCGATGTGCTGGTGACGGTGACAGATAAGGCTGACATTGAGCCGCTGGCAACACTGGGGCGCAAGCTGGCCGGCCACGCCCAGCAATTGAATCGCGGCGGCGATATTTTCCTGGCCGACCCGCAGGGCAATTACCTTGGGCGCACCTGTCCCTGGAAATTGTGCGGGCCGGGCATCCGCCAGAGTTGTGACGCGCTGCACTGCGGCCAGAGGCCTTACTTGCACGATGACCTGAAAGCGATCAAACTTGCCAAACGCCTAATTGCTGCGCCGCCCATCGAATTATGGCCGCAGATCGTGGCGCGGGTTCCAATCCCCGAAGATGTGCAGCAAGGCTTGATAACGCCGCTCAAGGAGCAGATTGCTTGATGGATAAAGAGTATCAGTGGGATTTTGGCACCAAAGAAGAATGGAACGCCAAATTCAAAGAGTGGAAAAAACGCAGATGGATGAGTTGGCTCGAGGCGTACCTAACCTTTCCATTTGAAGCTATTTATGTTGAAGGCGATGGCAAACGGGTAAGAGTGCTAGAGTTGATAGACTTTGATCCAGGCGATGTGCATGGTGTCATTGTGGAGGTCCGTCGGGGGCGCAAGACTTGCCCCTGTGCGACCTGGAAGTCACGCCGGAGACCGATCCAAACTACGGCCCGGTGAAAGAATTTGCGGTATATTGGGCTAATCGGTGAATGGCGATTGTGACTACCGAAAACATTGCTTTTCAGAAATTTCAGACCAGAGTAGCGCAGATTGCCCAACAAACAGGCATCGAGCTTCCCGTTTCCTACTACCGTTATGCTCCGTGCCGATGCTGGAAATGTAAAAAGATCATCCTGGTCTTTACCTGGCCGGGGCAAGCTTTACACTCTGAGAAACCTCCTGACAAGCAGCCTTGTCCCAAAACCATTCGGTACGAATTTTCCAAGACGATTGGGTCCAAGTATTGGGTGAACACTTGTCCCTATTGCCAGGCTATCCAGGGTGATTTCTTTTTACACTGTGAACCTGACAGGCCATTCTTTGGTTTCAGTTGTGGCCCCGATACACCCGATGCCTTCCAACAAGATTTGATTAGAATCGCGCGTCACGTCAACTACAGAGGGTAGGCCACACCTAAGCCTGATTGACTCTCGTATTGAATGTTTCGGAGGGGGTTGAGACAATGACAATAACCATCCAAGTTGATGAGAATATCTCGATCCAGGTGTATTTTGATTGGGCAAATCGTGAAGAAGGCTACGATGATGATATTCGCTTCCGCCTCATCGAGACCGGCCCCAAAGAGTATCGCATCTTTGCAGCGGACGAAACGACTTTTTCCTTGACGTGTGAACAAGCCGAACAGTTGGCGTATGCGCTGCGCATGGCGGCCCAAGAAGGGCGCGGCACATTGATATCGTATACCCCCAAGCAGGGACAATATCTCGCGTTTATCTACCACTATACCAAAATCAACAAGCGTCCCCCGGCAGAAATTGACATCCAGCGTTACTTTCGTGTCACGCCGCCGACTGTCCACCAAATGATCCTCAAACTTGAGGCGGGTGGATTCATTACGCGGGAGCCAGGTCAGGCGCGCAGCATTCAGGTGCTGCTTACGCCTGATCAATTGCCCAATTTGGAGTAGCTGTTATGCCAGATCCAGAATTGACCAAACTCAAAGCCGCCCTCCGGCGCGCCTGGCCAGGCCAACCAAGCGCCAAAGCACAAAACTATATTGGCAAGTTCTTTGCCGGCACCCGCATCGCGGCACGCATTAGCGCCCAAGTCGTAGGCAATCATGGCACCTATACCGTGTCCATCGAAGCCAAAGAGGCCGGGCTTGTGTCGGCCTGTAGCTGCTACATCGGCAAAGGTGGCTACTGCCATCATTGCGAAGCACTGGCGCGGACATTTCTGCAAGACCCGACCCGCTTCCAGGTGATAGAGACCAAAAAACTGGAAGAGGTACAGAGCCTCGACGATGTTCACTCGTACCTGGTCGGGGTTACGCTGGAAGCTCTGCTCAAGCAATTGAGCGAAAAAGGGATCACCCAAAAGGCCTTTGCCGAAAGCATCGGCATGAACACGCGCCACCTTTCGGCTATAAAATCGAGCGAGGCCCGGAATCGCTATTTCAACGAGTTGGGCGCAACCAAGTTGGCCTGCTTGTGGGTATTGGAGCATTTCGGGGGCTGAGCCATATTTGTGTTTCATTTCAACAATTTACCATTTGTGGTAACTTATCGTATAGAATTTCTGCGGCACCATCACAGGAGCAGTACCGATGAAAAAAGGCGACAAGAAGAAACAACAAAAAGCGTTCAAGCGGCGCTCGCAAAGCAAAGCCACCCGCAGCCAGCAACGGGCTGTTAGCCTGATCCACCCCGTATTACGCCATCTCAATCAGGCACGCAATTACCCCATAGAAAACTGCTGGGTTCAAGAAAACTGGCAAGACAGCGGCCTGGCCGTCGTGTGCGTGGCTCGCCGCCAACCGAACGGGAACATTATCTTTGGAGTCTACCTGGTAGATTGTTACTGCCTGGGCGTCAAGGATGCTTACTTTAACGGCGAGATTCCACCCGCCGAGTTCCAACGCGAGTTTCTGCCCAAGATATTCAGTTCGGCGGGAACACCCACCAACATCTCGCCCGCTTTGGCGCACGAGATCGTTTATGGCGGGGTCGAATATGCCAAACAGTTTGGCTTTCGACCGCACGCCGATTTCAAGCGCGCCCAATTGGTGCTTGACCCGCCAGAGACACATCCGCGCACGGGCACAGTGACATTCGGCTATGATGGCAAACCCTTGTATGTCTCTGGCCCGCACGATAATCCGGAGGCCATCATGCGCCAACTGGCGCGCGTCACGGGTGAGGGCAATTTCCATTTCATGACGCGCCTTGAGGAGCTGCCTGAAGGCTTGTTCGCAGAAGAACTGGACGAAGATGATTTCGACGACGAGTTGGAAGAGTAGGGCAATAGATATTGAAAAAGAAGTCGAAAACTAGAGTGCCTGCGGCAACTGCTGCACCCTTGACGCCCAAGAGCATTGCACAAAAACTGCGCAAGCTGGCCGATACAGTGCAAGAGATTGAAGCAGGCAAAATATTTTTATCAATCACCCGCCTCACCAGCGTCAAGAGCTTGTGCCAGACGCACGAAGCGGCGATGCACTTTACGCTCTATTTGGCCGAGCGCACCAAAGAGAAAATGCGAACTGAGCCATCCTCCCAATATCATAGCGCTGATGAATTGGCACACTATCACAGTTTGGCAGTGAAATCTATCGCTGCCATGCGGGCTTATCTCACTCAGCCTTCATCCGAGCACCATTTAGCATTATTGGCAATCCTGGGTACGGTGCGGAGTGTGCAAAACGAGGTCAAGCGGGTGGGCTGGTACGAGGTTCGAATAATCAAAAGTCGTCATCTGTTGGTTGTAGAAAATGCGCTGTATTGTTTCACCTCGCCTGAAACTATGGGGATGTGGGCTTATCAGGCAGCCAGCAATTATGTGGAACGCTACGATCCCCACTACGGAAGCGGCTTTACGCCAGAGTCAATCCCAATGTTGAACGATATCGTCACATTTTGGAGCGAATACTATGCGCGAGGTGAACCTTGAAACTTAAGAGGCGAAGACGATCCCCACAAGTGTTGCAGCGCGAACAAATCAGTATCACGGGTGAGACAGATTACATCATTCGTTGTGCCGCAAACTATGAAACTCATATCGTGACGCTGGGCCCCCTGGTGTTCTTCTCAACCGACACGGGCGACGCCTGGATGCTCGATCCACAAGACGGCCTGGCGCTCTGTCTGGCAAGAGATGGAGACAGACAGCCATTTGTCATAACAGAAACACAAGCCCAGTTTGCTGTCGAATGGAACTCGGACTATCAGATCGAAGGTGGGCTGTTTGTTGTCTCGGAAAGGGAGTCAGGGCGCACCAGAACCATCATGGGCTACCCTACCCAAGAGATTCTAAAGGCGACCAGAAAGCTGGTTGCCTGATGGCTTGTATAAGGAGAACCTCATGCCAACCAAAGGAAAACCGACCCGCAAACAAATTATCCAGCAAGTTCTAAGCAAACTGGATGGCCCTACGCTTCTGGATGACCTCATAGAGCAAGTCCATCATATCTATCCATCACAAGCCAAAAACCCGCGCCATGTGACTCACACCGAGTTGAATCACCACGAAGGACGCTTGTTTGTATTTCTCGACGCGCAGACGATATTACCGATGCGCCTGGCCTTTACGGGCGTGCGCTTTCGCATTCGGCTCGATCCGCAAGAGACCAAGCATGGCGTGCTGATTATCCAGACTGCGTTCGATTACTTTCTGGCGCAGCCGCCAGCGCAGGCATCTTTTGTGGATAGCCTCAATCAACCCTTGCCGACACGTCTAGTCAAGCTGGCAGTCAAAACAGAAGAGGAACTATTTGGATTGACTGAAGTGAAGGTCGAGGCCTTCGATCTCAAAGATTGGTTTCGGGCTAACAAAATTCGCAAGGGTGACGACGTGCTCGTGATCATTCTGGATTGGGAGTCCGCGCACTTTCGCCTGGAGCACGAACCGGCTCGCCAACGGCGCGCTGACATGATCGCGCAGCAAAATCGCGCCTTGGCTGACATTCTTTACGATCTGATGGAAGAAACCTATGACGAAAGCATTCGTCTTCGTGTTGCTATTCCTACCGCCTACGCTCGTATGCCGACAGCCCACGACTACCCTGGTGATCATTGGCTGATTGTTCTCGATCAAGATAAACGGATGGGCACAGACGGCTATGTTGTCAAACCTCTCGACCAGATTGGAAGGTTATTTGTGGACGAAGGTGAAGCCGGCATTGAGGAACAGCCTTTCACTGCCAAACAAGCGCAGCAAGTGTACCGTTTTCAGGCGACCACATACGGCGGCAAGAAACCGCGCAGCATCGAAATTCAGGGGGGCCAAACGCTTGACGAACTTGACGCCGCGATGCGAGACGCCTTTGACCTGGACACTTTCGACCACTTGAGCGAGTTTACTCGCATTATCAAGCGTGGTAAAGGCAAGAAAGCGCGCGAGATTCCCTATGGCGAGTTGAACCCGTTTGAGAAAACACCGGCTGGGGAATTGCGAGTGGCTGGATTGGGTCTGGAAGTTGGCGCAGAACTGCGTCACGTTTACGACTTTGGCGATTGGATTCAACACATTCTTATACTAGAGGACATTCACACGCCGGAACAGGATGTAGAATACCCGCGTTATTGGCCAGTAGCCAAGTGAAAAACGAGGTAGATGGTGTGGGAGACAGAGTTGACTTGATGGTGTTTTGTGTGTAAAATATGCCCGCAGATGGCTTTATTTATACACGCAAGGCTATTTCCAGCTTATGACGACTAAAACACTTGGCTCAATCAGCGCGCAATTGCTCAAATCACTCGCCCAAGACAATCAGACTGTTTTCTCGGTTGCGGATGCCCAAACGATTCTAGGCGGCAGCTATAATGCGGCTCTCAAGACTTGCCGGCGGCTCGCGCGCGCGGGCTGGCTGGTTCGGTTAACCGCCGGGCGCTATGCCATCGTGCCACTTTCATCAGGTAATGAGGCTATTCCACAGGCCAATCGCTACGTCATTGCGCAGGCGTTGATGGAAACCACGCCTTATTACATTTCTCACGAAAGCGCGATGGACATTCACAACATGCTCACCCGCCCCATCGCCAATGTCATTGTTACCACGCCCCGGCGATTGAACAAACGTAAAATTCTGGGAGTGCCTTATCGCTTTATCTACGCGCCATCTTCAGACATTTGGGGTTGCGAGCCAACCTGGGTGACGCCTTATGAGCAGGTCAATGTAAGTGATTTGGAAAAGACAATTCTAGACGGCTTGGCTCGTCCCGATTTATGCGCTGGCGTCAGCGAAGTGGCGACCGCATTATGGGTACGCCGTGATGATTTTGATTGGACCAAATTTGCCCGGTACGCTACAAAGCTCAATTCCCGCGCCGTAGCACAACGCCTGGGATATCTGCTCGAGCTGTATAACCTGGGCACGCCAACGTTGATTGAGTCATTGCAAACAATGGTCGGCATAGCGTATGTTCGGCTTGATCCTTTATTGCCCGTGAGTGGCCATTACCTGGCCCACTGGCGTTTGCGCCTTAATGTGGAACCGGACATGCTGCAAGCGATTGTGGGGACCTGATGATACTACCTGGAGAGATCGCTCGCCTGGCGCACCGAGTTGGCCTGGGCGACAAGACTATCGAAAAAGATTACGTGTTGACGTGGGTGTTGATTGCGATTGCCAACTCGCCGCTTCGAGAGCGGCTTGCTTTCAAGGGCGGCACGGCCATCAAGAAAATCTATGTGCCTGATTATCGCTTCTCCGAAGACCTGGACTTTACACTGCTCGACGATACTTCAAACGAGGATCTGGACAAAGAACTTGAAGTGCTGTTTCCCTGGCTGAGGCGCGAGGTTAACATCACTTTAGCCGTGCGTCGGGTGGAGACGCACGTGGCTGGCAACCCCACATTTTACTTGAACTATGTTGGCCCGTTGCGCGGCGATTTGAGCAGCCGCTTCCTCAAGACCGATTTTACTCGTGGTGAGAAGCTGCTGTTTCCGCTGACACAAGCGCCACTTCGAGCTGATTATAGTGATTGCAAACAACGCACCGAGACGCTCCAAGTTTACTCAACCGAAGAAATCTTGACGGAAAAGTTGTGCGCCCTGGTCGAGCGCACGGAACCGCGCGACCTGTATGACATCCATTACATGCTCACCAACCGCCTGGCCGATGCTGAGGCTGTATCCTTTTGGTTGGGCGAAAAGATGGCTCGAAAGGGCAGACTGCAAGCTGAATTGCGCGATGTCTTGGCTCGCAAACAAGACATTCTAGCGCGATTATGGGAGCCGCGCCTGAGCGACCACACAATCGGCTTGCCGCCACTTGATACCGTCATCCGTGAAACCAACCGCCAGTTGCGGCAAAGCGGGCTGATTTAGCAAGACGAGCTGGCTTGGCGGATCACACGGCATTTACAAGGTGACTTCAGATTAGGCAGGCAAAGCGAGGCACTGCGGCCATGCTATTCAAGAGCAAGTTCATAGATTCTTTAGCGTGAGTTGAACCGCCTGACTCTTTTTCTCTGGCAAGACAATCTCGTAGCCGATGGATTTGTATCCAGTGCGCCGCCTCGCATGCATCTTCGCTAACACGGGTACCTCGAAATCCACGTAATCGTAGATGATCACTTCCTTCTTGGCTGCGTTCAGCCGGTGTAACCGCCCTGCATACTGAGTCAGAGTTCCGCGCCAGGAGATTGGCAGAGCCAGAAATAGAGTATCGAGCCGCTCATCATCAAACCCCTCGCCCAGGTAACGCCCAGTGGCGACAATCACACGCGGCTGATCCGTGGGAATACTGGCAATTTGCTCCGCTAGCCGCTGGCGTTGCTTTTTGCCCATGCCACCTGTCATCACGATAACATTCTGGATCCGCTGGGAAAGCAGGCCAGCCAGCAAATCCAGATGCTCCCGTCGCTCGGTCAGTAGGACTGGAACTCGTTTGGCCTCTACGGCAGCTATCACATCCTCAATGATGAGGCGGTTGCGTTCATCATCTCTGGCAAGCAATGCATACACATCCTGAATAGATTGCACCGCCACGTTCTGCAAGTGAGGTGGGAGGCGAAAGGTAGTCGGGCGAACGATGACCTTGTGATCGAAAGGCCGCTTCTCAGCCTGTTTTCGATCATCCACTCGATAACGGATGGGGCCACATTGCATGAAAATGATCGGATGGTGCCCATCTTTCCTCGCCACCGTGGCCGACAAACCGATTATGTATCTGGCCTTGCTTTGCCGGACCACTTGCTCAAAACTGACGGCGGAGATGTGATGACATTCGTCAATGACTATGTGACCATACCCGCCAACGAGATCGTCAACGACGCCTTTGTGGCTCAGGCTTTGAACCATCGCAACATCTATCTTCCCGGTTGGCTTGTGTTTGCCGCTTCCAATCTGGCCGATCTCTTTTGTCGTGAGACCGAGAAATTGACCCAATGCTCCAACCCATTGGTCAAGTAGCTGGCGGCGATGAACCACGACCAGCGTGTTGACTTGGCGCTGAGCAATCAAATAGGCAGCCACAACGGTTTTGCCAAACGCGGTCGAAGCGGACAAGACGCCTGTCTCATGCTGCAACAAGGCATCGGCAGCCTGTCGTTGTTCTACTCGTAGATTTCCCTGAAATTGGAGTTCGAGTGGGACACCAGCGAACCGCTGATCGGTAAGTGTCACTTTGATCTTGAGAGATTGGAATAGCTCGAGTAACTCGTCGAGACAACCACGCGGCAATCCCAGGTGTTGAGGAAAATCCTCACAGCAGCTGATGATGCGTGGCTTGCCGAACGTTGACAGGCGCATGGCTTGTGCTTGATAAAACTCTGGATTTTGAAAAGCCGCCAGGCGGATCAGACGGTTGCGAAGCGAGGGTGAGATGTCCGCCTTGGGAATATAGATTTGATTGCCAAGCACCAGGTCAATTTGCTCTGGCAGTGGGCCGGTGATCGGTAGTTCCTTGTGCTGTCTTGAAGGTGGCGCAGTCCAGGGCTGATCGTCATGTTCATCAGTAACAGGAAGACGGATTCCCAAGAATTCGCCTTGCCGCTCTGCTTTGCCAACAACCACTTCGACCTCTCGACGGTTCATGCGACGAAGTGATGAAAGAAAGGCCCACTGGTCCTGATACGGAACAAAGCCTTCATCGAGGAAAAGACTATTACCATTCTCGCGTGGCCTCTTTTGGAGAGGCAGGGCAATCAGGTTACCAAAACCGCCAGCGGGGAGTGTGTCCTGGCTGGGGAAAAAGCGGTCATAGGAATCTAATCCGATCTCGGGCCGACGCTCCATTGTCTGGGTCAGAAGGAAGCCTCCCATTTTGCGCGCCAGAGCCGCGGGGACAGGTTCAGAAAAGAATATCCAGGTGTGGCCTCCATTCCCCGAACGCGATCTTTCCAATGCTGCAGGTACGTCGAAAAGTTTGCATGTCTCCAGGAAAGCCCTTGCATCTTGTTGCCAAGAAGCCTTGTCAAAGTCGGCTGCTAGGAACCAGCACGTTTCGTCCGGAAGCATGGGATAGACGCCAATGGTAAAGTCGCGTCCTGAATTGGGATCCATCCCTAGAAGATGGTTTCGCACAACATCATCCGTAACAGGCAAAAGCTGGCGATGCGCGCAATTATCGCATCGAATCTTGGGTTTCTCGCAAATTCCACTGGCCCACTCATTGCGACAAACAGGTTGATATCCCTGTTTGCCAGTTTTCAGGCTCTCGAATCTCTTGGGGTAGACATCTTCGCGCCCTCGAAATAGGCTGCGGAAGAGGGCGATTTTCGCTTCTTGAGGAGACTGATTTGTAACGGATGGCAAAGCGGCCGGTTGCAATGGGGCTTCTGCCGTTTGAAGGGAGGTGGACTTTTCTTGCTGAAGCGCAGCGATTTGTGATAACAACTCTGTCCTGCGGCCATTGAGCCTGGCTAATTCGCCTTCCGCTTCTGCCACCAATCGATCAATCTCATCAATACTTCTCATGACTGCCTCGATTGTTCCAGGCCCATATTACGCCACCACTGGTCTCGTCAATTTGAGCAAAGTGAATTCGTAGTCACAAGACCCGTAGGCCGCCCCAAGGTCGCTCAACGCGATTGGGCAGCGCCACACCAACCTTCAATGGATAATAACCTCGACACTTGGTAATTTCTCTCTGTAATTTTATCCGTCTTATCAATGGGGTCAAGTACCAGTCGTCGCCGCATGTGCTACCATTTGTGTAACCACTGAAAAGTCGACTCTATCCAGCACCTGTCTTTGAGCCGGATAGGAACCTGTCCCGAAAAAACGCCAGCCAGTTTGTGCCGAATATGGGAAAGGGCATTTTTTGCCCCCGGTGAAGGAGACCAACCGTGTGCTCTCCAGTCAGTCAAGGGAAATCGAGATTCCCTAACTGTAGTGCACACGGCTACTCATTTTGGGCTATCCGTGTGCTCTACAGTGCGGTTTTAATGGGCAGAATAGTGCTCGAACTTGCGACCACACGGATAACGACCGTGTGCTCTATAGTAAGGTGAATCGAGTGGGACATTTAAAACAGAGCGCACACGGCTACTCATTTTGGGCTATCCGTGTGCTCTACAGTATGGTTTTAATGGGCGGTATAGGGCTCGAACCTACGACCTCACGGATGTCAACCGTGTGCTCTAACCAACTGAGCTAACCGCCCGGTGCGCAAATTATACCACGTGGGCTTGTTTTTGCAAGCGTCTAGCGGCTGTCTGTGAACCGGATGTGTACGATATCGCCATCTTGGACTTTGTATTCCTTGCCTTCTAGGTGCAGCTTGGCTTGCGTACGTGCGGCCGCCTCGCTGCCGCATGCCAGCAAATCACTCCACAGCGTCACTTCAGCGCGGATAAAGCCGTGCGCCAGGTCAGTGTGGATGGCTCCCGCAGCATCTAGCGCCGTGTCCCCGCGTTTTAATGCCCAGGCCCGGCACTCGTCTTCGCCGACGGTGAAAAAAGAAAGCAAGCCCAAAAGATCATAGCTCAAGCGAATGATGCGGTGCCGCGCGGCCTCCGTAATGCCATAGGCTTCGGAAAACTCGGCGGCTTCTTCTGGCGGCAATTGCGCCAGTTCCATCTCCAGCTTGCCGGCCATATTGGCCGCTGCCGAGTGACGATGCGTGTATCCGATGTGCGCTGCGCTGGCCTCGTCCGGCTCGCCCGAGTTGACCAATATCAGCACCGGCTTTTGCGTCAAAAATCCAAAGGGGCGCGTGATCAGGTCATCGTCGTGCGAAAGCTCGATATCGCGTATGCGCTGCCCGGCATCCAGGGCTGTTTTCAGGCGCTGCATCAATGCCTGCTCTTTTAGATTCTGGTCCTTGTTTTTGGTCGCGCCTTTTTTAAGCTCTTCGTCCAATCGCTCCAGTCGCTTTTCGACGGCGATCATGTCAGATAATACAAACTCGGTGTCCAGCATCTCCAGGTCGCGCGCCGGGTCGAGGCTGCCCGCCGGGTGCGGCAGGTTGGGATCGTCAAACGCGCGCAGCACGTGAATAAAAGCGTCCATCTGGCTGATTTGATTGCGGAATGGGCCGCTCAGTCCCGCCGCGCCGGCGCCCTTTTCCAGTCCGCCAATGTCGGCATAAGTGACCCTGGCATACGTTGTTTTGCGTGGCTTGTACATGGCGCTGAGTTTGTCCAGGCGCTCGTCCGGCACATCCACAATGGCGGTGGCGATTTCGAGCCGCGTGGCCGTAAAAGCTGTCGTTGGCCTGGCCTGGCCGGTGAGCGCATTAAAGACAGTCGTTTTGCCTGATTTGGGTAAACCAACAATTCCTATTTGCATGATTTGTCTCTCCTGTCCATCTCGGCGTATTCGTCTCGATGGGGGGAATGGGTGATCAATCACCGTTTGCCGATTGCCGCTCCGCAAAGCGCGCCAGTTGTTCGATCTGCGCGCGGGTTGGATTGATGAATGGCCGCACCTGGCGAATGGCGGCCAAGGCTTTGTCGGGCTTGATGCCCGTCGTTACCAGGTACGCGGCGGCCATAGTGGGCGCGCGGCCCACGCCGCTGGCGCAGTGCACATACACTCCGCGCCCCTCCCGGATTGCATCGGCGATAAAGGCGCAGCCCTGCTCCAAATGTTCCAGCGTGGGCGCGTGATCATCTGGAGTAGGCAAACACAGATAAGCATCAGGCGCAACGCCTGGCTTTTCCGTGGGGGCTTCCTGGCGCAGATTGACAATCGCGCCTACGCCGGCGGCGCGCAAGCGCTGCCAGCCGAGCGCCGCAAGCCGGCCTCCCACGTATAGATGTGGCGTCACGCGGCTGTGCTTTAGTACGGGTGTGCCAAAGATGCGCTGCGCCACTTGTGTGACCAGCCACTTGGCCGATGTGCCCAACCCTTGATGCGCAAAGCGCCAGAGGGTGATGTAGACGGCTTGAGATATGAGACGGAAAATCTTCATTGACTTTTTGTTTGCCCCAAATGGATACTGTGCGGCGTATCGCACAATGGAATACGCATCACGCGTCACGCATCACACCGATCAAATCGTATTCCATGGCTCCAGTGATTTCAACCTGGATAAACTCGCCCACTGGCAAATCCCCCTGCTCAATCACGACCAGCCCGTCAATTTCTGGCGCGTCTCTAAACGTGCGACCGACGCTCAACCCGTCGCCTCGGCCTTCGATTAGGGCATCTAATGTTTGCCCCACCCAGGCTTGATTTTTGCGCAGGCTGATCGGCTGCTGGGTCTCCATCAATCGCTCGTAGCGTTCTTGCTTGACCTGTTCTGGGATTTGCCCGTCGAGTTCGGCGCTGGGCGTGCCAGGCTCGAACGAATATTTGAACGCCCCCACGCGGTCAAATTGCACGTCGCGCACAAACTCGAGCAGCGTCCTAAATTCAGCTTCGGTTTCGCCGGGATAGCCGACGATGAACGTGGTGCGCACGGCGATATCGGGGATGGCGGCGCGCAGCTTTGCAAGCGTCCGGTGGACCCATTCGATATTGGCCGGGCGTTGCATACGGCGTAACACCTCCGGGTGGCCATGCTGCAATGGGATATCCACGTAATGCGCGATGCGTGGGCGCGTTGCCATCACTTCAATCAGACGCTCGCTGAGCGCGCCAGGATAGGCGTACATCAAACGCAGCCAGCGCAGCCCGCCCGCGTTTTCAGTAGCGTCCAAGATAGATTCGATCAATGCCGGCAAGCCATCTCTCGCGCCCAGATCGTGCCCATAGTCTGTCAGGTCTTGCGCAATCAAGATCAGCTCGCGCACGCCTCGTTCGACCAACGCGCGCGCCTCTGCCGTAATCACCTCGGGTGGGCGGCTGACGGCCGTGCCTTTGATTGTGGGGATCGTGCAAAATGCGCACGGGCGGCGGCAGCCGTCGGCAATTTTCAGATAGGCGCTGGCGCCGCTGACGGCGGCGCACAACGCGCCTTTTTCGTCCAATCCAATCGTGCGCGCTTCGTCCGGCAGATGATACATCGGCTGGGAGTGGCTGCGCACCTGTTCAACAAACTCGACCACGTCCATCCAGCGCCGCGTGCCGATGACGCCATCCAGGCTAGGCACCTGGTCAATCAATGGCGCCCCTACCAGCTGCGCCAGGCACCCGGCAGCGATCAATACCTGGCGGCGTTTTTTATGCGCGGCCAGCTCGCGCAACTGCTCCAACGACTCCAGGCGCGCCGGGCCGATAAAACCGCACGTGTTGACGATAAGCACCTGCGCGCGCGCCGGGTCTTGAACTCTGCTATAGCCGGCTCGATTCATCAACTGGGCCATGCTCTCCGAGTCTACCGTGTTTTTGGCGCAGCCAAGCGATAATAAAAAATAGCGCTTTGGGTGGATCATATTAGAGCAGAGGCCGGCTAGTTCACGGTGCGGGTGTGGGCACGAGCGTGGGTGCCGGCTCGGGCGTCCACGTGGGTGGGGCGGGTGAAGGTGTGGGCGGAGCAACTACTTCGCCGCGCGGGCTCCAGGCGCGGATGGTGATCTTGTCGCGCTCGCCCAGGGGACCCATCGTCCTGCCATTCACTACAAAATTAAAGGCCGCGCCGTTGCCGGTTTCCACAATCAACTGTTCCCTGGCTTCCCACGCCAGCGACTGGCCAGGCGTGAGCATTCCCTCGAATGACGTCATCCCATCTGTCGTCACGCGCACCCAGGCGTGTTCCAGTGCGGCCAGTTCGATTCGAACGCCGCCGTTCGGGTTGATTGGAAAAACAGCGGTGGGAGTGATGGTGGGGGTGGGGGCGACGGCGATTTGCGGATGGGCGTCTGGGGTGCTGGTCGGTGTGGGGGTGGGGGCCGTCAGGCTGCTGATGAGTGGAAACACGTACGCGCGCGCCGCCAGCAAGGCCACCACCACAAACAATACCAGCGCCACGCCGCCGGCTACCATATCCAAAGATAGCCACCGCAGCATCCCCAACCTGTCTGCCAGCGCGGATTGCGCGGGTTGCGCCGCGGGCGGCGCGGGGAATAATTCGGGCGCGGCGGGCGGCGACTGTGGCGCGCCGCTTCCCCCATTTGGGGGTGCAGCAGGCGCCAGAGGTTGGGCAAAGGTTTCGTTTTGTGAAAGCGGTGCGGGCGCCCGGGATTGGATAGTCATCGGCATCGCCGGCGACGCTTCCAGTTCCCTCAAGACGGCCAGCGCCTCGCCATCCAAATCCAGAAATCTGGCATAGTTTTTTACAAAGCCGCGCGCCTGCACTGGGCCGGGCAATTCGTCCCAATGGCCTTCTTCCATCGCCTGCAGGTAACGCGCCTTGATGCGGGTTACTTTTTCCACGTCGGCAAAAGTTAACCCCTTTGCCTCGCGCGCGCGGCGCAATTGTTGGCTGGTGTTACTCATTGCTTCACACACAAAGAGCCATCGGCAAAACCTCAGCCAATGGCTCACACTGACTCGGCGCAAGACCAGAGTCTTGAAATCACAACGCGCCGCTCTTGACCCGGCTCAGGCGGGTCTAGGCGGCCGCGTCTTGTGTTGCCTGTTCAGTTGTCGCCTCGGCTATTTCTTCGACCTCTGCTTCTACAATGACCTTGACTTCGGCTACCAAATTCGCCGCCAGTTTGACCGGCACTTTGTGCGTGCCTACCATGCGAATCGGGTCGCGCAGCTCGATTTTGCGCTTGTCTACTTCGATGCCCTTTTTAGCCAATATTTCTTCCACAATGTCGGCGGGCGTGATCGAGCCGTACAATTTGCCGGTTTCGCCAGCTTTGGCCCGAAAGGTAAGGGTCGTCTCTGCCAGCTGCCCTGCCATGGCCTGCGCTTGAGCGAACAATTGAGCCTGGCGCTTTTCTTCGGCCTTGCGGATGGTTTCGGCTTGCTTGAGCGCCCCCTCACTGGCCGCCACGGCCAGACCCTTGGGGATCAGATAATTGCGCGCGTACCCATCAGCCACGTTTTTAACCTGGCCTGCTTTACCTACTCTATCAATATCCTGAGTTAACAATACCTTCATGTAGATGCTCGCCTCCATCAAGAATCGAGACTTTATGATACACCAATACCAGAAAAAACTCAAGCGTGCGCGCCATTCAATCCCTCGATCCGCTAAAAATCTTGTCGTTTGTCCGTCAAGAAAAATATCTTGTGCAGTTGAGTGAACGCTATGTCCGAGTGGGCAAAGAAACACAGTCGGATTCCAGATAAAGGGGGGGTTGCCTTATACCACCCAAGGGAGTATAATCGAGCGTATCATCTCAAAATGTAGGGGCGACTCTTGCGGTCGCCCATATGAGGGCAGGGGCAAGCCCTGCCACTACCCCGGATTATTGAGAAGATACAATCGAGCAATCATATTGCGCCCAAACCGCCGCGGACCTGCTTAGGGCTGCGGTGTTTTTGTTGGCCGTTTCAGGCAGGATGGATGAACCATATCATCAAAATTGTTCCTTTTATTAAACCCTACTGGCGGCGCGCGCTGGCTTCGCTGGTTCTGTTGGTCGCGCTCGTCTTTATGGATTTGGCCATTCCGCGCTTGATTCAACGGATCATTGATCAGGGCATCGCCCGGCGAGACCAATCCGTTGTCATTCAAACCTCGATCGTGATGCTGAGCATTTCGGCTTTGAGCACGCTATTGGCCATCGGCAATAACATCCTATCAATCCAGGTTGGCGAAAGCGTGGCGCGCGATCTGCGCGATGCGCTGTTTCTTAGAATCCAGGCGTTTTCGTTTGGCAACCTGGATCGGCTCAACACCGGCCAGTTGATGGTTCGCCTCACCAGCGACACGAGCGCCGTTCAACGCGTCACGCAGTTTTCACTGCGCATTGGCACCCGCGCTCCCCTCCTGATGATCGGCAGCCTTATTCTGATGGTCAATACCAGCCGCTCTCTGGCGCTGACCTTGTTGCCCTTGCTGTTGGCGACCTCGGCAGTGATTGTTTTCTTTATCCTCAAGATGGAGCCGCTCTTTCAATCGGTCCAGCAGAAACTGGATCGGCTCAACACAGTGTTGCAAGAAAACATTGCCGGGGCGCGCGTGGTCAAGGCGTTCGTGCGCGCCGATTTTGAAGGCGAGCGCTTTCAGGCTGCTAATGACGAGTTTGCGAATCATTCCGTCACAGTGATGCGGTTCATGTCCACAATGTTTCCGGCGCTGACGGTTTTGGTGAACCTCGGCATGGTCATTGTCATCTGGGCAGGCGGAGCGCAAGCCATCGAAGGGAATTTGTCCTTGGGGCAAATTGTAGCCTTTACCAACTATTTGCTCACAACTATGACGCCGTTGACAATGATGACCATGCTCTCGCAAGTGTGGGCCGGAGGTATCGTTTCGGCTGGGCGCATTAACGAGGTGCTGGATACCGTTCCACAAGTCCAGGATGCGCTCGACGCGCTGGCGTTGCCCGAACGCGCCCTGGCGCGGATTGTTTTTGAAAACGTGACATTTAATTACAACGGCAGCGACGAACCTGTACTAGAGGATATTAACCTGGTGGCTGAGCCGGGCGAGACGGTCGCCGTTTTGGGAGCGACCGGCGCGGGCAAATCTACGCTGGTCAACCTGGTGCCCAGGTTCTACGACGCTTCGGCGGGGCAAGTGCTGATTGACGGTATGGACATTCGACAGATTGAACAGAACTCGCTCCTGGCCCAGGTGGGGATAGTGCCGCAGGAAACGATCCTGTTTTCTGGCACAGTGCGCGACAATATCCGCTATGGCCATCCTGATGCCTGCGACGGAGAGATTATCGCGGCAGCCCAGGCTGCCCAGGCGCACGATTTCATCGTGGCGATGCCGCAGGGTTACGACACCCACGTCGAGCAGCGCGGCGCAAATTTATCCGGCGGGCAAAAGCAGCGGCTGGCCATCGCTCGCGCGCTGCTCACTCAACCCAAGATATTGATTCTCGATGACAGCACCAGCTCGGTAGACGTCGAGACTGAAACCAAGATCCAAGACGCCCTGGAAGAATTGATGCGCCAGTGCACAACTTTTCTGGTTGCCCAGCGCATCAGTACCGTGTTAAAAGCCGACAAGATTGCCGTCATTGACGAGGGCCGTATTGTGGCCCAGGGAACCCACAAAGAGCTATTGCAATCCAGCCCCATCTATCAGGAAATTTACGATTCGCAATTGGGCAACGGGCTGCAATTGGAAGAGGGCGAGTCGCCCATCCCCGCCCAGGGAGAGGAGGCCGGATGAGCCATCAATCTCTTCGAAGCAGTGACAGTGTTCGCTCGGTGATGCAGCCCCGGCGGCCGGCGGGCGTGGGCAAGATTGAAAAAGCCCGCGACCCGCGCCGCGCCCTGACCGGCTTGCTGCGTTACCTCGGTCCTTTCAAGGCCGGCCTGGTGCTGGTGTTGGTCTGCGTTGTGATTTACACTCTCTTGGGGCTGGTCGGCCCATACTTGATGGGAGTGGCAATTGATCAATTTATCGCCGTCAAGCGGCTGGACGGCCTGTCCCAGATAGCCGTGTTGATGTTGGTCGTTTATGTGTTGAACAATGTGTTCCAGGCCATTGCCGCGTGGATAATGTCCGATATTTCCCAGACTGCGCTCAAACACATGCGCCGCGATTTGTTCCAGCACTTGCAAACTTTGCCCCTCAGTTTTTTTGACCGCAACCCGGCGGGGGAGCTTATGAGCCGCCTGACCAATGATATCGATGCTGTTAATCAAGCTGTGTCGCAAAACGTCACGGCGCTCATTGCCAGCGTGCTCTCGATGGCAGGTATCTTGGCGGCAATGTTCGTCCTGGACCGCTGGCTGGCGATGGCGGCGGTGCTGGTTGTCCCCATCATGCTGTGGTTTACCGAGTTCGTCGCCCGCTATACCCGCAAGGGGTTCCGCGAACTGCAAAAGCACCTGGGCGAACTCAACGGTGTGATGGAAGAAGCCATCAGCGGCCAAAAGGTGGTCAAGGCTTTCCGCCGGAACGAGTCGGTGACGGCGGCCTTCCGCCAGCACAACCAGGAGGTCTTTCGCGCCGGCGTGACGGCCAACTCGTATGCCCTGCTGCTGATGCCGCTGACGACCGTGCTGGGCAACTTGTTTGTGATTGTTATCGCCGGCTTGGGCGGCTGGTTGGCGTTGCAGGGATTGGTCAGCGTGGGGGTGATCGCCACATTCATCAGCTATGGGCAAAACTTTATCCAGCCGCTGCGCCAATTGGCGAACATGTACAACTCTATCCAGGCGGCCCTGGCCGGGGCCGAGCGTGTCTTTGAAATCATTGATACACCGTCTGAGGTAGACGACGCAGAGGCCGCGCCGCTGGGAACGATTCGCGGCGATGTGCGCTTTGAACACGTCAACTTTGAATACGAACCAGGCACACCCATCATCAAAGACATGACCCTGGAAGCCAAAGCCGGAGAAATCTTGGCACTGGTGGGACCGACCGGAGCCGGCAAGACCACGATTATCAACCTGCTCACTCGCTTTTACGAAATCGCCGGAGGCCAGATCACGATTGACGGCAAGGACATTCGCCGGGTCAAAAAAGCCGACCTGCGCCGCCAGCTTGGGTTGGTACTGCAAGATACCTTTTTGTTTTCCGATTCCGTAATGGAAAATATCCGTTATGGGCGCTTGACGGCTACCGACGAGGAATGTATCCAGGCCGCCAAGATGGCCGACGCTGACCACTTTATCCGGCAATTGCCTCAAGGGTATCAGACCACGCTGGCGGAACGGGCCGGCAACCTCAGCCAGGGCCAGCGGCAATTGTTGGCCATTGCCCGCGCCATCCTGGCCGAGCCGGGCATCTTGATTTTGGACGAGGCTACCAGCAGCGTGGATACTCGTACCGAGGCGCGCATCCAAAAGGCACTGCTGCGCCTGATGGAGGGAAGGACCAGTTTTGTGATTGCTCACCGCCTGAGCACCATCCGCGACGCGGACAAGGTCATTGTGATCAATAACGGTGAAATCGTCGAACAAGGCACTCACCAACAGTTGCTCGAGCGGCGCGGATTTTACCATCATCTATACGTCAGCCAGTTCAAGGGGCAGGCTATATGAGGCCGATGCTAAAATGGGCAAGTCCCCCTTCATCCATCCCTTGCTGCAAGCGCGCAGCGTCAACCTCTTGTTTCAACTTCCCCGGCTGGAGCGTTGCATAAACTGATGCACCACTCTATTTTGCACTCTTACCCTTCCACTCGTAATCACGAGCATAGGTCAGCAATTGAAAGCCATTCTGCGCCAGAATCGGGCGGCTCATTGGGCTGGCGCCCGTGGTGACATACGAATAGCCCCGCCCAATCGCTGCCTGCACCCGAACGGCCAGCAGGGCTGTATACAATCCTCGCTTGCGATACTCGGGTCTGGTCGCTCCGCCAAACAGCCCGGCAAACTGGCTGTTCGGATAAAAGTACACCCAGCCAACACAGGCAGGTTGGCCCTCGACACAGGCCGCGTACACGCCCAGATAGCCTGGGATGTCCAGGTGGTCGCCTAAACGGCTCTTGAGCCAGTCAAAATTTCCCCCCAGCACTTGCTGCTCAACACAGGTCACGTCGTCGAGTTGGTCGCGCCGCTCGAGGCGGCGCACATCGGCGGCGACGGGTTCGAGCAGGGCGGGCAAAGCTGCCCGCACATCCAGCGCCATCACTGCATCGGGGTCATCATCCGGCTCAAAGCCGTGTGCCAGCAGCCGGCGCTTGAGGCTGGGCGGTGCATCGTGGTCGCAAACGTGCCAAGAGAACGGCTGAGGCAGCAGGGAAAAGCAGGCAATCTGCTGCTGGATAACCTCGTCAATGTCTGCCTCGTCCAGGCGGCTGTACGAGATAAAGTTCATGCCGGGAGCAGGTCGCACGAACCGCACTAGATTGGGAAAGGCTTCTTTGCGCACCCCTGGGTATTCGATATTGATCCGTAGTTGTGTGTCGTACAAAGTCAGGAGATCGTGCATGTGATTTGAGCCTTATGGGTGCGCCACATAACACAGTGTGTCTGCGCCATTTGGAGATTGCGAAATACCTAACTTGCCCAGCAGCGAGACGGTGGTTGGGTAGTTTGTCTGGGTGATGGCCTGGGCATCGGTGATGGAGAAAATTGTTTTTTCCAGGTTGCTGACCTGCGCTTGCTCCTGGTTGGTTACCTCCGCAGGCTCATAGCTTCAGAAAGAATTCTGGTTAGCATAAACAAAGCGGTACTCGACGCTAGCGATGCTGTTGAACGGCGCTTGAACACAGTCGAGGCTGTTTTAAAGCTCACGGATGACTTGGCCAGCGCGATACAAAACGGCTTGAAAACCAAGACAAAAATGTTTAGCTGTGATCTACTGGTACTCTGGTATTTTATCATGCTATAGACGTAGCTTTCCCGGTTCCAGCGGGCATAATCGTTTTTTCAAGCCGATTTTCATCGATTTCCACCGGGCAGCTAAAATTGGCAGGATAGCGATGACTGCTCACCACTGCGCTAGCGAAAACGCTTTCCAAGCTGGGCGCTTGTCCCACTTGGGGTCAAATCAAGCCACCAGCCATTCAAATTGCATTGGCAAACTGTTGGAATATCTGGACCAACACTTAAAATTGGCTAAAATGTGGCCGGAAAATCGATCGATTTTGCTCATAAAAAACGAAAAACGTTTCTAGAACCGTGAAACTTACGTATAGACATTTCCGAATAGAGTGATTTTGAGCCAAAACTGCTACTTTGAAATCTGACATTTTGGTGGCAAAACTTGCAAAATCGCGATTGCTCGACAACTTGAAAGGGGCAGAAATGTCAGATAACAAAATATGCGCGCAAGGCTCAAAATTGCCCAAACCGGAAATCCCTATGCTAGCAAAATATTCTCTCGGTGCCATATTACTGCTTCAGGATGCGGCCATAAAGCTTTGTTATCAGGCAATCGTATGATTTTACCACCCAAATCCAAAAGACCAAAGTTGCATGTCTCTGCCCGCTCTAATACGGAACTCAGTAGCACCTCATAGTTATTGCTCAAGGTGAAAATACCTGCGTCAAATGCCCAATGGTGCGTTCGACACAATGACAATCCATTACGTGGATCATCGGCACCGTTCTTACGTTTTGGAACGATGTGAGCCGCTGTTGCTTCAACCAAATCACCCAGGCAAAACTTCATCTCGCATACCGCGCACGTAGAGTTATATTCTCGCAATACAATCTGTCGAAAAGCACTGTCTCGCTTGGGAGCACTTATAGTGTAAGTGACGTTTTCCTCTTGTACAAATGGACGGAACTCATTAGTTAATTGGGCATACAATTGTACTTCATAACGCATTTCTTCATCTGCAATAACGCTGGTTACTTGCTCCAAGGTATTCCTGTCAACGCTTTCGATGATGAATACATCGCTTTTGGCGTCATAATTGGTAATTAGCCCCAAACCTAGTATCTGATAGGTAGAACCATGTTGCCGATCAGTTTTGTCAGTCAGTTGCCTGAGTACTCCCAGAGGTGCATGCTCATCCAGGCACTTGACCAAAGCACGATTATCAGAAAGATTTAGCCCTCCCATTCGAGGGGAATAGGTCATTAACCAGCGACCATCTTCCAAGAAAACGATCTCATCCTTATGTTCGTAGGGGCTACTGGACCTTGTGACAATGGACAAAGCATACTCGGACCAAGCTGGTTTATAGATGCCAGTGATCAAATTGTGGAAACGATCAATATCGGGGATGAAATTGGAGGTTTGTTTAATAAACTGCCAAGATACTTGCTTGCCAGTGTGCTTTGCAAACTCGGATAGAACAGTAGCGCGGAGATTTTTTATCATAGTCTTTCCTCACAACCCTCAACTGCTGCCGCCGTCGCCGCAAAATAAATCTATGGCACGGACTATGCACTTACATTTGTTCTTCGCCTGTCCAATGCGCTCTGCACCTGCACAGGTAGTTTACACTGATTCTCACTGATGTCAATTACAAGTCGCCAATCACCGAGATCTTGCCCCAATTACTCTCGCAAAGTTAGCAATCACACCCTCAATCCCTGCACAATCCACTCATACAAACCCCGCCGTCGCTGGCGTGTATCTGTCGCCAGTTCTAACTCATCGGGCGTGAGGTCTTGTTCGAGTTTCCCCATAGATACAAACAGAGCCAGCGGCCGATCCTTGAGCGGCGCGGCGCGCCCCCGCGCCCAGGTCGTTGCGACGCCAATTTTCCAAGGGATGCTATAATCAACCTGGTTCCCATAATGAATCAAATTTCACTACCAAACCAACTGCCTTTTGGATGCAGGCCATTTCTGGCCGGCGGCGGGCAGGTTGCCCAGGCCGACCAGGGAATACGCCTGACGCTGCCGGCAGCGACGGCCCGAACCTATGCCGACGCTCAACTAGATGATTACGGCAACAGCCGCCGCTTTGCCTGGCGTCCCCCGCTTGAGATGGCCGTGCGCGCCCGCTTTTCGTCCGGGCGCATCTTGGGCACGGCCGGCTTTGGATTTTGGAATAATCCCTTTACGCCCCTGGGAGGCTTGCCCGCGCTGCCGCGCGCCGCGTGGTTTTTTCACGCTTCGGCGCCTTCAGATATGGCGCTGGCTGAAGGTGTGCCAGGGCGCGGCTGGAAGGCCGCGTGTATTGACGCCACCCGTCCGGCGGCCCTGGCCTGGGCGCCGCTGGCCCCGCTGGTGCTTGGACTCAATCACGTCCCGGCGCTCCGCCGGCGATTGTGGCCACGCGTGCAGCAAGCCTTGTGCATCCACGAAGCCTTGCTCGACTTGGCCATGGAAGAGTGGCACGATTATCAAATGTCCTGGCAAGCTGGCGGCGTGACATTTGTGGTGGATGGCAAGACGGTTTTGCAAGCCGACGACGCCCCGCGCGGCCCGATGGGTTTTGTGGCCTGGGTAGATAACCAATACGCTATCGTCACCCCGCGCGGACGGTTGGGATGGGGGCTGCTCGACGTGAGCGCGCCACAATGGATGGAATTGTCAGAGTGGAGGATTGTACAGGGGAGCGGTAGATAACGTCTCCAGGTCTGACTTTATCTCCGCATGGCAACCAATTGCTGCCGCAGTCGCTCAATGGAGGCCTGGTTGCCGCGCTCGTCGCCCAATGTGGCAAGTTGATGCTTTTTAAAGGCCAGTTCGGTGGCCGTCTGATAAAACTTGCCCAGGCGCCGCCAGCGCCCGAAATCGCCGCTGAACAAGGCGTCTGTTCGTTCCGCCACCCGTTCCAGGTACGAGCACACTATGCGGCATTCGGCCTCTGAAAGTGTCCCCAATTGCACCTCGCCCGGCAGGTACTTTATTAACCAGCGGCGCTCCTGGAACGTCGCTAGCAGGATGATGGCAAACACCACCAGCACGCCGCCCCAATCGCTCATCAAGCTGAACAGCGGCCACAAGCACGAATTTTGCGCCAGCGTCATGCCGCCGTTGTGGACGGCGTGCGCGCTGATCGCCAGGAATAACCCCATCACGGGCGCGCCCAACTTGATCGGCCACGAGCGCGATAGCCTCGCCAACGCAAAGCCAATGCCCGTCAGGCTGGTGAAAAAGGCGTGGTTAAGCCCGAACACGAGCGCCCGCACAATGACGAGCATCACCATGCTGCCCAGCCCGCCTTCGCTGAGCGCCGACATAAAGTAGAGCACGTTTTCCACCGCCGCAAAGCCAAACCCCACCAGCGACCCGTAGATGATGCCGTCCAGCACGCTGTCAAACTCGCGGTAGAAAAATACAAAAATGCCCAAGACGGCCAGCCCCTTAAAAAGTTCCTCCACCGCTGGCGCAATGAGGCTGCTGCCGACCAGCTCGTAGGCGAGCGATTCAGGCGAAATCCAGGTTCGAATGGGTATGTCGAATACAATCTCGACAATCAAGGCGAGAATGATCGAAGGGATTGCTCCCCACAGGAATACTGCAGCTATCAACCCGACCGGCTCTGCTTCGTAGCGGTCGAACCACCACAAGATCATGGCGTACGTTACCATGGGCAGTACGCCGGCAAGGATAGCCAGGACGAGGCCGACTAGAATATCCAAGTGATCTCTCCTCGAGTGACGTTTTTGCCTGTGCTATTTTAATCATACCACAGAGTGCCATCTAGTGCCACGCTCAGAGGTTACCGTTGCCGCTTGACAACCCGCTCTTCCTCAACTATACTCCCGCTTGCCTCCTCATCGCGCGCGAAACATCAAAATCGTTGCACACTGTGGCCGTGACGTAAACCCGCCAACTCTAAAAGGTGTGAGCTATGTCTGAGCTTGTAGAAACTCTGGCCAGCTATATTCCCACCCTGGTTGTGCGCCGCCTGGCGTCCAATCCTGCCTTATCGGCTACCCCCATCATTGAACGCTTCCAGGCGGCGGTGCTTTTTGCGG
Organism: uncultured Anaerolineae bacterium; assembly: GCA_964651475.1. GTDB lineage: Bacteria > Chloroflexota > Anaerolineae > Fen-1058 > Fen-1058 > JBGSMF01. Next base: position 8,640 of record CAZYXV010000023.1, on the reverse strand, counting down.
ACATTTCCGGCTTTACGCCGCTGGCCGAACGCCTGGCAGAGCGCGGGCCGGCCGGCGCAGAGGAATTGACACGCATCCTCAATGCCTACTTTGGAGAACTGGTGGACCTCATTCTCGCCCTGGGCGGCGACGTGATTAAATTTGCCGGCGACGCTGCCCTGGCGCTCTGGCCAGCCACGCAAGAAGACCTGGTCGCGGCGACCCGCCGCGCGGCGCAGTGCGGGCTGGCGCTGCAAATGATGCTCCAAAATTTCAGACAAGATGTGCACCTCTCAATGCGGGTGGGCATTGGGGCCGGCGATGTGGTGGCGGCGAGCCTGGGCGGCTTGCGCGGGCGGTGGGAATTTTTGATTGCCGGCCAGCCATTGATCCAGATGGGCGCGGCCAACCGGCAGGCCCAGCCGGGCGAGGTGGCGCTTTCACCCGAAGCATATCAGTTAGTGCAAGCACACTGCGCTGGCCAGCCCTTGCCCAATGGCGGCTTGCTGCTAAAAGATGTGCCCCGCCCGCTCCCGTTCCGCCTGGCCGAACCGTTGCCGCTTGGCCCCGAGATGCTTTCGGCGCTGCGCGGCTATGTCCCGGGCGCGATCCTCGCCCGGCTGGACGCCGGGCAGACGGACTGGCTGGCCGAAATACGCCGCGTGACGGTGCTTTTCGTCAACCTGCCGGCCGTCCCAACCGCCCTCGAGTTGGGCCAGATCATTATGCAAGAGATGCAGACCATCTTGTATCGCTACGAAGGCAGCGTCAGGCAGTTTATCGTGGACGATAAAGGCGCCACGTTGATCGCCGTGCTGGGGCTGCCGCCGCTGGCGCACGCCGACGACGCGGCGCGCGGCGCGCTGGCGGCCATGGAAATGTCTGCCGAGCTGCGCCGGCTTGGCTTGCGCGGGGCGATTGGCGTGACGAGCGGCCAGGTGTATTGCAGCCTGATTGGCAATGCGCGCAGGCGCGAATATGCCGTGATTGGCGACGTCGTCAACCTCTCGGCGCGGCTGATGGCGGCCGCCAGCCGCGGCTCTGAAAAGAAACACTTGCTCATTCTGTGCGACCAGGCCACCTATCAGGCCGCTCGAACGCGCGTTGAATTTGAGGCGCTCTCTCCTATCACCGTCAAAGGCAAAGCCGCCCCCATTGCCGTGTATCGCCCGCTGGGGCAAAAAAAGGCCGCGCTGCGTCCTCGCTCGGCGCTGGTCGGGCGGACCAATGAACGCATCGCGCTGGCGGACGCGCTCCAGGCGCTGCTGGCGAGAAACTGCGGCCAGGCTATCCTTTTGGAAGGCGAGGCCGGCATTGGCAAGTCGCGCATGGTGCAAGAGCTTTACCGCCAGGCCGAAGCGTTTCGGGTCACTGTATTCTACGGGGCGGGCAGCGCCATCGAGCAGACCACGCCGTATTACGCCTGGCGCGAGATCATTTCCCAGGTATTGAGTATTGAGGGCGAGGCCATCTTGCCCTTTCCTACCCTGCAAGCCCGGCAGGCGCACATCCTGGCGCAATTGGAAAAACTGGAGGGCGCGAGCAACCTGGCGCCGCTGCTCAACCCCATCTTGCTGGTGAATTTTCAGGATAATGACCTGACGGCCCAGATGAGCGGGCAGGTGCGCGCCGATAATACTCACGATCTTGTGCTGCGCCTGTTGCAAGACGCCGCCAGCCGCGCCCCGCGCATCATCATTTTAGAAGATGCCCATTGGATGGACGCGGCGTCGTGGGAGTTGGCCGCCCTGGTCAACCGGCGCGTTTGCCCGCTCTTGATCGTCATCGTCACCCGCCCGCTGGGCGCCGGTTGGCAATTAAAAGCCGAGCCTCCACCCGAATACCAGCAATTGCTCGATTCTCCCAACGCCCGCCACATTCGCTTGGAAGAACTGGGACGTGAGGAAACCGTCGAGTTGGTCTGCCAGCGCCTGGGTGTGGCCAGCCTCTCCGAGCCGTTGGTCAACCTGATATTTGCCAAAGTTGAGGGACATCCCTTCTTTGCCGAAGAGCTGGCCTTTGCGCTGCGCGATAGCGGCCTGCTTCAAATCGCCGGCGACGAGTGCCGCCTGGCGCGCGGCGCGGAAGACTGGCGCAGCGTCGAATTGCCTCCCACCGTGCACGGCGCGATCACCAGCCGTATTGACCGGCTGGCGCCCGGCGAACAGCTCGCGCTCAAAGTGGCCAGCGTGATCGGGCGAGTGTTCGACGTGCGGATGCTGCGCAACATTTATCCGATTGAAAACGACAAGCCACACCTGGCGGACTATTTGCGCCGCCTGGAACACCTGGACCTTGTCACGTCGCTGGCCAGGGAATCTCCAAATGGTCAAGACGACGACGGTGACTATACCTTCAAGCACACCATCACGCTCGACGTGGTTTACAACCTGATGTCTTTTGCTCAGCGGCAAAAGCTCCATCGAGACGCGGCGGAATGGTACGAGCGGACCAGCCCCGATAACTTTTATTACGGTGTGTTGGTTCACCATTGGACGCAAGCGGGCGACGTTCCTAAAGCGTTGGATTACCTGGAAAAAGCCGGCGAAGAAGCGCTGCGAAACGGCGCGCACCAGGAAGCCGTGCACTTTTTTACCGAGGCGCTCGAATTGGATCGAACCACCCGGCAAGCAGGTGAGACGGCAGGTGCACCTGCTCAGCCTGCGCTGCCGCCGCAACTGAGGCAGGCCAGGTGGGAGCGCCACTTGAGCGAGGCGTACGACGACGCCGGCAACGTGACGGCCAGTTTTATGCACGCCCGGCGCGCCATCGAGTTGCTGGGGCAAGTGGCGCCATCCACGCGCACCGATCTGTCCGTGGGCATTGCCCGAGAAGTGTTGCGGCAAGGGCTGCACCGCTTGTGGCCGGGTCGTTTCTTGGGGCAGCGGCAAGGCAACGAATACTTGCAAGAATTGGGCGGCGCTTACTATCGCCTGGCGATGGTGCATTATCTGAATAACCAGGCTTTGCCCGGTATGTACGCCAACTTGTGCGCGCTTAACCTGTTCGAAAGCGCTAATCTGAGATCGTCCGAGCTGGCGCGGCAGTATGTGAATACGTTTATTGGCTTTGGGGCCCTCGCGTTGCATCCTGCCGCCCGGCTGTATCGGCGCCTGGCGCAGCAGGCTGTGCAAGAGGCAGGTTCAATGCCCACCCGCGCTTACATGCTGCAAATGTTTGCCTGGCACGACGTGGGGGTGGGGGAATGGACGCAAGCGAAAGCGGAACTGGAAGAGGCTGTTCAACTCTATGATCAGTTGGGCGACTGGCGTTGGTGGGGTTGGTGCCTGAACATTTTGTCTTTGCAGCACTATTATCACGGCGAGTTTGCGCCCCTGGCGGAAATCGGCGCCAAGGAGTGTGAGCTGGGCAGCCAGCGCGCCAATGTCCAGCTTCAGACCTGGGGGCTGAACGTGCAGGCCATGCACGCGCTCCAGACCGGCCAATCTATAGACCAGGCCATCGCCTCGCTCGAAGGCGCCTGGGAGTTGCTGACGACGCACAACCTGGACCGCATCACGGCCGTTCTCAACCGAAGCATTCTGGCCGTAGCTTGTCTGCGGCAGGGGCGGCTGCGCTCGGCGCGCGAGGTGGCTTTTAACGTGGACCGCTTTCTCGGGCGCTCTTTGCCGATTTGGGTCGTCAGCCTGGATGGGTACGCGGCGATGGCGCTGGTGTACCTGACTTTGTGGGAAACGCAGAATCTGGAGCCCCAATCGTTTAACCCGTCCCCCGATTCTTTAGCAGAGGTCAAGGGGCGGGCGCTGCAAGCTTGCCATTCACTGCACAGGTATGCGCAGAGATTTCCGATTGGCCGGCCGCGCGCCTGGCTGTACCAGGGCTGGTACGATTGGTTGAATGGAAGAGCGGCGCGGGCGCGCGCTGCCTGGCATAAAGCGTTGGACTATGCCGGGCAACTCGATATGCCCTACGAAGAGGGATTGGTGCATTACGAAATCGGGCGGCACGCCAGCGGATCCGAGCGGCAGAGCCACCTCAGCCGCGCCAGCGAGATCCTGGCGCAGTTGGGCGCGGCCTACGACCTGGCGCGCGTTCAGGCCGCGCTTGAGGAGATTAGATGACAGGTTACGCTTTTGCCAAATATCACGGCCTGGGCAATGACTTTATTTTGCTCAACGGCCTCGATCACACCGAGCCGCCCATAACCAGTCACACGGCGATTGCCTGGTGCGAGCGGCGCGTGGGCATTGGCGCGGACGGCGTGATCACGTTGCTGCCTTCGCGCCAGGCGGCCTGCCGCATGCACATGTTCAACGCCGACGGCTCCGAAGCGCCCATGTGCGGCAACGGGCTGCGCTGCCTGGTGACGTTTGCGCGAGACGAGGGGCTGATCACTCAAGACGCGTACACCGTAGAAACGTCTGCCGGCCTGCTGCACGTGCAATTTGTGGAGAGCGCCGAGCCTGCAGCGCCCGACATTGCCGTGCAGATGGGCCAGCCGCGCTTGCTGGCGCGCGAGACGCCCACTACGCTCGCGCCGGATGATCAGACCGTGATCGAAGCGCAGATGGTGGTGGGCGGCAAAACCTGGACCGTCACGGCAATGAACATGGGCAATCCGCAGTGCGTGCTGTTCTTGCCGCAGCTCGACGGCATAGATATCCACACGCTTGGGCCGGCCTTTGAACGCCACCCGGCTTTTCCGCTGTGGACGAATGTGATGTTTACCCAGGTCCTCAGCTCAAAGCAATTGCGCGTGATCCCGTGGGAACGCGGGGCGGGAGCGACGCTGGCGTGCGGCACGGGCGCGTGCGCGGCGGCGGTGGCGGGCGCGCTGACGGGGCGAACGGAACGCGCCGTACAAGTGACGCTGCCGGGCGGCGCGCTGCGCGTGCATTGGGATGAAACCACCGGCCAGGTGATTATGACAGGCCCGGCCAGGCGCGTCTTTGCCGGGCGAATCGAGTGAGCGACAGGCGATGAATAACAAACACGTAAAAATATGCTGTGGACTAGGCTTGGTGTTGATGCTGGGAGCGGCGCTGCCCCTGATGGTTGGGGCGGCCGGCGTCCAGGACCGGCTGCTCATTCTTACGGGCAGCGATTCCCCCGAGGTGTACGCCGGCTTTGCGGCCTCGGCTGCGGCGAACGCCAAAAACAAGCAGGTCAAGATCCTGGTTCTTCCCACGGCGTATTCCTCTAACGCCGAGTCCATCACCGGCGCCGAGCGGGCGGCCAACCTGCAAGAGGCCGAAGCCCATCGCGTTCAGATTCAAGAGGCGTGCCAGCACATCGCGCCCCCTGGCGTGACGTGCAGTACTGCCATTGTGCCCGTGTTCACCCGCGCCGACGCGCTGGACCTGGCTTCTTTTGCAGCTTTTACAGAAGATCTTTCGGCCATTTACATCCTCGGCGGCAACGGGGCAGCTGCGATGCAGGCTATTTCAAACACGTCCGTCGAGCGCGCCCTGAGCGAAGCGTATCAACGCGGTATCGTCCTCGCCGGCGCGGGCGGGATGCAATCGGTGGCTTTGCTGGCGGGTTACACGCTCAACTTTACGGTAGACAACGTATCACGCAGCTCGGTAGAGTTTGGCGCGGTAGACGTGTGGAATACGGCGGAAAAACGCGGCCTGTCCTTTGGCATCAAGGGGGCCATCGTGGACGAGCGCTTTTTCCAGGAGGGGCGGGTGGGGCGCCTGCTCAACGCGATTGCACTGCCCGGCGCGCCGCACGTGGGAATTGGTGTGGACGCCGGCGCCGGTGTTCACGTTTCCAACGGCGCGCGCCTGCAAGATGTTTTTGGACTGTCTACCGTGGCCATCCTCGACGCTGAAACCTATCACGCCGCTGACGCCGTTCGATATCGAGGCGCGAACTATACCCTCAGCTTGCGCAACGTGCTCGTTCACCTGCTCGCGCCGGGCAATTTCGCGTACGACCTGGCTCAACGCCAACACTCGCTTGGCGCGCCGCCGCCCACTGCCAAAAGAACATTTAGTGCCCTGGCGCTGCCCAAAGGCGCAGGCCCCCTTTTGCTGGCAAGTAATCTGCGCGCATTCCTCCAAGCATCGCCCCGACCCACTTTAACTTTTGGCGGCGCGCGGGCCAACATTGTGATCGTGGCAGCAGGCTACCCTTCCGAGAGCGACGCGCAGGCCGATGCTGAACAGTATGCCGAGGCGCTTGACGCCCGGGCGCAAACAATCGTTGCGTCTCCCAATGTCACCACGCCCGTCGAGCTGCCCGCCAGTTACACGGGCATCTTGCTCGTCGTCGCGGATCCATCTCAAGTTGCGCCGGAGGCGCTCGCGCCTATCAAAGCGGCCTGGCTGGCCGGCAAGCCGCTGCTGGCCGACGACGCGGCGGCTGCCATGACGGGCAAGTTTTTCTCTGCGCCGGACTCGGATAAGATTATCCCCGGCCTCGGTTTGCTCAATCTCACCATTGAACAGCGCATTCTGAGCCAGAATCGCTGGGGGCGTTTATTTTCTCTGGCCTACGCGCATCCCGACCTGCTGGCGTTGGCCCTGGCGGACGGCGCGGTTCTGGAGCTTGGGCCGGATGGCGCCCAGGCGGTGGGGGAGGGCGCTATCCTGGCGCTCGACTTGCGAAACGCCCGGCTAAAGCTGGGGGCAAACAAAGGCTATGTGATGGCGAATGGGCTGCTGGATGTGTTTGCCGCCGGAGATGCCATCAAGCCAGAGGCGGCGGACGTGAATGCCGCGCCGACCCGGGCCGCTACACCAATCCTTCCCACCGCCACGCTCGCTCCCTCGGCCACGCCTCCTCCCACGCTCACTCCCTCGGCCATACCGGCCACGCCCTCTGCAACGCCGCCGCCGCCCACGCCCTCAAGAACCCCCGGCCCAACGACTACGCCCGCGCCCCCGCCAGGCGCAAGCGGGACCGCCGCCGTCATTGGATGGGGAGCGTTGGCGGTAGGGGTTGTGCTTTTGTTGGGGCTTTTGCTTCTTCGCCGCCCGGCATAAATGTTACCAGTGCTTTTCGATGAGCGCGCGCGTGTTGCGAATCCCCTCTACCGGGTCGCCATCGCCTTCGTATTCTATGCTGATTGCGCCGTCATAGTTTGCGGCTTTGAGCGCGCCGAGCGCGGCGCCATAATCAATTTTGGTTTCCTCGCCGTCAGGTCCGAAATTGTGCGATTTGGCGTGGACGTGAATCGCAAGCGGCGCAAGCAGCCTGGTACCTTGTTCAAATTGTCCGTCGGCAAAATTGCCCAGGTCCAGGCAAACACCCACGTGGGGTTGATCAATCGCGGCCACGATGTCTGCAAGCGTCTGAGGGTTTTCGCTCAGGCCATAGTGATTTTCCACCGCCAGCCTGACGCCGGACGAAGCCGCCACCACGGCAATGCTGCGCAGTGTGTCAATTGCGCGTTTGAGGCCGGCGGCGTCGCCGGCCTGCCCGCCTGTGGTGATGCGCACCAGCGGCGCGCCCAGGTAACGCGCCGCCTCCATCGCCGTGGCAATGTGCGCCAGTTGCGCCCGGCGCGTGTTTGGATTGGCCGACGCCAAATCGGTGTCAATCGCCCAGCACACCAGCTTGAGGCCAACGCGCAGCCGTGTGGAGCGCAGTTCGGACAAGGTCTCGCGGCCATAGTCCGGCTGGGAGGCGTGTGTATCCGGCGCGGGCGCGGGACGTCGTGCAAACAGCCGCGCCAGCCTGCCGGGCGGCTTGGGGCGCAAAAACATTTCTAGCAGCTCGATGTATTTAAATTCCAGGGCCGCTGCCCGGTCGAGCGCCTCTACCTGCCGCATCTGGCCGTTGTATATGGCCTGGTGAAAGCTCCAGGCCGAAACCGCTACTTGCATATCGGCTCATCCTCCAGTGAAAAAGTCTAACAGTGTTGAGCGTGGGTCATCCTATGGGCCACGCGGCGGTAGTGCACCGCAGAGACGCGGAGAACGCAGGGGAAAATCAATTGAAAACTCGGCGGCCTCTGCGCCTCTGCGGTGAAAATGGCCGAAACAATGATCAAGGCCCAGTGTTGTTATCCAAATCTGACACCGACTGGCGTTATTGCGAGCCGCCCCGCCTATGGTGGGCGGCGAAGCAATCTCCACGTGTGAAAAAGAGATTGCTTCGGTCACTTGGTTCACTCGCACAGTGCGAGCCAGTTATGTCTGTTGTCTATTCCGACGCCTGGTTCCCGCAAGGACTCGCCCGGAAAAGTCTACATCAGGTTATTGTCTTTCTGCTAGCTCGAATAAACTTACGTACCTGGCGGTAAGCTGCTCCAGTTCCTCGTCGTGGTCCAGGTCGGCCCTGAACTTGCTCACCGCATCTTTGAGCGCGGCCAGCGCAGCGCTTCCGCCAAAGAGTATATACTCTCTCTCGCAACGGCGCAAGTCAAATAAATCTACTATCAGGCGGTCCAGGGTTTGCGCCATGTTGCCCCTTCGTTATGGGCGCACAGCGCCCGATGGATGAGTTAGAATACCCTCTATTCCATTAGGGATGCGGAAGAAAATAATTATCCCAACGTCGCCGCGTAGGAGCGCCTTTCCTGTCTGGCCGCCAGGCTGGCAGGCGCGACTATCGCGCCCAGCCTGTCCTGGCCGACAGGCCGGGGAGGGCGCTCCTACGGGAATTTTGGGACAGTTTATTTTTGGCTCTTTGGGACTAGTACCAGACCACATAAATTTTGATAAGTTGAAAATCAAGATGTCACTGGAT
>CAZYXV010000022.1:51617-63766 GCA_964651475.1 uncultured Anaerolineae bacterium | reverse complement strand
AATGAGCTTTGTCGCACTTGCAAGTGCGAATGTTAAATGTGTAAGTCCATGAGCTGTTGGTGGTGTGACAATGAATATCTACTTTCTTCATCTTGTCTCAAGCCAGGAGAGTGTTGGCTGGATTTTTTCAATACTTGTTCTTCTGAAGATAAATCTCTTTAAAATCATCTGGATGAAACCATGGGAAAAGGAAATATTTGTACTTGAGCGCCGTGGGAATGTCCCCGCCAAGAAAATATCCGGTCCTGCATAGCTTTTTATTCCAATCCAATATTTTTGCGGTACTATTCAAAATGCTTGTTGAACAATCGCCGGCTTTCTTTTTATCGAGTGGCCATCTCTGCCTCAGCTCAGCAACCGCTTCGGCGGCTAACCCCAAGTGCTTTCCCCATATTTCCGGTTGGCCGGCCTTTTTCTTCCGTTGTTCTTCAGTCCAGCCTCCCATATAGAGTGCTCTCCCTAACGTGGGAGAGTCCGCATATTCGTCAATTATTTGCCCATCAACAAATAATTCGAAACTGACAGCACAACTATCGTCCATTTGGATGATGACCGATGGACCAAATTGATGCGAAATGCCTTTGACGAGTTCAACATGGTCCGTAAAGGAAAAAAGCAATGCTCCGTCGTTTTCTTCATCAGGCCCGTCAGTTGGACCATAATAAGGGCTGCTCATTGAATCATACACCGCAAGCCAGGGCCGGTTCTCCGCAGGGCCAACAGCAATTACCCTGTTTCGAAAATGTGCTTCGCTCGGAACGTGAGTGAATCCTCTTGTCTCGAGTAATTCAGTCACAACATGTAAGAGGGTTTGCCTTGCTTCAAAGGGAGGCGCTTGCCCTACATAGACCTGTAAGGTGGTATAATCATCACCCAAGCTGTTATCCCACTTTCCTCGCCATCAAGATTATGTGCCTGGGCGAGTTGTCTGATTTTGCATTGTGTTGTCAAACAAATCTGCCACATTGCCCCAGCAGGCTCCGGGGTCAGTGCTGATTCGTTCTATCATTTCTTCAAATGCGCCCCACATCGTCTCCGTGATCAGTTCGTAAGAGTGTCCCCAAAAGTAAAAAACGCCACACTTGATCGCGTTCTCGTACCGCGCCCACAAATCAGGCGCGAGAAAATGGCAACACGGATGGAACGCCATGGCGTTTTCCACGGGGAACAGGCAATCGGCGTTGCGCGTGGTCCTCGCGTACACATGCCCGGCCTCGCGGACCAGAGCCATGACCGCTTCATTGTACGAACCATACGGATAGGCAAAGCCGAGCACCGGCTGGCTGAAAAACTGCTGCAGCCGGTCGCGACCTTCCACAATGTCGCGCCGCGCTGCCTTGATTGTCTCTTGATCGAGGTGGGGATGTGTCAGGCTGTGGTTGGCGATTGTAAAGCCTTCATAGACTTGCCTCATGTCATCCCATCCCAGCCGTTCGACTTGCGTGCCCTGGTAAATCCAGCCAAACTTGCGTTGTTTTTCGTGCAAGCCTGCGTTGAGGTTGAAGGTGGCCTTGGCGCCGTGGCGTCGAAGGATGTCAATGAGCCGCACGTCCGTCGCTACACCGTCATCCCAGCACTGAACCACTGTCACGATATTATTGTTCATCCTTTTCACCTTACGTCTTACCCCTAAGGATTGAGAGATTAAATAACTGGCTCACCTTGACGCCAGAAGGCGCGTAACCAGATCGGTGCATGCAAGTTATTTAATCCTTAGCTCTAAGCCGGGCCATGATGTAGGTATCCACATAGCGCCCGTCTCGAAAGGCGTAATCAACCAGCGTCCCCTCAATCGTAAAGCCGCATTTCTCATAGAGCCGGATAGCTGGCGCGTTATCAATGAACACCTCGAGCTCGAGCCGGGCCAGGTTTAGCCAGTTGTCTGCCAGGTCAATCGCTGCTTGCAAGAGAGCCGTGCCTACCCCTTTCCCCTGCCAATCATCCCGCACCGCCATCCCGATTTGCCCAACGTGGCGGCGACGGGGCCGGGTGGGGAATGTGTGCAGCCCAAGTTGACCCACCACCTCATTATTCTCAACACAAGCGACCAGGCTGAACAGCCCTTCGGGAGGCTCGGCCAGGCGTTTACGCCATTGCTCTACTGAAGGGAACGGCAATTGCAAAGTGCCCCATATCACTTGGGGGCCTGCTAAAATATGCTGCACGGCTTCATAATCACCTGGTTCTGCGCGCCGGATTGTAATAGTCATAAGAGAAAACCCTCCTTTTCCACGCTCATTTTACACTCCCTTTTCTTCCCCACTTTTGCATAAAGCCCTTGGCCAGCTTGCGGGTTTTGGCGCTGGTACATTTCACTTGTTCTTCCACAAAAGCCAGTATCTTGGCCTTATCCTGGGACTCTCCCATATACTCATCCAGGGCTTGAATAACGTAAGCCTTGATCAAATCCTGCCGCCCCGGGTCAAAATGCGTCTTGTCAATCGCTAATAGTCGTTGCGTAATCTTGGATTGCAATGCGGGTTTCGCTTTGGCGATCTTGCCCGAATTGCCTGCTGCGTGAGAAGCCACCATCACACTCTCGTCATTTAGCAGGCCATAGTACGTATTGAACGCTTTCTCAAACAGGCCCTCTTTATCCACCCGCGTCAGCGAGGTGATGATATAGATAGCCGCATACTTGGAAAAGCCATTACTGCTTTTGAGCAAGCCTACCAGATATGCCCAATGCGGCAACAGAATTTCAGGCCAATTTTCGGCCATCACCATCAGGGCTTTAGAGCTGTTCTCGCGGGCGGCTGCCTTTTTAGCTTCAGGGGAGATGCCCTGAAGCAATGCCAGGAGAAGCTCTTGGTCTTCAATAGCAAGCTCTGCAATTCTTTCGGGCGAAATAGTTTTCTTACTCAAATCGAGTGTTTCGGTCATGATGCCACTCCTTATGGCGCTACTGCGCCTTTACTCGGTCCTGCCATTCATTGACCTATGATCGGCTTTTCCTTTGAGATAATTTCCCATAATCTCCCCCATCCCTTTTCGTTCGAGTCCCATTGCATGCGTTGCGGCATATCCTTATAGTTTTCACCTTCTCTCGCGTGCAATTCGTGCACGACCAATCCAGCGGTGAACTGTGGCGGCGTATACGCGGTACTTTTCGCCGAACCTGGCGGCGAGGTACCTCTCTTCCGGCGCTATGAGAACATAGTGGCAGGCGACCATGGCTGGCAGGAGAAGCGCTAACACCCAGGGGAGATTGAGCGCCAGAGCAATCCCCCCCAGAATGCAAACGCCGCCGAGGTAGAGGGGATTCCTCGAAACAGAAAAGACGCCTGTTGTGACGAGCCTGCTTGTAGCAAGCCCCGGGTCGGTCGGCTGGCCGTGCTGCGCCAACTCTCGACGCGCAAGGACGACGAGGGCCACGCCCACGATGATGAGGGCAGCGCCCCCAGGGATGATGGCTGGCGCGAGGAAGCCGCGGGGGAACGAGAGAGGCGCAACCAGTTGCAGGGCGATGGCAGCAAGGAAAGGAATCCCCAAGATCACCTCAAAGATCTGCCACCAACTCTTGTGCGCGACATCTGTTGACATTCGGGTTGACATCCTTATCAAACCTACATCGCTGGTTTCAGGGTCAACTTGAGCAGCCTGATGAAAGTAAACTTGTTGGGCGGGCGCAGGCTACAACTGGTAGTATACGATGCGATGTGCCCGCTGCGCCATCTTGAAGGCTCCAGCCAGCTTGTAGGCCAGGCGATACCCAAGGGTGAGACGGGCCAGGTCGGGATCGTCAGTGAAAAACCATTCCTCCAGGAGGCAAAGACCGGGCGCCCAGGCTTCCAATTCACGCGGGTCGTCCATGCCCCAACCAAGGGTAGCGCCGGTGGATTTCAGCGAGGGGTGCCTGGCAGCCGAGCGCGCCGCCAGCCGACTAAAGACATCGGCGATCAGCCGGCAGCCTGCAAAGGTTTCGTGCAGCCGGAGCACCAGTCGCCGTACATTGGTCTCGTCCAGATACATCAGCAACCCTTCTGCCACCACCAGCACCGCCTGCCCGCCCGATGCGACTGTGTCCATCCACTCCATGTCCGTCACAGAGGCGGCGATCAGGTGGTATCGCTCACTTTCTGTGAAGAACTGGCGGCGAAGCTCTGCCACCGATGGCATGTCCAGGTCGTACCAGTTGACGTGGCCGTTGTCTACGCGCCAGAAACGATTGTCCAGACCGCAGCCCAGTTGCAGCACCACGCCGCCGGGATGCTCGGCCATAAAGTCCCGCGTGACGGCATCCAGCTTTTTAGCTCGCTGGCAGACCAGAATGACGGTCTTGTAGGGGACGTGGAGGCGGGTAAAGTCGTAATCTACCCGATTCATGATATCTTGGGCCATCGGGTCAAAGAACAGCGGATTGCCCGGTTGCGCCCTGGCATAGAGCGTAATCAGCAGAGTTTCTTGCTCGGGGGTTAGCGCCAATTTGGTTCTCGCAGTCATTAATGTTCCCTCGTATCAAACCTTCTCAGAATCCGCAGGCAAGCATTTCCATACCACCCAGCATACCCCCTTTTGCACTTTTACACAAAATTCAGCATACCACCGCGGCAATGCCATCGCGAGCCACGCTGAGACGATGCTCCGAAAGCTTGCCAGTAAAAATTATCGAGACCATCCCCATTCTTTGACACTCTACATTCCTTGTGCTACAATCTCCCTGTTCAAGAGAAAACCCGGCGCCTTTCACAACAAAAAACCTCGTGCGATCATGCTAGATGATGCAGGAGATTCACTTGTCTATTGAGAATCTTGCGGCGAGTTTGAATCAAACACCAGAAGAGCTTGTCTATCAAGCGGATTCGCATACACGCGTCGTTCAGGCATGGCTTTCTTCGCTCGCGCCTGCCTCGGCTTGTTTTGAAGGCGTCGGCGTGAAAGCCACTTCTACCGGGTTGCCAATTCCTCTGCTCAATCTTGTTTCAAGCAAAGGCTATCCGCCTGGCACATCAGACGAGACTGTTGTGAGTGAAATCAAAGCAGTCAAAGCCTTCTTCGCTGAACGAAATGTGCCATGGTACTGGTGGCTGGGACCGAACCATCGCCCACCTCACCTGGCGCAGATCTTGGAGCAGCACAACCTGGTGTTCGACCATCCGCTCTTGCCGGCCATGATAGCTCCCTTGCTGCCTCCCGTTGCACGCCCCAATCACGACCTTCAAGTCTGGTTGGCAATCAGCCATTCCGATCTCCAAGCCGCCAGCCAGATTCGCCATGTCGCGTTTCGTTTTCCAGATGGGGCGGGGCTTGATTATTTCGAAGCGATGGCGAATGACTGGTTGGCCGGGTCCCCGGCCAGACTTTTTTTGGCCCGCGTTGGCGATGGCCCGCCGGCTGCCATGGGCGCTCTAATCATGGGCAACGGATTGCCGGGTGTGTACGTGATGGCGACTCTTCCAGAGTGGAGAAGACGCGGGCTGGGCAAAGCCATTCTATCCCGCATTCTTTCCGAGGCAGCCAGTGAAGGCCATCGCTTTATTGTGCTTACGGCCTCCCGCTTGGGCTATCCGCTCTATCGGCAATTTGGCTTTGAACACGCCTTTGACTATACTATCTACCGCCTGGCTGCCGACGGACAATGATCAGTTGGGCGAAATGCTTGTGCCCGGCGTGCTTTACGGGCTGACCTCTTCCTTCGGCCACGCCGATTGATAAGCGGCGATGATCTTGTCCAGCAATCGGTCAAACGTCTCGTCCGTCGTCTGCCGCGCCGGGTCAGCATCAAACCAGGCCATGATGTCTTTAGCGCCTCGCGAAAAGGGGATGACCGCCGCATAGTCCGGTACAACCTGCTTGATCTTGGTATTGTCAAAGATCATGCTGTGAGTCTTGTCTCCCAACAAGCTCGGCCCCCAAACAGGGTCATAGGCCGCGATGAGGTCGGAAGGCACGTGCACCAAGCGCGCCTCGGCCCCGGCAGCGCGGGCGAGAATCTCACAAATCTGGTTCCACGTCAGCACCTCGTCAGACGTGATGTGGAACGCCTGGCCGATGGCACGGCTGTTCCCCAACAAACCCACCAAGCCACGCGCCAGGTCGCGGCTGTTCGTCAGCACCCACAAGGAGGCGCCGTCGCCATGCACGATCACTGGCTTGCCCCTGCGCATCCGGTCAATCACGGTATATCCGCCGTGCACGGGGATGGTGGTTTCGTCATACGTATGCGATGGGCGCACAATCGTTATGGGGAATTTTTCTTCACGATAGGCCCGCACGAGCAGCTCTTCGCAGGCGATCTTGTTGCGTGAATAGTCCCAGTAGGGATTGTCCAGCGGCGTGGATTCGGTGACCGGCAAGCTTGCCGGCGGCGTCTGGTAGACCGAGGCCGAGCTGATAAAGACATATTGCCCTGTGCGTCCTCGAAAGAGATCAATATCGGTCTTGACGTGCTCAGGGACAAAGCCAATCCAGTCTACAACTGCATCGAACTCGTAATCCTTGAGCACAGCCTCTACAGATTGCTTGTCGCGAATGTCGCCGCGCAAGGCGCGCGCGCCCTCGGGCATGGGGCGCCGGGTTTTGCCGCGATTCAACACATAGAGGTTTATTCCGCGCCCCACGGCCAGCCGCGAGCAAGCTGAGCTGATCACGCCCGTGCCGCCGATGAAAAGAACTCGCATCGTCACATCCTCCCCGAAAAATTTACCCACACGTTAGATTTGACCTTTTTGATGGAGCAATAACACGGCGCTTATTCCATCGCCCTCAGTTTGGGCACGCGCGCCCAGAGAAAGATCGCAAAGCCCAAAGTGATCCACGCGCTGATGACAACGGTGAGCGGCTCGCTGGTCCATTCCGCTGCCACGCCGATGAGCAGCGCGCCAAGGGTCATCGAGCCGAAAAAGACCAGCGAATAGAGGCTTAGCACACGTCCGCGCAGCTCGTCCGTCACCTGGGTTTGAATGAGCGCGTTGATGAGGTTGAATATAACCATAAAGCCCCAGCCAATGCCCACCAGGGCCAGCAAAGCCAACGGCAGCCAGCGTATAGCGGCAAAGACCAACAGAAGGACGGGAAGGACGAACGTGCCCAGCGTCATCAGTTTCCCTTTGAACCTGAAGCGTCCCAGCGAAGCGATCATCAGCCCGCCGAGGAGCGATCCCGCGCCGCGCGCCGAGGCGAGCAGGCCATTGGTGGTGGCGTCGCCGCCCAGAATGTCTACGGCCCACGCCGGCAGCAAGGTGCTGTACGACGCGCCAAACAGGCTGATGACCCCTGCCACAATGATCAAGGTCCGAATACTGGGGTGCGATGTTACGTAACCCAGCCCTTCCTTCAAATCGTGCAGCACCGAGGTTTTGAGCGCCCGCACGGCCTGCGGCTTGAGTTTCATCAACTGCAGGGCCACAATCACGGCAATGAACGATATGCCATTGAGCGTAAAGCACCAGGCCGGGCCAAGCAGCGCGTAGGTCACGCCGGCCGCCGCCGGGCCAATCACCGTGGCTAAATTGAACATGCTAGAATTGAGCGCGATGGCATTGGTCAGGTCTTCTCGGTTCACCATTTCCAGCACAAACGCGTGGCGGGCGGGTGCGTCAAAGGCATTGGCAATGCCGAGCAAAAACGCCAGCAGCACAATATGCCACGGTTGAACCCGGCCCCAAAACGTCAGCGCAGCCAGGATAAAGGCCAGTAGCATCATCGCAACCTGGGCGATGACCAAGAGGGTGCGCCGGGATATCCGGTCCGCCACCACGCCGGCGTACAACATAAAGAGCCACGCGGGCAGGCCATTTGCAAAGCCAACGTAACCCAGGTAGGCGGGCGACTGGGTCAATTGAAACACCAGAAAGCCCTGCGCCGTAGATTGCATCCATGTCCCGATGAGCGAAGCCATCTGACCGGTGAACCATAGACGATAATTGTAATATTTGAGAGCCGCAAAGGTTTGCCGAAGGCTCAAGCCCCTTAACCGGTACGCTACGCGCCTCGGCCCCGTAACCTGGCCCGATGCCTTCGGCACGGTTGCCTCTGCCTCTACACCATCCGGCTCTGCTCGATGGTTTATCTTTGTCAATTCTTATCCCAGTTGTGACCACGCAGTGGAATCCACGATGCTTCCCGGTGCGTTGCAATGCATGATGGTTGGATCATTCCAACCTGATTATATCACCGCTCACTTTTGCCGCCAACCACAACAGAGTGTTGGTGTATCTACTGATTTGTGGTAAACTCTGCAAGTAACCCTGTTTTGACACCCTACGGTTCCTTCGCGCTCTTTGCCTTTGCGGTGAAAAAGCCATGTTCGCTTGGGTGCATTTCAATTTTGGGGCGAGTGTCCCTTGATCGAACGCGGGCTTCTTGCCTAGCCGCCTATCAACACTTGATAGGGAGACCATCGAAACTTAGGAAGTAAATGTCAACTGGCAAACGAAGCGGTCTATGTCTCTTAATCGTGGCGCTGGCGGCGGGGTTGACGTTGGCCATGGCGGGAAAGGTGTTTGCCGCGGGTTGGGTGGTGACCAAGGCAGCAGACACGAATGACGGTGCTTGCACACCTGCGGATTGCTCGCTACGCGAGGCGATTGCGGCTGCGAGCGACGGCGACAGCATCACCTTTGACGGCGACTATGCCATCTACCTGAGCAGCACGCTCTCCATCAACAAGCGGCTCACGATTGACGGCAGCGGGCGCGCCATCACCGTCAGCGGCGATACCAACAATGATAGCATCCCCGACGTGCGCGTGTTTTCCATTGGCACAAGCGGCGTCGTCACGCTCAGCCACCTTGCCATCCTCCGCGGCGTAGGAAACAATGGCGGCGGCATTTACAATAGCGGCCGGCTGAACGTGCAGGATTGTCTCCTCTCCTTCAACCAAGCCAACCGCTATTACTACGGCGGAGGTATCTACAACAGAGGTATGCTGACAGTGACCAATACTATCTTTTCCGGCAACAGCGCCTCCTACGGCGGCGGCATCTCTGGCTACAATGACACACTGACAGTGCAAGGCTGCACTTTTTCTGGCAACAGCGCCTACTACGGCGGCGGCATCTTGGGCCAGGGCACACTGATAGTGCAGGGCAGCACCTTTTCCGGCAACACCGCCACCACCTATGGCGGCGGCATCGAAAATTCTGTCACTCTGACAGTGACCAACACCACTTTCTCCGGCAATAATGCTCCTCTCGGTGGCGGCATCTACAACAGAGGCGTGTTGACGGTTCAAAGCAGCACTGTCTTCGGCAATAGCGCTGACCGCTATGGCGGCGGCATCCGCAACTTTGATGGCACCTTGCATTTGCGCAACACCATCATCGCCAACAATACACGGGGCGATTGTGCTGGCAAAACCATGACCGCCCTCCACAACCTGATTGAGGACGCCGCCAATGCCTGTGGCCTGATAGACGGCAGTGACGGCAACATCATCGGCGTTGACCCGGCGTTAGGAACGTTGATGGGCAGCCCCGCCTATTTGCCGCTCCTGTCCGGCAGCCCTGCCCTCGACGCCGGGGATAACGCCGCCTGCCCCTCCACCGACCAGCGCGGCGTCGCCCGCCCGCAAGATGGCGACGGCGATGGCGCGCCCGTCTGTGATATCGGCTCCGTCGAAGCCTACAATGATATCGCCATCAATGACGTCTCGCTGCCCGAAGGTGATAGCGGGGCGGCGGCTTTCCGCTTTACGCTCACCCGCCTTGCTCCCGATGGTGCCAGCAGCATCCAGTGGGCCACAGCCGATGGCGCCGCGATTCAACCTGAGGATTACACCAGCGCCAGCGGCACACTCAACTTTGCCGCTGGCGAGATCACTCGAACCATCACGGTGACGGTCCAGGGCGACACGGCCTCGGAGCCAGACGAAATCTTTTACGTCACTCTCTCCAATCCCACCCATGCAACTGTGGTGCGCAGTCCCGGCGTGGGAATCATCCAAACCGACGACCCGGTTCAGCTCAATGTAACCACATCCGGCAGCGGCGCGGTGACGAGCACCCCACCCGGAATCAACTGCGGTTCCGATTGCTCCGAGACCTATGCTTATGGCACAGTCGTCACGCTCACGGCGGCGCCCGGCGCCGGCTCGATTTTTGCCTATTGGAGCGGCGACGTTGCGGGCCGGGCCAATCCGCTCGTATTGACGATGGAGGCATCCGCTGTCAAAACCGTGACGGCGGTGTTTTGCGGCCGCGTCATTGTAACCAACATCAACGACAGCGGCGCCGGCTCGCTGCGTCAGGCGATTGACGACGCCTGTGACGGCGGCGCGATCACCTTTGACGCCGGCTTGAGCGGCAGCACGATCCGGGTGGCGAGCGCGTTGAGCATTACTAAAAACCTGATCATCAGCAGCACAGTGCCCATCACCGTCAGCGGTGGGAATGTCGTGCGGGTGTTTGGGATTGCAGCCGGCGTCAATGTCACGCTGGAACGCCTGGCCATCATTGATGGCTACAGTGCCCGGGGCGGCGGTATCCATAACAGCGGCGTATTGACAATAACCAACGTCACCCTTTCCGGCAACAGCGCTGACTATGGCAGCGGCATCTACAACAGCGGCACATTGACAGTGTTGGGCAGCGTCTTATCCGGAAACAGCGCCGACTATGGCAGCGGCATCTACAACAGCGGCACGTTGACGGTCCAGAACAGCATCTTTTCTGCCAACAGCGCCGACTATGGTGGCGGTATCTACAGTGAGCCGGGCACATTAACAATTCAGAGCAGTACTTTCTCCAACAACAGCGCCGACTTTGGCGGCGGCATCCGCAACAATCATACCATGTTGACGGTGCGAGACAGCACCTTCTCCGGCAACAGCGCCCGCCGCGACGGCGGCGGCATCTACAACGAATTTGGCACATTGACGGCGCAGAACAGCACCTTTTCTGGCAACAGCGCCACGGACGACGGCGGCGGCATCTATAATGATATTGACACGTTGATAATGCAAGGCTGCACTCTCTCCGCCAACCGCGCCGCGAGCGGCGGCGGCATCCACAACTATGACGGCATCTTGCATCTGCGCAACACCATCATCGCCAACAGCGCCAGCGGCGGGGACTGCACAGGCGAGGCGATGGTCGCCCACTACAATCTGATCGAAAATGCTGCCAACGCCTGTGGCCTGACCGATGGCGTGAACGGCAACCTCATTGGCCCCGACCCCGTCCTGGGAACATTGGTAGGCAGTCCGGCCTACTTGCCGCTCCTGGCCAGCAGCCCCGCCATAGACGCGGGGGATAAGGCCACCTGCCTGCCCACCGACCAGCGTGGCGCCGCCCGCCCACAGGACGGCGATAGAGACGGCACAGCCATATGCGACATTGGCGCGTACGAGGCCTTGCCCTATGACCTGTCTGTTGCCAAGTCGGTGACGCCCGAAAGCCGCGCGGCATATCACGGCGTCGTCACCTACACGGTCACTCTTTCGAATATGGGCCTGCTGAGCGATACGGCCGTGTTCTTGACGGATACACTGCCGGCGCAGGTGGACTTTGGGCAGTGGATTGAGCGCAACGGCGCGACGTTCAACGGCAACGTCATCACATGGACAGGGACAGTCACGGCGGGCAGCCAAATTGCCTTTAGCTTTACGGCCACGCACACGGGCGAATACGGCGAGGTCGTAAGCAACACGGTCGAGTTCAGTGGCACAACGCAAACCGGGCAAGATGTGGCCGTGTTTACGGTCCAGGCCGGCTACACGCTCAGCGTGGGGCTGGTTGGCGCTGGCGCGGTCGCCAGCCAGCCGGCCGGCATTACCTGCGGCGGCGATTGCGGTGAGGTCTTTGTCGAGGGAACGGTGGTGACGCTGACGGCCACACCGACCACAGGCTGGCGCTTTGCGGGCTGGTCGGGCGACCTGGGCGGCGCGGCCAATCCGGCGCACCTCACACTAGACGGCGACAAGGCTGTCACAGCTACCTTTTCGATTCTGACCCACACGCTAGATGTCACGCTGGTGGGCAGCGGCACGGTGAGCGCCGATCCCGATCTGGCGTATTACACTCACGGCGATATTGTCACACTGACGGCTACACCGACCACAGGCTGGCGCTTTGTGGGCTGGTCGGGCGACCTGGACGGCGAGGACAACCCGAACACTATCACGATGGACGGGAACAAGGTGGTCACGGCCACCTTTACGACGCTGCCGGTGGTCACCTACACATTAGAGGTCCACATTACACCAGCAG
>CAZYXV010000022.1:0-51517 GCA_964651475.1 uncultured Anaerolineae bacterium | reverse complement strand
TCTCGGGCACGGTGGTGACGCTGACGGCTGTGCCGGAGGCGGGTTGGTTGTTTGCAGGCTGGTCAGGCGATCTAGGTGGCGCGGACAATCCAGCGCACCTCACGATGGACGGCGACAAGGCAGTCACGGCTACATTCACGCTGGTCACCTATACGTTGGATGTTCACGTCGCAGGCAATGGTGAGGTGATGCAAGTAATGGGCACGCTGGTCCTGCCGCCTGGTCATGTGTATGCCGAGGGTACGGTGGTAACGCTAACGGCTGTGCCGGCTATGGGCTGGTACTTTGGCGGGTGGAGCGGCGACCTGGGCGGTGCGGATAACCCAGATACTATCACGATGGACGCTAACAAGGTAATCACGGCCACATTTACAACGCTGCCAGTGGTCACCTACACGTTGGATGTTCACATTACACCGGCAGGCAGCGGCGCGGTGACCAGAACGCCAGATGCTTCGAGTTACGTCTCGGGCACGGTGGTGACGCTGACGGCTGTGCCGGAGATGGGTTGGTTGTTTGCAGGCTGGTCAGGCGACCTGGGCGGCGCGGACAACCCGGACACTATCACGATGGACGGGAACAAGGTTGTCACAGCCACATTCACTCAGGCGCTGCCGACGCCATTGACGAGTGTCATCATTGCCGGAGCCAGCACCGGCGCGCCAGGTGTGTATACCTTCACCACCAGCTACCTGCCAGCGAACGCCACGCTGCCCATCACTTACACGTGGGATGATGGCGGAACAGCGGCAACCTCGGTGCGGACGTTGGGACAGGGCGCGCATATCTTGGTGGTGACAGTAACCAATCCGGCAGGCACGGCAGTGACGAGCACGCATACCATCGTCATTGCCCTAGAAAGCTGCATCGCAATCACCGGAGCTGATTTTGATTGGATGCCGCTTGAGGTGATAGTGGGCGAGATGATGACCTTCAATGGCACCTATACTCCCACCAACGCCGCGCTGCCCGTCACCTGCACCTGGATGCTAAATGGCAGTTTCGTCGGCAACGGCCCGGTGCTCACACATACTTTCGTTGTTCCCGCCCAACGCTATACCGTGACGCTGACCGTAGATAATGCCTGCCCCAATCCGGCGGTCGTTGTGGAAAAACACGTCACGGTCTGGCCGCGTCGCCTTTATTTGCCCATCTTGGCGAAAGGCTTTTAGGCCGCCTGGCAACACGAAAAACGGCGGTGATCCATAGATCGCCGCCGTAAGGTGATGAATATAGCCAGGGTGAACTCTTAAAACAGTGATAGCTGTCCAATGGGTTGGGTCAACTGCTGTGCGCCTACGCCCAACAAGCGCACCGCTCGCTGACGATCCCACGCCCGCTTGAGCAAGGCCAAAGCCGCGCGACAGATTGTTTGCTCGTCGTCCGTCGGCGCCGCCAGCTTCATCTGCCGCGTCAGCGTCGTAAAGTCGGCATAGCGCAGCTTGATGGTCACGGTGCCGGCGGCCAGTTCGGCGCTTTTCAATCGCCACGCCACACCCTGGCTCAACTCCCACGCCTGCTTGCGCAGCACCTGGGCATCCTTGACGTCGCGCACAAAGGTCCTTTCCTCGCTGATGGATTTGAGCTCGTGCTCAGTAATCACTGGCCGCTCGTCTATTCCCCGCGCCTGCTGCGCCATCTCGAGGCCGCGTTTGCCAAAGCGTGCGCGTAGCGTCTCTTCGGATACTTGCGCCAGCTCGCTCACGGTTCTGACGTTCAGCTTGAGCAATTCCCGCTCGGTCACCTGGCCCACGCCCCACAGCACACGCACCGGCAGCGGCGCCAGAAAGCTCTGTTCCTCACCGGGCCGCACCGCCACCAGGCCGCCTGGCTTGCCGTGCTCGGAAGCCACCTTGGACACCAGTTTGTTCGCTGCCACACCCAGGGATGAAGATAGCCCAATCTCGTCTTTCACCCGCGCCTGGAGGGTACGGGCAACTTGGACCGCGTCATCCCACGCGCTCACCTGCTGCGTCAGGTCGAGATAAGCTTCGTCAATGCTGATTTGTTCCACCTGCGGCGAGGCCTGGTGCAAAATCGCCATCACCCGGCGCGAATAGTCGCCATACAGGCTGTGCCGCGCCGGCAACACGATGGCCTGGGGACACAGTTGCAGCGCGCGGTACATTGGCATGGCCGAGCGCGCGCCATACGCCCGCGCTTCGTACGAGGCGGCCGCCACGACGCCCCGCTCTTGGGGACGCCCACCCACCAGCACGGGCTTGCCTTTCAGGGCAGGATTTTCCACGACCTCGACCGAGGCAAAGAAAGCATCCAGGTCGAGGTGAATGATGGCGCGTTGCTCAAGGGGCATGGCAGATCGTGACACTCAAATGTGCGTTACCCGCCCACCAGCCTGCCAGGCTGGCACGCGCGGCAAAAGTGCGTGGCAATGCGCTCGCGTTTGACCTGGCTGATGGCACTGCCGCAGCGTGGGCAAGGCTGACCCGCCTTGCCGTGCACGGCCAAAAAATCGCGCACCTCCACGTCTATGGCCTCACCCATTCGCCTGCGCAGCGTTTCAATCGCTTCCGCCAGCACGGTTTGCACCGCAGCGTACAATTGCGCCTGTTCATCTTCGGTGAGGTCGGCGACGCGCCGAAACGGGTACACCCCGGCCCGCCAGCAAATCTCATCCGCGTACGCATTGCCAACGCCGGCTATAAAGCTCTGCGTAGTCAGCGCGCGTTTGATCTCGCCGCGCCGCTGGCGCAATCGCTGGCAAAAGATGGACGAGGTCAAGGCCGGATCGTTCGCCTCTGGCCCCAGCTCGGCAAAGGTTGGAACCTGGTTCAGGTCGGCGGCCACGTACACCTTGCCCATGTCCTTGGCGTCGTGGTAGCGCAGCTCGTGTCCATCGGCCAGGCCAAGCACCAGCGCATCGCGGGCGCGGTGGCGGGGCAGCGGATCGCCGTAATGCACGCGCCCGGCTAACATTGGATGGATAACCAGGCGCACCTCGCTATCCAGGGTCAGTAACAAGAATTTGCCGCGCCGCGTCACGCCCGTAAAGCGACGCCCAATCATGTGCTCACTGATTTCGCCGGCCAACAGATTGCGAACGATCAGCGGGCGGCGCACCTCGACGGCGGCAATCGCCGCGCCCACAATGCGCGGCGCAAGATACTCTCGAATGATTTCCAGGTCGGGTAATTCTGGCATAGCGCCATTGTATCACACTGCCGAAAACAAAACCATCCCGCCCGTATGTGAGGAATCGCCCCCTCAACGGCGCGGCGCTGCCCAGAGGCGCCCTGCTCAAATCTCTCGACACTTCCAGAACGGTTTCACCAGCCTGCTCTTTTTTTGTGCGCGCCACAGCAAGCATACACTGGCCGCAGTACAAACTATGACCGCGACAATGGATGCTTCGGCGCCAAATTGGCCGCCGCTTAAAAGCTCCGGACCCTTCAAAATAGACTGCAATAATCCACTGGCCTGGTTGCCAGACACGGCGACTCCAAACACCCCACCTTGTGTAAAGTTCCAGGCAAAGTGAATCCCGATGGCCAGCCACAATCTCCGCGTGAGCACATAGGCTGCAGCCAACAGCGTACCCGCCTCAAGTGCAATCGCCGCTGCAGCTACCCACGTGGCATTGGGATTGCCTAGATGCAAGAAGCCAAAGAGCAACGCAGAAAGCAGCAAGGCCAACCAGCTTCCCAACTTTTCCTCTATCACCCTGAACAGGACGCCGCGAAACAATACCTCTTCGTACACGCCAGTGATGACGGCACGTGCAAAGACGGGCACCATTATCATCCAGTCATTCACTCCCGTGACCGTGTAGCAACCCAGTCCCCACAGAATTCCGATTGTGACAGTGAACAAGACGGCGCCGATCAGTACACCACTCGTCAATTCAGTGACCGCACCCAAAGTCGCGAACTCGCTAAGAGGACGCCTCTCAATGATCCGGACAAAGGCAGAGTAGGCCAGATAGATGATTGACACGACAACGACCAAAGACAAAGCGATAATTGGTATTGTTTCTCTGGCCGGTAATAACCGAACAGCCATCTGCGTGATAGTGAAAATCGTGGTCAGCCATATAAACGCCAATACAATTCTGACGAGTGGGAATTGAAGGACTCGCCGTAATTGGTTCGCTGGTTGAGTTTGTTCGGTCATTGTAGATGCCATCCGTGCTAGCCACCCACCGGCTGCATTCACCCGCCCGCCGAAGCGGAGGCGAGTCGGGGGCAGTATGTCGAGTTGTGTGTAAATTTGTTCCGCCCGCAGTTCAACTGTGGGCGAACCGGCAAATTATACAAAATGTGTAACTGCTCAACCCGCCATCCTCGGCGGGCGTTACTGGCCGCGCATAGGCCGCGCCGTCCCCGGCGCGGCAAGCGATGCTGAGTAGTTACCAAAATGTGCGATACCGCCGCAGCGAAGCCATCCCCTGGCTGCAAAACCGAGATTGTTTCACCTGGTCCGGCAGGGGAGGTCGGCCTGCGGCCTCCTCGAAATCCACAGGACGGCGATAGCTGTGACAGTTGTTGGGTTTGAAGACACTTTGGCTTCGAGCCATGCGGCAGGTCGCACATGCTAGGTTGGCCACATTTCGGCCAGTTCATAGCGTTACTTTAAAACTAGATACCTTCACGATGATTAGATGCTCCGTAACTCCAATCATTATTATTGCCAGCCCCAAAAGCGCCATTTCAAGAATGCCATCAACACCGAAATACATGTCGTACGGTGGAATATTTAAGGCCAGAGGCACAACGCTTGCCCCCATAAGTAAGATTCCTAGCCATGAGTGAATCAAACCGTAGCTACCCCATCCTTTTCGTGTCCAAGTAATGCCTCGCCAGGTTACTAGCAGGCTGTCGGAGAGACTTTCCAAAGGCACTGAATACCCCCACATATGGTGGTCAGGCGCACGCTTGTCCCTGTATGTGGAGGTAACTCGCCCGAGATCAGGGGCTCTCCGACAGGCTCCTAGAATGCCGAATAAAAAGAGCACTAGACGCATTGGAAGAGGTATATATTTTTCAATGACCCACGCGACAACCAATGTGGCAACCACCAAGACGGTAATTATGGCCTTTCTGGTTGATGAGTTGTCTGTTTTTGAAGGCGCTGCAGCAAAGGAGTAATTGTACTTTTTGTGGTAATAAAATCTAATCAGCCGATCAAACAAATATGCCAACAGAACTCCCAAAAAAGGAGGTCCTCCATTTGTTTCCCAATTCAGCCACCCTACGGCGAAGGCAAATGCAGAAAGCGCCCAGTAGATGCCATAGGGAGTCAATGACAGTCCTCCCAAGAGTTCTGCCAGTTGTCCTCTATCATTACCCTCCGGCATGTAATTGCCTCTGTCGGTTACATGACTGTCTTGAGCAGGTAGACTCCCTAGCTTCTCTAGCAAGATGCTTTCAATAACATTGAATGCTTCATCTGACCATTCCGTGTGATCATTTCTCACCCAAATTGTGATGAGCTCTTGAGTGTCCTTTTCCTGCATCCTCGTATAGATGTGATTTTGTAAACCGCTTGTTCTTGGTTTCATGTGACAGACGTCCGTCTATAAGTGGATGCTAATCCGCCGGGTTAGGCAATGGCATAGTCGAATATGATGAATGATGATCAGCCCTGCATTTGTGGCCACTTCGTACACGATTCGATAGTTACTTATTCGAATACGGTAAAGGCGTTCGGCTCCTGACAATTTTATAGCTTTGCGGAAAAAATAACGCTTACCCGCTTGTCTTGTTCTGTGGTTCCGTCACGCCCCACGTCCCACTTGGCTACAACCGCATTTCGGCTATAATCACCTTGATGGACCAAGCTTCCGTACTCTATTCCGCTTTCGACGTCGTGCCCAGCCCCAAAGGCGCCAGCACGCACATTACGTATTTTACGCGCGGGTTGGTAGAGGCCGGTTACCGGGTGCAGCTCGTCACGGCGGGCGACCCGGCGCTGCCCGAACGCGATACGTACTGCGGCGCGCAAATTCTCCGCGCGCCGGTGGGAGACGACCCCAACTTTCTCAGGCGCGCCATTATCTTTGGGCAGGCTGTGATGCGTCACATTGAGTCGTCGCCGCCTTATGGCGTGGCGCACTTTCGCTCAGCGTGGTGCGGGCTGCCCATTGTCCATGCCAGGTCCCGTTTTGGCTACAAGACCTTGTTTGAAGTCAATGGCCTGCCCAGCGTCGAGCTCAAGTACCACTATCCGGCCCTGAAGGGCAGCCCGGCGCTATCTAAAATCAAGGCTCAAGAAATCGCCGCACTCTTGCTGGCCGACGCGATTGTGTGCCCCTCGTCCGTCACGCGCGCTTATATTGCCAGCCTGGGCGTCCCGCGTGAAAAAATCACCGTCATCCCCAACGGTGTGGATACCCATCTCTTTACGCCCCAGCCGCTCAACCGGGACGCCGAGCACCCCGTTTTGCTTTACGTCGGCACGTTGGCCGATTGGCAGGGGCTTGACGTGCTGATTGAGTCTATGCCCTCTATTTTATCACATCACCCGGCCAAACTGCGAATTGTGGGGCGGGGGCGCGGGCGGCAGCGCAAAGAGTTGCTCAGGCACATTCGCAAGCTGGGACTGGAAGAATCTATTTCTATCGAATCGCCCGCGCCGCATCACCAGATGCCGGCGCTGTTGGCGCAGGCGGATGTGTGTATCGCGCCGTTGGGTTATAACGACCGCAATGTGACGCAGGGCTGCTGCCCCCTCAAGGTGATCGAGTACATGGCGTGCGGGCGGCCCATCGTCGCCGCGAACTTGCCGGTGGTGCGCGAGCTGGCGCGCGACGACGTGGACGCGCTGCTGTTCACGCCGGACGATCCGGCCGATTTGGCGCGCTGCGTGCTGGCGCTTTTGGGTGACGCATCGCTGGCAAGCCGGCTGGCTACGTCTGCCGCTCAACGCGCAAAAGAGAGGTTCAATTGGCGGGCGGCGCAGAAAAAGCTCCTCAGGGTGTACGAGACGCTGATGTGTTTAAAACCTCTTCCATCTGTTGATTGAGCAAGGCCAAGTTGTAACAGCACCGCGCGCAGTCGGCGAATTGCGGCGGCTTGCAGTGGGCGCGGAACGTTTGGTATGCCTCCGAAAACCAAATGTCCTCGATGGCGTTTCCCTGTAAATTGCCCAACCGGGACATGGGATGCTTGACGGTGTTGCAGCCCATCACGTCGCCGTTCTCTCGAACGATCATATAGTACCACGGCTTGAAGCAACATCTGATGTGCAGTCTCTCGGTATATCGGCATTGGGAAGCCAGATCAATGTGGTCCTGAGCAGTGCCGTAAATGTACAAAAAATCGGGGTGCATGGATAGCCGGCCAGGCGGGGCTTGCCCTAAAATTTTGGGCGCGACGTGATGGTTATAGCGCACAATATCTTGGCGCGAAAGCACGTACTCGGATGCCGAGGCTCGGGTGTTGCCGTCTTGCGGGATGGCGGGGTTCAGGGCGATTTCGTCAACGGCCAGGTTAGAAAGAACATTCACCAGCCTGGGAATGTCCTCGTAATTTTGCCGCATGACGACCGTATTCACACGGATGGCCACGCGCCGGTCCAGCCGTTGAGCCGCCTGGCGCACAAGCTGTATGCCGCGCACAGCGCGCGACCACGCGCCGGGCAGGCCGCGAATCTCGTCGTGCAAGGTTGGGTTGGCCGCGTCGAGGGACACATCCAGCTCTGCCAGCCCGGCCGCCACCAGGCCCCCGGCGCGCTGTTCGGTCAGCAGCGTGCCGTTGGTAATCAGCGCGCAGCGGATGCCCAGGCCGGCGGCGTATTCGACGATGGCTTCCAAATCTTGCCTGAGCATTGGCTCGCCGCCAAAGAGTTTTAGATTCGCCAGCCCCAACGCCCTGGCCTGCACGATAATTCGAAACCAATCGTCTGTGCTCAACTCGCCGCGCCGCCCCTGATTGTCGTTCCATGCGTTGCACATCACGCAGCGGAGATTGCACGCGCGCGTGAGATATGCTTTCATATCTAGCAGGCGATAAGGTTGATTGGCCTCGACACGCTGCGCAAATTCGCGAGCGATTTCAGGGTTGCGCTTGAGGATTTTGAGCAGGCTCATGGTTCGTATTGCGTAGCGCGTGTTCCGTCACGCATCACGTCGCGATAGATTTCCAGGTTGCGTTCGATTTCTTGGGCGGGCGTAAAATCGGCTTGAACCGTTTCACGCGCGGCTCGTCCAAGTTGAATGCGCCGGGATGGGGCGGCCAGCAGGCTTAGCACGGCGTCGGCCAGGGCCGCCGCGTCGCCGGGCGGGACGAGCAGGCCGTTTTCTTTATCGCGCAGCACATCCGGGATCCCGCCAGTATTCGACGCGACGATGGCTTTTTCGCAGGCCATGCCCTCCAGCAGCGCGTTCGGCATCCCGTCGCGCAGCGATGGAATGACGAGCACGTCAATCAGCCGATAGTAGGCGGGCAGTTGCTCGTGAGATACGTTGGGCACAACACAAACCTTGAGCGCCGGGTTTTGCCGCTGAAAGACCTGGAGGATGGGCGCGTCATCCTGGCGCACGCCGCCGATCAGAAGCAGGGTAGGGGGTGGGGAGTGCTGGGCGCACAGGCGCGCCAAGGCGGGCAGCAAGATGGTCAGCCCCTTTTTTTGCCGCGCCTCGCCCACAAAGGCAATGACCGGCGCGTGGCCCAATCCCAATGATTCTGCCAGCGGCCCGCTGCGCGGGCCGGGTGCAAAGAGCGCCGCGTCCACACTGTTGGGAACAAGACGCACCTCCCGGCCTGGCGCGAACGCGCGCGCCTTGCGGGCCAGGTCGGCGCTGACGGCGGTGACGGCGTCTGCGTTGTGAAGCGCCCAGGCGATTTGCGAAAACCTGGACGGATCGAACGCCGCGCGATCCAAATCGTTGCCGCGCGCGCTAATGACCGAGGAGCGCCCCAGGTAGCGCGCCGCCGTCACGCTCACAAAAGCCGGCTGCGCGACATACATCGCGTGGATCACGTCCAGGCGGCGCGCCGCGTCGAGCGAGACGACGTGGTCGAACCAGCCGGCCAGTGTGTCGTCTGCGCGGCGGTGCGCGCCGATGCGAAACACGGCCAGCCCGTCGTCGTCGGAGCTGTCCACGTGCCCCGGCGCACTAGAACGAGCGGGCACGCTCACGCAGACAGTGTGCCCGGCCTGCATCAACCCGCGCGCCAGGCGGCGCGTGGAGACGGCCAATCCACCTGCGTCGGGAGGGTATTTGTCGGTCAAAATCAAGAGGTTCATATTATCCTCGCTATCCCCATTATAATGACTTTTAATTTTTGTGGTAAAATTGCCTAGTGGTATATTGCTGCGAGAGCCACAAAGAAAGGCCGGCGTGGCAAGTTGGGATGGATGGGAGGAAGCATTGTGGAGAAGGTGCCTGTGCAGCACGATAGGCGCAGCATAGAGCTTCATATTCCAAGCGAATATGGATATGAAAAAGTGGCCATGGCTTCGGTCGTAGCCATTGCCAAGCGCATGGGCTTTTCGCAAGATCGCATTGACGATCTCAGGACAGCCATATCTGAAGCGTGCTTGAACGCAATCGAGCATGGCAACAAATTAGATGTCAGCACCAAAGTGGTGATCGTGATGACGGTCCAGCCGGAAGGGTTAGAGGTCAATGTCACCGATCAGGGCAAACAGCCGTTGCCGGAGGATTTTCCGTTGCCGGTCGAAGGCGGGCGGCATCGCGGCATTTTTATTATCCAGAATCTGGTGGACGAGGTCGAGTTTAGTTCCGCGCCGACGGGCGGCAATCAGGTTCGTATGGTTATTCATTTGAACAAGTAGTTAAGGGAAAAGCAATATGAGCGAAGAACTCAAGACCAACATCCGGCAGCACAATGGGTTGACGATTATTCAATTTATCGGCGATGTCACAACATTTGCAGAGGATTTGGTGCAGACCGCTTATCAAAAAGTTAGCCGGAGCGGCGTCAATAACATTGCTTTGGATTTTACAACGTGTGAGTATATCAACAGCGCCGGCATCGCCGTCATTATTGGGATGGTCACCGAGGCGCGCCGCAAGGGTCAAGAGGTGTACGTGTTCGGACTGAGTTCGCATTACCAAAAGCTCTTTCGCATGGTGGGGTTGACAGATTATATTCGCATTTGTGAAAGCGAGCCGGACGTGTTGACGCACATGTCCGCCAGCGCATAATCGGGACCAGGTGCAGTGCAACGGCGTAAAAGTGGCGAATCAGGATTGAGATAAAAGGTAAGCTATGGGCAAGGCGTTTAATTATGGCGGGCAGGCTGTCATCGAAGGGGTGATGATGCGCGGCAGCCAGGCGATGGCGGTGGCGGTGCGCGATCCAGGCGGGCAAATTGTGATTCACGCCGAGCCGCTCAGTGCGGCGCTGTACCGTGGGGTGTTGGGACGGCTGCCGTTGGTGCGTGGGTTGACGATGTTGTGGGATTCGTTGGGCCTGGGGATTCGCGGACTAATGTTTTCGGCAAACGTGGCCGTTGGGCCGAACGAGGAGGAGGCGTCTTTTGAAGGGCCGCTGGCGTGGGGAACGTTGGGGGTAGGCTTGATCGTGGGCGTGGGCTTGTTTGTCGTATTGCCCAAAGTGGCCGCTGCATTTGTCGAGCGCGTATTTCCCTCGGCGTTTGCGGCGTTATTGATCGAAGGCGCTATCCGCCTGGCGTTGTTTGTTGGCTATTTGTGGGCCATTGGCCACATGCCGGATATTCGGCGCGTGTTTGCCTACCACGGAGCTGAACACAAGACGATTAATGCTTACGAAGCCGGTGCGCCGATGACGGTGGAGGGCGTGCGCCCCTTTAGTACGGCGCATACCCGTTGTGGCACGGCTTTTTTATTGACGTTGGTTGTATTGTCTATCTTTATCTTTGCGCCGTTGGCCCGCTTGCCGCTGGGATGGGGGCTGGCGGCGCGCATCGTCCTCATTCCTGCGTTGGCCATGTTGGCGTACGAATTTATCCGCTTCAGCGCCCGCCATTCTCAGAGCGCCTGGATGCGGGTGATTGTGGCGCCTAACCTGGCTTTGCAGCGTTTGACGACGCGCGAGCCTGACGATGGAATGATTGAAGTGGCTATCGCGGCGTTAAATCAGGTGTTGGAGAGAGAACACGCCGCGTGAGATTTGTCGCGGACAAGGTTGGTGCCATAATCAGCCTGATGTAAAAAGGAGAGCGCGTGCCGTGGTGACCAAAACGACAAAGCGAATATCGGCAGCGGATCAGCGCAAGGCTCAAGAGTTGAACGCGCGCGGTTTGCAGTTGTTGCAGTCGTGGGACATTGCTGACGCGGTTACGGCTTTTGAATCGGCGGCGCGTCTGGCGTCTAGCGTATCCGAGTACCACCTGAACCTGGCCAAAGCCCTGGCTCGCAGCGGCGACTATGACCGGGCGCTCAAGGCGCTGGCTGAGTTTATCGGCGTCGAGACCGATCCCAAGCTGGTCGAGCGCTACGAGCGGGTGTTTGGCAATGCCATGGACGAGGTCGAAACGCTGCTCACCAAAAAGATGACGGCAGCCGCTTTGCCGTTGGAAGAAATCGGCGCCGCCATCCAGATGTGGCTCGAGTTTCGCATCATGTTGGGGCGCAACCCGTTGCCCATGCGCAAACCGGAGATGTGGTCCGCCGGCCTGGACTTTACTATCCGCCGTTTGAATCTGCGCGCGGTCAGCGCCAAAGAAGTGGCTGACCTGTACGGCGTCACGGAGCAGGCGCTGCGCGAAAAACACCAGACATTGGTAGACACGCTGGATATTATGCCTTGTGATTATCGCTACTTTACGGGTAAAGACAATCCGCTGGACAAGTTGGTCGAAGCGGCTGAATTGCTGGAACAGCTCGAGCAAAAGTTCCGCTTGCCGTAATACGCTCTATGATGATACGATGTTGGCATCTTACCCGCCTGCGTTTTGAGGCTTTTAACGCGGGCGGGTTTTGTTGCGGCCTGGCGTGTAGTAACCGCTTTGGCGGTTTTCTGACTGCCAAAGCCGTCACTGCGAACGCAAAAGTTTGATCTGCTGGGTTTGTTGGATTAAGCACGAATTGACCTGTCGAGCATATCTCGACAAGAAATTCCCGGCCCCGGCCGGAAAAGTTGTTCTAAGGAGGTTACACTATGACGATTACTGTCAAACACGAAAGGCTGAATAATTGGGTTCACGAGGCGGCGGCTTGGTTCCAGCCCGACGCGGTTCATTGGTGCGACGGCAGCAAGCAAGAATACGATCGCCTGATGGCGCAAGCCGTTGCAAGCGGCAGCGCCATTGCGCTCAAAAAGCGCCCCAACTGTTTCTTGTTCCGCTCCCAGCCCAGCGACGTGGCCAGGGTCGAGGCGCGCACGTACATCAGCACTCCCACCCAGGACGAGGCCGGCCCCACCAACAATTGGATCAACGACGACGAGTTGAAGCAGATTATGAAGGAACTGTACAAGGGTTGCATGAAGGGGCGTACCATGTACGTTATCCCGTTTTCGATGGGGCCGATTGGCTCGCCTATGGCCAAGATCGGAATCGAAATTACCGACAGCCCCTACGTGGTCTGCAACATGCACATCATGACTCGCGTCGGAACCAGGGTGCTCGAGGCGCTGGGAACCGATGGCGAGTTTATCCCGTGCCTTCATTCGGTCGGTGCCCCGCTCGAAAAAGGCCAAAAAGATGTGCCGTGGCCCTGTGCCCCGATGGAGAAAAAATACATCAGCCATTTCCCGAACGAGGATTTAATCTGGTCGTACGGTTCCGGTTACGGCGGCAATGCTCTGCTGGGGAAAAAGTGCCTGGCGCTGCGTATCGCTTCTGCTATGGCCAGGCGAGAAGGTTGGATGGCGGAGCACATGCTGATCTTGCGGCTGACCAGCCCGGAAGGAAGGCAATACCACATCGCGGGAGCTTTTCCCTCCGCCTGCGGCAAGACGAACCTGGCGATGATTCAACCCACCGTTCCGGGTTGGAAGGGCGAATGTATTGGCGACGATATTTCGTGGATGAAGATTGGCCCGGATGGCCGCCTGTACGCCATCAATCCCGAATCGGGATTCTTTGGCGTGGCGCCCGGCACGTCGTATCACTCCAATCCGATGGCCATGGACACGTTCAAAGAAAACGCGATCTTTACAAACTGCGCGCTCACCGACGATGGGGACATCTGGTGGGAAGGGATGGGGGTGGATCCCCCGGCGCACGCCATTGATTGGAAGAACCGCGACTGGGCCGCGGGGAGCGCGGAACCGGCGGCGCATCCTAACGCGCGCTTTACGGCGCCGGCTGTGCAATGTCCCGTCATCTCTGGCGATTGGGAAAAGCCCGAAGGCGTGCCGATAGATATCTTTCTCTTTGGCGGGCGGCGCGCCGGCGTTGTGCCATTGGTCACCGAGTCGTTCAATTGGGATCATGGGGTTTTCCTGGGCGCGACGGCTTCCTCCGAAACGACCGCGGCTAACATTGGCGCAGTGGGCAACCTGCGGCGTGACCCCTTTGCGATGCAGCCTTTCTGCGGCTATAACATGGCCGATTATTTCCAGCATTGGCTGGATATGGGCGACCGGCTGGGAAGCAATGCGCCGCGCATCTTTTACGTCAACTGGTTCCGCAAGAGCGCAGATGGCAAGTGGCTGTGGCCGGGCTATGGCGAAAACAGCCGCGTGCTCGAGTGGATGTGCCGGCGCGTGGACGGCAAAGCGGAGGCCAGGCGCACTCCCATTGGTTTTTTGCCGGGCGAGGGCGACCTGACGATGACGGGCCTTGATCTCCCGCCGGAGAACCTGAAAGAAGTGCTGCGAGTGGACCTCGATGCATGGAAGGCCGAAGTGCCCGATATTGAAAGACACTTTGCCCAGTTTGGAGACCGCCTGCCCGAGCGCCTGCGAAAGCAACTCGTTGAACTCAAGACGCGCCTGGGCTAGTAGGTTGTCGGAGTGGCCGGCGCATCCCTATGCGTTGGCGGGGCTGGCATAGGGATGCCAGCCTGCTCCGACAGGCTGCTTGCGATCTTTGGCAAGTCCTTGATCCCCCCTACAAAGCTTTGCAGGGGGGATTTTTGTCATTGTTGCCTAATGACTTCTACGGTGACCTTGTTGCCCGGTTTGCCTGGCGTCGGCACGTCGAACCCAAGCATCCCATCCTCCAGCAGGAAACCGAACTGGGCCCCGTCGCTCGAGCGGATGACTATGAGTCCGCCGGCTTCGTTTTGCCCATATACATAGCCTGCGGGTAAAGGGTAGTGGCGGTTCAGATCGTCAAGCGATTTGATATCGGGTTCAGAGATGTACGAATTACCCTTGGCAATCTCGGCAAATATGTCGCTCATGTTTTCTCCTTGCGCGTTTCAATTATATGGATTATATACTCAATCAGTCGTGCAAGTCAACAGGCTGTAAGCTCTGTGTTATAATAGGGCGCGAACGTCACATGTGAAAGGTGTTGGAGGATGGTGCGGGTTATCTATCGAAATAAGCAATGGGAAATTAAAAGCGGGATGACAGTGCGCGACGCGATTATCAAAGCGGGTCTGAACCCGGAAACGGTGCTGGCTGTGCGAAATGGCAAGCTGATCAACGAAGCCGCCACGCTTCAAGAGAACGACGAAATCAAATTGGTGGCCGTGATTTCGGGCGGCGCTACATGATCGAGCACGCCGATTTAGTCGTCAGCGCGCTGCTGGCCCGCGATGGGCAACTGCTCGTCGTGGCGAACGATTGGCAGCCGGGACAGGCGCTGTGGTGGACGCTGCCGGGCGGCGCAGTGGAGCCGGGCGAGTCGTTGGTGGAGGCTGCCGCGCGAGAGGTGCGTGAAGAGAGTGGGCTTGAAGTCACGGCCTGGCGCGGGTTGGCTTACGTGGCCCAGATACATTGGAGCGAGCCGCCAACGCATTTTGTGATGTTTTGCTTTGCGGCTGCCGATTGGCGCGGCCAGGTCCAACCTGCCGACCCGGATGGCGACTGCCGGCAGGCCGAGTTTTTGCCAGAGGCGCAGGCGTTGGAGCGGCTGCGGGTTGCTGTGTATCGCCCCATTGCAGAGTGGTTGGCGAGCGACCGCACGCATACGGCGTTTTACGTCATCACGGCGCGCAATATTGAAGACAAAGGAACTGTGGAGTGGGTGGGATAATGAGGACGGGAACCAAGTGCCGCAAGTGCGGCGGCGTGGCCGTCATCAACATGCGCCAGCACAAGCTGGCGTTGTGCGATGCGCATTTCCTCGAGTGGGTTCCGCAGCAGGCGCAGCGCTTTATCGAAAAGTACAAAATGTTCACGCCGGACGAGAAAATCCTGGTGGCTGTGTCTGGCGGCAAAGACAGCCTCAGTTTGTGGGATATTCTGTTGCGGCTGGGCTATCAGGCGGACGGGCTGTATATCAGCCTGGGCATTGATGGCGGCGTAGACTATTCTCGCCAATCTCGTGAAAAGTGCGAAAAATTCCTTTCCACCTTCCACTTTCCACCTTCCACTTTCCACCTTCCACCTTCCACCTTCCACCCTACCTTACACGTGGTAGACCTTGCCCAGGAATATGGCGAAACGATTCCGCAAGTGGCGGCGCGCACCACGCGCGGACGAGGCAAGCCGTGCAGCGTATGCGGCCTGGTCAAGCGGCACGTGATGAACCGCCTGGCGCGCGAGGGCGGGTATGCAGTCTTGGCGACCGGCCACAACCTGGACGACGAGGCGG
The DNA here is from genome assembly GCA_964651475.1 of uncultured Anaerolineae bacterium. Lineage (GTDB taxonomy): Bacteria > Chloroflexota > Anaerolineae > Fen-1058 > Fen-1058 > JBGSMF01. Next base: position 35,893 of record CAZYXV010000022.1, on the reverse strand, counting down.
CAGTGCTGTTTGGCAATACCTTGAGTTGGCAGGGTGGCTATTTGCTGCGCCAGGCGCCAACATTGCCGGCCGATAAACCGGGGCTGTCCCGCAAGGTCAAGCCGCTGTGCCGCCTGTACGAGCGCGAGATGGCGGCCTATGCCCTGGTGCGCGGGATTGATTACATTTACGACGAATGTCCTTACGCGGTGGGTTCGACCAGCATTTACTATAAGGAACTGCTCAATCAAATGGAAAAGGACCGCCCCGGCGCCAAGCTGCAGTTTTACCTGGGTTTTCTCAAGGCGCGCGCGGAAGGATTGTTCGCGGGGCAGGCTGGGCAGATCGAGTTGTCCGCGTGCGAGAAATGCGGCCAGCCCACCAGCGCCCCCGGCTTGTGCGCGTTCTGCAGGTTGTGGGAGCGGCGAGCGGCGAGCGATGAGTAACGAGTTGACTATGCGTTTCAAATATTTTGACTGGATGATGGCCTTGTTTGTCACCGTGCTGCTGGTGAGCAATGTGGCCTCGTCGGCCAAGATTGTGGATTGGGGGGTATCGCTGTGGGGTGTGCCGCTGGCGTTCGATGCGGGCACGCTGCTCTTTCCACTTGGCTATATCTTTGGCGACGTGTTGACCGAGGTGTATGGCTATCGCCGCAGCCGCCGCGTGATCTGGACCGGCTTTGCGTGCGCGGCGTTGATGAGCGCCACGTTTTGGCTGGTGGGCAGGTTACCCGGCGAAGCAGTGTGGCAGGCTAACGTGGGGCAAGACAAATACGATGCGGTGTTGGGCGGCGTCAGCACGGGCGCCATCATTGTCGCCAGCCTGGCGGCCTACTTTGGCGGCGAGTTTTCCAACTCGTACGTGCTGGCCAAGATGAAAATTTTGACCCGGGGGCGCTGGCTGTGGACGCGCACTATCGGCAGCACGCTGGTGGGCGAGGGTGTGGATACGGTGCTGTTTGTCACCCTCGCAACATTGTTCGAGGCGCCCGGCTTTGATCCGGCTATCTGGCCTTCGCTGGTAGTGACCAATTACGTGTTCAAATGCGGCGTGGAGGCGCTGATGACGCCAGCCACCTATCGCGTCGTCAACCTCCTCAAGCGCGCCGAGAATCAAGATTACTATGACTATAACACGGACTTTAATCCGTTTGAGTTGGGTACTGGAGAGTAGAGAGCGGATATGGACGCACACTATCGGTCCGGTTTTGTGGCGATTGTGGGTAAACCCAACGTGGGCAAATCCACGCTGCTGAACGCCTACCTGGAACAGAAAATCGCCATTGTGTCTGACAAGCCGCAAACCACGCGCACGCGCCAATTGGGGATTCTCACACGCCCGGACGCGCAGGTTATTTTTATAGATACCCCCGGCATCCACAGGCCGCTGCATCGCCTGGGCGAGGCCATGGTGGAAACCGCTGCAGACTGCATAGCCGAAGCCGACGTGATCGTGTTCCTGGCAGATGGCGCTGCGCCGCCAACCGACGAGGATCAACACATCGCCGCGCTGATTAGGGAGCGGAACCAGGCCGCGCCCGTGATCCTGGCGCTTAACAAGTGCGATCTCGTGCCGGAACGCATCGAGATGCACGCGCAGGCTTTTTGGTCGCTGGTGAGCGGCGACCCGCGAGCACCGCTGCCCCCGATGAATTTAGCAGGTGAGCATCCCGCGTTGCCGTTGGACTGGATTACGCTCTCGGCAGCGTCCGGGTACAATCGAGATGCTTTGCTAGACATGATTGTGGCGCGGCTGCCGGAGGGATTGCCCTATTACGACGAAGAAGCATTGACGGATCGGACGGAGCGCGAAATCGCCGCCGATTTGATCCGGGAACAGGTATTGAATCACCTTTACCAAGAGGTGCCGCACGCCGTGGCCGTGGTGATAGACGAGTGGAAGGAACGCCCCGATGGCAGGCTGTACGTCAGCGCGACGATTTACGTGGAAAAAGAATCCCAAAAAGGAATTGTGATTGGACAAGGCGGCAAGATGCTCAAGGCCATCAGCACGGCGGCGCGGCGAGAGATCGAGGATATGGCCGGTGCGGGCGTGTTTTTGGAAGTGTGGGTGAAGGTGAACAAGAACTGGCGAAAGAAAGACAAAGAGTTGCGGCGGATGGGGTATTCAGCGCCGCGATGATGAATTTCATCTGCGAATAAAAGGGAGAATGATGACCAAGATAGTCTTACCTCTGAAACCCGAACAACGTATCGTGCTTATTGGCCAGGTTGCTCAGCGATTGAATACGCTGGACGATCAGGCTCTGCTGCGCCTGGCCGAGGTGACGCGCGAGCCGACGGTGCAGCCTCAAGGAGTTGCCGATACTGTCGAGCAGGCCATATCGCGGCGCCGCTTTATGACGGCGCTGCTGGGTGGAGGCATTTTGGCCACCACGGCCGGCGCGGTGACGATCTGGCAATGGGGCGCGGATCAACGCCAATCGCTGACCGGCACCATCGAGCAGCTATCGGACAGGGTGGGCAAATTGTGGGGATTGGTCGGCCTTTACAAGCGACTCGACGAGGCGCCGATCGAGAGCGCTGCAGCAAAAGGGATAGAGGAGGTGGGCGGTTCGTTCAAGTTGACCCTGGAGGCGGCTCGCGTGGTGCGTGAGGGGGTGCAGGTGGTTAAAGATGCTTTGCGCCGGGTTGAAGCCAGCTTCCCTCGAATTCGTGATAACCTGGCCTGGCTGGAAAGTATCTTAACCGACCTGGCGGGCAAACTACATTTACTTGAAGAAGCCATCAGCCACACACTGAATGAGGCCAATCCCATTACCCAATCGCTAAGCGCATTTTTCGATGCTTTGCTCAGGTTGTTGCCATTTGAAATGGGACAGCGTGCGCGAGAGATTTTGGGCCGCATTGGTGATTTCGTCGCCAGTGTCCCAGAGGCGATTGATGGCATCAGCCTCAATATCTTGATTCCTCTGCGCGAAGAGTGGTTTTCGGACGAGAAAGACAAGGGATTAAGTGGCTGGTTGATAGAGCCGCTCATCACGCGCTTGTTGGATCCAATCGAGCCCCTAATGGATAGTCTGGCACATCTCAATACAAGCCTGGACCAGGACCTGGACCAGCCCGTTAAGCAAGCTATCAAGCAGCGCGCCCAACTCCGCCAGCAAATCGCCGAGTACCAATCGCGCTACCAATTGCAAGAACCACTTGCATAAGGCCAGTTGCGAGCATTTTGTTTTACCGTATACGCCTGGTTTGCGCTGCGCGTTGTCAAGTCGTTGGGTGAGTAGGTTGAGCGGCGGTTAATCGGCTTGTGGCCGTCACGTTAAAGGTTGTATACACGGGTGAATTGTGGTATAGTGAAAGGGTGAGGAGGACAGGCAACCTGGTGTTGAGCAGGCCAAAAAAGGAGTCTTCAAAATGAAGATCCAAATGCGATTTCAAATATCCCTGGCGGGGGTGATATTGGCAGCCGCCGCGCTGACCGTGCTCTTGAGTGTGCCGCTGCACACCGTGCCGGCGGCCGCCGCGCAAGGCGAGCGCGTGGCTCTCCCGCAGTTTGTGATGCCGCAGGTGGGGCCGGCTTTTTTCACCGGCACGGTCGGCACTACCAGTTACTCTCCTTATATCTGCACGTTGGCCGTAACCACCACGGCAGATAGTATTTGCCCTCAGTGCGGCTTTAGCAACGCGGCTGTGTTGGCGTCTTATGCTACGCTGGTGCTGGCCCCCGGCAACAAGGGGCAGCAGGTCCAGGCATACGACCAGTATTTCCGCCTGGATAACACCGTTCCAGACGCGCTTTACAAAATCGAGGCCGTGCCCAACAGCACGAGCAATTACAATCTCGGCATCATTGCTTACGATAGTACGTTAACCCCCATCTTGACGGATACTAACCCGGTTGACTATCGAGCCGATTTGAGCTTTAGGCCGACGACCATCGGCCCGTATTATTTCAAAATTTCGCAAATTTCAAATTATTGCACCGGCGGCTCGTACAAGTTGCAGATCACGTATTCGGCGCCGGCGGCTACGGCGACCGCCACGACCTCGCCCAAGAAGGATGGATACGAAGACAATAACACGTATACGGATGCAAAGGAAGTGCCATTGGGCACCTACTCTAATTTGACGTTTTACCCGCTGCCGGACGAAGATTGGTTCAAAATCCTGGCCAAGGCCAAGCGCGAATATCGTGTGGAGACGCAAATCACCACCGGCCTGGATACGGTGATTGAAATCAGAGATATGGATTTAGACCTGGTGGCCAGCAATGATGACAGGTCGTATAGCGACTATAGTTCTTTGGTGGAATGGAATACCGGCAGCAGCGATGTCTGGTATTACGTAGTAGTTAAGCACAAAGGCGTCGTGCCATCCAACCCAACTTATACGCTGATCATTTCGTTGGTGACACAGGCTGTTGAGCCAACCGATACACCACTCCCCCCGGCAACAGCCGTGACGGGCTATGACCGCTTCGAGCCTAATCACAACTTTAATCGCGCGACGATTATTTCCCTGGATACCAAGTACGATAAACTCAACTTTGTTCCGTATGCGCCCTGGAACGGCCACATGGAGGATAACGACTTCTTCAAGCTGCACGTCAAGACGGGCATGTTGGTAACGTGCGCAACGTCCAATCTTTCGCCGGGCACAGATACCAACATGATTATGTTCAGTGAAACCCAGGCGGACGATTGCGGCAATCGTTCAGTTGAAGAGTGCCCGGGCCTGGCCGGCAACGACGACGTGAACACGGCGGCAGGCGATTTCAGCAGCCGCCTTTCGTATTTTGCCACCTATGAGGGCTGGCTCTACATTCTGGTCGGGCAGGGGCATCCTGTGCCTTTGACCGAGGCGAGCAAATACACGTACGAGTTTCAATGCTCGGTGGGGGCGCAGGCCACAGCCACGCCCACGCCAGAGCCGTCGGCTACCTTGGCGCCATTCCCAACGGCTATGCCTACCCCGCTGCCCACCTGGACGCTCGCGCCTGCGGACACACCCACACCTATGCCGGCTGCCACGCCCACGCCGCTGCCGCCTATCTCGGTTCGCCCGCTGCCCACGCTCACACCCGCCGGCCCGCCCCGGCAGGTGGTGAACGTCGAGTTGCACGTGTTTTACGACCACAACGAAAATAACCAGGCCGATCCCAGCGAGGGTGTTATCGGCTTGCAAGCTCAGGTGTATGACTTGGCCGACGGGGCGCTGCTGGCGCAGGGCTTTACCGACGAGACGGGCACGGTGGCGCTTTCTGTCTCTGCGCTGGGAATGGTCAAGGTAGTTGTGTCTTATATGAATTTTGAAGTGATCGTTCCACCCAGCGGGGGAGCGCTCCAGGTGCGCGTCAGCCCGCGCCAGTTGCCCCAACTCATTCCATAGCCGTAGCTGCCTGGCCAGGCTGAGCAGCTACCCATCATCTTGATTTTTAGATTCCAGTTGCGCCAACCAGATTTCATCAAACGAATCATTAGAGTGTGGGGCGTTTTGCTCATCGCGGCGGCGCTGGCAGGTTTGCCAGGCTGTGGGCAACGCCCTCCAAGCACTGTGTCTCCCACACCAACCTCCGGTTCGGAAGTGACCGATCCCGTCATAACCAGCGGCAATGTCCAGTTGCCCCTCACAGCGCCAATCCGGCTCAAAATTCGGGATTCCTTGTTCGAGGTGACCCCTGTCCAGGTTCAAAAGGGTACGTGGAGTTACCGGCGTGGCCAGGCCAATGCGGGCCAGTGGGTGTACGGCACGCTCATTAATTACGTGATTGGCCTGGATGCCACTCCCCAGAATACTGAATTGTTTCAGTCCCTCACCGATACGGATATTTTCCAATTGACGCTTGCCAATGACAAAGTCTTGAATTTCCAGTTTTCCGGTCGCTTGTGGGTCAAGCAAGACGCCGCGCCAGATGTATTTCAACAGCTTCGCCCTGGCCTGACGTTGGCTTTGCTGGGCGATAAGGGAACGCAGCGATTGGTGGTGACGGCGAGTTACGTGTCCACGCAAGAGCCGACGCCTGCGCCCGGCGAGCTTGTGGCGAACATGAAAACGTGGGTCCAAGTGGGCGACACGCGCGTGATGGCGCTGGATAGCCAGATGATCAAAGACTCGCCCAGCTTGCCGCCTGGGTACATGTATTACCTGGTGGATTTTAGTGTAGAGGGCATGGGGGCTGTCCCGCTCGACGCAGGCATGTTCCAGATGGATTTGGTGGATAGTCTGGATAAGCGATATGCTGTCTCTATCCAGGCCAGCCAGGCCGGCAAGTATGGGCCGGCCGGCGGCAAACTCGAACCCGGCCAGGTATTGACGGCGACGGCCGGCTACCTGGTTCCTCAAACGCTCGGCGGGCCAACCTTGACGTGGGTGTTCAGCCCGCGGCCAGGCACGCAATCGCCGGCGCGCGTCCAGCTTTCGATGGCGGCGCCCGCGCCGACGCCGGACCCGCGCGCCTCAATCACCATCCGCGTGGATTCGGTCACCTATGGCCAGAACCAGGCCGAAATTGTGGTAGCCGGCGGCATTGGCAATCCCACCGATCAAGTTATCACGGTCAATCGCGAAGATGTTATCCTGGAAAGCGGCGGCGCGAGCGTATCACTTGTTACTGTAACCCCCGACTTTCCCTGGAGCGTTGCGCCGGGTGAAAGCCGCGCGTTCGCGCTCAACTTTGCGCGCCCGTCACCTGGCACGGCAGTGCTGCGTATATTGAACTGGTCGTTCGAGTTGAGCGGCTTGCAGTAAAAGAAATCAAGCAACAGAAAAGGCGCAAAGGGGGCCCCCTTTGCGCCTTTTTACGTTACGTGCCGGCCCGTCACGGGCGCGGCAGCTTGTGCGTTTCGGATCAGATTTCGATAGGCTTGGCCAAGATCGCCAGCAGCAGTTTGACGCTGTTCAGCACATCCTCGTAATCTACCATTTCGGAGGGTGTATGGGCGTAGCGGCACGGGACCGAGAGGCATCCGCTAGGGACGCCTTCGCGCGTGATTTGAATGGACGCGGCGTCGGTGGAGCCGCGCTGCAATACCTCGAGCTGGTAAGGAATGCGCTTTTCCTCGGCGCGTTTAATCATCAGCTCTTTTACGCCCCGGTGCGCCAGCATGCCGCTATCTTGCACTTTGATCGCCGGCCCTTTGCCGAGCGCCACCGCCATTTTGGGCGCTTCGGGCGTGTCGCCCACGAGCGTTATATCCACCGCCAACGCCATATCGGGCGCGATTTGATAGGCGGCCGTCTGCGCGCCAGCCAGCGTCATTTCTTCTTGGGTGCTGAACACAAAATAGATGTCGTGCGGCGATTTTTTGAGTTGGCGCATCGTTTCGATCAAGATCGCGCAGCCGATGCGGTCGTCCATGGTCTTGGCGACCAATCGCCCCCCCAGGTCTTCGAACGGGCGCGTAAAGCCGGCGGCGTCGCCCACCTTGACCTTGCACGAGGCTTTGTCTTTGGCGCCCACGTCAATGTAAAGCTGTTCCAGCGTTGGCGCTTTGCTGCGGTCCGGCAGCTTTTCTGCGCCGATCACGCCAAGGGTGCCATCGCCGAACACGACGCGCCCCCCTGTGAGGGTATGGGGATTGATCCCGCCGATGGGCGCGAAACGTAAAAAGCCATTGTCGTCTATGTGCGTCACCATGACGCCGATTTCGTCCATGTGCGCCGCCAGCATGATTTTGCTGCCCGTTCCGCCCGTGCTGCGCCGCAGCGCGATCAGGCTGCCCAAACGGCCGACCGTGATTTCGTCGGATACGTCGGCGATTTCAGCGCGGACGAGTTCGCGAATGTGTTGTTCGTACCCCGAAGGGCCATAGGCTTCGACCAGTTTCTTTATAATTTCTTTCACAGTGTCCTCCCAAGGTTAAGGTTTGATTACGTCTGGCGTCAGTCGCTCTAGGCTTGCGCGCATCAGGCGCACCGTGTTGCGGAAATCAGATAGAGCCAGCATAGCCACCGGCGAATGAATATAGCGGCACGGCACGGACACGGGCAGGCTGGGGACGCCTTGTTTACTGCGCGTCGTCGCGCCCGCGTCGGTTCCACCAATGCCGGGTTGTTTGAATTGATACGGAATGCCCTGTTCTTGAGCAGTGGCGACCACGTGATCGAGCATTGCACGGTTTGCCAGCATGCTGCGATCCATCACACTGAGAGCCGGACCTTTGCCAAGCTCGGTAGTAGGGCTGACGTCTTTATCTTTGGGCAGGTCGTCGCAGACGGTGCCCTCCAATACAAAGGCGCAGTCCGGTTCGATGGCGAACGCGGCAGTTTGCGCGCCGCGCAGGCCCACTTCTTCCTGGACGGTAAAGGCGGCGTGCAGGTCAAAGTCAAAGCGTTCGCCGAGCAAAATTTGAACCAGCACGGCGCAGCCAGCGCGGTCGTCGAATGCCTTGCCGGTAGCGGTGCGCCCCACACGACGGTAGCGTGTGGCAAAATTGGCAAACTCGCCCACCTTAACCAGTCCCTCGGCCTCTTCTTTCGACTTGGCCCCAATGTCAATCAGCATCGCGTCTATTTTGACGACGCGGCTCTCTTCTTCGGCGTCCATCAAGTGAATCGGCTTGGCGCCAATGACGCCGGGAATCTGGTTGGGACCAACCCGGACAAACTTGCCGGGCAACATACGATGGTCAATCCCCCCGACAGCGTGGAAGCGCAGCCCGCCGCTTGAATCGTGCCCCATAATCATAAAGCCCACCTCGTCCATGTGAGCGGCGATCATGACTTTGAAGCGGGGCGCGCCACGTTTGGCTTTCTTGAGCGCCAGGATATTGCCCAGCGTGTCTGTGCGCCATTCGTCTACCGCAGGCTTGATCGCTTCGAGGATGATTTTTCGCACGGCGCCTTCGTTGCCCGACACGCCGGGAGCATTAGACAGTTGTTCGAGAATCAATCTTCACCTCATTCTGTTGCGTACTGCGTGTTACTCGGTATAGGTCAGTGTTTTGATAAATGCTTCGTCAAGCCCGCAAATAAACTCGGCCAGCAGGCGGCCGGTGCGCTCGACGTCTTTGACGGCGAGGGTTTCTACGGGCGTGTGCATGTAGCGCAGAGGTATGCCCACTATGCCGGTGGGGATGCCTTCACGCGCCGTCTGGATGGCCCAGCCATCGGTGCCGCTGGCGCCAGGGATGGGTTCTATCTGGTAGCTCAGTTCCAATCGCTTGGCGGCGTCAATCAGCCCTTGCGTGATGCGTGGATGCATGTTTGGCCCGATAGAGATGACCGGCCCTCCATCCAGCGGGTACGATTCGTTTTCAGGCACGCCGTTCTGCCGCCCAAATGTCACGTCAATCGCAATCGCCGCATCGGGATTCAGTGCGTAGGCGGCGGTGGCGGCGCCCAGTAATCTTGTTTCTTCTTGAATGGTGGCCACCGCCAGCACGTCCCACTCTGAGTGGTGAGACGTCAATACTTCCAGGCAAACGAGAACGGCGGCCACTGAAGCGCGGTCATCCATGGCCTTGCCAGATAGCAGGCCGCCTTTTAATTCGACCGCCTCGTGGCGCAGGCTGATCACGTCGCCCACGCGCACCAGCTTTTCTACCTGGGCGGCGGGCAAGCCCACGTCTGCAAACATGTTCTCCATCGGGATGGTCTTGTCGCGTTGGTTGTGCGGCAAGACGTGCGGCGGGCGGGAACCGATCACACCTGGAAGGTCCTGGCGTCCGTGGACAAGGATTTCTTGCCCCAGCAGCACTCGCGCGTCCGTTCCCCCCACGCACTCCATGCGCAAAAACCCTTTTTCGATACCTGAAACCATCAGGCCGATTTCGTCCATGTGGGCCGACAGCATGATTTTGCGGCGCGGCGCATTCCCTTGCCCGCGCTTTAGCCCGATCACGTTGCCGAGCCTATCGCAGTGCACCTCGTCCGCGTAACGCTCGAATTCTTGGATCACGATCTCGCGTACGGGGTCTTCGTATCCCGAAATGCCATGGGCGTTTGAAAGTTTGGTAAGTAGTGCAGTCAAATCCATTCGTATAAACTCCAAAATATTTTATGGGATCAGAGTGGGAGGCAGTTCCGGCGTTTTGACCGGCGGCTCCGTCGTAAAGGTGGGTGTGGGCGTGTGGGACGGTGTGGCAGTGGGCGTGTTGGATGGGGTGGCGGTGGGTGTATAGGTTGGCGTCGCCGTCCACGTTGCCGTAGGCGCCTCGGTGGTTTGTGTAGATGTGGCAGTTGGTGTTTCGGTGGTGGCTGTTGGCTCTGTGGTGGAGGTGGGCGTTGTGGTCGCTGTTGCTGTTTCGGTGGGCGTTGGCGTGTTGGTTGGCGTTTCAGTTGGGGGCGGCGTTCCCGTGACGGTAGGCGATGGTGGGTTCCACGGGGTCAGTGTAGGTTCCTTTGTATTAGCCGGCGCGGATGTTGGAGTAGCAGGCGGCGGTGTGAGCGTGAGAGTGGGTGCGGCGGTAGGCGAGGTGACCGGGCCAGGCTCGTAGATTAGGGCCAGGATGCCAAAGCAGTAAAAAGGCAGCGTCAGCAAAATGATGGCCAGCAATACGCCGTGCACAATTCGCCGGCTGCCAGGAGGATTGGCCACGCCGCTCATCTGGCCTCCATCGTCCGTCGTCCTTCCAGCGCCCGCGCCAGCGTGATTTCGTCGGCGTATTCCAAATCGCCGCCCATAGGCAAACCGCGCGCCAGCCGTGTGACGGTCACATTCCAGGCGGCCACCTTTTTGTAAAGGTACATGGCCGTGTTTTCACCAGCCAGGCTGGGGTTGGTGGCCAGGATGATTTCTTTCACGTTCGACGATTCGATGCGCGCCATCAACTCGCGTATTTTCAGGTCTTGGGGGCCAATGCCGTCTATGGGGGAAATCGCGCCGTGCAGCACGTGATACACTCCTCGGTATTCGCGCGTGCGCTCGATAGCCATGACGTCCAGTGGCTCTTCGACGACGCAAATCACCGTTGGGTCGCGCTCCTCGCTTGCGCAAATAGGGCAGGGAGAGTCCTGGGTGATGTTGAAGCATATCTGGCAAAAGCGCGTTTTAGCTCTCAACTCGCGCAGCGCCTCGGCGAGCGTCAAAGCTTCCTCCTCCGGCGCGCGCAGCAGGTAATACGTCAGCCGCGAGGCTGTCTTGGGGCCAATCCCCGGCAATCGCGCAAACGCCTCGATGAGCCGCTGAACGGAGGGTGGAAGTACAGCCGGAGCCTGCATTAGAATAATCCGGGAATGGATAATCCGCCGGTAAGCCCTTGCATTTTCTCCGCCGCGTGCGCCAGGCTGGCCTCGATAGCCTGGTTGACGGCGGCCACCAACACGTCTTGCAGCATGTCCAGGTCAGCGGGATCCACCACTTCGGGCTTGAGGGTGATGGATTTGATGCGTTGCTGCCCGGTGATAACTATGGTTACGGCGCCGCCGCCGGCGGTGATTTCCAATGTCTCCTCGCCGAGCGACTCTTGCGTTTTAGCCATGTCCTCTTGCAGCTTTTGTATCTGCTTCATCATCCCGCTGCCGCCCCCTCCCACAGGTTGGGGCCCCATGCGGCCGCCCATCGGACGTCTGATTTTACCTTTCACAATTCACCTCAAAAGCATCGGATTACGATGAAAACACGAGATCACGATGAAGAAAACGCGATTACGTTGAACTAATCACACCACCCAGTTTTACAGCTTCTTCGATCACTGGGTCAGGTTGACTGGTGGATTGAGTCACAGTGCTGCGCGTGCTGATGGGCCGTCCGAGCGCCTCGCCGGCGACCTGTTCGACCAGCCGCCGGGCGCGCCCGCTTTCGTAGCGTTCCAAGAGTATTTGCGAAGGCCAGCTCAGCACGAGTGTATTGCCTTCGACGCCGGCTAATTTGGATGAGTTAATCAATGCCTTGACCGGCACTCCCCCCCGCTCGTGCAGACGAGCCAGAATTGTTCCCCACCGGGCCTGGACGGTCTCCAGTGTCAGCGCGGTGTCTTCCGGCGGCGGCTGGCGTATGGCAGAATCGCCCGCTGCTTTTGGCGCGGCAGGTGGGGCGCTGCTCAGTGGTTTTTCTGGATGCGGCCTGCTGGCTGGTTGGGATGCGCCAGTCGTCCGTTCAGGCGGCGCGGCGCCGGGGCGGGGTGACGGACGGGTCGTCGCTGAGGGCGCCGGAGGCGAGGGCGGCTTGGCCTGCACGGGCGGCGCGCTTTCGACCGGCGATACGGCTTCCAGATAAGCCAATTCCAGCAGCAGTTGCGGCTGCCAGCTGGCCCTCAAGTCGCTGGCGGCCTGATTAAACAACTTGATGGCTTTGATAAGCGTGGGAGACCCCAGTTGCCTGGCCTGAGCTTCTAAGGCGGCGCGTTGTTCGGCGGGCAGGTCCAGCGTGTCCGCGCCGCCCACCTGCGCCAGCAAGACGGCGCGCAAGTGGTCAATGATTTGATGCGTTAGCTGGCGCACGTCTGCGCCTTCTTCCACGGCACAATTGATGGCGTTCAACCCGCCAGCCCGATCGCCTTGAACCAGTCCATCCACAATAGCCGACACGTTGGCAAGCGACCCGATGCCCAGCGAGGCCTGCACTTGCTCCAGGGTAATAGTCCCGCTGTAGGCGGCCAGTTGATCGAGCAATGACAGCGCGTCGCGCATCGCCCCCGTCGCGTGGCGGGCAATCAGTTCGAGCGCGCCCGGCTCAACCTGGAGTCCTTCGGCGGCGGCCAGTTTTTCCAGTTGGGCGATGATTTCGCGCAGCGTCAGCCGGCGGAAATCGTGCCGCTGGCAGCGCGAAAGGACGGTAGCCGGCACTTTTTGCGGGTCGGTGGTTGCCAGCACAAACAGCGCGTGCGGCGGCGGCTCTTCCAGCGTCTTGAGCAGCGCGTTAAAGGCTTCGTTGGTGAGCATGTGCGTTTCGTCAATCACGTACACCTTGAAGCGCGCTTCGGCCGGGGCAAAGTGGATTTTATCGCGCAGTTCGCGAATGTCTTCGATGCCGCGATTGGACGCCGCGTCAATTTCGATCAAATCCAGCAGGCGGCCTTCGGCCACCGCGGTGCAGATGGCGCACTGGCTGCACGGGCGCGCGGCGGGGTCGGGGTGGAGGCAGTTGACGGCTTTGGCGACCAGGCGCGCCATAGTGGTTTTGCCGGTGCCGCGCGGCCCGGCGAATAGATAAGCGTGGCTGATACGCCCGGCCGCAATGGCATTGCGCAGCGTTTGTGTGATGTGTTGCTGGCCGACGACTTGGTCAAAGGTCTGCGGCCTCCACTTGCGGTAAAAAGCTTGAGACGTTGTCATACTTCCTCGATATGGGAGGTAGTGTACAAGGCAATGAGGAATTAGTCAAGGGCTAGGCTTGGGGAGATTCCTCTCCGGCGGAAGACCGGCGCTGGCGCAAAGCGTGCGCCTTGGATTTGAGACCCTGGAAAAAGTCCGTGTCTACAATTTCGCTGACTTGCTTGTGCCGCTTGGCCTCGTCTATTTCGATCTTGAGTTGCTGGATTTGCTGGTGCAGGCTCTGTTCGCGGATGTACGCCTCCAGCGCGGCCGCGGCGAGCGACGAGAACGACTCTATCATTTGCTGCAGATTGTTGTCAAAGGGAATAACTTGCCCTGTTTCGGGGTCTTGGGCATTGATCAATTGCAGCACCCCAAGCACCTGGTGGAGGCTGCTTTTGAGTGGAATTGTCAGCAGCGAATGAATCTGATAGCCGCTGATGATTTCGCTTGGGCGATTATGCTCTGCAATGTTGCTGGATACGCCGCTGAGCGCCGCCTGGACGGCGATGCCGCCGTGGCCAGCATTGCCGGCGGCCTGATTGTGCAGCGGCAGCGGCGCGTAGGGAACAGTTTGCCCGGCGGTACCGCCCAGGGCAATGCGCTGCGAGTCGTTCCGCACAATGACAAATTCCAGGGTTCCTTTGGCGCTGAGCAGGTAGAGCGTGCCGGCGTCGGCGCGGCAAAACGCTTTGGCTTCCAGAAGCATTTTTTCAAGCAGGCGATTGAAATCCTTTTCCGAAGCCAACTCGACGCCAATTGGAATGACCACATTTAGCAAGTCGTCGGCGCGCTTTTTTTCTTTTCTGACCTGCGTCAGCGTGCGGCGCAGTTGACCCGTCATGTTGTTGAACGTTTCGGCCAGGATGCCAATCTCGTCTTTGGATTCCACCTGCGCCTGAGCATCCAGATCGCCTGTGCGTATTTGCTCGGCCACGCTGGTCAGGCGGCGCACCGGTCCGGCAATGTTTTCTTGAGCAAGGTAAGCCATGGCCAGGCCGACCACGAGCGCGACGATGCCGCCAATCAGGATCCATTGGTTGGCGCTGACGAGGTCCTGGCGGCCAACGGCCAGCTCGGTTCTGAGCAGCGTTTGCTGGTCATTCGTCATCTCGTTGAGTATCTGCTGCATTTTTTCGGTCAGCGGCACGGCTTCCGTTCTAAAGAGGTACAAATCCTCACGCCATCGCTCGCCTTCCAATATGTCAAACATCTGATCGGGCAAGCGCAGGAAAGTTTCTCGGTTTTGGGCAATATTATCCAACAGCTTTTGCTGATTGGAGGTGAGCGTGCTGCGTTTATCTTGCAAGCGGTTCCAGGCGTTTTGATTATCGGCCAGGTTGACCTCGTATTCTTGCCGAAAGATGCGGTTGCGGGTGGTGACATAGCCGCGCAGCGCAGACAACATGGCCGTAAAATTGCCCTGGAATTTAGCCATGTCTTGCAGGCGGGCCATGTTCTCGACGCTCGGCTCTCGCTGCCCCTGGGCTTCGATCATGCTGTTTGTGTCAATCAGCACCTTGCCGCCGGTGCGTATGCCGTCCGTCGCCAGGATGCGATACGCCGGCTCGCGTTCCAGTTGATCATTGCGCAGTTCAAATAACGTATCGGGCAGCTTGGCCCATTCCGTATAAGCGGCTTGTAAATCTGCAAGGCGCTGGTTATTTTCGATTCCCAGGTACGGCGAAAGCTCGGCTAACTCGGCCAGATCGGCCCTAAAGGCCAGTTCGGATTGATTATAGCTATCGCGGTATTCCTGGTCGCCCAGGACCAGGTAGCCGCGCCCGTCACTCAGCATCCGCAGCAAGTTGGCTTGAGCGCGCGAGGCGACGAGCGCGACCGGGACGCGCACGTCATCTGTTTTGTTGATCTGGGTGGTGGCGCGAAAGCTGCCCAGGTAGCTCACCCCCGCGCTCAACAAGGTCAATGCTACCAGGATGCCAAAGCCGATGGCTAATTTGGGGCCGATTTTCATGTCTTTGAGCAAGAACAGGAAACCGGTGTGTGAACTCGTTTGAGCTTGCTTTGTCATGGCGTCTTGCGCCTCCAGTCTTGGATATTCCACAACTCGGTGTCCCAGGGCGAAAGTTCCACGCCTTCGAGCGTATTGCTGATGCCGTGCACGCCCGCCCTGTGAATGAGTGGAATGGATGCGACGTCTTGAATAATCATATCATTCATTTGGATGAACAGTTGCTTACGTTTGGCCGGATCCATTTCTGTGGCGGATTGTTTGTATAAAGCGTCGTAAGCAGGATTGCACCAACGCTCTATATTGTTTCCCGACCAATTGTTGGATTTCTGAGCGATCTCGGCGCAGGTCCACCATTCCATGTACGCGCCAGGATCGGGGCTGCGGTTGCCGATCTGATATTCTTCCATATCCGCGTAAAAATGAAAGCGCGTATTGGGATTGGTGGGGTCGCTGGCAAAGAAAACGCTCGCGTCCACAATTTTGAGTTCCACCTCGACGCCGATGGCTTGCAGGTTTTGTTTGACGATGTCTTGGGTTTGCTGGCGCACCGGGTTGGCCGAGGTCTGAAACACCACGCTCATCTTGACGCCGTCTTTGTCGCGGATGCCGTCGCCGTTTGTGTCGCGCCAGCCAGCCTCGTCCAACAGCGCGGCCGCCTTTTGCGGCGAAAATTCATAGCTCGTATTTGGCGATTGATAGCTCGACGGCGATACCAGCACGTTAGAGGCCGCGCGGCCCGTCGGCCCATATAGCTCGGCGATGGCTTCACGATCAATAGCGTAGCTGAACGCCTGGCGCACCTTGAGCTCGCTAAAAAACGGGTGGGGGAATTGGGTACTGGAACGCTCTCCGGTTTCGGTCTCGCGGTTTGGATCGGTTTGATTGATCAAAATTCGCTCGACCAGCGAGCCGAAGGAGGCAATCACGCGGCCCTGGCCGGCCCGTTCCAGTATAGACAGGGTGGCAGCGTCCAACTGAAGATTGTAAGCAAAGTCCACATCGCCCACCTCGAACACCGAGCGGGCTGCCTCGTTGACCGTCCCCCCGCCCTTGATTTCCACGCGGCTAAAGTAGGGCTTGTCCGGCTCGCGGAAATAAGGGTTTGGCTCGTAAATGATCTTGTTTGTCTCGATGAGTTGGTTGCCGAGGAACAAGACCTCTTCGGGCTTGATTTTGACCACGCGGTAAGGGCCGGTGCCGATGGGTTGTGTGTTGACCGGCGCCTCGCGGGCGTGCGCGCCGCTATAGTCTTTAAAAGCGTGGCGCGGCAAGATCATTCCTTGATCTCCCACAAAAGGCAGCGACCAGGCCGGGTTGACATCCTTAAAGTTAATTCGGACGGTAAGCTTGTCCAGCACCTCGACACTTTTAACAGTGTTGTATGTAGAGGCAGTGGTCGCGCCGATTTTGGAATCGGAGATAAACTCGTAGGTAAAGAGAACATCGTCAGCAGTGAACGGTTCACCGTCGGACCATTTGATATCCGGCTTGAGCTTCCACGTCACAGATTTGCCGTCGGCGGCCACGCCGCCATTTTCGAGCGAAGGCGCCTCGGCGGCGAGAAAAAGAACCAGGTTGCCGTCCTCGTCATAGCTGGCCAGCGGTTCGTACGTGACGCGGCAGGCGGCCAGGTCTTTGGCGCCCTGGCCGAGGTGCGGGTTAAAGATGGTGGGCGCCTGCCAGTACAAGATGCGCAGCGTTCCGCCTGCGCCGCGCCCCGTGGTAGGCGTGGCGGTGAGGGGCGGGGACGTGGGTTGAAGCTGCACGGGCTGGTCCACATTGATACAGGCTGCCAGAGCAAGGGTGAGCAGCGCCAAGAGTAAAATGCCAGCAGCGCTGATTTTTTGCATAGGTGCTACTCCTGAAATAGATGCAGCGTCCACGACGATTTTGCTCGAGTAGAAAATACGTCAATGATCGCTTCGCGCCAGCGGCGCAAATCTCCGTCCAACGCCGCAGCCAACCGCCGGTTCACCTCGACGGCCTGTGGCAGGTTGGAAACCATCAGGTGACAAAAGCGGTCCCACTTGTGAGGCGAATCTGGCGTGAAAGAAACGTGTTCCCCCTCGTATTGTACCATGCCTGGCGGCGCCAGCCATCCCTTCCCGATGCGGTCTTTGAAACCGGCGATGGCGACCCCGGCCAGGCTGCTGACAAAAGCAATTTGGCTCCAGGCTATCATACGCATGCCAAGTTTTTCCAGCGCCGGTGAGCCTGCCATGCCAACCGTCACGACGATGTAAAAACTATGCGGCGTAGTAAAGCGTTCGAACAAGGGTGGATTCAGTTGCAGGTGAACGCCTTTTCTGCGCCAGTCGGGATGCGTCCAGCCCGTGGATAGCCCATACACGTCAACCTGTGGCAAGCTGTCCGGCTCGAGGCCGAGCGCAGCACTCAGGTCACCGCGGGTAGCCTGGCAAAAAATCGGCACCAGGCTGCTATAGCAGAGGATGCGATGGTCCTTTACTAATATCGTCGCAATGCCCTGCTGCCATCGCTCACGCAAGATGCTGGCTGGCGCGGGTCTCAGGCTGGGTTCGTTGGCAATGTTGGCGGCCAGCTCTTGCCATGTGTCCTCTGAAATGCTGGCCTCTTGTACTCGAAACAGATCGAGGTGTTCCGCGCCCGCCGCTTTAAAAGAAAATGCCAGGGTTTCCATGATAGGACCTTTCTCATTCCAATTGATCGAACAACTTGTGCAATTCGCGCGGCCGGGTGCGCGTCAGTTCCGCGATGCGGTCGCTGGCCTCGCGCAGCCGCTGGCTCAGCACGTTGATTAACTCTAGGGACAGATCGGGATATTGGCGCGCCAGCGCGATCAGCGGCTCGCGGCGCAGTTTGAGTGTGAGTGTATCTTGAATGGCGATGGCCGACACGGTACGCTGGCTGTTATCGAACAAGTTCATTTCGCCAAAATACGAGTGGGCCTCAATCGTTGCCAGGCGCGCGAAGGACCCGCTGCGTTTTTCTTGCTCGATGCCCACTTTGCCGTTGACCACCACGTACAAGATGCCGCCAGGGTCCCCCTGGCTAAAGAGGCGCGCGTCGGCGGGGAAAAATTCTTCTTCGCAGACGTTCGCCAACACCTTGAGCTGTTCGACGGTCATTCCGCAGAAAAACGGAACATTCTTTAGGAAAATGATTTTTTCAATTGCCGAAAGCACGGGGGCCTCCTTTTGAGAAAACTGGGCGCTCTCCGGGTTTATCATCTGGCTGGCGGTGTGCGCTGCCCGGCGAGTTTCTTCCACCGGGTCGGCCAGGGCAGCTTTCAGTATCGCCTCAATGTCCGCCAGCGCGAGCACACCCTGGGTTGATTCGGGCGGCGGGGTGGGCTGCTTGTTTGTTTTTTCGTCGCCTGGTTTTTGCGTCTCTCCCAGTGCGTCGAACAAATCGGCGCGCGTGCGCCTTGCCCTGCGCCCTTCTTGCTTGTCCTCAATCTGACCAGCGGGGACTGGCGCGTGTTTGGGCATGGACGCGCCCATCTCGCCCAGGGCGTAGAACGTGATGGCGCGCAGCCACGGGTCGGTGGAATGTGCCAGCTCGTGAATAGCCTGGGCCGCGCCGTCTTGCTCGATAGCCCACGCCGCCTTGCCAAGCGATAGCAGTTTGCCCGGCGGCAGTCCAGGTTCGAGCAAAGGCGCAATGAGGCCGGCCAACTGGGGCGTGGTCAGCGACTCTAACGCTTCGAGGGCATTGGCGCGCACGCGCGCGACCGGGCTGTTCAGCGAGTCGCGGATGATGTTGACGGCGGCCGGATCGTGCATAGCTGTGAGCAAGTAAAAGACCTCGGAGACAAGTTGCTGGTTCTGCTCGCGGAGCGCGCTTTGCAAAACAAGCATGCCCCGGGTGGCGTGGCAAGTTGACAACGCCTCGACCAGGCCGACGCGGCGATATATGGAAACAAGATTGTCGGTGATATTGGGACCGACGGCGAGAGCGCCAAACTCTTGAGGGTTGACGCGGCTCAGGATGACGGCGGCCATTTTGCGCAACTGCGGATTGGGCGACTCGATCTGGGGGCGGATGACAGGGACGATGGATTTGCCGGCTTGCGCCAGCACATCCACGGCCGTCGCCCTGACTTGCGGACTGGGATCGGTCAGAGCGCCCACCATTGCCTGGCAAGTTTCTTGATCGCCGGCGGCGACGCGCCCTAAAATGACGAGCGCCATTTGCCGCACGCGCTCGATGGGATCGTGCAGCAGGCTGACCACTTTTTCTGTTACCAGATTATCAATGCGGCTGCCTGCGGTTTTGAGCTGAGGCAGCGAGGTCAGCGATGCTGTTTCAATGGCCGTCACAGCTTCCAGGCGCACTTGATCTGCGGGGTCGGTCAAAAACCCGGCCAGTTGGCGGATAGCGCGATGGCTGCCAGCTTGTCCCAGCACGCGCACCCCAAGCGCCCGCCGCTGCGGCTCTTGGCTGGACAGGAGTTGATCTAGCGCCTGGACGGCTGGCGTTAACTGGTACAAGTTGCCCGACCGCGCCAGCGCCGATAACGCCCAAACGCTCGTGGTGACATCGGGGTCGTGAATCATTTCCAGCATGCGTGTGATAAAGCGTTTGTCTTTTGGCTCGGCTATACTTTCCAGTCCCGCCATAGCCGATTGCCTGACCCGGCTATCGGGGTCGGCTAACAAGTCGCTGTAGAGTTGGCGGGCAGCGTCGCTCCGCGTGTCACTCGCCGCCAGGGTGTCGAGGATTGCCGAACGCACACGCGCGTCGGCGGCGGAGCGGGCTGTGTGGCTCAAGATAGACACGGCCTGTTCGCCGCCCACCTGGCCGATGAGTTGGGCCGTAAAGATGACGAGTTCCGGGCTGGCGTCGGGTTGTTCCAGTTTCCCGCGCAGCCAATCCAGCGTGGCGGAATCGGTCACAGAAAGGTCAGAGGCGCGTTGCGAGAGCAAGAAGGTATAATCTTCTTGCTCCAACATAGTCACCAACGCGCGCGTATACTGCCGCCGGACCATCCACGCGCTGCCGATGTAAGCGATGGCCAGGCCGCCAATCATCACCGGCACCAGTTCGCTGAAAATCGCGCGTGGATTTTGGAGCCAAAGCAAGATGGCGCCGCCGATGAACGTGCCAAGCGGCGTGACCACTCCCCCGATAAAAGCGCGCGCGCGAGCCTTGACGCGCATGGGCACGGCGTTGTAGAGCAGGCTATCTATGGGGTTGCGGATGGTGGTTCGGAATGTGGAGCGATTCAGATGCCCCAGCCCGGCGGATGCAAGCCCTGGTGTGGCGAGCAAGCCTCCGCACGTTGCCAGCGTTGTTAGAGGGAAAATCAGGTTGGCGTTTCCCAGCCCCGCCCACTCTGCAATCCGGCTGAGCACGAACAACTGAAAGGGCAAAGCGATCAGGTTAGAGACGCCATTCAACAATCCCGTAAAGTTGGAAATGGCCTCGATACTTTCCAGTTCAGCCAGCATCACCTTGCCGGTTTGATAATTGACAAAGGCCAACAGCACCATGACCAATAGTGTGGACAGGGCCAGCCAGCGCAAGAAGGAGGATTGAAAAACGTAGCGATAACCTTCTTGGATATTGCTGGTGGCGCTCGGAAGGTCAAAAGACGCGCGCGGCTGGTTCGTGGTTGACGGCCGTGCGTCGCCCAAGAGGCGCGGCGCAAGCCAGACGAGCAACACCATGACGGCCAGTGAGCCGATCCACAGGAGAATGATGCTGCCCGGAGTGAGCCAGCGATTCAAGATGGGCATGGTCAGGCCGGCAAAAATGCCCGCCACGCGGATGCCCGAACTCAGGACTGGGACGATGCGTTTGGCGGCGCGCGTGTCGTAAAAGTCGTTGACAAAAGTCGGCCAATGGACGTTGAGAATATCCCGAAAAGCTATGTTGGCGATCAGGTAAAGCATCGGGTAAGTGATAGCGACCAGTCCCCACTCCAAAAAGATCAGGCCGGCGGCCATCCCGACTATGCTGATGCACATGATGACGATCAGCAATTTGTCGTTCGCCACGCGGTCAGCAAAGGCGGCATAAATCGTCATGGCAACGATTGAGCCGAGCGCGCTGCCCATAATCGCCAGCGGGAGAAACTGCACTCCCACCTGGCGCAGAAACGCCGCTTCGACGATGGCTTCTCCCCACGTGACGCCGGTGAGCGGCACGAACAGCATCAGATACAGGAGCAAAAAGCGCGGCCATTCGCTGGATTGAATATTGAAAAGTTTGCCCAGGAAATATCTCATAGCCCGGCGACCTGTATGCGTTCTATAGGGGGCCTATCTTGATGTAATGGCATAGCTTGTTGGGGGGAAGTGAATTTTCCATTATTGTATGATAGGCGTATCAGTGTGTCAAGCGTGATTTCGCTGGCGTGACGGCGGCCATACATCACACTGCGGCTAACGTGCTCAACACCGTTGCCAGCAGCGTGCGCCACTCACGCCCGTTGCGAAGGGGGATGTTGATTTGCCTGCGCGAAACGTAGGCGCGCTCCTCCAGGCGTTGTTGCAGGCTGATGCGGTTGGCTGTCTCTAGCCAGTCAGCCTTGAGGACGATTTGCTCGCCTTCCAGGTTAATCGTCTCGATGTTGGCCTGTTGGGCCAGCACCTTGAGGCGCAATTGAAAGATTAAATCAGACGTGGGCGCGGGCAGGGCGCCAAAGCGGTCCACAAGCTCTTGTTCGATTTCGGCGACGCTTTTGAGCGAGGCGAGGTTCGCCATCCGCCGGTACAATTGCAGGCGCAGCGTCTCGTCGGCGACGTAATCCGCTGGCAGGTAGGCCGCCAGCGGCAAGTCAATGACCACGTTGGTGAGGGGTGGGGGAGGGGGCGCTTCGCCGCGGCGGGTGGCGTGCAATTCCTGGACGGCGCGCGCCAGCAGGCGCGTGTACAAATCAAAGCCGACGGCGGCGATGTGGCCGTGTTGCCGCGTGCCCAGCAAATCGCCTGCGCCGCGGATTTCCAGGTCGCGCATGGCAATCGAAAAACCCGCGCCCAGCTCGCTGGCCTCGCGGATGGTTTCGAGGCGTTGGCGCGCTTCTTCCGTCAGCGTCGAGGCGCGGTCGTATAAAAAGTAGGCGTAAGCGCGCTGCGCGCTGCGCCCCACGCGCCCGCGCAGTTGGTATAGCTGCGCCAGCCCGAACCAATCGGCGCGATTGACGATCAGCGTATTGGCGTTGGGGATATCCAACCCGCTCTCGATGATGGAGGTTGACAGCAGCACGTCTTTTTTGCCGGAGACGAACTCGACCATTACCTGTTCCAGCTTGTCTTCGGCCATTTGGCCGTGCCCCACCGCGACGCTGGCTTCAGGCACGGTGGCTTGCAACCGGCGCTTGACCTGTTCGATGCCCTGGATACGGTTGTGGACGAAATACACCTGGCCTCCCCGGTCAAGTTCGCGCAAGATGGCGGTGCGCACCAGGTTGTCTTCGTACGGCCCCACGTAGGTATACACCGGCAGGCGCTCTTCAGGCGGCGTATCTATGGTGCTGATGTCGCGCGCGCCCACCATGCTCATATAGAGCGTGCGCGGGATGGGTGTGGCGGTCAGTGTCAACACGTCCACCTCGGTGCGCAGTTGCTTGAGGCGCTCTTTGTGCGTCACGCCAAAGCGCTGCTCCTCGTCAATGATCAACAAGCCCATGTCTTTGAACTTGACGTCTTTTTGGATCAGGCGATGCGTGCCGATGACAATGTCTACCTGGCCGTCCTCCAGCCCTTCCAGAATCAATTTTTGCTCGGCGCGCGAGCGAAAGCGGCTGAGCATTTCGACGTTGACGGGATAGGCCGCCAGCCGGGCGCTAAACGTATTATAGTGTTGTTGGGCCAGGATGGTGGTGGGCACCAGCACAGCCACTTGTTTGCCATCTTGGACAGCCTTGAACGCGGCGCGAAGCGCTACCTCGGTTTTGCCATAGCCCACGTCGCCGCAAATCAGCCGGTCCATCGGACGCGCTTTTTCCATGTCTATTTTGACTTCGCGGATGGCGCGCAACTGGTCCTCGGTCTCGATGTAGGGGAAGGCGGCTTCCAGTTCTTGCTGCCAGAGCGTGTCGGCAGAAAAAGCGTGGCCGGGAGTCGTTTCGCGCGCGGCGTACAGTTCGAGCAACTCTTTGGCCACTTCCATGGCAGCGGCCTGGGCGCGGTGTTTGACCTGGCTCCACTCGGCGGTGCCCAGGCGATGAATGGTGGGCGGGCGGTCGTCGGCGCCGATGTATCTCGATAGCCGGTCGGCCTGGTGAATCGGCACGTACAGCTTGTCGCCGGCGGCATACGTCACCTGCAAATACTCGCGCTCGACCCCATCCATTTTAAGCGTGATCAGGCCCTGAAAGACTCCCACGCCGTGTTCTATGTGCACGACGTAATCGCCCGGTTGCATATCGGTGAAATAGCTTTCGGGCGTAATCGCCCGCGGGCGAGCGCGGCGGCGCGGGACGGGTCGCACCCATCCAAATATTTCACCGTCGGTGAGAAGGTGCAGGGTGGCGTTCGGCGTTTTAAACGTAAAACCGTCGACCAGCGCGCCTTGCACAAACACGAGGCCGCGCGGCGGCTCTTCCAGTTCGGTGACAGGCCGCCGGTAGTGATCGCGTTCGCCCCACAACTCGGCCAGCCGTTCGGCTTGCCGGCTGACGAGCAAGAGCGTTTCGCCAGCGGCCCGGCATTGAGCAATGTGATCGAGCAAAGGCTTGATTTGTCCACCAAAGCGCGGGCCGGGGATAAAGGCGTCTCCAAGCGGCTGCGCTTCGGTTTCAAATGCTTCTTGCTCGCCCAACGAAAGCGTGGTATGTCTGCCAATGATCTCGCGCCAATCGTCCCACGTGAGATAAGGCAGGGGATAATCGGGCGGCAAGGCATGCTCTTGGATGGCCTTTTCGCGCTGGTCAAGCGCCTGTTCTTCGAGTTCGCGCCAGGCGTCCTGAATTTCGCCGGGTTCGTCGAGTACGATCAATCCACGTGGCTCGCCGTCCGGCAAGTGATCGAGCAGGCAGGCCGGCTCGTCGTAAAAATAGGGCAAATAAAATTCAATGCCGGGAAAAGGTTCGCCGGACGCAAGCGCCGCCACGTCTTGCGCCAAAGCCGCTGCCGCGTCTTCCGGCAAGGGCAATTGGCTGGTGTCCCACTGGCGCAGGCGAGCGGCGGCTTGCGGTCCTAAACGGGCGATGGCTTCGCTGGCGGGCGTGACGGTGATGGATTCGATGGCTTCGCGCGAGCGTTGCGTGGCGGGGTCAAAGTGGCGCAGTGATTCGATTTCCTCGCCAAACAATTCGATGCGCACGGGATGCGGCGAAGCGGGTGGAAAGATGTCTATGATACCGCCCCGATTGGAAAACTGCCCTGGCGCTTCCACCACATTGGCGCGCTCGTAGCCAATATTGATCCAATGCAGCAGTGTGGTGGATAGATTGATCAACTGGCGGCGTTTAATCGCGCGCGCGCCAGCGCGGAACGACCGCGGCGGGCAAGTGAGCTGCATGCAGGCGCGGACGGAGGCGACAATGAGGGGAATGGTCTGATGGGCGGGCGGGGCAGCGAGCGTTGCCAGGACCGAGAGCCGCTCGCCGATGACCTCGCGGGGCCACGTGGCGCGCTCGTAAAACAGCGCAGGGGGTTCTGCAAAGCGCATCACGCGCACCCGGCTCGATAGATCGCTCAGGTAAGCGCTCAGTGTCTCAAATAGCGTTGCCGCACGGTCGGGCCGCCCGGTGATGATGATGATGGGCTGGCCAGTGTCGAGCGCCAGCGTCGCCAGCACATAAGGGCGCGCGGCCCGCAAGACAGGCAGCGCGCTCTTGGCTATGCTGCTTTTCAGTTCGTCGCGCCATTCCTGGTAAAGAGGCGCGCCGCTTAGCAGCGGCAACAGGCCAGACAGGTTCATAAGCAGTCACACGTTAAAAGAGGCGCAAGAGATACGTTTGCGCGCCCCACTTTTGGGGCCGTTTGCCGGGTTATTCTTCTTCGTCTCCGTGCAAGGCCAGTTCGTTTACCCGGTCAGCCACAACGTGAGCTGTGAGCAGCACCTGTTCACGGTCCAGCGCCGCCGCCGCATTCAGAATGCGGCGCAGCGGCGCGTCTTTGTGGCCGGTATAGTTGCGCACGGCTTTGACAAAGTCGCTCACACTCATATTGGGCGCCGTCAGCTTTTCAGAGGCGGCGCGCTTCCAATTGGCGGCAAGCAGCGCGGCCAGTTGCTCTTGCAACGTGGTTTTTTCGGCCGGCACTTTATCTTTTTTGGCGCGCCCGGCTCTGGCGGGGGGCGGCTCGTCGGGCGCGGTTTTGGCGCGCCCTTTACGTTGAGGTTGTTTTTCCAGCTTGGCTATCACGGTATCTACGGATAGGCGGGTAGGGGGAATCGTTTTCATCACGCGCACAATATCGGCATTGCTTACCGCGCGCCCCAACCGCTCGCGGATGCGATCGGCGATGGCGACGGCCATGCTGGGATGGCAGCGAAAGACAGCGGCAATGTCCCTCAGAACTGGATCTGTTTTTATTTCGTCAGTCATAATTTCTCCGATACGTTAAACACATTCATGGCCGCTGTGATGTCTTCTTTGAGGAAAATCTCGATGGCCTCCACGGCGCGCTGGCGAGCTTCTGCGATGACGATCATCTCATCGCGGCTGAAAGGTTGCGTCACATAGTCAACCGGATCCATGCGACCGGGTGGGCGGCCAATACCCACGCGCAAGCGCGGCAAGTCTTGCGTCCCCAGTCTTCCGATGATGGATTTCATGCCTTTGTGCCCGCCGCTGCCTCCTTCAGATCGCAACCGAATCACTCCCGTGGGCAGGTCCAGATCGTCGTAAATAACCAGGATGCGCTGCGGGTCCACTTTATAAAAGCGAGCCAGCGAGGCCACTGCCCGGCCGCTTTCGTTCATCCACGTCTGCGGCTTGGCCAACACCAGGCGGACGTTGGCAACCTGGCCAGTGGCAACCATCGCCTCCATTTGTTTGCGCGAAAAGGTTAGCGCGTGCTGTTCGGCAAACTGGCTAATCACCTGAAAACCTATGTTGTGGCGCGTATCGGCGTACTCGCGGCCCGGGTTGCCCAACCCCACCAGCAATGTTACGGCGCCGCTGGCGGGCGCCTGCACTCTAGGGCGTAATCGGTCCAGTAAGGCTTGCATACGTTCTTGGCGCAGGTCAACGCGCTCCCTTATGGGCCGGGTTCGGTTGGGCCGCTTTCCGCGCCAGGCGCTTGACCGGCGAGTGGCTTTTGAATGCGACGTATTGCCCAGCGGGCAATGCCTCTGATGCCCAATACGGCGCCCCACACGAAAAAGAGGCCAAAAGTATACGTCACGCCAGTGCAAAAAGCCTGGCCCAGCGCGCCCAGGTTGATGTTAAATGACGTCGGGTTGAGCCGGCTGATCGTGTCGGTCGTGCTTTCGTTGCTCGACGCTGGTGTAGGTGTTGGCGGCTGCGGTGTGGAGGTGGGCGGCTGGACAATTGTTTCAGGGGTGACTGTTACCGCCTCGGCGGTGGGTTCGGGCGGAATAGTCGGCCCGATAGGGGAGGTGGGGGTTTCCACCGGCCGGTTATTCGCCACGTTCAGCTCGCGCACAAACGCCTCGCTGTAATTTCCGTCTTGCCTTACCACACGCAGCCGCAGAGCGTAAAGACCATCGGGTGTCTGGGCTGTGTTCCATGTGCCCAACACGCCGTTTTCAATCGGCGTCTCGATAGAGACGAACACTGCCCAGTCGTCGCCCGTAATCGGTTCGGGCGCCCAGGCCAACTCGTAACGCACGAATTGCGGGTGGGCGGCCGAGCCGGTCACTTGAATGGTGCCCACGATGGAGGTGCTGGACTGCGGCGACGTGATGACGGCTTGCCCTTCTTGGGCGGCCGGCGCGGCCATCGCGCGGGCCGGCGCGATGACCGGCCAAGCCAGCAGCGCCGCTGCCATGCAAGTAAACACGAGCGATACCAGGTTGCCCAGTGGGGGGCGGGACGTTTTCATTCTTTCTCCAATGATTTGGTTTCCAAGCATATCTTCCAATTATACCTTATAATAGAAATTAAGTAACAGCTTGTGTTTTGGCGTTCGATACATCTTGTGGTATTATTATTGCCCGTGCGTGCTTGAGCGGCCGCACTCGCTGGTGGTGTGCATCAGCTTGTATGGTAATGGGAGTAGTTCAATGGATTATTTGGCTAAATTGCGAGAGATGCGGGAAGAGGCGCTTCAGGGCGGCGGCCCCGAACGCATCGAGCAACAGCACGCTCGCGGAAAACTGAGCGCCCGCGAGCGATTGGCTTTATTGCTGGACGAAGGCTCGTTTCAAGAGGTTGGCGCCCTGGCCAAACATAACGTGGCTGATTTTGGAATGGCCGGGCAGCGCTATCCGGGCGATGGCGTCGTCACTGGCTTTGGCAAAATCAACGGCCGGCGTGTGGCTGTGTTTGCCCAAGATTTCACCGTGTTGGGCGGCTCGTTTTCCGAAGTGCAATCCAACAAAATCTGCCGCATTCAGGACCTTGCCTTGGAAAGCGGCATCCCCCTCATCGGCCTCAACGATTCAGGCGGCGCGCGCATCCAGGAGGGCGTGCGCAGTCTGGCAGCGTATGGCGAGGTGTTCACTCGCAACGTGATGGCCTCGGGCGTGATCCCGCAGATTTCAGTGATCCTGGGACCGTGCGCTGGCGGCGCGGTGTATTCTCCGGCGCTCACTGATTTTATCATCATGACCCGCCAGACCAGCTTTATGTTCATTACCGGCCCCGAAGTCATCAAGGCCGTGACGGGCGAAGACGTCAACTTGCGCGATTTGGGTGGCACGCTCATTCACAACAGCAAGAGCGGCGTGGCGCAGTTCGTGGCCGAAAACGAGCACAAGGCGCTGGGACTGATTAAATTGCTGTTGAGCTATCTTCCCCAGAACAACGCCGAAGACCCGCCGCAAGTGGCCCCCTACGATTTGCCCGACCGCATGGAAGAGATGTTGAATACCATCGTCCCGCCGAACGAAGATGAACCCTACGACATGCACCAGGTGGTTGAAGCCGTGTTTGACCGCGATAGCTTTTTGGAGGTGCATCCGTATTACGCGCGCAACGCCATCGTGGGGTTTGCGCGCCTGGACGGTTACTCGGTGGGCGTCGTGGCGAATCAGCCGGCTTACCTGGCCGGCGTGCTGGATATTGATTCCAGTGACAAGATTTCCAGGTTTGTGCGCATTTGCGACGCTTACAATATTCCCATCGTCACTTTTGTGGATACACCGGGATACCTGCCGGGGGTGGACCAGGAGCACTATGGCATCATTCGCCACGGCGCAAAGGTGATTTACGCTTTTTGCGAAGCGACGGTGCCCAAGATCTCTATTGTCACGCGCAAGGCGATTGGCGGCGCTTACCTGGCGATGAGTTCCAAACAGATGCGCAGCGACCTGGCCTTTGCCTGGCCCACGGCGCAGATTGCCGTGATGGGGGCGGATGGCGCCGTGCGCATCTTGCGCCGCCGCGAGTTGACCAAGGCGCAGGACCCCGCCGCGCTGGAAGGGGAATTTGTGCGCGAGTACCGAGACAAGTTTTTCAATCCCTATACGGCGGCGGACATGGGCCAGATTGACGAAGTGATTGAGCCGAGAGAAACGCGCCCGCGCCTGATCCGCGCTTTGGAGGTGCTGCGGACCAAAGTCCAACAAAATCCTACCAAGAAGCACGGCCTGATGCCGGTCTAGTTGGGGGGTAATTATGATAGATCTGCTGAACATTGGCGTGCAGTTGACAGTATTTGGCATGGGACTGGTCTTTTTGCTGCTGGCGGTGTTGTGGGGCCTGATGACGATACTGGTGCGTTTGGATCAGTCGCCCCAGGTGGCCCAGACCGCAGAGCCGGTGAGCGCCAAGCGAGAGGTCGGGCCAGAGCCGGATAAACTGGCTGCTATCACGATTGCTGTGCTGATGCACCGAACCGTGCGCCGCCAACAAGCGGCGCCGGCTATGCGCAGCTATCAACCGGGCGCCTTGCCCAGCCGGTGGGTGGGGGCGGGGCGCACACGCCAAAATCAAAGTTGGCATCCTCAACGGAGGTGATTGATGCGACGCTATACATTGAATGTAGCTGGTAAAGATTATGTCATTGACGTGCAGGAATTGACGGCGGACCGTTTCCACGTGATAGTGGGCGGCGAGGCATTCGAGGTTCACCTGTCTGCCGATCAAGACCTGGCGCAGGCCGTGATTACGCCGGCCATGGTGCCGATGGGGATTGCGCCCGGCGAGTACCCGCCGCCCGCCTCGCCCGCAGCCTGGCGCCCGCCTGAACCCGAGACGCTGCGCCCGCTGCCGGCCTCATTGCAGCCGCCCCTGCCGCCCAAGCCGCACTTGCCGGAAGAGGGGTTCCGCTCCGAGCTGAGAGCGCCCATGCCGGGCACGCTCTTGTCCATCGAGGTGGCCGCCGGGGACCGCGTAGAACGCGGGCAGGTGGTGGCTGTGCTCGAAGCGATGAAGATGAAGAACGCCATCAAGTCGCCGCAGGTGGCCACGGTGGCCGAAGTAGTGGCGCAGCCAGGCCAGGCAGTAGGGCACGGTCACGTGTTGCTGCGTTTCGAGCCGCCCGCGGACCAGAGCCAGCGCTAGGGGGCGGGCCATGACGATATCTTTAGCGCAGCTATTGCAAGGCCTGGTCCACCTGACGCCCGGCGCGGCGATGATGATGGGCGTGGGTGGGTTATTGATTTACCTGGCAATTGTCAAAGAGTACGAGCCGATGCTGCTCTTGCCCATCGGCGCGGGGGCGGTTCTGGCAAATATTCCCCTTTCGCCGCTGGTGGAGCAGGGGGGATTATTCCAGGTGCTCAAGGCGGCCGGCGTGGATAACGAATTGTTCCCCTTGTTGATATTTGTGGGCATTGGGGCGATGACAGATTTTGGGCCGCTGTTGGAAAATCCCAAAATGGTTTTGCTGGGCGCCGCGGGGCAATTTGGAATCTTTGGAACGTTGATCCTGGCGCTCTTGCTGGGGTTCGACTTGAACGAGGCGGCTTCTATCGGCATTATCGGGGCGATTGACGGGCCGACCTCGATTTACGTGAGCAACCTGCTCGCGCCACATTTGCTAGGCCCGATTGCGGTGACGGCCTATAGCTACATGTCGCTGGTGCCGATCATCCAACCGCCCATCATGCGCTGGTTGACCTCGCGGCGGGAGCGCGCCATTCGGATGCCCTACAGCCAGCGCAAGATCAGCCAGCGCACGCGGGTGCTGTTCCCGCTGCTGGTAATCGTGGTGGTGGGAGTGCTGGTGCCCATGGCCACGCCCCTCATCGGCATGTTGATGTTGGGCAATTTGATGAAAGAATCGGGCGTGGTGGAGCGGCTGACGGGGGCGTCGTCGCGAGAGATTGCCAACGCCGTCACGCTGTTTCTGGGACTGGCGGTCGGCTCGACGATGCGCGCAGACGCCTTTTTGCGCACGGATACTTTGTTGATTTTGTTGCTGGGCATTCTGGCATTCGGCCTGGACACGGCGGCCGGGTTGCTGTTCGCCAAGTTTTTAAACTGGCTCAGCCGCGGCAAATTCAACCCGCTGCTGGGAGCGGCGGGAATCAGCGCGTTCCCCATGGCCGCGCGCGTGGTGCAAAAGATCGGCCAGGAAGAAGACTTTGAAAATTTCTTGCTCATGCACGCCATGGGGGCGAACACCGCCGGGCAAATTGGGAGCGTGGTAGCCGGCGGCGTGCTGCTGGCGCTGCTGGGAAAGTAGCGTAACCAAATGAATGAATCGGGGTTTTGCATGATGAAAACCCCGTTTTGCGCGTGGTGCGATGAATGGTTCTGGGAGAACGGGGTTGAACGAGTTGGAAGAACCCGACGTCAATTTGATTGCGCGATCTGACGAGGACCCGGCCGCGTTTGGCGCTTTGTACGAGCGCTACGCGACGAAAATTTACAACTATATATACTACCGTACCGGCAACCATCACGACGCCGAGGACCTGACTGCGCGAACCTTTCAGCGCGCCATGAACCACATCGGCCGCTACAACGAGCGCGGCGCGCCGTTTTCAGCCTGGCTGTATCGAATCGCGCATAACCTGGTGGCAAATTGGCACCGGGATCGCGGCCGGCGGCGAATCGTTGCGCTGGACGAAGTTGGGCCGGCCGACGTTTGTCTATCCACCCATCACGAGCTGCCCGAATCCGCCGCTGAAAACGACGAAGCGCGCCAGCACCTTTTAGCCATCATGCGCCGCCTGCCGCCGGAGCGGCAACAACTCTTGATTTTGAAATTCGTCGAGCGGATGTCGAACGCAGAAATCGGCAAGGTCATTGGGCGAACAGAGGGCGCCGTCAAGTCGCTCTACCATCGAACGCTGATCGCCTTGCGTGATGAGTTGGAAGCGGCAGGGTGGGTTATTCCAATCGAGGATACAAATGATCAAAATAGTCACCGATAGCACGTGCGATTTGCCGGCGGAATTGATTCGCCAACACGCCATCCAGGTTGTGCCCGTCCACATCCGGTTTGGCACTCAGGTCTATCAAGATCGCGTGGATCTGGATTCGGAAACCTTTTACAAGCTCGTTAACGAGCGGGGCGAGTTGCCCGCCACGTCGCAGCCCTCGCCGCAAGATTTTACAGCGGCTTACCAGGCTGTCGTAGGACAAACAGATGCAGTTTT
Source organism: uncultured Anaerolineae bacterium (assembly GCA_964651475.1). GTDB lineage: Bacteria > Chloroflexota > Anaerolineae > Fen-1058 > Fen-1058 > JBGSMF01. The sequence goes on along the minus strand of CAZYXV010000022.1, from coordinate 4,165 downwards.
GTCTATTCATCTCTCCAGCAAATTGTCGGGCACCTATCAGTCGGCAGTGCTGGCGGCCAACGCCATTGTAGACAAGGTCAAGGTCCATGTGTTTGACAGTTGGGGAGGATCGGGCGGCCTGGGATTTATGTGCCTGGAGGCGGCCCGCATGGCCGAGGCGGGCAAGACTCTGGATGATATTGTGCGCCGCCTGGAAACCATCCGCGCCCACATGAATATTTTCTTTACGGTGAGCAACCTCGAGTTTGCGCGGATGAGCGGGCGAGTGGGGCGCTTGCAGAGCGTGCTGGCGGCGTGGCTGGATATCAAGCCGGTGATCGGCGTGGATGAGGGATTGATGAATGTGGTCGAGCGCGTGCGTTCGCGCAAGCGGGCGCTCGACTGCATGATCGAGTTGATGCGCAACAAGGTGGGAGAGGCGAACATTAACGTAGCCGTCATCCACGCGCAGGTGCCGGAAGAGGCGCAGGCATTGCTGGAGCGCATCCGGCGCGAGTTTAGCTGCGTCGAAACGTACTGGCATGATCTGGCCCTGGGAGTGGCTGTGCATCTTGGGCCGGGCACTTTGGGACTGGTGGCGTATCCGGTGTAGGGGCGTGAAAAAAGCGACTGTGCGGTCAATCGAAGACGCGCTGGCGGCGCACGCCGAGGCGCTGAACCGTGGCCAGCGGGTGCGGCAGCCATTGGCAGACGAGTTGGGCGACGAGTCGCTGCGCTCGCTGCTGGCTGTGGCGGAATTGATGCAGGGCGCGCTGGTGCCGGTGCAGCCCCGACCGAGCTTTTTGCGCAACCTGGGCAAGACTTTGGTGGCCTCCGTGCGCCACAGTCGCCAGGCGCTTGCCGCTCGCACGCGCCGCGCGGCTCTCGTCGGCGCGGCAGTGTTAGGATCGTTGGTGTCTGTGGCGTCAGTCGTCGGCGTTATTGTGTATGTGATGCGGCAACGCGTGCGTAAACCCTATCTTTATCCAGGAGGAAGGTGAATATGAAATACGGTCGTATTGCAGGCTGGGGCAAGTATGCGCCGGCCAAGGTGGTCACAAACTTGGATCTTGAAAAGATGGTGGATACCAATGATGAGTGGATCGTCACCCGCACCGGCATCCGCGAGCGGCGCATTGCTGGCGAAGATGAATCCACGGCAACCATGTCCACCGAGGCGGCGCGCCGCGCGTTGGAACGGGCGGGCGTGGGGCCGAAGGATGTGGATTTGATTATCCTGGCCACTTCGTCGCCAGACTATTTTGTGCCGCCCACTGCCAGTCTGGTGCAAGACATGCTGGGCGCGCAGTGCGGCGCGTTTGCATTGGCGGCCGGCTGCACCGGCTTTGTCTATGGCCTGATCACGGCGCAAGCGTTCATCGCCAGCGAGACCTACCGCAACATTCTCGTCATCGGCGCGGAAACAATCAGCCGCAACGTAGACTGGACCGACCGCGAGACGTGCGTGCTGTTTGGCGACGGCGCCGGTGCCGTCTTGGTGCAGGCGTGCAATACGCCCACGGGCGTCTTGTCATCCGTGCTCGGTTCGGATGGGGCCGGCGGCAAGCATTTGATCGTGCCGGGGCTGGGCTGCCGCAATCCAGTGACCCACGAGGTTCTTGACAAGCGGATGCACTATATTCGCATGAACGGGCGTGAGATTTTCAAGTTCGCCACACGCACCATGGGCAAGGCGGCGGCGAATGCCATTGCGCAGGCGGGTATGTCGCTGGCGGATGTTGACCTGTTGATTCCACACCAGGCCAATCTGCGCATCATCGAGGTGGTAGCGCGGCAATTGGGCGCGCCGATGGACAAGGTGTTTGTCAATATCGAAAAGTACGGCAACACGTCGGCGGCTTCGATCCCCATTGCGTGGTGCGAGGCGATTGAGCAGGGGCGCTGCCAGCCTGGCGACACGATTTGCCTGGTGGGGTTCGGCGCTGGCCTGACGTGGGCGTCGGCGGTGGTGCGCATGGGCGAAACCGAGCGCCCCTTTGCCGTGTCTTGGGCGCTGCCGCTGCAACAAGCTCGCACGCGCGCGGCGGTGGCGGTGCGCACGGCCCAGACGATGGTGAGCATGCAGGCGCAAGCAACGCTCCACTCGGCGCGCAAGGCGGCGACCCAGCGCAAAGAAAAAATGGTGCGGGCAGCCAAAGACGTGGCCGGCCTGGCGCTGATGCCGCTGTATGGCCGCTCGGACAAGCGCTACCCTGACGGCGAGCGCAAAGAGGAATAATGTAACTCGCAATGCGTGAGACGCGGCGTGGGGTGCGGCCCCGCGCCGCGTTTGTTTTTAAAAGAGACAGGAACAGTCCATTGCCGCCTGGCGTCTTATGGTTGTCATACTAAATTGGTGATAACCCTCACTTGCTTTTTTTTATCTCGTGATACACTGATTGAAACTCGGAAAGGAGATAGCTGTGGAAAAACAATCTGTTCTCAAAGGTTTGTTTGCTTTGCTTGTGGTGGTATTGTTGGCGGGGCTGACCGGCTGCGAGCCGCAGTTGGTTACACCGCAGAGTGGGCAGGCCGTGTCGCCGCTGCAAACGCCGCCTCCGTCAGCCACCCTCACGTTGCCAACCGCTACACCCACCCCGGCCGCAACGCCAACGCCGCCGCTGCCGGTTCCAACGTTAGTACCCCTTCAAGTGCCACCAGAGATATTGACCGGCGAAAAGATCGCCTTCCTGAAAGATAAAGACGTGTGGCTTATCAATGTTGCCAGCCGCGCCCAGGCCCAGGCGACGACTTCGGGCAACGTGGCCCACCTCTTTGGCTGGTCGCACGATGGCAGCCAGCTTTTGATAGGCGTTGGCAAGCGTCCCGTTCCTCCCGAAACGGATATGCCAGGGGGAACTGATCTATGGGTCGTGGACATCCAAAGCGGCCAGGCCAGACAGCTCACGCAAGACTTGGAGGTGCGCAGTGCGGCTTGGTCGCCGGGGGATAACCAGATTGCTTATGTCGTCAGACAGGGCGGACTCTACGTTGCGAACAGTGATGGGACCAATATAACGAAAATGGTTGACAAAGCTTTAGCGCATACCCCCGCGTGGTCTCCCGATGGGATGAAGATTGCCTTCATACTCCCCCCACCTACATGGGAGGGAGGTCTGGTGGAAAAGTATGACATCGCTGTGCTGAGTTTGGCTGATGGCTCAATCGTGCAGCTTACCTCTAGCGCCTGGACAAATTTTCATCCCATTTGGTCGTTAGATGGGCAAAAGATACTTTTTGAATCTGACAGAGAGCATACACCAGACACAGGCTTGTGGTATGTAATGAACGCTGATGGGAGTAGGTTGCAACACCTGGAAAAGCTCTCTCTTCTCAGTTCGATGAATGTTGACAGATCGCCGATAGCCGATCAGGTCGCTTTTGAAGTAGAAGGCAATATCTGGGTGATGGATTTCGATGGTAACGCCCTGAAAGTGGTCGAGGGGTCCAATCCGAGCTGGTCCCCTGATGGCAGCAAGCTAATCTATGTCGGAAAAGATAGCAGAATGTGGATAATCAATGTGGATGGTACAGGCTCTCGAAAGCTAAGTGAAGCTGGCGGCCAACCCCATTGGAGCAAATAAGGAGGATCAGAGATGATTAGCAAACTCAAGATAGCGGCGATACTCTTGCTGATCGTTGTTGCTTCCTCTCTTGTGCTGACGCCAGACAAATCCTCTGCACAGGCCGGAGCGAATCTATCCCTCCCCTTCGCTCGTCGTTCTTTGGTAACCTGTGCCTTTGGTTGTTACGCAGGTCATGTGGGAACTGATTATCGAGCTGCAAGAGATACACCTGTCGTTGCGGCCCGCGCTGGCTCTGTTACTGTTGCTCATAATGATCATCCCGATGGATGGTATGCTGATAACGATTACGGCAACTGGGTAGAGATAAATCACGGCGGCGGCTATGTAACGCGCTATGCCCACCTCTCCCATAATAATTTTGCTGTGGCCGTGGGGCAAAACGTTTCCCGCGGCCAGCGAATCGCCAACGCCGACGACACAGGCGACTCGGATGGCGATCACCTTCACTTTGAGCTTCGGCTCAACGGCGCAGCGATTAACCCGGCCGGGAACTGGGTGGGCGGCTCGCCCATTCCGATGGGCTTTCGCGACCAGAATGGAACGATGCGCGGCCCGTTTGCGCTCGACAAAACCAAAATCCACGACAAATGGCTGGCTCT
>CAZYXV010000021.1:27419-77629 GCA_964651475.1 uncultured Anaerolineae bacterium | reverse complement strand
GCGCTGTCGGTTCTATCTGACATTTATGGGTCAGCTATGCGCTGTCGGTCAGCAATTAGTGAGCCGCTCCAAAAATTCAAACGAGAAATCAAAATTTGAAGGATGACCATATACTGTAATGGAGAATCACAAGTGTATGATTCAATCTGTCAGGTGATATGATGACGATCGTTGCAATTCTTCTCGTCCAACTCGCGCGCGGCGGAACAGACGAGCATCCGCTCACCCGCCACATGGTCAACCTCGGGCGCGCTTCGGATAACGACGTGATTTTGGACGACCCGCAAGTATCCGGGCACCACGCCCGGCTCAGCTTTGTGGGCAATACGGCGACGTTGATGGATATGGGCAGCCTGAACGGTGTGATCGTCAACGGCCAGCGCATTCCGCCGCGCACGCCCACGCCGCTCAGGCCGGGCGACGTATTTCAGATTGACGAGTATAGTTTTCGCTTGCGCCCGCCCGACTCGGGCGCGCTGCCCCCGGTGGCCGAGCGCGTCAAGTTAAGCTCGATGCCTCGCCCTGGCCTGGCCGCCTACGTGGAAGGTCGGCTGTTCAAGTTCCCGTTCGACAAGCCGGTGATGTCTGTGGGACGCGCCTCGGAAAACGACATCGTGCTTCCATCCAACCTCGTATCGCGCCAGCACGCGCGGATCGAGCAGCGGGGCGGCCAGTACCTCATCATAGACGCTGGCGGGCGCAACGGGTTGACGGTGGGCAAAGAGCGCGTCCAGCAGCACGCGCTGGCCGATGGCGACGCGGTGTACATCGGCAAAGATGTGGCCTTGCAGTTCCGCGCCAGCATGGGCTTTGTGGGCGTGTCCGCCGAGCCGCCCCCGCCCCGTACGATGCCGATTGACTTGCGGGGCCTCGAAACCATCAGCGTGGGGCGCGCCGCCGATAACCAGATCGTGCTGGACCATCCCCAGGTTTCGCGCCACCACGCCCTCATCGAGCGCATGGGCACCCGCTATCGCATCAAGGATCTCAAGAGCGGCAACGGCGTGTTCGTGGGCGGCAAGCGCATCGAAAAAGAAGCCTGGTTGAAGGAAGGCGACGAGATTCGCATTGGCGGCATCAAGCTGACGCTGAGCCAGGACGGTATCCAGCAATTCACCGAAGAAGGTCTGCGCCTGGACGTGACACGATTGAACAAATGGGTGTCGCGGGAAAAGAACTTGCTCCAGGATATTTCACTGTGCATCTATCCGCAAGAGTTCGTGGCGCTGGTGGGGATGAGCGGATCGGGCAAGTCCACGTTGATGGACGCCATCAACGGCTTTCGGCCGGCCACGCACGGCCAGGTGACGGTGAACGGCGTAGACCTGTATCGCAACTTTGACCTGTACCGCAACGACATGGGTTACGTGCCGCAAAAAGACATTGTCCACCAAGAGTTGACGGTGTACAGCGCGCTGGACTATGCCGCCCAACTGCGCATGCCCGCCGACACCAGTTCGCAAGAACGCCGCCAGCGCATCGTACAAGTGCTGCAAGACCTGGACCTGACCGAGCGCAAGGACTTGCCGATTCACAAGCTTTCCGGCGGGCAACTCAAGCGCGTGAGCATTGGCGTGGAACTGCTCACCAAGCCGCGCCTGTTCTTCCTGGACGAGCCAACGTCGGGGCTGGACCCCGGCACCGAGTTCGAGATGATGAAATTGCTGCGCAAGCTGGCCGACCAGGGGCGGACGATCATGCTGATCACGCACGCCACCAAGAACGTGATGATGTGCGACAAGGTCATTTTCCTGGCGCGAGGGGGCTACCTGGCGTATTACGGCCCGCCCGAAGAAGCCTTGCCGTATTTTGACCAGTTCCGCACGCCGCAAGAGCGGCAGCGCAAAGATATCGAGTTCGACGACATTTACATGATCTTGAACGACGACAAGCGCGGGGCGGGCAAAGACTGGAGCGAACGCTATCGCCAGTCGGGGCAGTACCGTGAAAACGTGGCGGGCAGATTGGAAGAACGGCGGCGAGCGACCGACGAGCGGCAGCCCTCGGCCGCCAGCGGCCAGCGGCCCGCCACGCGCCGGCGCGCCGGCGTAGTGCGTCAGTTTTTCATCCTGTCGGCGCGCAACCTCAAGATCATGCTGCAAGATAAATTCGGGCTGGCCCTCATGCTGGCGCTGGCGCCCATGATCGGCCTGATGGACTTTATCTGGGGCAGCAACCTGTTCGACTTGCAAGACGGCGACGCCACCAAGATCATCACCATGCTGTTCATGGCGGCGCTCATCACCATCCTGGTGGGCGCCATGGCCAGCGTGCGCGAAATCGTCAAAGAAGTGGATATTTACAAGCGCGAGCGCGCGATCAATCTCAAGCTCGCCTCTTATATCCTTTCCAAAGTGTGGGTGGGCGTGACGCTCTCGGTGTACCAGGCCCTGGTGCTATTGTTCTTTTTGTTCGCCTTTGTCTTGCGCACCAGCCCGCTGGGCGCGTTAGAGTACGGCCTGCTGCTGGCGACCATGTTCCTGGGCACGCTCAGCGGCTACCTGATGGGGTTGTGCATCAGCGCCGCCGCGCCCAATCAAAACGTGGCGCTTTTGCTGGTGGTGGTGATTTTGGTGCCCCAGTTCTTGTTCGCCGGGGCGCTGCTGCCGCTCGATCTCATCCCCGGCGGCAAGATCATTAGCGCGGCGGCCTCCACGCGCTGGGCGTTCGAGGCGATGGTCAATATTTCGGGGATTGGGAATGACGTGGCCGACGATCCGTGCTGGCAATACGTCGAGCGTGAAAACAAGCAGCCCGGCGATTTGAGCGAGGAGCAAAAGGCGGCCTCCAATTGCAAGTGCATGGGGAGCGCCATGTTCGACCAGTGCCGCTTCCCCGGCATCCGCAACCCCGAGTTTTACACCGCCGGCGCCCGCGCGGCGTTGGTCGCGCCGCGCCCCACCGAGCCGCCCAAGCCCACGCCCTATCCCACCTTCACGCCTATTCCTACCTTCACGCCCATCCCCACGCCCTCCGACCTGCGCTTGTTGGACCAATATCAGCAAGACCGTGAAAAGCAGGGCGAAGAATACACCAAGGTGCGCGAAGACCAGGGGCGCGCTTATGAAAAAAAACGCGTGGAACAGGGCGACGAATACACCACCGATATGAAGCGCTACGGCGACGAGCGCGAACGCTGGCAGCGCGACCGCGAAAAGGCCATCGGCGCCGCCGAAAACAATATCAAGGCCATCAACGATAACTATGGCGGCGGATTCAAGGGCGGCGTGCTCGTGCGCTGGTTTGCAATGAGCGCGATTATGGTGGTGGTGTTTGGGACAATTATCGTGTTCCAAAAGAGAAAAGATGTGGTTTAGGAATTTTGGCCGAACTCTGGCCTGGGCATTGTGGTCTGAATGGGTGTTTGTCAATACCATGGGATGCACAGTGGGGTGGTGCGTTGGCATGATTGCTGGTTTTGCAATGAGCAAGATTGTAAATCAACAATTTGCCCGCTTTGCATCCCAAAACTTGATGTTGCCGATTTCGTCCAGTTTGTGGTATTGGCGGCTAGATTTTTGGGGATTGATTTTAGGCTGGATAAGTGTAGGTGGAATAGTCACTGGAATTGCACTTGGAATTGGGCAATGGCTGGTTTTACGCCGATATATACAAAAGGCAGGGCTGTGGGTGGCGGCGAGCGCTTTGAGCTTGGGCATGATTTTGATTCTGGGGCAGCGTTACATGATAAGTAATCAGGGTGTTGGCTTGTGGATCATGGCGGGAGCGGTCGTAGGAGGAATAGTTGGATTGGGACAATGGTTGGTCTTGCGGCAGCAAGTTCAAAGATCAGAATGGTGGGTGCTAACAAGCGCTGCTGCCTTGGCGGCGAGCTTGGGCACAGGTTCTGTTTTGTTTATGGCAATAAACAGAGTTGTAAGCCTGACTATGGGAATGCATATTGCCTTATCTTTGGACAAGGACGTGCTTGCGACTGCTGTCAAGGATCATACGCTTACATCTTATTTGTTCTATATAGTCAGTTCTCCGTCTGCAATTGCAAGCCTGGCCGTAAGCTTGGTGGTGGTCGGAGCTATATACGGGGTAATTACAGGGTTGCCGCTGGCATGGTTATTGAAAAAGGATGGTAATCACTCTGTTGCCATATCACCTTGAGAATGAGCAGAGAATAAAGTGCCTGGTTTTAGCTCCCTTTCACCCCTCTTCGCTGGAGCGATTGCGCCGGAATGGCGAGGTGGTGTACGAGTCGTGGCTCGATAGCGGCCAGTTGGCCGACCCGGAAGAACTGGGCGCGCGGCTGCACGCCGAGGGTTTTGACGCGCTAATCATCGAAGCTGATTTTGTCTTTGAAGAAACGCTCGAGGCCGCGCCCAATCTCAAGTTCATCGGCGTGTGCCGCGGCAATGTTGGCCAGCACGTGGACGTACAGGCCGCCGCGCGGCGCGGCGTGACCGTCGTCAACACGCCGGGACGCAACGCCGCGGCGGTGGCGGAATTGACAATTGGATTGATGCTATCGCTGGCGCGCAAAATCCCCGCCGCCCACGCAATGATCCGCGCCGGGCAGTGGCAGAGCGCGGTGGATAATCTCACCGGCTGGCAAGGGATAGAGTTGTGCGGCCAGACGGCGGGACTGATCGGTTACGGCGCTGTCGGGCGCAGAGTAGCCAGGCGGTTGGCGGCGTTCGAGATGAAGGTAGTGGCGTATGATCCATACGTAGTGTATGATCCATACAAGCGCGAGGACGAGAGCCAGGTGACGTTTGTGGCTCGCGACGATTTGCTTTGCCAATCGGACTGGGTCAGCCTGCACTGCTCGCTCACCCAAGAGACGCGCGACATGATTGGCGCGCGCGAAATCGCGCTGCTCAGGCCGGGCGCGTTTCTGATCAACACGGCGCGCGCGGCGATTGTGGACGAGGCGGCCTTGCTAGACGCGCTGCGCGGCCATCGCATCGCCGGCGCCGGGCTGGACGTGCACCAAGTCGAGCCGCTGCCGCCCAGTTCACCCTGGCTGCGGCTCGATAACGTGGTGCTCACGCCGCACCTGGGCGGGGCGACGAGCGACGTGGTTCGCCGTCACTCGGAGATGATCGTGGCCGACCTGGAGCGCTGGCGGCGCGGCGAGAGGCCCATCAACCAGCTATGACGATTCATTCGCAGCGTTCTCAGTTTCGCATCCTGGCGCTGGACGCCGGCACCAGCGCCGGGCGTGCGGCGATCTTTGATCACCAGGGCAGCCTGGTGGCAGAAGCAGTGCGTCCCTGGCAATATCAGACGCCAGACGACGCCGCGCCGTGGGGACGGCAGTTTGACCCAGAGCAATTTTGGGCGATAATAAGTGATGCGGCGCGTGAAGCGTTGGCCGCTGGCGGCATCGAGCGCCCGGACGCCATCGCCGTCACCGCCCAGCGCCAGGCCACCGTCTTGCTGGATGGCGAGGGGCGCGAGTTGTATGCCGGTCCGAACATTGACCTGCGCGCAGCGTTTGAAGGCGCGCGCCTGCTCAACGAGCAGGGTGAGCGCCTGCACGCCATCACCGGCCACCTGCCGCCGATGATGTTTGCCAGCGCGCGCTGGCTGTGGTTTCAACATCACCGGCCGGATGTCTGCCGGCGCACGGCGCGCCTGTTGATGATGGGCGATTGGTTGATTGGGCGGCTGTGCGGCCAGGCGGTGGGCGAGCCGAGCAGCGCCGCCGAATCGGGCCTGTTCGACGTGACGGCGCTGGATTGGTCGGCGCCGTTGTTGGCCGAGTTGAGCGTGCCGCGCAACATTCTGCCGCCGTTCGCGCCCGCGGGAACGCTGGCCGGCCAACTCACGCCGCAGGCGGCCTGCTCGTTTGGCATTCGCGCCAGCGCGCCGGTGATTGTGGCCGGTGCCGACACGCCTTCTGGCATATTGGGGTTGGGAGTGACACGGCCAGGCCAGGTGGGCGTGGTGGCGGGATGGAGCGCGCCCGTGCAAATGCTCACGGCGGCGCCGCTCTTTGATCCACGCCGCGCGCTGTGGACGGCGCCGGCTGTGATGGAGGGGCGCTGGACTTTGGAAGGCAATCCAGGCCCGGCCGGCGCGGCGCACCGGTGGGTCAAAGACCTGCTCTTGCCGGGCCAGGATTATGATTATGATTATGACTATGATTATGATTATGATTATGATTATGCGGCGTTTGACGCATTGGCCGCCAGCGCGCCGCCGGGCGCGTGCGGGGCGCTGGCCTTTTTGGGGCCGCGCGTCGCCGACTATTTCGATCCGCAGTTGTTGTGGGGCGGGGTGCTGTTTCCGCAGGCGGGCGATTGGCCGGCTGGACGCGCCGAACTGGCCCGCGCAGCGCTTGAAAATATCGCCCTGGCGGTGCGCGCCAACCTGGAGCGTATTGAGGTTGTGGCGGGTGAATGTGCGCCCGAAATTTGCCTGGGCGGGGGACTGGCGCGCAGCCGCTTGTTCGCGCAAATCCTGGCCGACGTGTTGGGGCGACCGGTGCGAACGCCAGGCGTGAGCTCGGTGAGCGCGCTTGGGGCGGCGATGTGCGCGGCGAGCGGCGCGGGCGAATATGCGAGCCTGGCCGAGGCGTCCGCGGCGATGAGCCGGCCGGGCCAGACCTTTGAGCCGGCGCGCATCGCCCAGGCTGAGTATATGGATGTATACGAGCGATGGTTACAAGTATATCGAGATTTGGAAAATCTGAGTGCGCGGCTGGCCTAGGCCCTAACCCGCTGCGTAAAAGGGGGCGCCATGTCCGAAGATAAAGCGTTTCAAGATGCTCAGCCTCAACAAGAGCCGCCGCGCGTGGTGACGCGCGCGCCGGGGTGTTTGTGGATGCTGGCTTCTGGCGCGTTGGTGGTGGCGGTGATTTCGCTGTTGATTAATCTTGTCTTTGTGGCGGCGCTGCTCGAACGCCGGGCGGCGCTGCAGACGGCGGTGGATCAAATGATTGTGGCGCTCGACGACGCCTCCGGAAACGACGTCACGTTCAACTTTCCAATCTCGCAAACGGTGGCGTTTGAAGGCGATGTTCCACTCCGGCAAGACCTCGATTTCCCGTTCAAGGCCGACGTGCACATCAATACCACCATCCGCGTGCCGATTGACCTGGGGCCGCTGCTGGGCCAGCAGGTGGTGAATGTGCCGGTGGATACCGTGGTGCCGGTGGATACGTCGGTGCCGGTGCACATTGATCAGACGTTTCACGTCAACACCCAGGTGCCGGTGCGGGTGGACGTGCCGGTCGTGATATCGCCCAGGCAGCCGCCCTGGCGCGATTGGCTGGAGCAGGTGAGAGAGTGGTTGGTTTCGCTGCGCGATCAGATTTAGGACGTTTGTAGTGCGCGCTGAAGCGCGCAGAAAAACGGTGCTAGAGCGTCTGCTACGAACTAAATTTCACATCAAACGTTTAGGGGTAGAATATGATTGGGACAACGCTAGGCGCTTACAAGATTTTGGATAAAATTGGCAGTGGAGGCTTTGCCCAGGTTTACCTGGCGCGCGACATGCGCACTAACGAAGTGGTCGCGCTCAAGGTTCTGCGCACCGAGTATACCGAAGACCAAGAGTTTATCTCGCGCTTTCATCGCGAGGCCGAATCCCTGCTCAAGCTGCCGCCCAACCCGCACATTGTGGCTCTGCACGAGTTCGGCGGTCAAGACAACACCTATTATATCGCGATGGAATACCTGGAAGGCCACGACTTGCAAGACGTTATCCAGCGACGTGGAGCGTTGCCCGTAGACGTGGCGGTGAGCATCACGGCGCAGGTGGCCGAAGCGCTGGACGTGGCGCTGCGCGGCGGCGTGCTTCACCGCGACGTGAAACCGGCCAATATCAAGATCAGCCCGGAGGGCGTTGCCAAGATCATGGACTTTGGCATTGCGCGCGCGGCGGAAGGCACGCGCATGACGCGCACCGGCATTTTCGTGGGCACGCCAGCCTACGTGGCCCCGGAAATTTGGGAAGGCCAGCCGGCCAGCCCCCAGTCGGATGTGTATGCATTGGGAGTGATGCTGTACGAAATGCTGCTGGGCAAAGCGCCGTTTGAAGCCACCACGCCCGCAGCGACGATGCGCCGGCATCTGACCGAGCCGCCGCCGCCGTTGAGTTCGGTGCGCCCCGATGCTCCCAGGTGGCTGGGTGAAGTTGCCGAGCGCGCTCTGGCCAAAGACCCGGCCAGGCGCTACCGTGACGCCGGGCAATTGCTGGCAGCGCTTGGCGCGCATGGGCCTACTCAGCCGCGCGTGGACGTCAAGGCGCTCGGGGTGGCAAGCCTCCCCTCCGCACGGCCGGCGTATACTCCTCCGCCAACGCCCGTGCCGTCCGAACCTACCCGGCGCTCTACGGCGGATCAATCTTCACGGCCCATCGCGCGCCCCGCACCGCCGCCGCGCTCGTCGGATAGGGCGATGAAGACCGTCTTGGCGATTGCCGGTCTTGTGGGTGTGATTTTGATTGGGTTGATTGTGTTTGCCGTGATGCGGGGTGGGGGCAAGCCGACGCCGTTCGCGCCCGCAGCCTACTCAACCGACACGCCCGGGCCGGCGCAGTTCACCTCGACGCCCGTCGTCGTGGTCGTGGTGGTGTCGCCGACGCCGGGACTCACGCCGCCGACAGATACGCCGCCCCCGGCGCCGACATCGCGCCCCACGGCCAGCGCCACTCCAGTCCCAACGGCGAGCCAGACCCCGACGCGCGGAACGCCCCCCCCCACAAGCACGCGCGGCCCGTCGGCTACGCCCCTCCCCACCCGCGCCGTGGCAACTACGCAGCCCGGCATGTTGTTTGATTTTGAAAATGCCGTCAATTGGCGGCGCGGCGATCAACCCAATGGCACACTGACACAATCCACGCAGCAAGCGCACTCGGGCCAATCTTCCGCCAAGTTAGAGTATAATTTCCCCACAGGGGGCAATGATTTTGTCGTGTTCATTAACCAGGTTACACTATCCGGCCAGCCCAATGCCATTGGCGCGTGGGTGTACGGCGATGGCTCGGGACATTTTCTCAACGCCTGGATCAAAGACAGCGGCGGGCAAGTGTGGCAAACCTCCCTGGGGCGCGTGGGCGGCGCCGGTTGGCGGCAGATGGCGGGATACATCATGACGGGCCAGGCGTGGCCGTGGGCGCACATCAGCGGGCCAGATAACGGCCAGGTGGATTATCCCATCCAGTTCTACGCGCTGGTGCTGGATGATGCGCTGGACACGTACAGCGGCAGCGGAACGATTTATATTGACGACATTTCGATTTGGCGAACAGATCGCATGCCGACGCCCGCCGCCACGCAGCCATCTGGCCCCACGGCGCCAGCAGCAACGCCCACCGGGCCGGGCGGCGCACCGACCGTGGCCAACGAGCCGCGCGGCGTGATATTGATCTCTCCCATCAATGGCACAAACTTTAGGTCCTCCGTGATCAGCTTTGAATGGTCCGGCGGCGCTCTGCAGCCCGGCGAGACATTCCTGGTAGAGATTATTCCGAGAGAAGCGAACAAGTCGGGGTGCACGGAGGATTATGGCAGGAGCGGGCGCCAGTACAGCCCGCCGCTGACGGAGCATACCTGGACCAGCGACATCAACGCCGACCGCGGGCCATCCGTGGCGCTGCCCTGCCCGGGCCGGATTGAATGGGTGGTCCACGTCAAGGATGCGGCCGGCAATGTCATTCAAACCACGCCCAGGTCGTATTTTGAGTGGAACCCGCTCTAAAAACACATCGTCCCCCCTTCTGTAGGAGCGCCCTCCGGGCGCGATGACCTTGCAATCTGAGGGAGACGTTCGATGAAGATCAAAATTCAGTTGATAGTGGTGGCGCTGGTGTTGCCTATGGCGTTAGTCCTGGCGTGTGCGGGCACGGGGCAAAACATTCCAGAGCCCAGCCTCGTCGTCGCGGCTACGTCTACTTTTGCGCCGATTATACCCACCTTCACGCTCGCGCCGGCGACGCAGAGCTATGCGGATGTCCGCACGCCGTCTGCGATAAGAAACGAAACCGTCGTCCCGCAGCCCACCGTCGCCGCCACGCGCCAGGTTGCGGCGCCCATAGCGGTGCGCCAGGTGGCGAGCGACGAGGCGGCGGGGCAGTTCGCCGTGGCTTTGCTGACAGCCGTGCCGTTGACGCCGGGGCACTCGTATCAGCTCGTAATTTCTTCGCCGTCCGGTAAGGCGGCCTTTCACGGCGAGTGGAGCGCCTCGGCGGTTGGGGCGGATGGTTTGCTGACTGCCAGGGCTGGATTGCTGGATGGTACGACGCCAGCTACCTATGACATCGAGCCGCCGGTGAGGACGGTGGCGCGCGATTGGGTCTATTCGGCTTCCGTGCAAAACAAGGGCGAGGGAGATATCAAGCTGGCGATTGTGGATGTGACCCAATGATTACAACGACAGAAGAACTTGCGATGAATGCTTGGCCGTCACTCCAAACGGTGTTGTATGACGGCTGGGTTATTCGCTTTGCAGACGGATATACCAAGCGCGCCAATTCGGTTAATCCACTCTATACTTCTACCATAGACCTTGATGAAAAACTTGGCTTTTGCGAGAGCATCTATCAGGATAAAAAGTTGGCCACGACTTTTAAGATAACCCCGGTGATTTATCCGAGTAACTTGGATGAAATACTATCGGCAAGAAATTATCGAAAGGATTCTCTGACCAGTGTTCAGGTTCTGGAGTTGGAAACCACGAATGTGGTATTGGGTCATGAAGCGAATCTATGGGAGGATTTGTCTGAAGAGTGGTTGGATGCCTTTTGCGGCATGAGTGTAGTGTCCCAACCGCACCAGGAAACGCTGCGGCAGATTCTGACCCATATTGTTCCGCGGCATTGTTTTGCGTCTCTCATGTCTGGTGATAAAATCATCGCTTGTGGTTTGGGGGTATTACAGGCTGAGCGCGTGGGCTTGTTTGATATCGCGACAGATAGCGCCTTTCGTAGACGTGGCTATGGCCGGCAAGTAGTGGCAAGTATTTTGGCGTGGGGTAAGCGAAACGGAGCGCGGTTGGCCTATCTGCAAGTCATGCTCAACAATGCCCCTGCTTTGCATCTGTATTCAAAAATGGGGTTTGCTGAAAAGTATCAGTATTGGTACCGCATTAAGCAGACCATCTGTTCCAAACCTGCCCTGAGCGCAGTCGAAGGGAATCCTTTGACAGCATAACTTGAACCTCTTAGCTTGGCACGCATGGGTGCTTTGTCGCCAAAGAATTTGGGTGGTTCGGGGTACAAGTGCTGGCGCTATTGTTGTTCTGCGGATAGCCTGCGAAAAGCGACCTATCCACAAGTTAGGCGCGGCCGTGAAAAGAAGGGAGAAATATATCAATGAATGGTATCAGCGCACAAGTCAGTGTGGATGAAATAAAACAAAACTTGCCATTTTACCTTCAGCGTGTTCAGGCTGGGGAAACCTTTGTGATTGTCACGGCAGGTAAAGCTCTGGCGGAAATCAGACCTATTACGTCGTCTAGCAGATTCCTGCGCCCGATTGGGTTATGCGCTGGTGAATTTAGTGTGCCAGACGACTTTGACGCTCCCTTGCCAGAACATGTTATTCAAGACTTTGAGGGCCGATGAAACTATTATTGGACACGCACATTTTTCTTTGGTACATTACGGGCGATACACGTTTGCCAGTTGGCATACGTGACGCCATTCGTGATCTGAACAACGAAGCCTACCTCAGTGTGGTTTCTACCTGGGAGGCAACAGTCAAGTATCAAATGGGCAAACTGGCGCTGCCACAGTCACCCGATCTGTACCTGCCTCTGCAACGGCAACAACATCAAATCGCTAGCTTGTCTCTTGACGAGAGCAGCGTATGTAAACTTGCCAGCCTGCCACTGCACCATCGTGATCCATTTGACCGCATGTTGGTTTGTCAAGCATTGGCGCATGGTCTGGTTATCGCAACCGTGGATGAAGCGGTAAGTGCGTATTCCGTTCCGGTGTTAAACCGCTGAGGAAACGCGGCACTGTTCTGATATCCTATGAGTTGAGGTTGGTTTTGGATAATAACCAATCGGGTGTATTCGGCTTCCGTGCAAAACAAAGGCGAGGGAGATATCAAGCTGGCGATTGTGGATGTAACCCAATGAGGCGCCTGGCCCATAGGCGTCAAGCTGAGAGGTTAAAGTGCGGAAGAAAGTAATTATCTCAACGTCGCCGCGTAGGAACGCCTTCCCTGTCTAGCCGCCAGGCAGGCGCGGCTATCGCGCCCGAAGGGCGCTCCTACGGAATTTTGGGACGGTTTATTTTTCCACACAAGTGCTGGAGTACTGTTGTCCTGCGGATAGCTCTCGAAAAGTGACTTGTTAGACGTATGACAAGTTAGCATATTGGCAACCAATATCAATAAAACAAAATGTTACAAGATACGGAAATTGATCTTCTCAAGAAAAAGGCCTTTACAAGCCCTACTGATGCAAAAGCTCAACGAGAATTGGCGGATGCCTACGCCGATAGATATCTCTGGTCCGAAGCTATTCAGGCTTATCAAGCTTCAATAGAGCTTGCCCCTAATGCTGGCTTGTGGAATAGTATCGCTATTGCTTATGAAGAGGCCGGAGACATAGAAGAAGCAGAGAAAGCATATCGTAAGGCCATAGAGTTACAACCCGCCGATTCATCAGCCTACTATAACCTGGGATTGCTGTATCAAAGTCAGCGACGTATACCGGCAACAATTGATATGCTGGAAGCTTGCCTCAAAGTTTCCAAAGATTCAGAGGAACGGAGAGAAATCAGGAGCATCCTAAAAGAGATAAGAGGCAATGTAGCCCAAATCGTTTCTAGTGGCTTGGTCGCCCACAAAGAAAGAGCGTCTATAATCAATGAACTGGTGCAACAAGGGTGGACACAAGAAACTGCAGAAGAGTTGATACAATATGTCGAAACCAAACGGATGGTTGCCGCCAAGAAAAACCGCATAATCTCAAAAGCTGTGGCTGCAGCATTAGTTGTGGTTGTGTTGGGGGTTGTCTTTTGTTGCGTGCTCGGTTTTCCTATTCGGCTCACTCCTATCCTTTTGGGGGGAGTTGAGGATGCTGGATTATGTCTTGGACCTGGTACAGATGGGAATCCGGTAGGCGTGACGAGTGTTTTCTCTCCCACGGTAGACCAAATCTATTTGTATGTATACCTGCATAGCAACACCTGGATAAATCTGCAATTTCGATGGTATTATGGGGACCACTTGATTGGCGATTTCACTGGGCGACACGATCCTGGCCTGAGCTACACTTGGATAAAGCCACCACCAGGCCGGACATTTCCAGAAGGAAAGTACCGAGTCGAAATTGCCATGTGGAATTCTGTGCAAAGAACACTCGAATTTCAGGTGCAAGCCCCCTAATTGGGAAGCGTTTCAAAATCAAAACTGGCGCGCGACGTTAGCCAGCCTCAACGCAATGGGGACCGTCGAAGAATGGAAGATGAAGACAACGTCTGATCGGACAAGCTATTCCAAATATACGTTCCGAGATCACACAGGATACATTGTAGCTCCTGGGGCTTCCGGCACCGCTCACGAATGTGTGACCATTCGTCACAGTGCCACTGTGCCGCTCTGGGTAGATCACGATATACACCTCCATAGCGATTCTGAAGAGTACTATTTCGTGTTTCAAGGGGAATTGCAATTGCTGGTGGATGGTTCAGTGTTCACTCTCAGACCAGGCGAGGTTCTCATGGTAAACCAAGTTCCCCACGCCGTGGTGGGCGGGAACGGACCTATTGAACACTTTATCATTCTCAGCTCACATCCTTCGACTCCGCACCGCGCATCCTGAGCGGAACGTAGTGAAGTCGAAGGAGCGCGGTGCTCCGCTCAGGATGCTGTAGTTACGAATTCTGAATTAATCGGCTAGGAAATGGTGCGATGGAATACGCAGAGATACGCTGTGACGTGCTGCAAGCGGCGCAGGCGCTATTGACATTGGGGCTGACGGTTGGAAACAGCGGCAACGTGAGCGCGCGGGTGCCCGACGCGGATCGGTTGCTGCTGACCATCACGCCGCACGGATGTTATTACGATACGCTGACGCCTCAAGATATTGTCGTTGTGGACCAGGAGGGCGAGGCGGTGGCCGGCGATGGCATCCCCTCCAGCGAGTTGCTCTTGCACGCAGCGGTGTATCAGGCGCGGCCAGACGTGGGCGCAGTGATTCACACCCATGCTCCCATGTCCAGCGCTGCAGCGGTGGTGGGGCGGCCCATCCCGCCTATCCTGGAAGACCAGGTGATTTACCTGGGCGGCGAGATCCAGGTGGCGCCCTATGCCATCACCGGCAGCCTGGAATTGGCGCGGGCGGCTTTGGACGCGCTGGGCGAGCGCAATGCGTGCCTGCTGGCAAACCACGGCGCGCTGAGCGTGGGGCGCGACTTGCGCGCGGCGCTGTGCGCGTGCCAATACCTGGAAAAACTGGCGCAGGTCTTCTTGTTTGCCGGGTGGAGCGGCCAGATGAACGTTTTGCCGCCCAAAGCGATAGAGGCCGTGATGGTGTTTTTCAGAAGCAAAAAGTAAAATTAGGTACGAGGTAACCATGGTTTCAGTGCCGGGCTTTTTACTCAAGCGATTATACGTCAAGGGCAGCCTGAAGGCGACGGACGATGGGTTCGAGTTTAAAGTGCACAACCAACTCGGGTCGGGCTACGCCACGCAAATGCTGCCGGTGACGCTGGACGAGAACAGTTTCTCTCTCGACCAGACGTACTTTCAACACGACGATGGGGGCCGGATATTTTTCAGCCAGGTGAGCGTTGATCAGCCGTTCACGTTGCAGGTGGGCAAGGGGTTGACGATTGGAGTGCGCGGCGCGCAGCTATCGCCTGGGCCGCACAAAGTGGGAATGGGCTTTGTCGTGCAGGGCATCGGACCGCTCAACTTTCAGGTTGCAGATGTTGTATAAGAAATAAGGTCACTTGGGCAAGGAGGCTGCAGAGATGACAGAACCTGTTGCAGGTCAATGGTTGGGCAAGTACCAAATCGTGAGCTTGATTGGGCGAGGCGGCATGGCGGCCGTATACAAAGGCTTTGACCCCGGCCTCAAACGCCACGTGGCGATCAAGGTGCTGTCGGCGCACCTGGCCGCCGATTCGCAAGTCTTGCAGCGCTTTGAACGTGAGGCCATCACGTCCGCGAATCTCAAGCATCCCAACATTGTGGTAATTCACGATGTGGGCAGCGCGGCAGGGTTTCATTACATGGTGATGGAGTACGTGGAAGGGCGGACGCTTCGAGAAGAGATTCGTTCAGTCGGGGCGATGCCCCTTTCGCGCGTGATCCAGGTTTCTTACCAGTTGGGCAGCGCGCTGGATTACGCCCACCAGCGCGAGTTGGTGCATCGCGACCTCAAGCCCGGCAATGTCATGGTGGGCGCGGGCGACCATGTGACGCTGATGGATTTTGGCCTGGTCAAGGCGCTGCGCGGTGCGCGCCTCACCGAAGTGGGCAGCAGCGTGGGGACGTTGGAATACATGTCGCCCGAGCAGCTGGGAGGCGACGAAGTGGACGCGCGCTCGGATGTGTATAGCCTGGGCATTGTGGCCTACGAGATGTTGATCGGGTACACGCCGTTTCGGGGCGATACGCCGTTCAAGGTCATTCAAAACGTCATGTACTCGCCGCCGCCCCCCCTGAGCCAGCTCAACCCCTCGGTGCCGGCGGCAATGCAGTACGAAATCGAGCGCGCCCTGGCCAAGCAGCCCGCCGAGCGCCATCGCTCCGCCGGGGAATTTGCCGAGGCGCTGTATCGCGCCAGCATGGGCCAGGAGATGTGCCTGCTGGACGCCGTGGGGCACGAATGTCGCTTGCGCCGCGGCCGCACGTCTATCGGGCGCGGGCCGGATAACGCGATTGTCGTCAACGATCACCAGGTCTCGCGCGTGCATGCTGAAATCAGTTGCGAAGACGAAGGCTGGATGTTGACTGACTTGAACAGCACCAATGGCACCTTTCTCAACGAGGTGCGCGTTATGGGGCAGCCGGTCCGGCTGCATCCCGGCGACACTATCCGGCTGGGACCGGTGGCCAGTTTCACGGTGGTGACCGGGCGCTCCGCCAGGCCCACCCACGATGCGACGATTCATACGACGCGCCCCACCCAGATTCCCAAGGGGAGTATTGATGCCTGAGCAGCGCATCGGCCCGTACAGGTTGCTCTCGATACTGGGCCAGGGTCAAGATACAATCGTATACAAGGCGTGGCAGCAAAGCGTTGACCGGCCGGTCACGTTAAAAGTGTTGCGCCAACCCAAGCCGGATGCAATGCGCCGCCTCCAGGCCGAGGCCCGTTTGACGGCCAGCCTGGCGGGCGCGGCGGTGCGGCAGGTGTACGACGTGGGGCAGGGGCCAGAAGGCCAGCTCTATATCGCGTTACAGTACGTGGATCACTCGCTGCGAGATTGGCTCGACGTGCGCAAGGCGCAGCGCAACCCCTTTAGCCGGGATGAGGTGGCCGATGTTCTGGCTTCCATTGCCCACGCTCTCGACGAGATGCACCGGCAGGGATGGGTCCACCTGGACATCAAGCCGGAAAACATTTTGATCTTTCAAGATACTCGCCAGGCCGTGCTGGCCGATTTGGGCATTGTGCAAAAGATTGGCGCCGTCACGTCCGCCGGCACGCCGCGCTACGCTTCGCCGGAGCAAGCCGCCAGCAACCAGCCAGTCGGCCCGTGGAGCGACGTCTATTCGCTGGGCGTGGTGGCCTACGAGATGGTGGCCGGGCAGCCGCCTTTCACCGCGACTTTGGACGTGGCCGTGTTGCGTCAACACATGGAAGATACGCCGCTCCCCTTGCGCAGGCTGCGCCGGGACGTGGAGGGCGGGTTAGAAGATGCCATTGCCCGGGCGCTATCCAAAGACCCGCACAGGCGCTTTGCCGCCGCGGGGGAATTTGTAGAGGCGCTGCGCAAGCGCCAAACGCCAATCGCACTCGTCTTGAAGCGCACCAGCACGCTGTTAAAAGCGACCCCCATCGCGCTAGAGCGCCGCCCGTGGTTGGGGGTGATACCATTGGGCCTTGTACTTGTTGCGAGTATTATTTGTTTGGGACTTGCGCCGGCCTGGAAGCCGCTTATGCCAGCGGTTGCAACGCTCACGCCGAGCAGGGTCGCGACGCAATCGCCGCCGCCAGCGACGCCGAGCGCCGCACCCACATCGGGCGGCGTGGCGCCGACCAAAACCATCATGCCCACCGTGACGCCGCCGCCCACTCGCAGCGTAACCCGCGCGCCCACGCCAACACCCACACTTGCGGCGACGTTGTATCCATCCGTGTACCTCGACCGCCCGCCGGACGGCGAACAGTTGGCGGGAAATGATCCCGTCACATTTGCGTGGTCGTGGGGAGAGCGTTCCCTCAAGCCTGACGAACGCTACCGTTTTCGCTTTCTTCGAGATGGGCAGCTTGTGGGCCAGCCATCGATCGGTTCCGAACACTGGCGCGATCACTCCGGGCCGCCGGCCGGCCTGGGAAGCTACGAGTGGTGTGTGGACGTTGTGCAGGTGGATCAGGCCGGGACGGTGGCGCGGGTGGTGGGTCAGTCCGCGTGCCGACGAGTGGCGTGGAGATAAAAGTGCTTGTTGACGAGGTAACGAAACCGTGAAACTGCAAGTTGGCTCCCTGAGCGACGTTGGGCGGAGCCGAGATCACAACGAAGATTTTTTGGGCACATATTGCCCCCCAGAAGCCGGACAGCGCCGTTTGAAAGGGGACCTGTTCCTGGTGGCCGATGGCATTGGCGGGCATCAAAGCGGCGAGGTCGCCAGCCGCATGGCCGTCGAGCAGATTATCCAGACCTACTCTGCCGCTGCGGGAAAGGACCGGGTGGCCGAGTTGGTTCGAGCGGTAGAAGCGGCCAATACGGCGATTTACTCGATGGGGCAGGGACAAGACCGGCGCTGGCGGATGGGGACGACGCTGGTCGGCGCGTTGATCCTCGACCGCGAGCTGCACGTGGTCAACGTGGGCGATAGCCGCGCTTACCTGGTGCGGGACGCGCGCGCGGAGCAAATCTCCCAAGATCACTCGCTGGTGGCGGAACAGGTTCGCATGGGATTACTGGACGCCGAGCAGGCCAAAAACCAGGAATATCGCAGCGCCATCACGCGCGCGTTGGGAAGCAAGCCAGACGTGGAGGTGGATGTTTTCGCGCGCACGCTGCAAGCGGGCGACATTGTCGTTTTGTGCACGGACGGCTTGAGCGGCCTGGTGACGGACGAGGAAATCACGGGCGTGGTAAACGGCCAGCCGCCGCCCCAGGCGGCGGCGGCGTTGGTGGCGCTGGCCAATGCGCGCGGCGGCAAAGATAATATCACCACTATCGTCGTCAAGATGCAAGACCAGGCCGCCCTTCCATCTCGCTTATTTCCACACCGGGGTGGACAAGGTGGAGCCAGGCCGCGCCGGCGCGTATGGTGGCCGGTGTGGGGATTGGTCGGCGCCGCGCTGCTCCTGGCGGCGCTGCTGGCGGTCGTCCCGTTCACCTTGGGGTTGGGGCAAGATGTGCCGCGCACCCCGCCCGTCGTCGCGCCGATTGAGCTTGGGGACGGACAGCCGGGTACCCGCGACGAATTGGCTCGCCTGCTGGGCTACCAGGATGAGCTGGATGTATTGTTCAAAGTGGGCTTTGCCCCGGGCCAGCCGTGGCCTCCCTTAAAGCCCAGGGGCATTTACGTCTTGCTGACTGGCAGGATTGTGCGCGCAGATGGGGAGCCGTGCCAGTTTTTGTTGGATATGGGAGGCCCGCCGTATTATACGGTTCGCTGCCCTGTGGGCGCGGTTCGCGGGCCGCGCCCCGCCAAAGGCGAACAGGTGCAGGTTTTAGGAATCTTGGCCGACGAGCCTGCGCGCCAAATAGAGCCAGTGGCTATGAGTGTCAACAAAATCACCTGGCTGGGATTGAACTCGGAATGGAAGAACTGGTATACGGCGTTCGAGCCGGGCAAGCGGATGCTGGTGTATACTGTCGCCGGCCCGTACACGGTGTTGCTTGATCGCCGGGTCAGCTCTGGCCAGGCGGTGGCCGTGTATGGTCCCTGGAGGGTTCAAGATGACCGGCACGTTACCCTGGAGTCGCTCGAATACGTTTTCCGGCTGGATGGCGGCGTTTACAGGCTGGTGCCTTGACGTGCGGTGAGCTTGCCCACGAGGGCATTTCTACTTGACGAGGAGGCGCATGGACGAACATGTACCCGGATTGAAAATCACCTTTGCGTGCAAAACCGACGTGGGCCGAGTGCGCGACCACAACGAAGATTATGCGATTGCCGAAGCGCCAGTGGAGGCTGAAAGGCGCCGCAGAGGAATGGTGTTCATCATCGCCGATGGAATGGGCGGGCATCAGGCCGGCGAGGTCGCCAGCGAGCGCGCTGCGCGCACCACGCTGGAAGAGTATTACGCCGCGCCTATGGACGACGTCCCGGCAAGCTTGCGGCACGCCATCCAGACGGCCAATAACCAGGTGTACCAGATGGCGCAGGCCAACGTAGCGCGCGCCGGCATGGGAACGACGATTGTGATGGCCGCCATCATCGGACGCGAGGTGCACATCGCCAACGTGGGCGATAGCCGCGCTTACCTGGTGCGCCACGCTTTGCGCACCATCACGCAAATTACCACCGACCATTCTTTCGTGGGAGAGCAGGTCCAGGCGGGTATTCTCACCAAAGAGCAGGCCAAGCTGCATCCGCAGCGCAACGTGATCACGCGCGCGTTGGGTTCTGCCCCAACAGTGCAGGTGGATACGTACCAGGGGGACTTGCAGGAAGGTGATATTATCTTGCTGTGCTCCGATGGCCTCACGGAGCACGTAACCGAAGAAAAGATTCAAGAGCTTGTGACACACTATGACCCTGAAGCGGCCGCCACTCGCTTGATTGGATTGGCGAAGGAAGGCGGCGGGTCGGATAACATCAGCGTGATTGTGCTGCGCGCCGAACCGTCCGGCGTACCCGCGCCGGCCGCTATCGGCAAATCGCAGCCTTTGCCGGTAGGCGCCAGTGGACAAGCCGTGCAAGCCGCAGCCGCGCCGCGCACTGCACTGCCCGCCCGCTCAGAAAAACAAGGCGGCTTGAGTTGGGCCTGGATCCTGGCCGGCGGCGGGGCGGCGCTCGTGATCGTGGTGGTGTTGATTGGCGCGGCGCTGATCTTGTCCGGAAAATTGGCTGGCGGCTCGAGCCAGGCCAGCCCAACGCCAACGCCCCTGCCAACCACTACGGTTGGACCGTCCATCTTGCCCACGCTCACCCTGCCGGCGCAGAGCGCGCAGCCCACGCAGACGATTATGCCGACCTACACGCCATCGCCTACCAGCACGCCGCGCCCGCCCACACCCACGCCAACCGAGACGCCTACGCCGTCGCCGACGGCAACGCAGGCGCCGCCGTCGGGCGGGGACGACGGCGGGGGAAAAAAGCCGACACCAGAACCGCCGCCGCCGGCAACAGAGGAGCCGCCGGCGCCAACGCCGTTGCCCTAGCAGCCTGTCGGAGAGCAGGCTGGCATCCCTATGCCAGCCCCGCCAACGCATAGGGATGCGTCGGCCACTCCGGCAACCTGCTAGTACCCGATCACTTTTAATAGGAGAAATGCTATGCAAACAAGACCCAATACCCTCCGGCGCTGGATGATTGTTGTAACCGTATGCGCCTTGTCGTTGACGATGCTGGCGGCGATTGTGCCGGCGATGGCGCAGGGTGCGCCACCCAGCCGCCAGTCCCTCACTCTTTCCGACCCGGTGTTCGAGATTTATTCCCGCGCTTTTTACAGCATGAGCGTAGACCCGCCCACATCTGCATTGTTTGGCGATGCGGGCGGCAGCGTCACGCACACGTTTCGCGTGACCAACACGACCACCGCGCCGGTCAGTGTTACGACGACGGTATCGGGCGGCAAGTGGCCGGCAGATGTTTTTCTAGACATCAGCGGCACGGTGAGTTTGTCGCTGCCGGCGGGTGGAGGCGCCAATATCTGGATAGTGGTTCACATCCCCGCCGACGCGGCTGGAAACGCGAGCGACGCGGCAACGTTGTGCGTGATGGCGCAGAGCGGCGGACCGTGTTGGGGCAGCGCCACACTCACCACTATGGCTTTTGTGCGGCGCGGCGTCAGGCTCGACCTGCCGGCCCACGTTGGCGTGCGCGCTCCTGGCGAACTGGTGCAATGCACGCTCCACGTGACCAATACGGGCAATATCACGGATACGTTTAACTTGACTGCCACCGCACCCCCCGGCTGGGGGCGGCCCGAATTAGATTTGCTCCAGGCAACGCTTGGAGCGGGGGACAGCCAGGCGCTTGGCGTCACATTCACGGTTGGCTCCAAAGCGGTGAGCGGGACAGCCTATTCGGTTTTCATCACTGCTGCAACCCGCTTTACTATGGCGACGGCGGTTCCTCCCAGCGTGTATACCGCCACACGTCTAACACTGGTGGCTGGCGCTCACCGGGTTTATTTACCAATGATCTTGCAAGACTGGCCCCCCACCTGGATTCAAGGCGGCATTGCGGGGCAAACAGTATATCACATCAGCGTATGTCCAACCGATCCCAGCCGCTTGTATGCCGGCGTAGGCACCGGCGTGCCCAATGACAACCGCGGCCAGGTGTATCGCACTATAGATGCCGGCCAGTCGTGGTTAATGTCTTTGAACAATGGGCAGGTGCGCGGCACGGCGTTAAACCCGCGCGATTGCCGCCAGGCATACGTGCCCGTGTGGGGACAGGGCGTATTCAAGACGACGAACGGCGGCGATAGCTGGCAAGCCGCTGGCGAGCTGCGCGAGCCGTATGCTTACGCGGTGGCAGTTGACCCGCGGCCGGCATATTCGCAGACGGTTTACGTGGGATTGGCGCGATATGGCATGGACGTGTCCGTTAATGGCGGAGCGACCTGGACGACGACGGTGTTGACCGACGCGGCTATATTGGGAATTGCGGTGACCGATAATGGTTCCGTGTACGTGGCGACGTGGGGCAAGGGCGTTTATCGCGTCCACGACAATACGGCGCAGCCATTGGGGGATTTAAGCGGCGCGGCCTTGAGCGTGTTTGCGGTGGCCATTGACCCCGGCTCGCCCGCCGTGTTGTACGCGGCGACGGACGGCGGGCTGTACCGTTCGGGTGATAGCGGCGCGCACTGGAACCAGGTATTGACAGGGCGGGTATTTTCTGTTATGGTAGACCCTTCTACTAGCCAGCGCGTTTACGCGGGGGTCAACGAAGGCGGCGTGTGGTATAGTGAAGACGGCGGCGTCAGTTTCAAGGCGCTTGCCAACGGCATGCCGTCGAATTTGACGGTGCGCCACGTCGTCATTGGGCCGAACACGTCCAGGTACATTCACGCCGGGACGACGGACGGCGCGTGGCGTTACCCGCGATGATCGGGATCATACATTCGAGGTGAAACATGCCATTACAAGCAGGACAGGTAGTACACAATCGTTATCAAATCCAGAGCCAGTTGGGGCAGGGCGGCATGGGCGCGGTTTACCTGGCGCACGACATGGTCCTGGATCATCGCACCGCCGTCAAAGAAATGCGCCCCGCGCCCGACTTGGCCGAGGTGACGCTGGAGGGGCTGCGCGAGCAGTTCAAACGCGAGGCGCGCGTGTTGGCGGGACTGAATCATCCCAATTTGCCGCGCGTGACGGATTATTTCACCGAGGGCGGCAATGCCTACCTGGTGATGGATTACGTGGAGGGGCAATCGCTGGAGGACGTGCTGCGGGCGCAAGGCCGGCCCGGCCTGCCCGAAGCGCAGGTGGTGGACTGGGCGAACCAATTGCTCGACGCGCTGGGATACATCCACGGCAAAAACGTCTTGCACCGAGACATCAAACCGGCCAACATCCGCCTGACGCCCGATGGGCGCGTGGTGCTGGTAGATTTTGGCCTGGTCAAGCTGTACGACCCCAGCCGCCCGCAAACCGTCGTCGTGCTGCGCGGCGCGGGCACGCCGCAATACGCCCCGCCCGAACAGATAGACTATTCCTACGGCCACACCGATGCGCGCTCCGATCTCTTTTCGCTGGGCGCGATGCTCTATTCCTTGCTCAGCGGCAAGCTGCCGCCCTCGCTGACTGAGCGGCTCATCAAGCAATCGGCCATCCCCCCGCTTCGCTCTCTGGCGCCCCACGTCTCGCCGGCTATTGAGGCGGCGATTTTCAAGGCCATGCAGTTGCGCCCCGACGACCGCTTTCAGAGCGCGGCCGAGATGCGCGAGGCGTTGGCTCGCACCAGCGCGCCGCCGCCCCAGGCCAGGGTTGAATCCACTCCCGCGCTAGAGCCGACGTACGTGCCGCCTCAAACGCCGTCGCAGCCGCCGTCGCGGAGCGCACTGCAACCTACGCCACCGCCGCCGCCATCGTATCCCCCGTCCTCAACGCCCACCCCGCCGCCCGCCGCGTCCGGGCGGCGCAAAATGCCGGTGTGGGCCTGGCTGGGCGGCTGCGGCTGCCTGGTCGTTGCGCTAGGATGTGCGGCCTTTTTGGCTTTGGGCATGATGTCGCCAGCAACACCCACACCGGCGGCAACCCCCGAGCCTGGATTGCCTACGTTCACGCCTCTGCCGCCGGCCACCCTTGAGCCTGGATTGCCTACGAGCACGCCTCAGCCAGAGGCGCTCTACTCGGACGATTTTTCAGATGCGGACAGTGGATGGGACGTCTACGACGACGAGGATGCGAGCGCCGAGTATGCCGATGGCAAGTTTGCCATCACGGTCAAGTCTTCCAAGTGGCTGGCCTGGGCCAATTCGAACGAGGTTGACCTTGACGACGTGGTGATCGAAGTGAATGCCAGCATGATAAGCGGCTCGGAAGATAACGAATTTGGCGTGATTTGCCGCTACCAGGATAAAGATAACTTTTACTATTTCATCATCAGTGCGGACGGCTATGCCGGCATTACCAGAATGAGCGGCGACGATCAAACAATCATCAGTTCCGCAGAGGGCAAGTATCAGCAATCTGACGTCGTCAACCAGGGACTGGCTACCAATTCGATCAAGGTGGTGTGCGCAGGCGACAATTTAGAGCTATACGCCAACGGCGAACTGATTGCCCAGGCGCAAGATGCCACCATATCTGGCGGAGACATTGGGCTTATCGTCGGCACGTACGACGAAGGCAACGTGCGCATCGAGTTTGACGACGTGATGGTTAGCGCGCCGTAGGGACAGGCTCTCCGCGCCAGGAATGGCGCGGTTGGAGCAAGTGGACTGTGAGAGGATTGTTCATGCAGCCACTGACGCAGAATCGCAAATTTCTGATTGGCCTGATGGCGGCCGGCCTGGCGTTGCTGCTGGTTTCAGGGGGAGCGTTGTGGACGCTCACGCGCCCGCCCGCCAGCACGCCCACGCCCATGCTCACGCCAAAGATGCTGCCCACTCTGAGCCTGACGCCGCCGCCCTCGCTGAACGAGTTGGCGACGCGCTATCCTCAGTTGGGTGATTTGTTGAGCGACCCATCGCTCGATTCGGCTTACAAGGATTTCTTGCTGGCTTACCAGACGGGCGGCCTGGAAGCTGCCCGCGAACTGGCTGTGCAGCGCGGCCTGGTCAACGAAAAAGACGAAGTGCGCATCACGCTGGTTATTGACGATGAGAAAAACACCCAGTTCGTGGCAGACGAGCTGGACAAGTTTGGCGTAATCATCGAGGGCACCTATCGCGATTTGATAGACATTGCTGTGCCGATGATGTTCATCGAGCAATTCGCCCAGGTCGAGAATCCCGGCCAATTGTTCGATCAACTGACGCAGCTCAAGCACGTGATCAAGCTGCGCTTGCCCATCCCTTCGCGCACGGGCGCGCGCGCGCCGGACTTTGAGGGCCTCGACGTGACGGGCGCCAAAGCATGGCACGAGGCAGGCTTCACTGGTCAGGGCCTCAAGGTGGGCGTTCTCGATTTGGGATTTGATGGGTATCGCAATTTGTTGGGCAAAGAATTGCCGGAAAACGTCGTCGCCCAGTCGTTCGTGCGCGGCGAGGAGCCGGATTCGAGCGGCGAGGTGCATGGCACGGCCTGCGCCGAAATTGTTCACGCCATGGCGCCCGGCGCCGAGTTGTACCTGGCGTACTATGACGGCAGCGAGGTGGGCCTGGGGCGCGCGGTGGAGTGGCTGCTGGAGCAAAAGGTGAACATTATTTCCCATTCGGCCACCGGCCTGGTTGCGCCGATGGATGGCAGCGGTTCGCAGGCCCAATTGGTGAACGAAACGGTTGCCCAGGACATCATCTGGGTGAACGCGAGTGGCAATTACGCCGCGGAGCACTATCGCGGCGTGTTTAGCGACGCGGACGGCAACCAACGACACGAATTTCCCAACGGCAAAGAAGTGATGGTGTACCACCCGCCTGAGCACGACGCCCTCATTATTCTAAACTGGAACGACTGGCCCGACAGCGGGCAGGATTACGACATTTTTTTATACGATGAGCAATCGAACCTGGTCGCCTCGTCGCAAAACTCGCAGAACGGGCAGGCAGGTGACAACCCTTTTGAAGGCATCCGGCTGACACAGCCGGACCTCCAGACGTATTATATTGTCATCGAGGCCAAAAACGCCAGCCGCGCCGTCACGTTTGATTTGTACGCTCCTGACGGAGAGATCGAGTTTCCTTCGGCGGCCTATAGCCTGGGGACGCCGGCCGATGCGGCGACGGCGTTGACTGTGGGCGCAATTGAGTGGCGCTCCAATGGACTGGAAGAGTTTAGCTCGCAAGGCCCGACCAATGACGGCCGCCTCAAACCTGACCTCACCGCTCCCGATCGGGTCACGACGGTCAGTTACGCGCCGCGCTCCTTCCCGGGCACGTCGGCCTCCACGCCGCACGTGGCGGGAGCGGCGGCGCTGGTGTGGAGCGCGTTTCCCGATTTCACGTCTCGACAGGTGGTCGAGTACCTGGTGGCGAACGCGCCCGATTTAGGACCAGACGGCCCCGATTCGGCGTATGGCTATGGCCGTTTGCAGTTGCCCGCGCCCGAATCCGGCCAGGCCCAGCCGCCCCGGCCGGTTGAGGTTCCGCCGACGCCGGCCGTCGTCGCGCCGGCGCCGGTCACACCCATCGCTCAGTCCGAGCCGGTGCGAGAAAGCAATGCATCGCTGGCCGTGCTGGCGTGCCTGGGCCTCTTTATGTGCCTGGGCGCGGCGGGCATGTTTGGCGGCGCGGCGCTCTTGTTTGTGTTGGCGCGTCCCAAGCCGCGCCGGGCGCCGCCTGCGGCATACGTCCCTCCACCACCGCCGGTGATGGAAGAGGCTTGCCTGTTGACGAGCGACGGCGCTCGCACTGTCTTGCGCGTGGGGAATACGAGCGTAGGCCGCTCGCACGAAAACGCGCTTGCTCTGCCCGGCGATAACCAGGTCAGCCGCCATCACGCCATCATCGCCTGGGATGGCAGGCAATGCGCCGTAACCGACCTGGATAGCAGCAATGGCACGTTCGTCAACGGCCAACCCATTCCGCCGCACACGCCGTATCCACTGCGCAGCGGCGACCGGGTGCGTTTTGGGCCAGACGCCAAGTTCGTGGTGAGATTGCCATAAGATTTTGAAAACGGCCTGATTGTGCGAACGGATGCCGGGGCGACGTATGTGCTGTATTCTGGTGATGGGTGGGAAAGGCAGTGAAAGATCAATCTCTAATTTCTAATCCTAATCTCAAATCTCTCTCGTCTGTGCGCCGTTTGCTTTTCGTGTTTTCTATTCTCGTCGTCCTGGCCATCGCGTGCGGCCCAGTGTCTACGCGGACGCCCACGCCGTTCCCCACAGCGCCGCCGCCGCCGCGTTCCGTCATTATCGTGGTGCCCACTCTCACGCCGGGCGTGTTTGCCACCTCTACCGCGCGCCCCACTGGCGGGGCCTCACCTTTGCCCACGCCAGTCATAACCCGCGCAACGTCTCCGGCAGACTCTCCCACAGAAACGCCGGCGACGGTTCAGACGCCCACCGATACGCCCTCCGCAATCTCGTCGCCTACGCCGACGCAACCCGTTACCGGCACGTCCGAGTTGCCCGCCAGCCCCACCGCCGCCACGCCGTCTTTGACAAATGAACCAACCCGCAGCGCAACGCCGACCGCTTCGCCTTCCGATTCGTCCACGCCAACGCCTATAGCCACCTTGCCTAACCAATCTCTCATTCAACCATCGGGTGTGCGGGTGTACGAAACCACGATCAGTATTCCCACCTATGATTATCAGCGAGCGTTGATTTCCACTGACTCTTCGGATCCTATTTATCCTTATCCGCGCCTGGAATTTAACCAGGTGGGCGGCAAGGCTCAACAGACCTACCGCGCCCTCGTGCTGGAAAATGCCTACGTGCGCGTAATGGTTTTGCCCGAACTGGGGGGGCGAGTGTATACGTGGGTTGACAAGACCGACGATCAGAGCATCGCCTACAATAATCCTGTGATCAAGCCGACGCATTGGGGGTATCGCGGCTGGTGGCTGGCGACGGGGGGCATTGAGTGGTGCCTGCCCACCGACGAGCACGGGCTGAACGAATATCGCGAGTGGGAAGCCTCGTTGAGCGGCACCACCGTCACGGTGAGCGACAAGGAGGACCGCACCGGTTTGTACGTGCAAGTGACTCTCAGCCTGGATAGCACTCACAATTATCTAATCATCCAGCCGCGAGTGGCCAACAATACCGGTGCGCGCCAAAGCCTCAAGTTCTGGCTAAATGCCATGCTGGCTTTTTCTGGGAACAAGGTGAGTGACGCCACGCATTTCATCATGCCGGGCGCCCAGGCGACGGTCCATTCTACAGGTGATAGCGATTTGCCCGACTCGGGAGCGGCCATTGACTGGCCGATTTACAATGGACGCGACGTGAGTGTTGTGGGCAACTTGAAGGGATGGATGGGAGTGTTTGCCAGGCCCGCCGCCAGCGCCGATTTCGCCGGCGCTTACGACACGGCGGCGGATAGGGGCATTGTGCGCGTTTTTCCTTCCAGCGTGGCAACTGGCGTCAAGTTTTTCGCGCCATACGGCATTGACACGGAAACGTGGACCGAGGACGGCAGCACGTATTTCGAATTGTGGGGCGGGGTAAAGCCCACGTTTGCAGACGAGACCACCATTGAGGTGGGACAGTCCATTGGCTGGACGGAGCGATGGTATCCGGTGAACGGCCTGAAAGTAGAGTACGATTATGCCAACGCGACGGCAGCGTTGAGCCTGGAAGATCGAGGTGAAAGCGTGTACGTGGCCGCCGCCGCCAGCTCGAATTTCCAGGGAGCGCACGTC
The DNA here is from genome assembly GCA_964651475.1 of uncultured Anaerolineae bacterium. Classification (GTDB taxonomy): domain Bacteria; phylum Chloroflexota; class Anaerolineae; order Fen-1058; family Fen-1058; genus JBGSMF01. Next base: position 49,426 of record CAZYXV010000021.1, on the reverse strand, counting down.
AAGTTGTGGCAAAATAACAAGGTGGCCGCCGAGTGGCTGGCGTCTTTGGGGCCGGGCCGGCCGGTCAGCGCCGTATGGCAGCGGCCAGGCGGAAGCTGCGGCGAGGACATGTGCCGCCTGGGCGTGCAACTGCTGGACGAAACGGGCAGTGTGCTGGCGCAGACGGGAACAGTGGGGCAATAATGGACGTTGGCAAAATGTTGGGGAATTACGAGGTCGTGGCCGAGATTGGCTCGGGCGGCATGGCCACTGTCTACCGGGGTCACCAGCCCTCGCTGAACCGCCAGGTCGCCATCAAGGTGCTGGCGGGAGAGTTGGCGCGCGATGCGTCGTTTCGCGAGCGCTTTTCTCGCGAGGCGCGCTCCATTGCGCAACTGGCCCATCCGAATATTTTGCCCGTGTACGATTCGGGCGAAGACAAGGAAACCGGCGCGCCGTATTTTGTGATGCAACTGGTGGAAGGCGGCACGCTGGCGCAGCGCATGGGGCAGCCAATGGATATCGAGGCGGTGGTGCGCATCACCGCGCAGCTGGCGCGGGCGCTGGATTACGCCCACCGGCGCGGCGTGGTGCACCGCGACGTCAAGCCTGCGAACGTGTTGCTCACACCCGACGGCCATCCCCTGCTGTCCGATTTTGGCATCTCGCGCATGGTGGCCGAAACCCACCTGACGCAAACAGGCGTGAGCCTGGGCACGCCGGCTTACATGTCGCCCGAGCAGGCCCAGGGCGGCGCGGTGGACCAACGCACCGATATCTATGCGTTGGGCGTGATTGCTTACGAGATGTTGACGGGGCGCCTGCCGTTCCAGGCTGATACCCCAGTGGGAATGTTGCACCAGCACGCTTACGAGCTGCCTCCCCCGCTGCGCGCATTTCGCCCCGACGTGTCCAGGCCGCTTGAAAAGGTGTTGATGCGTGCTCTGGCCAAAGAGCCGTCCGGACGCTATGCTTCGGCGGGCGAATTTGCCGACGCCATCGAGCAGGCTGCCTCTGCCAGGTGGCAAATCCCGCTGCCTCAATTTCTCAGGCGCGCCACCCAGAAAACGAGTGACCCTGCCAAGCTAGTTTTGGCGCCAACTGTTCGCACCCCGCCTTCTCCTGCCCCAGCCAGTCCCCCGCGCCAGCCGGCGCGGCCCGCGCGCCCTAGCACGCCCGCCGGTCGCGCGGGAATGGCGTTGCTGGGCCTGGGCAGGTGGCTGATCCGCACGCTCCTGATCCTGCTCACCGTCTTGATTATTGTGGCCCTCGTTCTGGTGAGCGTGGGGGTAATTGTGGTGGGCATGTTGGCCGAGCAAACCATCGCCCGGCAGAATTGGAAGCTGGACGAGGTGGATGCTGGCTGGACGTACGATTATCGCCGGAGCCATTTTGAGGCCGGCTTGCAAGCGGCCATTGAGCCTTACACCTTGGGCGCGGTGACTGGCGTGCACGTGACCTTTGACCCGCCGGAAACGATTGTGGCGGGCGGTTACTGGCAAGGTAATCAGATTTCGCTCCAGGTTCGCGTGCGTGAAGTGGATGGCGTGCCCAACGTTCAGATCGAGCGGTTTAACAATGTTCCCTTGTACGTGATCGGGGGTATCTTGTCTGGGCGCGTCAATAGCGGCTTTAAACAGGCGTGGCAAGATGCGCCCATTCGCATCCAAAAAATGCAGCTCACCACTGAAAGCATCGAGGCCACGTACCGGCGGCGGTGAGCGGCAGTGCGTTCACGGAGTTGTAGATGGCAAAGAATTTCGTATTGGTGGCGGGCAACATTGGGGCGGGCAAAACCAGCCTGACCGAGCGCCTGGCGTCTCGCCTGAACTGGCAGGCGGCCTACGAAAGCGTGGCCGACAATCTTTACCTGGGCGATTTTTACGCGGATATGAAGACGTGGAGTTTTCATCTGCAAATCTTTTTCTTGGGGCACCGCGCCGCCCAGCACAAGGCGCTCGTTCAAGGCCCACGTTCGGCCATCGTAGACCGCAGCATTTACGAAGACGCCCATATCTTTGCGCGCGCGCTGCACGAGATGGGCAATCTGAGCGAGCGCGATTACCTGGCTTATCGCCGCCTGTTCGACCTGGTCGTGGAGCAGTTGCCCCCACCCGACGTGTTGATTTACCTGCGCGCGCCGGCCCAGGTGTTGCTGGATCGGATTCGCGGGCGGGGACGGAATATCGAAACCGGGATCACGTTCGAGTACCTGAGCTTGCTCGAGCGCTATTACGAGGAATGGTTAGGAGATTTTGCCCTGTGCCCGGTTCTGATGATTCCCAGCGATAACCTGGATTTCGTGCATCGCCCCGATCACCTGGAGGTCGTCATCCAACGCCTGATGGATCGCTTGCAGGGCAAAGAGCAGGTAGTGTTCCCGGAGTAAAGGAGCGACCAGGGTATCCAGCTACTTGCCCATGTGACATGAGCCGCTTGGGCATGGGGTTGATGCGCGCCAGCCCGCGCCAGAGCGATTTGATGATTGTAGCCGGGCGCGTTTCGCGCAAGCTGAAAAGTTACCCTTTGCTCGGCACCACTTGAATGGACATGATATGATCGTCGCTGGCTTCCCACTTGATTGCGCGCAGCCCCGCCGATGGCGAATAGACCGACGCGTAGGAAAAACTGACGTCAGCCACCGTGGAGCCAAGTATCGAGGCTACCTCTTTATCCGTCATGCCATTCACAGTACGACCGTACAAAGTGAAAATGGGAAGAGATGGCTTGTAACCAAAAACTGCTGTGATCTTGTGGCACTTGCCCGATGCATCGTAGTGAACGTTCACCCCTGGCGCAGGCTGGCGCGTTCTTTGGAGGGCATCCTCGCCAATGTTGACCAGCGGGTAATATGCGCCCGAATGGTCGTCAAAATCTTGCTTGGGGTGAATGTTCATCGCTTCGATTTGATCTCTGGTCATCCCGAGTTTGAAAGGGCCAATGGACTTGCCTGGGGTGATCTCATAGTGTTCGGCCATGGCTACCTCGCGATGCTTTGCCTGGCGCAAGCCTTTATCGCCGGTCTTGCAACTTGTGCAGCGTGTTTACCAGGGACAGGGTGATGAGATAGCACACCGTCAGGAAAAAAGGAAAGACCCCAAAAAACATTACCACAAATCGTATCGGTCCAGGCAGCCGTTCTAGCCTTGACTGGGACCGACATCTCGGCGTAATAACGCGTCTTCTTGTGGCATCGCGAATCATTGATGCTCCGAATATCGCCAATGAGGCCAGTGCAAAGACAATGCCGACCAATGCTCCCAGTGGTGGCAAGTTGGGCAACCAATCGAGAGAGGATGCGGGCGTGGTCATTCCCGGGACGAGGGCGATGACCACCAGGGCCGCCAGTTCTAGCACGATGCCACTGATGGCTCCAATTGTCCATCCCAACAGTACGCTGACTCCACCGAGGGTAAAATCAATCTCGCTCAAGTAGCCCAACGTTGGACGGGCTGTCAGTACACTGGTAGTGACGCCAATGATCCATCCGAGGAACATGGCTGCCGGCATCCACTTTGTCCAATCCAACCCACCATTGACACTGGGAACGAAAGCGGCGCCCAGAAAGCGTAATGCTACGAATCCAAGGCCCCACAGCCCGCCCAGTAATGTCCACAATAAAAGGTGGGAAACGATTGTCTTGATCACGTCGAGTTCGAATTGTCCGCCAGCCGTTCATCATGCATCTTGACTGCCCGCCAGGCATACGCAACCACACGCAGGTTGTGGGTAGCAAAAATGAACGCTGTGCCAGTCTGTCCATTGAGACGCTGCATAATCTCTATGACAAAAGTGTACCTCACTTTCACCCAAAGTCAAAGCCGAAAGCGCCACGCGCAGAGTCGCATTATGGCGCATTTGCCGTTTGCCCCCAAACTCTTGCCCGCTGTCTGGATTGTGTTAAAATTAGAGTTGCCCGCTGCAGGCGGAGCAGTTCGCAACAACACATCGGGGTTGATCATGGGTGTGCCGGGTGAGAAATGGATCATCAAGCGCGCCGTTGAACTGCATCGTTTATGGAAAAGGTAACTGGTAGTGCCCCTTGATAAGGAACTGAAAACCACTTTTAATGATGTAGCAGAGTTGTATGACGAGGTTCGGCCTGAATATCCAGAACAATTGATTGAGGATGCTCTCTCGTTATCTGAAATCTCGCCGGGAGGAAGCATCTTGGAGATTGGATGTGGGTCAGGGCAGGCGACCTTGCCCTTTGCCCGGCGCGGGTACACAATGCTTTGTCTCGAGTTGGGGGCCAATCTGGCCCGGCTGGCAACTGAGCATTGTCGCTCCTACCCTGGAGTTGAGGTGCGAAACATATCGTTCGAGGAGTGGCCTCCCCAAGAGCGGGCATTTGACCTGGCTATCTGTGCAGAAGCGTTTCATTGGCTGTCGCCAGATATCCGCTTGGTCAAAACCGTAGCGGCATTAAAGACAGGCGGAACTGTTGCGTTGTTTTGGAACGGCCACCATAGAGGTGAGTCAGAATTTTTTCAAGCCGCTGAGGAGGTGTACCGTGAGAGAGCACCGCAACTGGCTGAGGTAAGAGAAAAGTCGTCGGAGGAGCTGGAACGAGAGGCCGTGGAGGAGATTGAGGGATCGAACTTGTTTGATGCAATGGTTGTGAGGCGCTATCCATGGCGAGAAGAGTACACAGCGGAAAAGTATGTGAAATTGTTGAGTACGTATTCGCAGGTACAGAATTTAGAGAAAGAGGTCCGGCAGAGTGTATTAGGGTGTGTTTCAAGGTTGATTGAAAGGTATGGTGGGGTGGTGGAATGCGAGTACATCAGCCGGCTTTATGTTGCAAGGGTGAAAAGGCCATCTTGATTGGTAGCCCGCCTGACGTTTGTTCCAGCCAGGCAAGGATCCTGTAATGCAAAACTCTCATACTATCTGGCGCATTGACCTAGCGCGAAGGTTAGCGGGATGTATTATTCCTTTCCAAGGGGTACGAGCGATTGTTGTGGCTGGCTCTGTCGCGCGCAACTATGCGGATGAGTACTCTGACCTGGAGCTCCCTATCTTTTGGGATGCGTTACCAGATGACACAAAACGGCACGCTATCGTCCATAATCTAAATGCCAGCTTCCTGTACACTTATGATGGCCCATCAGCAGAGGATCAGCTTTTAATTAATGGTGTTCAAGTTGATTTATGGCACATCTCGGTTGCCCACCAAGAGGCTATCATCAAAGCAGTTTTGGAAGGTCGCCATTTGGATTTGGGCAGCCTGAATGCTATGGACACCGTTCGCTCGTGTATTCCGCTCTATGGTCATGAAATCATTGAGGAATGGAAGAAACAGGCACAAGCTTACCCGGAAGGATTGGCGAGGCAAATTATTCAAGAACACATAGCTTCCTTTAGAATCGCAGAATTGTTCATTCTGGCAGCTCGGGATAATCCGACGGCCTTTTATGGACAGTTGAGTTATCTGCACCAGGAAATGTTTCTGGTTTTGCTTGCACTGAACCATAGTTACTTTCCGACTTTTAAATGGCTGTTTCGAGTATTAGAGACTATGCAAGTCGAGCCCGAGGATATTGACCGGCGATTGCGGCGGGCTTTTACGTTGCCATATTTAGAAGCGATAGCCGACACCAGGCAATTGCTAGAAGAAACACTCGAATTAGTGGAACTGCAATTTCCGCACCTGGATATTACACAGGTGCGCCGTCAATTAGGCTATACTCGCGCAGCGCATTTAAAGCCGGCCATAATGCCCAATCCCTAATATCCAACCTCTAACACTATGCCAACTTTACGCAAATTGACGATTGACGATTACGATGCTATCATCGAACTATGGCAGTTGGCTGGCTTGCACAGCCTCCGCTTGCAGGGGCGCGATAGCCGCGAGGCGATGGCGGCGCAATTGGCCGGCGGCCAGGTTATCCTGGGGCTTGAGGAAGACGGTCAACTGCTGGGTTTGGTCGTGATCACGCAGGACACGCGCAAAGGCTGGATCAACCGGCTGGCGATCCATCCCGACCACCGCCGCAAGGGATACGCCGCGCAGCTCGTGGCCGCCGCTGAAGACGAGTTGCGGGCGATGGGATTGTATCTTTTTGCAGCGCTGATCGAAAGCGAAAACGCGGCTTCGCGCTCGCTCTTTGCGCGCGAGGGGTACAAGACGCACGACATTGTGTATGTGAGCAAGCGAGAGAACGAGCAAGTGTAACGATGTCTGTAATAGGACTGCGCTTTATTTGTCGGTGTGTCGAGCAGGATCAGTTGTTTTTTACCAATCATGCTGCTGAAAGGATGATCGAACGCAAGATCAACCTGGCTGAACTCAAAGCAGCTTTGATGGAGGCGGAAATCATCGAAGATGAGCCTGATGATCAACCTTACCCCTCGTGTTTGTTATTGGGATGGCTGGAGACGGGCGACCCGCTTCACATCAAGTGCTCGCGCAAGCCAGGTACGGAGCGATTGAGGATTGTCACAATGTACGAACCGGATGATAATCAGTGGGAATCAGATTACAAAACACGCAAGTGAGGTGATGAATTATGGGAGCATTAGCAGGGGAGCGATGCGATCTCTGCGGCGGTGTGCTGGAAACGCACGTGACTGATTTTGAGTTCAGACGCGGCGGGCAGCGCATCGTGGTCGAAGATGTGCTGGCCGACGTTTGCCAGCAGTGCGGCGAGAAATACATTGACGCAGAGACAATGCGCCAAATTGAACGAATCGTCGCGCAAGCGATTAGCCAGCCTGTGCGTTATCTCAATATCCCCGTTTACAAATTTGAACCAGCCGTTTGAACCGGGGGTATTTTTAATGCTCTGCCGCACTCTTCTACGTGATCTGAGCATTTTCGGCATAGCCAGACCAGATGTTTACGCCCGGCGCGATGCTATACCGCGCTGCGCAAGGCATTGACCCCCCTGAAAGCAGCCGCGCCCATATTTTCCAGCGTTGGGTTGTTCAAAGGCGAGTACCTGGTAAAGACTGACCCGATTGCAGCAAGAGGCGAAAATGAAACTTTTAACAATTGGTCACAGTAATCATAACCTGGAAAAATTTATCCGCTTGCTGGAAGACAATGGCGTCATGACGCTGGTGGATGTGCGCACCGCGCCGTACAGCCGTTACAATCCACAGTTTAATAAAGAGAACCTGGAAGGCACGTTGCCGCAACGCGACATTCAATACGCTTACGCGGGCAGATACCTGGGGGGCCGCCCGTCGGACCCGCTGTGTTACAAGAGTAAAACAATTCCCGCGGAAGGAACCGATTATTTGCACGAGGTGGATTATCCCGAGGTGATGAAACGCCCGTGGTTCATCAAAGGGATAGAGCGGTCGTTGGAGCTGGCTGACGAGCAGACAACGGCTATTATGTGCAGCGAAGAAAACCCGGCCGAGTGTCACCGGCATCACTTGATTGCGCAGTATCTCATGGCCGAGCATCCCGAAGTAGATGTTCAACATATTCGCGGCGACGGCGCAGTGTTTAGCGCCCGATCTATCCTCAAGTCGGTCAACGAAAAGCCGGCGGAGCAATTGAGTTTGCTGTCTTTTGCAGCCGACCCCGCAGCCGCCTCATACGGAAGACCATCGCTACAATCCCGCGTCAGTGCGGTTCGTCAAGCAAGTGGATGAAAAGGCCCGGCAGGAAATACTGAACAGGACCTTGTTCCCCAGCGTGGGCGCTATCTTTGAAACGCCGGTCTATTCTGATTTTGGTCACTATGTCAAAGACGGCCAAGGAGCGCGTTCCCTGGGAACTATTCGGCCCCAAGAAGTTGCCAGGGTCATTCACGATCTTTCGCCCGAAGGCAAGTGGCAGTATCGCATCGTCTTCAATGATGGCGAGGGGGTGCGGTATCGGTTGACGGTGACTGACCTGGCGTGGCGATATTACCACGATAATCTGCGGGGGCAAGGTTACGCTCCCGGCAAGATCGCATCTGAGCTGGAAGCGGCATTGCGGTCGAGCGAGGTATATTTGCGGATCGGCCTGGCGCGCGGTTGGGAAAAATTCCCCGATCGCTGCTTTATCCAGATGACGGGCGTGTACACTTTTCCAGATTATCTCAAAGGTCAGACGTTTGCGGACCTGAAACCAAAAGAACAAGCGTCAGGAGTTTCCTGAAATTAGATTGTCTCCCAATCCCCGTAGGAGCGCCTTCATAGGCGCGACTGTCACCGAGGTAATTTCGCGCCCTGGAGGGCGCTCCTACGGCAAAGTTTCACCCTCTCAATCGTTCCGTAACACCAACGGCAAGTAGACGTAACGGTAGCTGCTCTGTGGCACCAGAATCAGAGCGGGGTCGGTCTGGAAAACGCCGTAAGCGTCTCGGATGGCGGCGACGTTGGAGATGATGTCGCCGGGTTGCACATCGGATACAACTTGGCCGGCCCAGATGATGCGTGTTGGCGTGATCGGCGCAACAAAGCCAGTCCACGTGATGACCTGGGGGGTGTAAATCAAAGTTCCACCCGTATGAGAGATAGGGCCAATGTAGTTGATCTGAGCGGGCAAGGCGTCGGCCACGCGCACCGACATGGACGCGGCGGTGGTGTTGGTCAGGACAATCGTAAACGTGACCGTCTCGCCCGGCAGAGCCTGAGTTGGCGCGACGCACTTGGCCGCGACCACTGCCCACGCTTCATCCGCGCCCAAATCATAGCCGCCGTAATGCGGGCGCGCCTGGCCGTCCACATCGTCGGTCACGTCGGTCACGATGCCGTTGTCCAACGCCGCCGAGCCGGAACCGATGTGGTAGTCGCCGCCGGCCGGATTGACGAAGCGCGGGTCGCCGGTGCGCTCGTTGGAGAGGAAAAACGTCCCACTGCCCCACGTATTGCTGGTGTTGCCCGACCAGAGAATGCCACCAGCCACGACAATGTTCTCCGCGTCTTGACCTGGCGCGTAGATGCCGACCGTGTGGCTGGCGACGATGGTGTTGAACATCTGCACTTGCGAACGCTCGCCGGTTGACGAGTCCTGAATCACATACAGGCCGACGCCGTCGCCGCCATGGTTCTGGGCGAGGGTGTTGTGGATCAGCTCGGGCGAGCCGCCGTTGACATAGATGCCGGGACCGTGAAAGTGAGTGCCTTCGGGAGCGAGGACAATGTTGCCGGCGATGATGTTGTTTTGCAGCGTTGGGCTATCGTTGATGTACACACCGCCGCCGTGCCCGCCCCAGTACTGGTTCCCGGCATGGATGAAGCCAAAGGCGGTATTGTTGCGAATGATATTGCCATCCAGGAGGATGTTATCACCCGTGAGGTAAACACCGCCCCCGTAACCGTGAGAGGAAATTACGGCATCTTCGCCGGCGAAATTATCTTCGATGAGATTGCCGGCGAGCGTCACCAGTCCGTTGGGGCCGGTGTCAATATGCACCCCTGCGCCGCGGCACGAAGAGTAGGTGTTGCCGTTGTGGTGGATGTGGTTGTTGCGCAGCGTCACATCGCCTCCCCAGACCGGTTTAATGATAACCCCGGGATCGTCGTCGTAGCCGCTGCCACGGTTGTAAGCAATCTCATTCCCCGCCACTTCAAAGTTGCCGTCGCCGATGGAAAGCCCGGCGTTTACATTAGCCCGAATGGTATTATAGGATATGCTGCCGCCGCTGCCGCCCCCGCCTATACTGATTCCACTCCCATTGCTGCCGCTGATCACATTGCCTGTGATGACGACCGGCGCTTTATGGATGCTCACGCCGCCGCCTTCGTTGTCCAAAAGCTGGCTATCCTGCAATGTGAAAATTCCCTCTACCACTCGGATGGCCGATCCATCGTTCAGGTAAAAGATGCTGCTTGAGCCAATCTGCGACTGCGTCTTGTACAAATAGACGCCCCCGCCGCTGCCCGCCTCATTTTCTTCGACGAGCGTGCCGGTCATGGTCAGGCCGCCGTAAGTCAGGTAGAGTCCCCCGCCAAAGCCATTAGAAGGCGAAAAGCTGTGGCCGATGGCGCACTGGTCACAAATCACGCTGGCCCCGTCTACGTACACCCCCCCGCCCGCATCATAATTTTCAAAAGGAGTGGGCGAGTGACCGCCCAGCCCGCTCGAGTCGCCGTAGGTAAAGTGCAACCCTTCCAGCGTGACAATCGTTTCAGTGCCGCTGATATAAACTACACGCCCCAAGGTTTGAGCATTGATTTCAGTGACGTTGGCTTCCGGGTCAGGCGTATTCCAGTTGGCGGTGGTATATCCGCCCCGCAGGGTCAGGCTCTTGGCGATATACACTACCTGCGATTTGCCGCCCTGGTTGTTGACGCCGCTATACACGCCGGCCGCGATGCGAATTTCGTCTCCAGAGGCGGACGCATCTATGGCAGCCTGCACGGTATCGTAACAAGGGGCGCCCGTGCCGCAATTGCCGCCGGGAGCCACGTAAAGGACTCCGGGAGCGGCTTGGATGAGCTTGTCGTTTAGCGGCAGCCAACCGTTTACAGCGACGAGCAAAGCAAGTGTGACCGTCAAGCAAACAATCCCGATATGCTTGGTAATCATTTTAAACCTCCTGTTTTTTCACTTGCTGTCCCGCCGTCCTCGGCGGGCGCTACTGGCCGCGCCGGGGACGGCGCGGTGAGCGAGGCTGAGTAGTTGCCCTATTTTTATCACTTGCTGTTTTACGCCAAACGCTTGTGGTGCCACGAAGAAAAGGAAAGAAGCGTGGTTTATTGCGAGCGGCCACTGGTCAGGGTGGCCTGAGTGGTTTCAGTGCGCCCGTCGCGCCAGTAGGTTATGGAGACCTGTTCGCCGACGCGGTGGCGGTTGAGCGCGTTGATATAGGACGTATCCGCGCTGATGGCGTCGCTGCCGATGGCCGTGATGATGTCGCCGCGCCGCAGGCCGGCTTGCTCGGCGGCGCTGCCCTGCTCGACGCCCTGTATGTATACACCCCATTCCATCGGCAGGCCATTTGCGCCGGCAATTTCTGGCGTGACCGTCACGTAACGAATGCCCAGGGATGGCCGGTCTACGTAGCCTTTTTGAATGAGCTGCGTGCTCAGGTCGCTCACCACGGCTGAGGGGACGGCAAAGCCCAGCCCTTCGGCCACATCGCCCGACGCGTCGCCGCCGCGCACGATGGCGGTGTTGATGCCCACCACTTGCCCCAACAGGTTGACCAGCGGGCCGCCCGAATTGCCGTGGTTGATGGCGGCGTCGGTCTGGATCAGCCCTTCCAGCGAATAGCCGTTGCCGGTGTCCAGGCTGCGCTCCAGCGCGCTGACCACGCCCAGCGTCACTGTATTTTTAAAATCGCCCAGCGCGCTGCCGATGGCGATGACCGTCTCGCCGGGCTGGAGCGCGCTGGAATCGCCAAACTCGGCCACCGCCGGCGGCGCGCCGTCCACCTTGATCACGGCGGTATCGGCATACGGATCGGCGCCGATAAAACGCGCCGTCGCCTTGTCGCCGTTGGCGTAAATCACCTCCAGCGTTTGCCAGTTTTCGACCACGTGATTATTGGTGACGATATAGCCGTCCTGCGAAATAATGACGCCCGAGCCGGACGATTTGGGCTGGATCCTTTGCATGCCCCAAAAGGTAAAAATTTGCTGCGCGCGCTGCGTGTTGAGCACCGTCACCACGGCCGGGCGCACGCGCGCTACGGCGTCTATCACCGCCGACGAGGTTTCTAATCGCAACGACGTTGCCGGCGCTTCGCGGGTCACGACCGGCGCAGGCGCGGCGGCTGGCCCCGAGCGCGCCAGCCTGTACGCCACCGCGCCGCCGGCCACGCCGCCGCCCAATGTGCCCGCGCACAATCCCAACACGACCAGCAATAGCGCCAGCCCGCACGTTACGCCGTTTTGTCTTGTCTCGTACATCTCGTCTCCATCACAACCAATTCTGCCGCCGCATCCACCAGGCCATGCCCAAGGGGATGCCCACCATTATGGCCAGTGTTGTACCCAGCACGATGGGATTAGCCCATCCGGGGTCATTGATCGGTCCAAAAAAGTTCATTCCCCAAAAACCGGCCAGGAACGAAACCGGCATGAACAAGACGGTGACGATGGTTAACGTCTTCATAATGACGTTGATATTGTTCGACGTGACTGACAGGTAGGTATCCAGCGCCCCGCCCACCAGGTCGCGCAGGCTCTCGTTGAGATCGTACAGGCGCACCAGATGATCGTACACGTCGCGAAAGTAAATGCGATCTTTGGCGTCAATGACCTTGTAATCGTCGCGCGCCAGCTTGTTGAGCACCTCGCGCTGCGGCGAGAGAATGCGGCGCAACCTCAAGACGGCTCGCTTGAGCGCAAAGATGCGCTCCAATGTCTTGGGGGTCGGGTCGCCAAATACCTCGTCTTCGATCAGGTCAATCGCCTCGTCCAGCTCGTCCATCACTTTCATATAGTCAGCTACCACGGCGTCAATGACTTCGTACAGCACGTGATCGGGGCCGCCGCGCACGTGGCGATTATCGCGCCCGCACGCGTCCCACATCCGATCTATGGATGGGATGGGATCGAAATGATACGTGACGAGATAATTGCGCCCCAAAAAGATGTCCAGTTCGTCCGTATCCAGCGCCTCCCACTCGCGCTTAAAGTTGACGCCGTGCAGGGCGATGTAGACGTAATCGCCCCACTCGTCTATCTTGGGCACGTGTTCTTCGTGCAGCGCGTCGTCAATCGCCAGCGGGTGAAAGCCGAACACGTCGCGCAAGATAGGCTCACACTCTTCCGGCGGCGAGGTGAGCCAGTCTACCCACACCATGCCGTTCTTGTCGCGCAAGGCTTCCGCAATATCGTCCGGCGGATAATCGTGCATAAGCACGCCTTTGCCGGAACGGTACATCACTCGAATCATTGGTGTTGCTCCATGCTGCGTAATCTGCAAAGCGGTTATTACGTTTCACGCGTCGCGCTTGCGTTTTATTCGTCGTTCAGAGGACGCCCGCAATACGTATCAATTTTACCACATCGTCGGAGTCAGGTGTTCAGGGCGTGAATCAATTTGAGGCCAATCATCGTCAGGTGCGGTTCGACGGCTTCGATGACGTCGGTCTCGGCGGCCACCACGTCCGCCAGCCCTCCCGTCGCCACCACGCGCACGCGCGGCCCAAGCTCGGCGCTCAAACGTTTGACCAGTCCCTCGACCAGCCCGGCGTAGCCGAAAATCAGGCCGGATTGCATAGAGTGGATGGTGTTTTTGCCGATGGCGTGCGGCGGACGGGCCAGCTCGACCTGCGGCAGCTTGGCGGCGAAACGAAACAAGGCCTCCGCGCCAATGGCCAATCCTGGCGCAATGGCGCCCCCCACGTAATCCCCTCCGGCATTGATGACGTCAAAGGCGGTGGCTGTGCCAAAAGCGATGGCGATGGCCGGCCCGCCATAAAGGCGGTACGTGGCGGCGGCGTTGACAATGCGATCCGAGCCGGCCTCGGCCGGATGGTCAATGCGGATATGCACGCCAGTGCGCACACCCGGCCCCACGATGACCGGTTCTTGGCCCAGATAGCGGCGCGCCAACTCGCCCATCACTGGCGTGAGCGGCGGGACGACGCACGAGATGGCGCAGCCGCTCACCTCGCGCGCGTGGATGCCTTGCGAGGCGAACAGATTCAACAAGAGCATGGCGTACTCGTCGGTGAGCTGCGCGCGATTGGTCGAGACGCGCCAGCTGGCCGCCAACTCGTCGCCGCGAAATAATCCAAACTTGATATTGGAATTGCCAACGTCAATGCAGAGCAGCATGCCGTTACTCCAAAAGAAAATTGTCAATCAGCCGCGTCGCACCTATGCGCACCGCCATCGAAAGCAACGCGCCGCGCCGGGCCGTATCCATCTCGGCCAGCGTGAGTGGGTCGGCGGCGCTGACGTATTCGGGCCGAGCCAGCGGCTCACCCGCCAGCACGCCTTGCATCGCCTGGCGCAGCGCCTCGCCGTCGCGCTGCCCGGCATCCCACAGCGATTTGGCAGCGCACAACGCGCGATACAACACCGTCGCCGCCTGGCGCTCGCGCGGATTGAGATAGGTGTTGCGGCTGGACATGGCCAGGCCGTCCGGCTCGCGCACGGTGGGGCACACCACAATTTCGAGCGGAAAATCCAGGTCGCGCGCCATCTGCTTGATAACGGCTACTTGTTGAGCATCTTTTTGCCCAAAGTAGGCTTTGTGGGGCTGAAAGATGTTGAACAACTTGGCCACCACCGTCGCCACGCCCTGAAAATGACCCGGGCGCGCCGCGCCTTCGAGCGGCCTGGTCACGTTTTCCACCACCACGCGGGTCTGAAAATCGGGTGGATAGATTTCACTTGCCTCGGGCGTGAACACTAGATCCGCGCCCACGCCTTCCAACAGTTCCAGGTCGCGCCGCAGGTTGCGCGGATAGCGCGCCAGGTCTTCGCTTGGCCCAAATTGGGTGGGATTGACAAAAATGCTCACGCCCACCTTGTCACATTCGGCCCTGGCGCGGCGGCACAGGGATAGATGCCCCTCGTGCAAATAGCCCATCGTCGGTACCAGCCCCCACGCACCGGGCGCGCCCTGGCGTATTGGCCTGAGATCAGAGATTGTTTTTACGGTTTGCATAACTCTTTTCCTTGTTTCCTTGCCTCGATGGCGCGCACGAGCCTGAGCAATGTCTCATTCACTGGCGTACTGACGCCCAACTCGCGCGCGATTTTTACCACGGCCCCGTTAATGGCTTCGATTTCGGTGGGGGTGCCGCGCAGCACGTCTTGCAAGGTAGACGAGTGATTGGCCGCCGTCATTTGCGCCACCTGCACGGCGCGCTCGGCCGGGTCGGGATAGGATAGGGCGATGCCCAACGCCTCGGCCACCTCGGCGGTTTCGCGCGCGGCGGCGGCCATCACGGCGCGCGCGTCGGGATGTTCAGCCAGCGCGCCGTTGGGCACGCGCAAGATGGCGGTGAGGGCGTTGATGGCGGTGTTGACGACGAGTTTGCCCCACACCAGCGCGCGCACGTCGCCCGTGAGGTGTGTCTCGAACCCGGCTTGCCGGAACAGTTCGGCCACGCGCCGCAAACGCGCTTCGGTGGCGGGAGTGCTTGCCAGCGTGGTGGGGCCATTGCCGCCGTGCCGGACGCGCCCCGGCCCCAAGAGCGTTGCGCCCTGCATCGAAACGCCCATCGCCGCCCGCTCCGGTCCCACCGCTTCGATGAGTTTATCCAGGTTGCCCAGCCCGTTTTGCAGCGTGAGCGCAATGCCCTCCGCCCCCAGAATTTGCGCCGCCCACTGCGCGGCGCGTTCGGTCTGGTAACCCTTGACCAGCACCAACACCACGTCGGCCTGCGCGCCAGCGGGACGATCTAGTGCCCGCACTGGCACAACCGTCTCCTCGCTGCCTTGCACAAAGCAGACGCCATTTTGTTGCAGCGCCCGCACACCTTCCTCCCACGTGCCGATCATGGTGACCGGGGCCAGGGGGGCCAGCCTCGCGCCGAACAGGCACGCCATGGCGCCCGTGCCAATGATGGTGACTTGTGGGGTATTGGGTGCTGGGTGTTCGATATTTGCCGTCTCACTCATCGAGCGACTCCAGGAATTGCTGCCATTCGTCTTGGGCCATGCTGAAGGAGTGTTCGGCGGCGGGGAAGGCGCGGCTCTCCACGTCGGCTTTGTAAGCGGCCAACGCCTCGGCGATAGGTTGATGGAGTTGGGCGTACTTTTTGACAAACTTGGGCGTAAAGCGCTCGAACAAACCCAGCACGTCGTGGATGACCAGCACCTGGCCGTCGCAATTCACGCCCGCGCCAATGCCGATGGTGGGGATGGTCAGCTTTTGAGAGATTAACTCGGCCACGCGCTCGGGCACTTTTTCCAGCACGATGCTAAAGCAGCCGGCGTCTTGCAGCGCCAGCGCGTCATCCAGCAACTTGCGCGCGGCGCGGGCGTTAGCGCCCTGCGTGCGATAGCCGCCCAGCTTGCTGATGCTCTGCGGCGTCAGGCCAATGTGCCCCATCACGGCGATGCCGGCGTCCGTAATCGCGCGCGTGATGGGCGCCACTTCGCGCCCGCCTTCCAGCTTGATGGCGTCCATGTTGGCCTCTTTGAGAAAGCGCCCGGCGTTGCGCACGGCCTCGGCGGCGTCGGCCTGGTAAGACATGAAGGGCATGTCGCCCACCAGCAAGGCCGATTTGGCCCCGCGCGCCACGGCCTGACAAGCGATGATCATTTCGTCCATCGTCACCGGCACGGTGCTGTCGTAGCCCAGCACCACCATGCCGTAACTATCGCCTACCAGCAAAATATCTATCCCGGCGCGGTCGCAGGCTTGCGCCAAAACACAATCGTAGGCGGTGAGCATGGTGATCGGCTCGCCGCGTTCCTTCTTGGCTTGAAGATCGGGGAGAGTTACTTTTTTGCGTTCCATGTTTTCACCTTTCTTGTTTCTATAATGGGTTGCGCGCACCGAATGTATGGCGTGTTGCGTATCGCTTATGACGAAAAAACGCCTCCTGGCATACGGCCAGGAGGCGCGGATCGAATTGCGCTGCTATGGCCGTCTCGGTCGCTGTGCGATCCAAGCGGTGCCTGGAGAGAAACCAGGTTTTTCCTGCAAACCTGGTTTCTGGTTTTGTGCATCGCTCCACACCGGCAAGCCGGTTGCGGGCGCGATTAGTATAACCCTGTTTGGATTTATGCGCAACTTGGCCAAACTCTGATATAATGGACCCGACGCATTGGCAGACGAAAGGACATTTACGATGACTGACAACTCGCCTCAACTTGACGAGTGGCGCGCGCTGTACGAGGCCGCCCTCCGCATCAAAGAGATTGCGCCCTGGAAGTGGATGACCGAAGACCAGGTGTTTGGCGTGCAAAGCCCCCAAACGAGCGAACTTGGATTTGTCAGCGTGATGGGCATGCTGGGCGAGCATTATGCTATCGCCGTTTATCTTGGCCCAAAGGAATTGTACGATTTCTTGGACATGGTCAGAAGCGGGCCTTCTGCGCGGCCGGAGCGCGTGCTCGAAATCGCTCAACTTCAGGCGTCTTTCGAAGATCGCGGCATGCTGCAAGACGAGGATCGCGCCGTTATCAAACAATTGGGACTTAAATTTCGAGGCGCGAATGCCTGGCCCTTGTTTCGCGATTATCGCCAGGGCTTTTTCCCGTGGTTCCTGAATGCGGACCAGGTGCGCTTTTTGACGCACGTGTTGGAGCAGACGCTAGACGTGACGCAGCGGCTCAAACAAGACTCGTCGCTGCTGGACGCGCCCAATAACGTCAGTTACCTGGTGCGCGTGCCGTGCCAGCAAGAGGGCGGCCTAGTGTGGGAAGATCAAGTGATGGAAGTGATGCCGCCGGAACCTGTGCCCATCTCGCTCGTCATGGATATGGACGCGCTCAAAAAGCTCAAACGGCTTACCAAGCGCCAAGCCGCCATAGAACTAGATTTCTTTATGCTGCCGTCGCCCATCCAGGAAAATAAGGGCCAACGCCCCGTGTTCCCATACAACTTGCTGCTGGTAGATGCGCATAGCGGCATGGTTCTCGGCCACGAAATGATGCTGCCCACGCCTTCTCTGGAAGCCATGTGGGGCCAGATTCCGGCGACCGCCGTGCGCCAATTGGCCCGCCTGGGGTTTGTGCCGCAAGAAGTCAGAGTGCGCCCTGGAATGATGGCGCAACTGCTAGAGCCAGTGGCTAAAGAAGTGGGGTTCAGGCTCAGGCAGTCGCCCGTGCTGCCGAACCTCGATCAAGCCAAAGAGTCTTTATTCCAATTTTTGGGGAGATGAGAGAGGTTCGAGGAGCGGCCCCTGGGAGGTATCCTTGATACTCCATCCCAAGGCTTCTACCTGTTCGCGCAATTCGTCTGCGGCGGCCCAATCGCGCCTGGCGCGAGCGGCCTGGCGTCGCTCGACCAGCGCCATCACCTGGGCCGAGGGTTGCTGCAGCGCGTTTTCTTCCTGGATGACCCACGCTTCTTCCCACGTGGCCGGCAAGATACCTGCCGGTGAGGCGGGCAATTGAAAAGGCCCCAACTCGTGGACCGGACAAGTTTCTCCTGAACCAAGCTTCTGCTCATTTTTGCCTTTGAGGATAGTGACGCCGCCGACGCCGATGACCTGGCAGCTTGCCGCCTCCAAATCGAAAATCAGCGCCGTGTGCTCGTCAATGCCGATCACCGTCAGGTGCAGCGGAAGGAACGTGAGCAGTTGCTCAAAACGTTCCTGCCCCATAAAGCAGCGGCGAGTGTCCAGGTCAACGCCGCCCTCGTTGTTGTTCCAATGGGGGATAAATACCAGCGAGAGGCCGTAAGGCTCAAAGAAATTCAGCCCGAAATGCCAGTGTGGGTCCTCGCCCACCTTGTATATTTCGTACACCGGCAGCGCTTTGGCGCTGGCGGCGATGGTCGCGGCGCTGGCCATGACGATGGTAGCTCCCAGGCGATGGCGGGCGAGCAGCGCGTGCCAGACCAGGCTGTCTTCCAACTGGCGCACTGCATACGTCGGGCTGCCTGGCCCCAGGAAAATCAGGTTGGAGCGCAGGATAGGCCGGGCCATGTCGGGATTGTCCGGGCTGAAAAGCGTTCCTTTTTTGCGCGCCGGGATGAGATCAATGTGCGGGCGATAGTTTTGCAAGCGCAGGCTTATAAATTCAGCCACGCGCCCCGCCACCTGGGCCGAGTTTGGCTCGAACCCCGCCGGCGTTTCCAGCACGGCCACCTGTAGGGGCGGCGGTATCTTGCACGCCAGCGCCTCGAACACGCGCCCGCCGCTGAGGGATGTTTCGCCAGAGCCAAAGAGCGCCACGCGCCCAGGCTGCCAGGTGTTACCCGATGTCATTGTGTTTGCCAAGCTATGCGATGTTTTGCTCGTTCAGCGCGTCCAGGAAAAATAGCAGTTCGTCGTTGGATGGAATGTCGCTCATCGAGTTGCCGTAATGGCTGTAACAAATCCGCCCGCCCTTATCTACCACCACGAGCGCCGGCATACGCCCCAGTTTGAACAGCTCGACTTTTTGATGATACATGTCCGCTACGGTGTGCTTGGGGTCGGCCAGTCCCACAAAGGGAAAGGCTTCTTTTTCCCACGTTCGTTGAAAGGCGCGCGGGCCATCTGGCCCGATGACGAGAATTTCCGCGTCGCGTTCTACAAAATCTGGATAATCTTGGCGCAACTGCGCCATGTGCCGCTGGCAAAAAGGTCAGACAAAGCCCCGATTAAAGACCAGTACCACGTGCTTGCGCCCGCGGTAATCGGAAAGGCTCACCGGCCTGTTCCTGGTATCGGTCAGGGTAAAATCCGGCGCCAGGGGAAGTTCAGGTTCTGCATTCATTTCGATTTCCTCAAGTTGTTCGATGTGCCATTTGCCTTCCCGGAAGCCTCGCCCTGAGCAAAGCGAAGGATCAGCTTCCGGGAAGGTGGAAAATGGTCGTTAATAATTTTTCAGAACGATGGGCATATAGACCTGTCTTGACGTCCTTCGAGCGTGAGTGGTCAGGGTGACGTGGTTGGATTTTGGCGCTTGTTCTTGAGTGGATATAATGAGGGTGGCCGTGTCTATAGCGCCATCGGGAGCGCCGGCCGGAATCTGGACGTTCACCTGCATACTTGTGCTTGCGCCGTCATCCAGCGGGCCAATCGAGAGCGGCGCCAGCGCGGGCCACTGGTTGCCAGCAATGGTCACGCTGTACGTATGGCTGATACTACTGACGTTTGTGACGTGCACGGTATACGTAATGGTTTGCCCCGGCGCGCCTGTTTGCTCTTGGGCAGTTGGAAAAACGAGGATGCCCGTAAAGTACATGGCTCCTTTATCGGCGGCGCTAGAGACGTTACCGGCATTATCCGCCGCCTGGAAAACGACCTCGATGCGGCGGCTGCTGGCCGTTATCTGCCCAGCCCACGTGTCAGTATTGCCGATGCGCGACAGGCTGACCGGGTTCCACGTACCATCGCCTTCAGTATACGCCACAACAACGCGGTTCACCCCAGAACGACCATCTTGCACGCGCGCGCGCAAGATCCACCTGCCGCCCGGGGCCGGCGTCACTGTGCTGGTAAAGATTTGGGGCGGCGCCAAATCGTCCGAGTCGGACCATAGCACCTGGTAGGTCTGATCAGTATAGAGGCGTTCGACTTGCGCGCTGCTGTAGAATTGCCCGGCATAGACTACCAATCGCTCGGAAAGGGCGCTGCCCAGAACGAGGCGATTGACTGCGCCCAACGTGCTGGGATACCACGCTGCGAATGGATAGGCCGGTTCGGCCAGGGCCGTTTCGCTGACCGGCCGGGCGATGACGGGGTCAAAGTCGCTTTCGAGGCTGTACGCGCCGCCTACAAAGAGCACGCCGTGCGCCAGGCAGTCGGTGCAGGCGGCAGGCGCAGACAGCACGCGCCCGGTGCGCGGTTGAGTGGGCCGCCCGGCCGGCGCGGCGGCTTCGCCAGCGATGTGATAATAACGTCCGATGGGTGTGTCAACAGCTTGCGGCGCGAGTGTGAAGGTGTGTGTTTGTACCCACATGGCGCTGACGGCGGCCGCCGCCGTCACCTGGCCTGGCGCATTGCGCAGCCCCACCTGCATTGCGGACGCCGGCTGGTTCACGCGCTGCATGGGCAGCCCGTACAGTGTGGCTTCTGCCAATACCTTGATGTCATAGTCGCCATAGCCGCTGCCGCCGGCGCTGTTGCGATAGCGCTGCTTGGCCAGCGCCAGCGCCGAGCCGAGCGGCGCGTCTGCCAGTTCTTGAACGAAAAAGGCGTGCAGTTGTTCGGAAAAGGCCAGTCCCTCGTCTGTGCCGTAACCGTAGCCAGTATTGGCCAGGTAAGCCGCGCCTTGCCCCTGCCAGGTTTGCGCAAAATCCAGACCCCAATCGGGGTAGCTCGACGTTGGGTCGGATTCGGCGTCGGCGTCTGGCACGTTCAACCCGCTGTGACAGCCGACCGTTTGCACAAACGCGCCGGTAAAATCCAGCCCGCTGGCGGGAATCTCGAAACTGCGGAACAGGTCAACCGTGTCTGTGACCACGGCCGGCGCGGCTGAACGCTGATTAAAGTGCGCGTTGATCGAACTTAGCGAGTACGGCGCGGCCGGGCCAAACAGATAGCCGCGCAAGTCGTTGGCCGTCCACGTATCGTTGATCAGCGCGTCTACCGGCACGCCTTGCGTGACGCTCCACGTGGCGCTGATGGATTGGGACATGTCGCTCAAGAAATCATAGCCGGCCACCAGCGCGTGCGTGGCGTTGATGGCGGGCGCGGACAAGAAAGCGTCTATGGCAGCGCTCACCTCTTCGGGCGATTCAACCAGGCGGCCAATGGCATAGTCTGGAATGAACGTCAGCCGGCCCAGCCCCAACTCGCCGTGCATCGCGGCGTAATAGTCTTGCGTGAGAATAAAGCCCTGGCGCAGCGCGTTGCCGGTGGGCGATTCGCCGCTGGCGTGCGGGTCGTAGGTGGCCTCGTTGGCCACCGAGGTCGTGTCTATCAGCCGGTAAAACGGCACAATGTTATCGTCGCCGACGATGACGATGTAGCGAATGGTCGGGTGATTCCTCAGCGCGTCAAAGATGACGCCCTTGATGGCAAACGCCGCGTCGTTCGCCGTCCTCGCGCTGCACGTGTTAATATCCCACGCGGCAAAAGCCGCCGCCGCGTCGGCGCTGCTTTCCACCGGCATCACCAGCCCGCCCACGGCCTGGGCCAGCTCTACTGTTTTGCTGTGCACTTGCTGCGCGGCGTCGAATCCGTAAAACTGCTCCCACCGATCGAAATGGGTGACGATCAATGTGGTAATGACGTTGGTGGCCGTGAACGGCGCCGAGAATGCGCCCGAGGCAGGCGCCAGGTCGCGCTGGCAATCGTCGGAGGGGGCTGGCGGCGCGACGTCCAGCGTCATCTGGTAAGGCGTGTCGGGATCAAAAGCCCCGTTGCTGCCCAGAATGGCGAGGTAATAAAAGCCCGGCCCGCGCAGCGCGCGGATGGCGGCCTGTTCGGGGGTGTCGCCTTGCTGCAAAGAGACCATCATAATGTTCCCGGCGTTCATTGCTTCTCCAGTGTCGTACAGGTTGGGCGTGTCGTACAGGTTGGGCGTGTCGTACAGGTTGGGCGTGTCGTACAGGTTGGGCG
>CAZYXV010000021.1:0-27319 GCA_964651475.1 uncultured Anaerolineae bacterium | reverse complement strand
TTGCCGTGATTGATCTCGGCGGGCTGAATACCACCAGGTCGTAATCGGCCGGCAGCGGCGTGTCATCGGGGCCAGCGCCGCTGAGCGTGATGGTGAGTTGGGTGCCATAGTCTGGCAAATAAACCTTGTACCAGTCGAGGTCGGTGGGCGAGATGATAAAGCTGCGGTAAATGCCAATGCTCAGTGGATAGGCCAGCGGCCAATAGCCGTTTGGCTCAAAGGTGCCCGTGATGGGCGTGGTTGCGGGCGGCGCAATCACATGAGCGGCGGCTGTGCGGCGCAGCGGCGGATTGACCTCGTCGCTTATCCACGCCTCGCTGATCAGCGGCGTGCCCGGCGCGGCGCTGCTGTGGACGGTCACTATGGCTTGGCGGGTAACTAACGTCCCAATTCCCAACGCTCCAATAGTCCACTGAACCTGATGTGCTGCGGGGTCGTAGACGCCGCCCACTGAAGCTCCTACGAATGTCGTGCTGATGGGCAGATTTTGGGTGACGATGACGTCCGGCGCAAACGCCGCGCCCGTGTTGATCATTGCGAGTGTGTACGTCAGTTGCTGGCCAGGCAAGATGACGGGCGGGCTGGCCAGTTGAATCGAGTCGCGCAGGTCTGGCCCTTCCACTTGTACGATGCCTTGCACTATATCTACCCCGGCCGGGTTGCTGGCGCGCAGCGTGACGGTGTACGAGCCGACGGCGGCGTACAGATGAACCGGGTTTGGATCCATAGCGCCTGTGCCGTCGCCAAAACCCCAGGCAAATGATAACCCTCCCCCGCTGGACGTGTTGGTGAACACCACGGGCTGGCCAAGGGGCACAGGCGAGTTGCTGATAAAACCGGCCGCCGGCAGCTGGATAGCATAGCGCCCCAGCGCGGAGGTGTTATTCAGCCCGTCTGTGGCGCTGGCCGTCGGATGCTGCAAGGTTCCTGTGGTTGTAAAGACAAAGTGGCCAAAGGTCCCCGCGGTGAGGCTGCCCGCGTAAAAGCGCGCCTGGCCATCGGCCACCGTGTTCGTGAAAATCTCGACCCGGCACAGAGGGCACGTCCTGCCGGCGATGCGCCCGGTGGATAGATTGACCGAGAGCAAAACGGGCGCGGGCAGGCTGGCGTTGCCGCCGTTGGTCAGCGTGATGCCCTCGCCGCCGTTGAGCGAGATGCTATTCATTGAGAGGCGATTGCCTGTGCTGGCCGCGCCGTCCACCTGCACGCCGTGCCACACGTTGTGGAAAATGGCGTTAGAGAGGATTTGATTGTCGAGTGAGCCGTTCACAGCCAGGACGCCCACATTGTTGTTGCCCAGCGGCGTTCCGTCCGACGCGGCGCCAATCAAGTTGTGGGCTATAACAGTAGCCACGGCCCCATCGAGGGCGATGCCGCAGCCGCCGTTGCCGCCGATGAGATTACCTTCGGCCAGCGCGTATTGTGCGCCGGCGATATTCACTCCATCGCTCGTGTTGCCGAGCGCCGCCAGGCCTGTGGCGTCCACGCCGATGAGGTTGCCGACGACGGTATTGCTCATCGTGCTGCTGTCGTTCAGGTGGACGCCGTACTGCCCGTTGCCGCTGATCAGATTGCGTTCGCCGGCCATAGAACTGCCGATGACGTTGTACTGCGCGCCGCCGTCCATCACAATCCCGCTGCCGGCGTTGCCGAGCATGGCCGCGCCGTTCAAGTCGGTGCCGATGCGATTGCCGATCAGTTGGTTGTTCGTCGCGCCGCTGCCAGAGATGTAGACGCCGTGCTGGCCGTTGCCACTCACCAGGTTGCCCCGGTCGGGGGCGCCAATCTGGTTGCCGGTCGAGCCGTTATACATCGAGATGCCCGACCACGCATTGGGTATCGGCGCATCGCCGTTGAGATTGGTCCCGATCCGGTTGTAAAGCACGAGGTTATGGTGCGCGTTATCCAGGCTGACGCCATTGTGCCCGTTGCCGCTGATCAGGTTGGCCTGGGCTGGCTGCCCGCCGCCGATTGTATTATTGTGAGCAAAAGCAATCGCCACGCCATCGTGGCCGTTCCCCAACGCCGCGGCGCCCGTGGCGTCAGCGCCGATTCGGTTGCCCACTACAACATTGTGATGACTATCCGTTCCTTCAATGCGAATCCCTTCCAGCTGATTGCCCGAAACAAGGTTGCCCGTGATGACGTTGTACGAAGCGCCGGTGATCAAGACGCCGGCCAGTTGATTGCCAAAGGGCATTGTGCCCGTAAGGTTGACGCCAATCTTGTTGCCGACCAATGTGTTGCTTAGCGCCTGCGCCCCCATGATGTGCACCCCTTCCCACCCGTTGCCGGAGATCAGATTGCCTTGGATGGTATTATGGGCGGCATTTTCAATCGAGACGCCGCTTTGGGTATTGCCCAAACTCCACGCGCCAGTAGGATCCATGCCGACGTAATTAGAGACGATGGTATTCGTCATCCCGCCCCGAATGGCAATGCCGTGCCCATTGAACTGGTTGAACACCAGGCCGCGCACGGTGCTGTGGTTGCCCTGAATCGTCAAGCCGTCGCCGGAAATGCTGCTTCCATCTAACTTGATTTCTGGCCCCAAAGGATTGGTGTTTGTGATCGCGGATTGGCTCAAGCCGTCAATGAATGTGCCATGATCCACCAGGGCAGGTAAAGGATTGTAGGGCTGAATAGTCCACCACGTATTGCCATACAAGTACATAACGGGCAAGTCAAATGTAATAGTATCTGGGCCGGGTGTTGCGTTGGCGGCGTTGATGGCCTCGCGCAGCGTGCAGTGGGAAGACGAACATGCGCCGTCGTCGTCGTCAAAGATCGCGTTGACCGTCAGGGGCACCCCTGAGATAGTGTGCGTTACTGGCGGTGAACTGACGAGGCCAAATCGCTCGTCCGCGCGCAGCTCGGCGCGGTTGACAATATCAGGAGCGGTGGTAGGCCGCCCTTGGACCAGCACACTAAAGGTGAGTGTGATGACCTCATTCACGTCGTATACTTCGAGAAAGAGTGTCCTCGTTCCGCTATCAAAATAAAGAGATTCGGCCTGCGAGGCGACGGCGTCCCAGTTGTATTCCGTTCCGCCGGGCAGCTTGTCTTCCAGCACGGCCCGGCCCGGTATAGCCGGGCCGTTGTTAGCGAAGGTGATTGTATACGAGATGCGCTCGCCTACCGTAACCGGGGCGCCGGGGGCGGGGATGGCGCTCTTGTGCACCACGGCGTCCAACAGCGGCAAAGCCATGATCACCAGCGGGGCGCTGGATACGGCGGCCTGGTCGCTGTTCACGTAAGCCACGTTCGAGATAGGCGTGCTCTGCGTGAGCGCACCAACCTGGACGATCAGGGGGCGCGCCTCTTCCTGGCCAGGCGGCAGCGAGCCAATGTCCCAACTCACCACGCCGCCCAACTCGGTCCCGCCGGGGGCGGCGACGAACGACGTGTTGAGCGGCACCGCGTCGGTCAGCCATACGTTGGTGGCTGTGACGGTGCCGCCGTTGTATATGCGCAGGGTGTAGGTGAGCAGTTGCCCCAACCCGGCCGGGTCGGGGTGGCCTTCTTTGGTCACACTCAGGTTAACGAGGGCGTAAAACTCGTGAGCGCCAATGTCAACGCCCGCGCCGTTGGGACGCGGCAATCCATCGTAATCGGAGGGTGGAATGGTCACGCCGGGGAACGCGGCGGCGCCGGCGTCAATCAGCGGCGAGTCGTATCTCAGCCTCAGATTATCATAGTGCGGTGCGACAAAGCGTGGATCGTCCGCGAGGTTGTGTGCGCCGGTAATGACCATCCCGCTAAAATTAACCAGGTTGTTGTACAGATTGTTATAATCGGCGGCCGCGCTCGCGGCGCTGATCACTTCAAGCCCCGTCACGTGCTCGGTCAGCGAGTTGTTGACGATGGTGACGGCATCGGCGCTCCCCAGCGTGATGGCGCTGCCATAGTCGTCCCCCTTGTTGGCATGGAAGGTATTGTTGACGATGCGGCCTTGGGCCATGTTGTCAACAAACAGGCCGTCGCCGCCGTTCATGCTGCTGGATTGATTGTTGACCAGGATGTTGTTGGTTGCGATGAAATTAGCGGCTAAATAAAGCCCTCCCCCAAAGCCGCTGGCCGAGTTGCCGTGAATTTTGTTGGCATCGAGCGTGACGGCGCCGCTGGCGGCGTAAACGCCGCCGCCTGAGCCATAAGATATGTTTTGAACAAAAGCGTTGCTAACCAGCGCCAACGCGCCCGCCGGCCCGACGTACGCGCCGCCGCCAGAATTGGCCGAGTTGTTCGTAAACATGTTGCCGCTGATGAGGAGGGTGAGGGTGAAGGATGGAACGGCGTACAGACCGCCGCCCGTTTCGGCCGAGTTATCGTCAAGCTCGTTGCGCTCAAAGACCGCGTTGCAGGCGCTATCCAGGTATACCCCGCCGCCTGCCGCACCGCCCGTGTTGTATTTGAACGTGTTTCTGCGGATGATGGGCGCTCCCCCGGCGCAGTACAGGCCGCCGCCCCCAATAGCCCAGCCATTGAAAAAGCCAAACCCTTCGACCGTCGGCGAGCCGCCCGTGATGGTGATGATGCGGCTTGTGTAACCACCGTCCAGGGTTGTGGCGTACAAATCAATGTTGCGAGTCCATCCATTTTCTTCGTACCCGCCCAAAAGCGCAAACGTTCCACTGAGCGTCAGGCTCTCGTAGTAATAGCCGCGCCCCACGTGCATCGCGCCGCCGGGCGCCGCCATCCCCAGGCCGCGCCGGACGGTGGCAAAAGGCCGCGAGGGCGTGCCTAACCCCGTTTGATCATCGCCTGCGATGGCGCTCACGTACACGTCATTCAACCGCGTCCACTCGTAAGCGCCTATGTCCACGCCCGCTCCATACGGGCGGGGATAGCCGTCGTAATCCAGCGGCGGCGCGGCCGGGGCGCTGCCGGCGTCAATCGCGGGCGCCCCCTGCACCAGGTGATAATCGTTTGCGGCGAGGTTGACGAACGTGGACGCGGTAAAGATTTCGTTGGGGCCGGTGACCGTGCCGGCAAAGTTCAGCGTGTTGGAAAAGAAATTGTTATACGAGTGGGTGACGTTGCCGCTCAAAACATACATGGCATTGTCGTGTCCGGCAACGATGTTGTTAACCATGTCGAGTGAGGTGACTATATTTACAAAGATGGCTTGCCCTTCTGCGGCGTCGTTGGCGACGAATGTGTTATTGATCAGTTTGCCTGTGGAGGTGGCGAGCGCGGTGACGTAAAAGCCGTCGCCAAAGTAGCCGGTGACCACATCGTTGTGGGCGATGACGTTATTGGTCAACGTAAAGATGGGCGAATCGTACAGCCATACGCCGCCGCCGTCATTCCCGCCCGCGGTGTTGCTGACGATCCAGTTAGCGTCTATCGTCGCCTGGCTGGCCGAGGCTCTTATGCCGCTGGCGTTATGATAGATGCGATTCTTGCGCGCCAGGAACGCCGGGAGTGAGTTGGCCTCTACAGCCGACGCCGTATTGTAGCGCATGATGTTGTGTTCCAGTGTGATCGTCGAGCTATACAACTCGGCGCCGTACATGTTATATTCGACGAGGTTGGCGTCGAGCGTGCCGTGGGTGTATGCCGCGAAAATGCCGCTAAAGTTGTGATTGTATATCTGGTTGCCGACGAGTGTAAGGCTGCCGCCCGAAAGGTACATGCCGCGCCCGCTGAAATTAAAGCCATAGTTGCCATAGATCCCGTTATTGATGGCCGTCACGTTGGCGTCTTGCCCGTACACGCCCACTCCCTCGGCGGCCTCGCTGTGATTGTCGTGGATGATATTGTTGACAATCGTCACGCTGGCGCCTTGCGCGTACACACCTGAGGCATTAGCTGACGCGCTGCTATTGCCATAGATCATGTTATTGCTGATGGTCACCGACGCGCCAGGCCGCGCTTCGATTCCGTATGGATCGCCCGCCGTGACGTAAAACCCGTCAATGGTCGCCAGGCTATCGGTCAATACCCGGATGCTCGCCCCGGCGTTATTGCCATCAATGGTGGTAAGGTATACGTGGGGCGCGCGCGCCCAGTCCAGTTCGTGATAGCCGCCCATTAACGTGACGGTGCCGGTGAGAACCAGATTTTCGGTGTATGTGCCCTGCGCCACGTGCACCGCGCCGGTGCCTGTGACCAGGCGCGCGAGGGCGGCGCTGATCGTCTGGCACGGTGAGACGGTAGAGCACGCGTACAGGTCATTGCCAGAAGACGCGCTGACGTACACCTCTGGGCCGTTGCCGGTGGTTGCTTCGGTGGGCAAAGCCCAGAAAGAATCGTCGGGGATTTCGGCGGCTTGGGTTTGTACCAGGCCCCACAGTGCGATGCTAAGAATAAAAACAATCAGGCCACAGGCCAGTGTGGAACATGCGCGGCGTTTCATAAGACAACTCCTTTCTCAACTCACGAGGGTGGGGATAAGGTCTTACTCGCAAAAACGTAACGCGGCCAGTTCATCCGGCGAATCTATTATACTGCATTTGCGGCTTGTCTGTCGCCAGGCTCGCGGGAGCGTCACACGCTGGGGACAAACCCGGCGGCGATGTTTGAGCCTGGCCGGCTCATTATGCCGAGCAGAAGTTGAGCCTTCAGGCGGGGTCTCCGGCTATCCGCAGGACGCCTTTGGGCAAAGCCTCAGCTTCCATACCGGGCAGCAGTCCCCGGCCTGGCACGCTCGCGGCTCGCGCTCTTATGGGGAAAGCCGGGTTGCCAGCTCGTGCGCTTGCGCCAGGTCCCACCGCGCGTCCACGCGCCGGAAAATCTCGATCGCTTCGTCCAATGCCAGGCGCGCTTTGTCTATCTGCCCCTGGGCGCAGTGCAGGCGGGCTATTTCCAGCGTTGTCTGGCCCAACTGCCGCTGCAAGTTCAGCTCTCGCAGAATAGCCTGGCTTTTTTGGAGCGCTTGGGTTGCCCTGTCCATCTCACCGCGCTTGAGGTATAATCGCCCCAGGCTGCGCCGGGCTTCACCCGTTACCTCCTGCTGGCCTTGTTCTTCGGCCTGTCTGAGCGCAGTATGGGCCCATCCCTCGCTCAATTCAAGTTCGCCGTTTGCCAAACATGTTTCCGCGTATAGCCGGCTCAGGTAAGGTGAAAAAGTCTTGACGCCGGTCCTTTCGGCCAGCGCCATGCCCTTTTGAATATACTCTGCAGCGCGTTCAATTTGGCCCAGCCGCAGGTAGGCTTCGCCCAGCCCGGCCTGAGCGCCCAACGTAATGTAATGCCGCCCGCTATCCGAGCCAATCTGTTCCGCCTGTTCCAGGGCGGAAATGGCGTTTTCCAGATTGTCGCCTTGCCACAGGTGGACATTGCCCACATTGGCATATACAATCCCCACGCCAGTCACGTCCCCGATTTCTCGCCGTAAATACAAGCTCCGTTGGTAATACTCCAGGCTGGAATTCCAGTCGCACTCGTGGCTGTATGCGGCGCCCAAATTAGAATACGCCTTGGCGGCGCCGAGCTTGTCGCCTAACCGTTCATAGAGGGAGGCGCTTTGTCGCCCGTATTCAATGGCCGGCTGGTTGCTGCCGCGCATCTGGTAAATGACGCCGAACAGGTTATAGATTTGCGCCAGCTCGGCGGGAAAGTCGTGCTGTTGCGCAGCCCTAAGGGCGTGGCCGGCCCATTCCAGCGCCAGGTCCAAGTCGCCGCGCCGCGTGTGCGTCAGGCCGCCTTGTTGGTACAGGCGCGCAATTTCCTGAGCGGCTTGTGGCTCTTGGCTGTGGGGACCAAGCAACTGCAAGCCGCTTTCTATATGTTCGAACGCGGCGGGAATGTCGCCTTGCTGTTCTCTCACGCGCCCCATCTTGCGGCGCAGCCTTGCCAGCGGCAAATAGACCTGCTCCACCGGGTGCGGCTTGAGCAGGGCGCACGCTTGCTCGTAATGAAAATCGGCGTCGTCAAACTCGCCGGCCAGGCCGCACAGATCCCCCAGCCCCTCCCGGATGGCGGCCAGTGTATTCACGTCTGCCTCGGGCACGCGCGCGGCTATGTTCAATGCCTGGGTGAAGAACTGGCGCGCCGCGTCGTTAGCGTATTCCTGGGCGGCCTGCTGGCCGGCTTGGGCAAAATATTCGAGCTGCTTGGCATAGTTTTCGGTGCGCTCGTAGTGATAAGCCAGCGTTGTATAGTAGGGCGCAAGATTGTCGGCAAAAGCGCGTTCGTGCCACTGCGCTACGGCCTCGTGCAATTTGCGCCGCTGGGCAAACAGCAGCGATTCGTAGGCTACTTCGCGGGTGATGATGTGCTTGAAGATATAGGCCAGGAGCGGTTCGGGAGTTTCCAACTGGATCAGGTCGCGCTGTTCCAGGCCATCGAGTTGATTGTGCAGGCTGGGATCGTCTATGGCGACGGTGGGTGGGTAGATGCCGCGCAGCGCGACATAGTGGAACACCTGGCCGATGACCGATGCCACTTTGGTGGTGAGGCGGCTTTGTTCGTCGAGCTGATCAATGCGCCCCTGCACCAACTTTTCGACCGTGTCTGGAATCTGGATCAATTTCAGCGAACCGATGACCTTGAGTTCGCCGGTATCCGGGTCGCGCGTGACCACGCCGCTTTCGCGCACGGCTCGCGCGATTTCTTCGATAAAGAACGGGTTGCCTTGCCCGCGTTCCACAAAGAGCTGTTCGATGGGGGGTGGGAGCGTGGCGACGCCCAGAGAGGCGCGCGCCAATTCCGGCCCTTGTTCGGGCGGCAGCGGCCCCAGCGTGAGCAGCGTGTGCGCGGGTAGTTGCCTGAGCGCAGCCATCAGCGGCGGCAGGGGCGGCGCCCAGGGCCGTTGGACGAGCAGGATAGCAAGCCGCTCGCCGGCCAGTTCGCGGGCCGCGTGCGCAATCAGTTCCAGCGAAAGCGGGTCGGCCCAGTGCGCGTCTTCAAAGATCAACATCAAGGGCTGGTAAGCCAGGCGCGCGCGCAAGATCTCAGATACGAGCTCGAACGTTCCGTCGCGGCGCAGGCGGGCATCCAGGTGGCGCGTCAGGTCGTTATCGGGAATGGGCAGGCGCAGAACCGGTCCCAACAACGGCAGGCGCTCCAGCAGCTTGCCGTCAATTTTGTGCAGTGTTTGCGCCAGAGCAATTATGTGCGCCTCGGGCGATTGGTTGGGCTGCAGGTCCAGGGCGCGCCGCAATAACTCGTTCCAGGGCAGGTAGGGTGTTTGTGTCCCGGTGCTCTGGCACGCGCTGTTCAACACCGACCAACCAGCCTGGTGCGCGCGCAATCGCAACTCGATGGACAGCCGCGATTTGCCCACGCCGGCTTCGCCTTCCAGCGTGACGAGTTGCGCCGGCCCGGCCTGGGTTTGATCGAGCAAATGCAGCAGTTGCGCCAGCTCGCTTTCCCGGTCAATCAGGCGCCCGCCAGCGCGCGCCAATTCGTCCGCTTGCTCGCCGTCTATGGAATTAACCGGCACTGGCTCGGC
This sequence comes from uncultured Anaerolineae bacterium, assembly GCA_964651475.1. Classification (GTDB taxonomy): domain Bacteria; phylum Chloroflexota; class Anaerolineae; order Fen-1058; family Fen-1058; genus JBGSMF01. Next base: position 17,922 of record CAZYXV010000021.1, on the reverse strand, counting down.
AATGCCTTTGAGTTTGACCGGCGGCAGGCTGGTGTAAGCAATGGCTCGTTGAGATTGCCCCACCGTATTCTGATCGGCCAGCGCCTGGCCTGGAACGGCCGTCTGCATAAGCCGCGCTGCGCGGTTGACGGCGGCGCCGATGGTGGTGTAGCGTTTGCGCAGCGGCGCGCCGACGGTGCCGGCGAATACGCGCCCCGTCGCCAGCCCGATGCGAAGCGTGCCCGGCAATTCTTTGAGGGCCAGCGCGCACTGCGCGGCGTGTACCGCGTCGCGCTCGTCGGCCAGCGGCGCGCCAAACACCACGAACAACAAGCTGCCCTTGTCGCCGGCTTCGACTTCCACCAGCCGGCCTTTGTAATGCGAGATGATGTCTTGCGCGGCGCTGATGTAATCTTGCACCTTGTCCGCGGCCTGCGGATCGTTGGCGTAATCGGGCCCGGCGAACGCCGCGAACATGGCCGTGACGCGCTTGAATTCGGGCAAAAGCTCGCCAATTTTGAGTTGCAGCCGTTCAACGATGGGGCCGGGCACGCAAGCGGCCAATTGTTCGCCCGACTCGCCCGGCTCGAAACTCCACAAATCAGTGCGTGTGGGAGGGGGGAGCGGCACAGCTTTCAAGATGGAGTCGTCGGGGTGCAAAACGATAAAGCCATCGGCATCCTCGTCCGCCAGGTCCAGGCAGGCGCGCCGCAGCGTTTCCGCCGGGATAACAATATCGCCTCGTTGGGCGCGCTTTTCGCCAGTGGCCGCCGCCGCCAGAGCCGGGCCGGTCAGCAGCATATCCAGGCCATGGTCGGGATGGCCTACCAGGGCGGCCAACACCGCGCCAGCGCCCAGGCCAATCTTCATTTGGAGCGGGTACGGAGTGCTGCCCAGTTGGAAATGGGCCAGCGGCGCAATGGCGCGCTGCATGTCCAGCGCGCAGGCCAGCGCGCGCTGCGTGTGCCGGGCGCACTGGTCGCTGGAGGTGTGATCGCCAAACAGCACCGTCAGAGCGTCGCCCGAAAAGCGCACCACGTCTCCGCCATAATCGTGCGCCACGTCAATCAATGCCGTAAACAGCTTGTCCAATACGTTTTGGAGCTGCTCGACGCCTTTGCCTTTTTCTCCGGCCTCTTCTTGAGCGGCCATCGCTTCGGTGAGTTGTGTAAAACCGGCCAGGTCGCAAAACAACACGGCGGCTTCGAATCGCTCGCTGTAGCCCGGCAAGATAGGGTTGGGCCGCAACAGCCGGTCGCGGATCCATCGCGGGATATAGGCGCTTAGTGCCAGGGTCAAGTCACCAGAGATGCTCATAAGTATTCAATCTGGGGGCATTGGTTCCGATCATCATGCGCGTCAGTTCGCAGGCGCTCCTGTTGCCCATAGGCATATAGCGGGCGCACAAAAATAACCCTTACAGTATAACACATAGCGGAGCGCGCGGCAACGTTGCATTGCCTGGAGGGTGCGGTTCACGTTTTCGCGCCTGGGCAGCTTGGGCCGAGCGATGAATCATCCGGCTGAAAGGGCAAGGCCCATACGGGCTTGGCTCTTTCGGCATAGCGCCTCGGAGCGTAGCGAAGGGATAGCTCCGGCTGGACAGCCGGCGCCCCCGCCTGAAGACTCAACTCCCGGTCGGTATAATGGGCCGGCTACGTTCAAACATCGCCGCCAAGCTTGTCCCCAGCGGGTGACGCTCCCAAAACTTTTACCAGGCGAGATAATGGATGGTGGTATAATCAACAGATTGTCAAGCTGGTCATTGATGGTACAATGAAAGCAAATATTGGCCGATAAAGTGATCAGTTAACCATAATCAGTAGATCCAATTTTGGGTTTGTAGTAACGGCTTTAGCCGTCGAAAGAACCGCTAAAGCGGTTACTACGAACGAGATTCTGCATCTACTGATAATCGTCATCGTGACCGCATTCTGCCTTTGGAGTAGACCATGGAACTGGGACAGTATTGGCGCATCCTGATTCGACGCTGGTGGCTGGCGGCGCTGCCGGCGTTCGTCGTGTTGATCGTGTGCCTGCTCACCTATCACGCCCCGCCGCCCGTGTATAACGTGGGCATGCGCTTCACTGTGGGCTATCCGCCGGAAACAAGTGGCGCGTACCTTTACGACAAGTATTATCCGGCCTGGCTGGCTTCGGAATATATCGCGGGCGGTTTGCGCGACTGGGCCGTGACCGGCGATTTTGCCGCCGCCGTGAATGACGAGTTGGGCGTGCGCGGCGTCAACCTGGGGCGCTCGGTAGCCGGCGCGTTTGCCTCGGATCACCAGCGCAGCGTGGTGATGCTCTATATCAGCTGGAACGACGCCGGGCAACTTCAAGCCATAGCCGAGGCCGCCGCCGCCGTGATGGAGACGCGCAACGCCCAGGCCTTTGCGCAACTTGGGCCAAGCGGCGCGATTGTGCGCGCGGTAGACGCGCCCGCCATTGGGCGCGCGCCGGCCGGCCTGCGGACGCAACTGGATATCCCGGTGCGCGTGGCGCTGGGGCTGGCCGTAGGCGTGGCGCTCACTTTTGCGGCGCACTATCTCGATCCGTTCGTGCGCGGCAAAGACGAACTGGAAACAATGGGATATACGATTTTGGGAGAAATTCCCCGGCGACGTAAAACCTGAAATTGCGCTTTACTTTTTACGTTTCACGTCTTGTGGTACAATCTACCCTCTGAGGAGGCAAATGGAACTGGGAGTTTATTTTCGCATTCTGTACAAACGCTGGTGGATCATTGTCGTTTTGATCGCCGTGACATCGGCCAGCGCGTTCGTCTTTAGCAAGCTGCAAACGCCGGTATATAAATCGTCCATGCAGGTTGTTGTATTGCCGGCGCGGAATGATATGGGCCTGGCGCAAACCACCAAGTCACTGCTGCGCGCGTACGTATCTATCATAGATACCAAAAAGTGGGCCGCCGCCGTGCTTAACCGCTTTGAGCAAAGTGGCGCGCCGCTGGATACCACGCCCGAAAAACTCAAGGGCAATGTCACCATCGCCTCGTACGAAGACAAGAATGTGATCCAGATTGATGTCAAAGATTACGACGGCGAGCAGGCCAATCGCATTGCAAAAATTTGGGCCGAAGAGTTTAAAATCTGGCGCGACCAGGAAAACACCAAAGTGCGCAAAGAAGACCGCGTGGACATGGTGTTGGGCGACGACCCGGTCTACAGCCAGTACCGCCCGCAGACCAAGATCAATGTGATTGCTGGCGCGGTGCTGGGATTGTTGCTGGCCGGGCTGGTGATTTTCTTCCTGGAATGGGTTGAGGCCGGCATCGTTCGCACGCCGCAAGACGTGGAGCGCCGCCTGGGGCTGGCCGTGTTGGGCGCGATTCCGCTGAAAGCAGGAAAGGAGTAGGGAGTAAGGCATGACAGAACATCAACTTGACCTGGTCACATTGACGCATCCCCGCTCGCCGGCGGCCGAAGCCTATTGGACGCTGCGGACGAACCTGTATTTTTCCAGCCTCGATCATCCCCTGCGCACGTTGGTCGTCACCTCACCCGCGCCGGGCGAGGGCAAAAGCGCCGTGCTGGCCAACCTGGCCGTGGCCATGGCGCAAAGCGAAAAGCGCACCATCGTCGTAGACGCCGATTTGCGCCGCCCCAGCCTGCACGAGTTGTTTGGCGTGCCCAACGAGCGCGGACTGGCGACAATGTTTGTAGATCAAGCCGCGATGGCCGACCCACCCCTGGCGCCCATCCGCGGCGTGGAAGGCTTGTGGCTGCTGCCTTCCGGTCCATTGCCGCCCAATCCCGCCGAGCTATTGAGCACGCAGCGCATGGAGCGCGTCATCGAGACGCTCACGGCGCGCGCCGACGTTGTGCTGTTTGACGCGCCGCCCGTGGTGGCCGTCACCGACGCCGCCGTGCTGGGCCTCAAGACCGACGGCGTTTTGCTGGTGATGAGCGCCGGGCAAACCCGGCGCGATCACGCCGCGCGCGCCAAAGAGTTGCTGGAAAAGGTCAAGGTGCGCGTCGTCGGCGCGGTGCTGAATAACGCGCAGGTAGACAATTCGCTGGGCGGGTATTACGCGGTTTAACTGTTGTTAAGCGGGCAACACATCTAGTGTAGCGATGCTCTACAAAGCGAAGTCAGATACTCTTATGAGATCTCGGCTAATATCCTTTTCTCATCCTGGAATCCTATCAGCGTTTCTGCTGGTATCATGTGTAGCCTCTACCGCCATTGCACTTCTGGCCCAAACTCCTACACCCTCAGTGCTCTCTGTTCATGTGCTATATCCTACACCGACACTCGGTCCAACTCCCACCTTTGTCTTGGCTAGTCAACATCCAACGAAAGAAGAGATTGAGTGGCTGCTTTTTGATCATCGTTATCCGCTACTGAGAGACCTTACCCTGGAACACTGGAAGGCTTTGGCTGCTAGTCGATTTGGAGATTTGGTTTGGCAGGTGGCAGACATAAACAATGACGAAAAGCCTGAAATCATAGCGTACAATGCTATTGATAGCTTCGAACCATACCTTGCGATTCTGGGTCGTACCGCTGATGACTGGGAGATATGGTTATACACCAGTACTTCTGGTCGCTATTGCGGGATTACTCAAGCCATTGTCAAGACTGAGCAAGTTGTAGCTGAGTTTACGACTTGTGGTGGCGGTACCGGTATCCGTACTGTTATCCAGGAGAGCAAATGGATTCAATGCCGACAGAGAGTGTGCAATGTCGTAAGAGTTGACGAACATGTATTGCAGTAGGATGCCCGCCTAACCTGCAGCTGAAGAGCCTGCCGTTCGGCGGCGATTGTCAAAGAAGGGTTCCAGTAACTTGACGCCGATCGTCTTACCCTTTATACTTTAACTGGGGGTGAACAAAATGAGTGCGACGATTGTACTAGAAATGCCGCAAGATGTCTTGGACTCGGCGCGTTTGACCGTATCCGAACTCAAGATTGAACTGGCTGTCTCCCTGTATGCCCAGGGCCGCCTTTCGCTTGGCAAGGCGCGCGAGCTGGCTGGAATGTCATTGTGGGAATTTCGCCAACTGTTGGCGTCGCGCCGCATTCCGCCGCACTATGACGAGCGTGATCTCGCTGACGACGTGGCGACTCTGCGTGAAATGGGACGACTATGATTGTCGTCAGTAATACATCGCCGTTGACCAACCTGGCCGCCATCAGCCAATTCGAGCTGTTGCGCCAACTATATGACGAATTACACATCCCTCAAGCCGTGTGGGATGAATTGAATGCCCAAGGCACCCAGTGGCCGGGGCGTGCAGAGGTGGCTGCAGCTGGTTGGATCAAGTGCCACACGGCGAAAAATCAGATGTTGGTCACAGTTTTGCAGCGCGATTTGGATCGCGGCGAATCGGAGACATTGGCTCTGGCAGTAGAGATGGGCGCGGACATAGTTTTGCTGGACGAGAAAGAAGGCCGCCATGCCGCGCAGCGATTGGGCGCGCGAGTTATTGGCACGGTTGGCGTGTTACTAGAAGCCAAAGCCAGAAATAAAATTGCTGCTGTGCGCCCACATCTGGATGCTTTGCGCCAAGTGGCAGGCTTTTATTTGAGCGATTCGCTCTACCGTTCTGTGTTGGTGCTGGCAAGAGAAGAATAGGCGCCGACGAATCCAGCTCTTGTTAGGCGATTATCTCCCAAATCTCTCCCCAGTTTTCAGGTAACGCCGTGAACGCAAAAAACGGCGCTCGACCGTTATGGGCACAAACGATTCTTTGTGGCCGCGCTGGTGGGTTATGCAATTACAATGACGTTTTTCGCCTTTGCCGGCGACCTGGCCGGCCTCTACCTGGCGCGTTTGGCTCAAGGCATTGCTCTATACCCTTTCGGGGGTTGGCTGGTCAATGGCCGGGCCAGCCGAAGCCGCGATGGTGGCAGACATCACCGGCCACGAAACGCGCGGCAGGTCATGATATTTCTACGAAAGAGGTTAATATGAAAGGACTTATTCTCAGCGGCGGCAAAGGCACGCGCCTGTACCCGCTCACCTACACTTCCGCCAAGCAGCTCATCCCCGTCGCCAACAAGCCGGTGCTGGTGCGCGTGCTCGAAACACTGCGCGAGGCGGGCATTAGCGATATCGGCATCGTGGTGGGCGATACCGCGCCGCAGATCCAATCCGTGGTGCAAGACGGCAGCCAGTGGAACGTTCGTGTCACATACATCCACCAGGAAGCGCCGCTGGGATTGGCGCACGCCGTCAAGATTTCCCGGGACTTTATCCAAGATGACCGCTTTGTAATGTTCCTGGGCGATAACGTCATCCAGGGCGGGCTTAGCCCGCTGCTGCGCAGCTTTGCCACCAGCGACTATAACGCCCAAATCGTGCTCAAGCGGGTGGCCGAGCCGCAGCACTATGGTGTGGCCGTCATCCAAGACGGGCGTATCGTTCGCCTGATCGAAAAACCCAAAGAACCGCCCAGCGACCTGGCGCTGGTGGGTATTTACATGTTCGATCAAAACGTGTTTGAGGCCGTCAACGCCATCAAGCCCTCGTGGCGCAACGAACTGGAAATCACCGACGCCATTCAATACCTGGTAGAAAAACAATACCGCGTTTATCCTTACGTCCACGAAGGCTGGTGGATTGACACCGGCAAGCAGATTGACATCCTGGCCGCCAACAGCCTGGTGTTGGAAGAGCTTGATCCTCAAATCCAGGGCCACGTAGATAGCCTGTCCGTCATCGAGGGCAAGGTTGTCATCGAACAAGGCGCGGAAATCATCAACAGCCGCATCCGTGGGCCGGCCATCATCGGCGAACACACGCGCATCGTCAATAGCTTTATCGGCCCCTACACCTCTATTTATCATCACTGCGAAATCAGCGACAGCGAGGTCGAGCACAGCATCATCCTGGAATATTGCCAGATTATTGATTTGCCCAAGCGCGTCGAAGACAGCCTGATTGGCCGCCACGTGCGCATCACGCGCAGCCCTTTCAAACCCAAAGCGCACAAGTTCACTCTGGGCGATCACAGCCAGGTGGGAATTTTGTGAGATTTGACACAAGCAAAATCCTCCACCCTCTTGATTTTGCGCCAAACATCGTGTAAAATACTTTTAACTGAGCGAGTGTCCAACCTGCCAGCCAGGCGGCAGACAGGTTGCACCGGGCGCAACAACGGAGCTCGCATAGCACACCCAGGCTTTGGGAGGAGGACATTATGGACATCATCAAAGTGTCGGCTCACTCGCGTTCAACTTCTGTAGCGGGCGCTATTGCCGGAGTCGTGCGAGAATCGGGCCGCGCAGAAGTCCAGGCCATTGGAGCGGGCGCGGTCAATCAAGCGGTCAAAGCCGCCGCGATTGCCAGGAGCTACCTGGCGCAAGATGGCATTGATGTAGTCTGTTTGCCGGAATTCGCCGAGATTCAGATTGACGAACAAGAACGCACGGCCGTCAAGCTCATCATTGAAAAACGATGAGCGGCTGTGTGGATTTGCACATACACAGTACCACCTCCGATGGAGAGCTCGGCCCATCGGAGGTGGTGCGTTTAGCCAGGCAACTCGATCTGGCCTGCATCGCGCTCACCGACCACGACACCACTGACGGCGTGAGTGAGGCGCAGGCCGCCGGCCAGCGCCTGGGCGTCGAGGTGATCGCCGGCGTGGAAATCAACAGCGAAGGCGAGCACGGCGACGCGCACATCCTGGGCTATTTCCTCGATATCGGGTACACTCCCCTCCAAGATCAACTGCTGGCTATTCGTGACGCGCGCGTGGGGCGCGCGCGCGGCATGCTCAAAAAGCTGGCCGAGCTAGGTCTGCCATTGGAATGGGAAGCGGTGATGGCCTTTGCCGGCGATGCAGCCTCAATTGCGCGCCCGCACGTGGCGCGCGCGCTCGTTCAGGCCGGGTACGTGGGTTCGACGCAGGAGGCCTTTGACAAATACATCAGCAACGAAGGCCCTGCTTACGTCAACCGTCTGCGGCTAGAGATGCGCGAAGCCATTGGCTTGATTCGCGAGGCCGGCGGTGTGGCGGTATTGGCGCACGCCGGCGAATCGGGATTGATTCACCTGGTGCCCTCGCTGGTAGAGGCCGGCCTGGACGGCGTAGAAGTATATTACCCCGATCACACGCCTGAACAGCAAGCCGAGCTGCTGGCGCTGGCCGCGCGCTATAACCTGGTAGTGACGGGCGGCAGCGATTTTCACACTCTCGACGACGCAGCTCACGCGATGGGGATGATGGAGGTAGGCTACGAGGCAGTAGAAGCCCTCAGAACGCGACAAATGGCAGGTCGAGCATCAACACTTCGAGCGTGAGGCGCGCGTTGGCATTGCGCGTGATTTGCCGCGCCGCGCGCGACATGGCGGCTATCACCTGGCGCGCGCGATCCGCGCCCAAACGCGCGGCGTGCTGCTGGAGCGCGGGCAAGCGATCTAGGTTAATGAGCGGCGCGGCGCTGCCGGCCGCCAACAGCATCACGTCACGCCACCACGTTTCCCACACTTCCAACGTTTCCATAATCGCCGCGTTGTCGCTTGCCAGCTGCTCGGCGTAAGCGAAGCGCTCCACGCGGGTTTCACCCAGCAAATTGACCAGATCGTCCACGCGCGCGGCGCGCTTGTGCAACACTGTTTCGTCTTGCGCCGCTGCCGCCGCCCAGCCCAGTCGTCCGCCCGACAGGTGCGCCAGGGTTTCAGCGCGCGCCGCGTCTACCCCCCACTGCGATACGAGCGCCAGGCTCACTTGCTCCACCGACAACAAGCGCAGCCCCAGGTGCTGGCAGCGCGAAGCGATGGTGGGCAATACCAGGTCTGGATCGAGCGCGATCAAGATCAACACCACGTGCGCCGAAGGCTCTTCTAATGTCTTGAGCAAAGCATTAGAAGCCTCTACCGTCGCCTGTTCCATGCCGTCAATAATTGCCACGCGAAAGCGCCCTTCTACGGGCGAAAGCGCCAGCTCGTGTTGCAGTTCGCGAATTTGGCCGATTTTGATGGACGCGCCTTCCGGCGAGACTACCCGCACGTCAGGGTGCACGCCGGCGGCGATCAGGCGGCACGCGCGGCAGCCCTCCTCTTCAAACTTGCCGCTTTTAACTTTTACGTCACACGGCGGTTGGTCGCCGGCACAATTTAATGCGCGCGCCAGCGCCAACGCCAACGCGCGGCGGCCAATGTGCGCCGGCCCGGTGAACAGGTAGGCGTGCGCCGAACGCCGGCTATCGAGCGCGCGCTGCAACAAGCTCACCGCCCACTCGTGCCCGACAATAGACCAATTGGATGTGTGCATCGGCGTGGATTGTATCACAAAAACGAGCAAAGGCCAACGAGCGCCGGTCAACGTCGGTCGCATTTGCAACTTTTTGGGTTATAATCCGTAATCATTTATGCAAGAGAGTAACGTGCGTTAGAATTGCAAAGGAAGGCTCACGTGAACGATGAACCTGCCCGGGTCGTGGCAGCGCAACGCGGAGACACGACGGCTTTTTGCAGTCTGGTAGAAACCTACCAGCGGGACGTGTACAACCTGGCTTATCGTATGTTGGGAGACGGCGCAGAAGCCGAAGACGCCGCCCAAGAAGCTTTTGTACGAGCGTACACCCGGCTTTCAACGTATCAGTTGGGGCGAAGCTTTAAAACCTGGCTATTGTCTATCGCCGCTCATTATTGCATTGACCGGCTGCGCCAGCGGCGCTTGACCTGGCTTTCCATTGAGCAAGAAGAGGCGCCGCCAGAGGCGCTCGCGTCGAGCTTGCCAGGCCCGGAGGACAGTTTGATTCGCAGCGAATACGATACAATCATACGGCGCTTGCTCTCGACGCTCGCGCCCGATTATCGCTTGCCGATTGTGTTGCGGTACTGGTACGACATGTCCTACGAAGAGATCGCAGAAGCGACCGGCAGCACTGTCAGCGCCATCAAATCGCGCTTGTTTCGGGCGCGCAGCATGTTGGCCGATCAGGTCGCGCATTCTCGAACCGGAGCATTAAAGCCACTCTTACAGGAGGCGTAATCATGGGCCATGATTATATCGAATTGATGTCCGCCGCACTGGATGGCCGCCTGGGAGCGTCCGAGCGGGCCGAGTGGAACGCGCACTTGCACAATTGTCCACGCTGCCAGGAGCGTTGGAATGCGTTGCAAAGCATTGATCGCTTGTTCGCCAGCGCCCCGCCGGCCGCTCCGGCGCCGGGCTTTGCGGCGCGCGTTATGGCGCGGGTGGAAAAGCGGCAAGCTGCCCAACCTGTTCGCCAGCAAGCGTTTGCCGGGGCAGGGGTATTGACCACGGGCGCAATCCTCATACTGGTTGCGTTTGGCTGGCTTTTGGCCTGGCAACTGCCGGCGTTGAGTAAAACGGTGGCGGGCGCCCCCACATTTTTAACCGACGTGATACAGAGCGCCATCCGCTGGTTTGTCCTCATCCGCGCTTTGCGTGAAACAGGGCTGGCCTTGGCGAGTTTCATACCGCCGTGGGGGTTGGCGTTGGCTGTAGGGTACATCGGGCTGTTAGTGGCGCTATCGGGCGTTTGGTCGGGCATCGTCTTGCGTATCACCAGGCCGCCCTCGCCCGCGCTGATGGTACGGGACGTATAAAATGCACTGTACATGGGGAGGTGAAAGAAGATGAACAAGGGCGTATTGGGAATATGTTTTGTTATGCTGATGATTGCCACGCTGGGCTGCGGTACGGTCTCCGTGCCTGTGCTCAACGTGGGATCGTTGCAAGAAGATAATCAAACCGTGTCTGCGGATGGCGCGACCTCCGCAGACGTGCAACTGCTCATGGGCACCGGCGAGTTGAACGTGTCCCCCAACGCGGATGGGTTGATGCAAGGAACCTTTCGCTACAATGTGGCCGAATGGAAGCCCACCGTCGAGCGCACCGATGTGGGCAACATGGCCAGCGTCTTGGTGCAGCAGGGCCGCGACAAGGACAAATGGGGCGTGGCAGGCAGCGGCGCGCGCAACGAGTGGGACATTCGCCTGGGAAACAGCGTGCCCATGCGCCTGACCGTCGGCGTCGGCGCCGGCACCAGCAAGCTAGAGATGGGCGGGTTGCGCCTCTCTCGATTGAGTGTAGAAAGCGGCGCGGGTGATATGGCGCTGGCCTTTAGCGCGCCCAACCCAGAGCCGCTGAGCCATGTTGAAATCAACTGCGGCGCTGGCGCGATTGAGGTGCGCTCCGGCGGCAATGCCAATTTCGAGCGGCTGAATATCAAGGGCGGCGCGGGCCAGGTCACGCTGGATCTCAACGGCGCGTGGACGCGCTCGGCCAGCGTCGAGGTAATCTCGGGCGTGGGGCAGGTTACGGTGCGCGTGCCGCGTGAAATCGGCGTTCAGGTCAAGACCGGCCCTTCGCCGGTGGGCAAACTTATCATCGAAGGACTGACGGCGACCGACGGCGGTTATGCCAATGAGCTATACACCACAGCCAGTATCAAATTGGACATCTCTTTGACGACCGGCGTGGGCCAGGTGACTGTGACAACCCGATAAATGACGAGTAATGGATAATTAACGAGGTGACACGATGAAGAAACTGATTTCAATTCTAAGCGCACTTGCATTGCTTGGTTTGCTGGCCGGCACGGCATTGGCCGGCGATCTGCCCCCTGCACAGCGGGCTACGGCCACCATCGCCGCGACAGCGACGCCTGTACCTACTTTCACGCCGCAGCCAACCTATACGCCGCTGCCAACTTACACACCACTGCCGACTTATACCCCGCTATCGCCGCCGACGCCTGTGCAGGTTGTCTCTCCACTGCCCACCATGCCCCCGCTGCCGACCATGCCGCCGCTGCCAACTATGCCACCCATGCCCACCATGCCGCCTATGCCTGAAGGAGGCGCTCAATTTGGGGGGGACGACGGACGCGTGGTTTTTGGCGGCAGCTACGAGTTGCGGGAGGATGAACGGCTGCGCGGCGACCTGGTCGTCTTTGGCGGCGTGGCCACCTTGCACTCTGGCAGCCGCGTGAATGGCGATGTGGCCGTCATCGGCGGCAGCGCCGACATCTCGGGGCGCGTGGATGGCAACCTGGTCATGATTGGCGGATCAGCCCGGCTGCGCTCAGGCGCCAACATAGGCGGCGATCTGATGCGCGTGGGCGGCTCGGTTCAGCAAGATGAGGGCGCCATCATCCACGGTGAAGTGAGCAGCGGGGCAGTGCCGCCCATCGTCATCCCCCCCGTGCGGCCCGCAACGCGGTGGTGGCGCTTTAATCCGTTTGACACGATTGCCGACATCTTTGGAGCCTTTACCTCGATGCTGATTATGGCGGTGCTGGCCATGCTGCTGGTGACGCTGTGGCCGGTTCCCACCACGCGCGCCATGCGGGCTATGACCGAGGCGGCAGCCACCAGTTGGCTGGTGGGAATGCTGTCTGCGCTGGTCGCCGCTATGGCGCTGGCCGCACTCACGGTCATCTCGGCCATTTTGGTGATTGTTTGCATTGGCGTGGTAGGGCTGCTCTTGTCGGCGGTGCTGGCCATCGCCATCGCCGCGGCGTGCTTGTATGGGTGGTTTGTGGCAGGCACGCTGATTGGCCAGCGGATATTGGATATGCTCAACGTCAGGAACCCAAGCCTGCTCGCCGCCGCTGCCATTGGCACGGGGCTGATCACGCTGCTGTCGGCCCTTCCTTGTATAGGTGGACTGCTTGTACTCATTCTGGCGCCGGCCGGGTTGGGCGCCGTCATCTTGACGCGCTTTGGCACCCAAACCTATATCCCCGGTGTGCCGCCTGCGCCTCCCAGCCGCCCGCGGCCTCCGGCGCCGCCCGTTATTCCGGCGCCTGGCTCTATTGCGCCGCCGGAACCGCCACTGCCCGGCATCCTAGAGCCTGAAAAGCCACACATTGCGCCGCCGCCCATTCCCGCGCCCGAAGTGACGCCGCCCCCGGCATTACCGGAGGAAGCGCCCGCCGAACCTGCCGCGGTCGTTGCACCCGTAGAACCCGCGCCGGAAAGCGCAGCGCCCGAGGAGCCGCCTTTCAAGCCAACGTCGCCGCCCGAGCCAGAAATACCCGGCGCTGATCAACCCGGCAAACCGCCGGAACAGGCTAGCTGATCATTGGCGTCAATATAAGCGCACGGTTCGACGGCTCGACTGATCTCGAAGTCAAGCTCACCGTGCCAAGTTGGCACTAAAAGAACGGCCGAGATCAAGCTCCCGCAGTCACAAATCTGCGGGAGCTTTTTCGCCGCTCGACCACTCGCCCCGCCTGCAACACGAGGATTTCGTCGGCATCCTCCAATCCCGCCAGGCGATGCGCGATGGCGAGCGTCGTGTGCCCCTCCATCAACGTGCGAATATCCCGCAGCACTTCCCGCTCTGTCACGGCGTCCAGGTTGGCTGTGGCCTCGTCCAGGATCAGGATCGGCGCATCTTTGAGGAGCGCGCGCGCAATCGCCAGCCGTTGGCGCTCGCCGCCGCTGAGGCGCAGGCCGTGCTCGCCGACCCAGGTGTCGTACCCTTGCGGCAGCGATTGAATGAAATTGTGGATGTGCGCTTGCCGGGCGGCCCGTTCCAGGTCAGCCTGGCTGGCATCCGCTCGGGCCACGAGCAGGTTTTCTTTTATGGTGGCGTTGAACAAATAGGTGTTCTGCGCCACCACGCTAATCAAGCGGCGCACTTCCTCTTGGCGGTACTGGCGCAGCTCGCGCCCGCCCAAGATAATTTGCCCCTGCTCGTAATCCCAAAAGCGCAACAGCAGGTTGACGAGCGTCGTCTTGCCCGCGCCGCTTGGTCCTACAATCACCAGCCGCCCGCCCTCGGGCACAGTAAAACTGACCCCATCCAACGCGGGCGCATCATCTGGCGCGTAGCGAAAGCCCAAATTCTCCACAACCAAATCCACGTTCGGTGTAGAGCGAATCTCGCCGGCTCTTTCTCTGTAGCACGTATCTGTAGGTTGGAGTCCAGGCCGATCAATCACGGCGGGCTGCGCGTCCACAATGTCGAACAAGCGCCGGGCGGCTTGCAGGGTGTTTTCCAGGTATTGCGCGGCCAGCGGCAAGGGGAATATGGCCTCACAACTGGATAACGCCGCCAGCACCAGCACGGCCAGGTATACGCCGCTGATCTGCGCCTGGCTGACGAGCGGAATGGCTAACAGCAGCACAAGCAGCGCCGCAAGACTGGCAAGCCAATTGCTCAGCGCGTCTTTTAATCCACCGATCCACGCCATCTGTTCCTGCAAGGCCGCCATGTCGCGGCTCAGGCCTCGCACCTTGCGCGATTGCGCCGCTTCCTGCCCAAAGGCGAGCAGGTCGGCCATCCCCTGGACGCTATCTACCAGGGCCGCGTTCAACTCGGAGCGAACGACAATCAGCCGTTTCCCTGGTCCGCGCCCAAGTACGTGCGTCAACAGCGGCGTGCCCACGCCAGCCAGCAGCAGTAACAGAGCAAACGCTGCAGCCAGGCTCGCGCTCACGCCAGACATCCAGACCCACATCACCACGCCAACCAATATTGCCGCTGCCGGCGGCGCGATAACGCGCACGTAAAAGTGCTCCAGCGTTTCGATATCGGCCACGATGCGGGTCAACAGGTCGCCGCTTTTATATTGCATCAAGCGCGCCGGCGCCAGCGGCTCTACGGCCCGATAAAACCAAACGCGCGTCCGGGCCAACAGCCGAAACGTGGCCTGGTGAGAAACGTAACGCTCCAGGTAACGCAAGACGCCGCGCGCGACGCCGAAAAAGCGCACGCCCACAATGGCGATTTGCAAATCGGCGATGGAAGGATGCAGCGCCGCGCTGGCGATGATGAATGCCGAGGCTGCCATCAGGCCAATGCCGCTGGCGATGGTGAGAAAGCCTAACATGACCGCCAGCAGCACCCAGGGCCAGAACGGCGCGGCAAGTTGAAGGAGGCGGGTGAATGGGGGATGGGGATTGGAGGTTGGAGGAGGGAGATCGGGGATTAGAGGTTGGGGAATGGAGATTGGAGGTTGGAGGTTGGAGGGCAGTTGTTGATCAGTAACAATTGGCTCCTCATCGCCATAGGCGGCGAGCAGGCGGCGGTAAAGATCATTTTGAAGCACGAGCGATGGGTGTGTTCCACATCCTGATACCTTGCCGGCTTCCATCACTATGATCTGATCAGCGCGTTGAACAGTGCTGAGGCGGTGAGCGATAATCAACACGCTGCGGCCCTCGGCCAGGCGTTCTGTGGCCTGCCGCATCAGGCTTTCGTGTTTCAGGTCCAGGTGAGAAGTAGCCTCGTCCAAAATGAGGAGGGGGGCATCTTTTAAAAATGCTCGCGCCAGGGCGATGCGCTGCGCCTCTCCGCCGCTCAAGCGCGCGCCGCGTTCTCCAATCACGGTATTGTAACCTTGCGGCAAAGCCTGGATGAACTCGTGCGCGTGAGCCTGCCGGGCGGCTCGCCTCACCTCTTCCAGGCTGGCGCCTGGCCGGGCCAGGCGAATGTTCTCGGCCACGCTCGCGTTGAACAGGTAAGGGTGTTGCGGCACCCAGGCCACGTGTGCGCGCCAGGCGGCGGCGGGCCACGTGTGCAGCGGGACGCCGTTCACCACGATGCTTCCCGGCGCTGGCTCGATAAAGCGCAAGAGCAAATGGGCCACCGTGCTCTTGCCCGCGCCGCTGGGGCCAACCAACGCCACCCTCTGACCCGCGGCGACCTGGAAAGAGACACCATCCAGCGCCGGACGCCGGCCATCGCCGTAAGCATAGTAAACATTATCGAAAGACAAGGCGATAGGCTGGCAGGCCGGCAGGGCAACATTGATCTCCTTGTCTACTTGCTCCTTGCCTGCTTGTCTACTCTCTAATATTTCAAAAATGCGCTGCGCTGCCGCCGTCGCCGCCGCGCGCGCGTGAAAGCGCGCGCCCAGTGTCCTGAGCGGCAGGTAAAATTCCGGCGCCAGCAGCAGCACAAAAAAAGCCTGCTCGAAGGACAGCCGGGCGTAGAGCAGGCGCAGTCCTATCTCAACTGCCACCAATGCCGCGCTGAGAGTGGCCACCATCTCCAGCACCAGCGCCGAAAGAAACGCCACGCGCAGTACGCTCATTGTCGCCTGGCGAAATTGATCGGTGATTTGTCCAATCGTCTGGGCTTGTTCCCGGCTGCGGCCAAACAGCTTGAGTGTGGTCAGCCCTTGCAGCACGTCTAAAAAATGGGCGCTCATCCGGCTGAGCGTTGTCCATTGCCGCCGCGTCAAGGCGTCCGCCAGGCTGCCGATCAAAATCATGAAAACGGGAATGAGCGGCGCGGTGAGCAGCAACACCAGGCCGGAGATAATATCAAGCGGAAAAACAAAAAACAAGATGGCGAGTGGCACCAACACCGCCAGCGCCACGTGCGGCAGGTATTGGCTAAAGTAGGCATCCAGCGCCTCGATGCCTTCGGTGATGGTGTTGGCTAGTTCGCCGCTACTCTCTTCGCCGCGCGTATAGGCTGGCCCAAGTTCGAGCAAGTGAGCAAACAGGCGCTCGCGCAGCCTGGTTTTGATCCTGCCGGCGACGCGGTGAGCGGCAATCGCGCTGCACCCAATCAGGCCGGCGCGCGCCAGGCCGGCGGCAAATAGAGCCGCCAGCAATATCCGCACGCCGCCCAGCGATTGGCCGTGAAGGAAAACGCCATGGATAATCTGGCTTAGATAATGCGCCTGCCCAATAGCCAACATGCCAGCAAGCAGGCCAGCGCCCACTGCCACGCCTAGCTCTACGCGCACAGTATTGACCATGCGTACAAGTTGCTTTTCTGTCGCCGGGTTAGCCATATCATGGGCAAGTATAGCCGCTCACAGGGCAAGCGTCAAACGGAAAAGGCGACAGAAATGCCAGGCAATCCACCACAGATTGTTTATATTGTGCTACAATGGTCGTCATCAACAGGTGAATTATGACCGACGAGGAACGATTCTCACAAGCTCTGCGCGCTGAGCGCCGCCGCTTGACCCGCCAACGGCGCCTGGTGATGGACATACTGAACGAGAGCAACGAACACCTGGACGCGGAAACGCTCTACAGTCAGGCCAAAGCGCGCGACCCCAACATCGGGCTGGCGACGGTTTACCGGACGCTGGCGTTGCTAAAGGACATGGGGTTGGTGGAGGAACACAAATTGGGGGAAGAACACGCGCACTTTGAAGCCATGTCGGCCTCTCCCCACTATCATTTCACCTGCCTCGCGTGCGGGCGTGTGATTGAATTTGAAGCGCCCCAACTGCAAGCGATAACGGGCGAGTTGAGCGAGCGAGAAGGGGTTCGGGTTACGGAGGTGACTCTGTCTCTGAGCGGCTATTGCGCCAAGTGCAAATGAGCCGACACTCGCTCACTTGTTCCGCCTTCGGACTATGCTCCTGGCACAGCTACACTGGCTTTTGCCATGCTCTGGCGTCACAACTACATGGGTGTATTAAGGATTGGCTGCCCGTAGCAACTCCCAGCTTAGAAAAGTTATTGGAGCCTATGAACATTCACGACGACCTGAAACGCAGGATATGGGCCAGCGCAGTTGTCCTGCTCTTACTGAGCATCGCGATTGTGTATGTTGGACCACAAGTGCTGTGGCGGCCGGCTTCTGGTGGCCCCTTGATACCTGTACCTGGCTCGCCTGGCTGCAACCTGCAATTGTCAGTTGAACTCGACAAATCAATCTATCTTCCAAGTGAACCAGTTACTATCACCACGATGCTCCAGGTACTTGGCGATTGTGCGTGGGTAACGAAGACAAAGCGCCCATACGGCGATTTTATCATTTTCATAGAGCGGACTGACTCACAAGGTAACGTAACACAATTGGCAGACGAAAAAACTCATTCAGCAGACGACATGTCTTTTCGGCGGGTGACTGTGGATGCCAAGCACCCATTTTGTGAAAGCTTTCCCCTCGATTATTGGTTTCATAACGCTATTGCTCACTCCGAGATGTATGATACTTCTCCGGCCGGCACATATACTTTAAAATTCGTTCTCTTAAGCGAATTGGAGCCAGGCAGAATTCCAAGTAATGAGG
>CAZYXV010000020.1:67131-79797 GCA_964651475.1 uncultured Anaerolineae bacterium | reverse complement strand
GCTCGCAATGACAGGATTGTGAAAAATTGCAATTTATGACCGCGTGCAGTATAGCGTTATTATGGCGATGGAACGACCTTATAAACACTTGCGTTACAACTTTATTGTGAATGTGTTTGACGGCAGCTTTTTCGGGCTGGCGATGGGCTTTGCCTCGTTTGTCACGATTTTGCCCCTTTTTGTCAGCACCTTGACTGACTCGGTCGTTCTCATCGGGTTGATCCCGGCGATTCGCAACGTGGGTTGGCAACTCCCTCAACTCTTTATGGCCTACCCCGTCGCCCGCCTGCGCCGCTACAAACCAATGGTTGTTTTGATGACGATTCAGGAACGCGTGCCCTTCTTAGGGCTGGCGGCTGTGGCGTGGTTCTTGCCGGTGTTAAAGCCCGGCGCGGCCTTGTGGCTTACCTTTGGTTTGCTGATCTGGCAGGGGTTGGGAGGCGGCCTGGCGGCGAACGCCTGGCAGAGCATGATCAGCAAAATTATTCCACCCCCACATCGCGGCTCTTTTTTTGGAATCCAGGCGGCGGCGGCTAACCTGCTGGCCAGCGCCAGCGCCGTGATTGCCGGCATTCTCTTGGAGCAGTTAGATGCACCGTTCAATTTCACCGTGTGCTTTTTGCTAACCAGCGTCTTTATGGGCGTTTCTTTGGCGTTCCTCTCGCTCACGCGCGAGCAGGCCACTCCCCCCAAGGACGTGGGCATAAGTCGTGGCGCGTTCTGGAGCGACCTTGGCGTGATTTTGCGGCGCGATGCAAACTTTCGGTGGTTCCTGGTAACGCGGCTGCTCGCGCAGATGGCAGTCAGCTCGTTCGCGTTTTACACCATCTATGCGGTGCGCCACCACGGCGCCAGCGCCAGCGCCGCCGGTGTGATGGGCGGCGTATTCCTGGCGGCGCAGATCACGGCTAATCCTATTATGGGGTGGCTGGGCGACCGTTGGAGCCATCGCGCGGTGATGGAAATTGGCGCGGCGGCTGCCATAGCCAGCGCGCTGTTGGCCTGCGGGGCGTCAGAGGCATGGGGGTTTTATATCGTGTTCACCCTGGCCGGCGTCGCCAACGTCGCTTTCACAACACTTGGGTTAACCATGACGTTAGAGTTTGGCGCAGAGGCCGAGCGGCCCGCTTACATTGGATTGGCAAACACGCTTACTGCTCCTGCCGCCATCCTGGCGCCGCTGATAAGCGGCTGGATCGTTGACGCCGCCGGTTATCCGGCTGCCTTTCTGGTATCGGCGCTTGGGGGGCTGTTGACGGCGCTGGGCCTCCATTGGATGGTGCGCGACCCGCGTTCGAACAGGCCGTCGCGGGCGGGCGCATGAGGCCGACTAGGGCCGCCCGCGTCAAACCGTTTCCATTTCGACGGCGGCGAGGATAAACGCTCCAACGCCTTTTAAATCGTTGGGCACGATTTTTTCGCCGATATAGTATTCGTACGAGCCATCCCGGTAGGGAATTCCGCCCAGCCCGGCGCTGACGCAAATCTTTTCAAGGTTCACCTGGCCCAGCGCGTTGACCTGAATCAGGTGTTGAAGAACGCCGTCGTATCCTCGCCGCGCCACGTCCATGTACTTGCCGTCTATGTGGCCCTGCCGGATGGCTTTGGCAATGGCATACACAAACATGCACGAGCCAGACGCCTCCAGGTAATTGCCTTTTCGCTCACCTTGATCGAGCACCTGATACCACAAGCCACTGCGCGGCTCCTGGACGCGCGCCACGGCCTCTATCACATCTTGGAGAATGGCGACGATGTCGTTTTGCCGGGGGTGGTCTTGAGGAAAATGATCCAGCACGTCTACCAGGCTCATCGCGAACCACCCTATCGCGCGCCCCCAAAATTGCGGCGAGCAGCCCGTTTCGGGATTGGCCCAGCGCTGCTGTTTGCTTTCGTCCCAGCCGTGGTAGTACAAGCCGGTTTTAGCGTCGCGGGTGTGTTTGGCAATGGTCATGATTTGAAAAGCCGCGTCGTCAAATATGGCCGGCTCGTTAAAGGTCCTGGCAAATTCGACATAGAACGGCGACGCCATGTAAATGCCATCCAGCCACATCTGGTAAGGATAAATCTCCTTGTGCCAGAACCCTCCCTCTTTGGTGCGCGGCTGGCCCTGCAATTGCTCGCGCAGGTGGTAGATGGCTTTTTTGTAGCGTTCGTCGCCGGTGACGTGGTACAGAGGGAACAGCAGCTTGCCGGGATTGATCTGATCGAGATTATATTCGTTGATGCGATACGAGCGAATATTGCCTCGCGCGTCCACGAATTGGTTCATGGTCTTGAGGATATAGCGCCAGTACTGCTCGTCGCCCGTCTTGCGCCACACGTGCTCAAGCGACTTGAGCATCAATCCGTATTCGTAATGCCACCTGGCCGACAAAGGGGGATGCCGCTGGATTACCGAGTCGGCCATCCGAACCGACCACGGTTGGTCGGTCACGCGGGTTTGAGCTTCTGGCTGTTCTTGTTGCATGTTTGTCTTTCCCCTCCAATGTATCCTATCAAATTCGCAACTGCTACTGCTGATGACGATTGGAACGCCTCTACGACAAGTTGTTACTATCACAGGTTACTCAATGCTGCGTCTCCAATGGATTGCCACCCATATCCAATGACACAAGGTTAGTCAACTGGCCAATTCCAGAGGGCAATATTCTTAGCCGATTGTTTCTAAGAGCTAGCGATTTCAGATTCTCTAGTTGGCCAATTTCAGATGGCAAAGTCGTCAATTGGTTTTCACCCAGATCCAATTCTGCGAGATTTGTTAGTTGGCCAATTTCAGGTGGCAGTTTTTCCACCTGATTTTGCCCTAGGGTGAGCTTTGTGAGACGTGTTAACTGACCAATTTCAGGCGGCAAAGTTGTCAATTGATTTCCACCAAAATTTAGTTCCATGAGATTGGTCAGCTGACTAACTTCAGGTGGCAAACTCGTCAATTGATTTCCACCAAGGTTCAACTTTTTGAGACGCGTCAACTGCCATATTTCAATAGGTAAATCTGTCAAATGATTTCGGCGGAGGTCCAACACCGTAAGATTGGTCAGTTGATTTATCTGCGGTGATAACGTCTTGGGTTGCTTATAACCAATAATGTACAACTCGGTAAGGTTAGGCAGCGCGTAAATTTCTGGGGGTAACTCTACCAGTTGATCGCCGTATATTCTAAGCGATGTAATGTCAGATTGTCCTTTAGACAACAGTGACGATAATTCTTCCACAGATAGACCATAATAGGCAGAAACATCATCCCCCCTATCAATGGAATTGCCAGAGTATGCGATTAGTACCACACTTTCTGGTTGAGATAGCCATTCGCGAGTCTGAGGGTCAAACAAATACAAAAGATTTTCTTCAAGCAGTCTTACTCCACATACGCCTCCATAATAACGAACTCGCAATCGTCCATCGGTCTGCCAGCCCAGAACATCGAACGCTCCTGAGGAGTGTTCGAACAACTGGGCGCCGTCGCATGTCCATACCATAAAAGCGGTAGCGTTGCAGGTATAGCTTCCGTTCCTCCACGCAACAATATATTTCCCATCAGGAGATACGAGGTAGCCACCAAATTTTAAACCTGATCTAAATTCTGCGGCTTGCGCTAAACCAACACAGCTTGCCTGGTTAATTTTCAAATAGGCAGTGAAAAGTCCTATCACACCCCCAATAATGACCACACACCCAATTAGCACTTTCGGGACGAGTGGCTGTATCTTTATAATTGCGTTTACCAACTTGTCTATCGTATGCATAGTCTGACTTGTTCCGCCCGCAGTTGAACTGCGGGCGGAGACTGTGCCGCCTGACATCAGCGTGTGTCAAGCGACGTTGCCGTCTACAACCTCATCCACATCGTGCCCCGTTGTAATGGGCAATGTCCAGTCTGCATTTATCAATCCTTCGTCACGCATCTCTCGTACCAATAGATTTATCGCTACATCGAGAGACGATTGTTGCACCCATTGTCGGGTACACTGCAGCTTACCCTGTCTCTCCAGCGAATCGAGTTGCCACTCCAGATGACGACAAAAGAAAAAAGCGTCTTTGTACGAAACCCATGCTACTGCCCCATATTTGCCAACCTCTTTTAAATCCAGTCCCATTTCGAGCATGGCCTGCGCTACTAGACACTGACGCTCGATAAAATATTTGATTGCTTGAAGCAATTCTCGCTTGACCAGTTCTTTCAATATTTCACGCCCGTCCCCGGCTTTGCCCCTCTGCCACCGCTCCCGCAATCAGGTGGGCGACTCGCAACGGCTCGGGCAAATGCCCCTCCACGGTAAATTGCTTTACAATGTCCGCCGCTTGTTCCAGTGTCAGCCCCACCCGTTGAACGTAAACTCGCCCGGCGGGTTCCATGGGGCCGAGCCGCTCAATCACGGCCCACTTTTCTTGCCCGCCGCGTACTTTTTGGAGAGCATCTTTTATGGCCTCCATATCGGCAAGCTTGCGAGAGACCACCAAGATCGGAAGATTGAGCCGTTCGTGCATGGAGAAAACATCCACGACGTTAAAGCCTGCCAGCGTAATGCCTTGAAGCATAATCAAGTGAAGAGTTGGAGCAAATTTGGATTGCCCAACGAGTGTTACCAACCTGTCTGCCGCGTCAAGCCCATCTTTTTCTACTTTGCCAATCAAGACGCCGTGCAACTGCAATTTAGCATACACTGCGCCCACAACCTTTACATTCCCCACGTGATCTTTGGGAAACGGCGCATCGTCAAAGCCAATGACACTGGCGTATTTCTGCATTGTAAAACCTCAGCCGGCCAGCCTGTACAACATCTCGCCGGCCTTGCGCACCACCAGAATTCCCTCTTCCTCGCGTCCGGCCCATTCTTCCGGGTTGAGCGTGGCCGGGTCGAGGTAGCCGAGGTTGAGACGCCGGCAGCGTTCCTCTGGAATGGCTGTGGCGAGCGTCACCTGGATGCGGGGCCGCTCCACGCCCCGCTCCGCGTCATAGCTGCCCACGCCGCGCAGATGGGTCGAGTGAGCCAGCACTCCCCAGGGATAGCGCCTGAAGTGATCCCACTGCTTGACGAAATAATCGCGCACGTGATAGCCAATCTCGTCCAGGATTTTGCCGTGCGTGTACGAGATCTCGTCAATGTGCGGCGCATAAATCACCACCTCGCCGCCATCGGCGATCACCGGTTCCATCTTGTACATGCCCTTGGCCGCCGTCCAGATGTCGTCGTACATCTTGGGCATGACGGAAAGCACGCGCTTGAAGGGCCTGTCAACGTAGCAAATGTGGCGCTGCGCCGAAAGCCGGGCCGCCTCGGGCCAGGCTTGTTCGTAAGAACCGATGTAAAGGCCGGCCAGGCCCTGGTGGGTGACAACCAGGTTGCAAAAGAGTTGGGGCACGCCTATAAAAGCCGCCGCGCGATCAATCACGGCCCGGATAGGTGTTTCGCGGATGCCGATCACCTGCATGTTGGTGATGAGCGCGCCCAGCCAGTGCGTAAAGTTAATCAGCTCCGGGCCGGCGATGCCGGGAAAAAAGTATTTGGCGCCGCCAGAAAACCCGACGACTTCGTGGGGAAAGACCGGCCCGCACACGATGAGCTGGTCATAGTCAAAAATCATCCGGTTGATGGCGACGGGCACATCCTGGATGAGCATCCCCCCGGTGATTTGCTCAATCTCTGCGCTGGGGATAACGCCGATTGTGCTCAACGCCGTTTTTTGGTCCCAGCGGTGATTAAAGATGCGCACGTCACGGTAGGTTGTGGCGCGTTCTTGCGCCGTGACACCCACCAGCGCGTTGAGCGCATCGTCGCTCATCGGCGCGTGTGTGCCCAACGCCACCATATAGTCCAGCGCGGCGGCGCGTTTCTCAAGCGCCTGGTGAAACAGGCGAAACATTAAGGGGATGGGCGCGGTGCGGGTGCTGTCTGGAATAATGATCAACACCCGCTTGCCATCCAGGTCGCACCGGGCCAGTGCCAGGTTGACCAGCTCGCGTATCTCGTCTTCTTGCATGACGCCGTCGGAATATCCCATACCAATCATGTACGCCCCTAAATTTGTTCCGCCCGCAGTTCAACTGCGGGCAAACTAGCAAGATTTGTAATACTGCCCTTCATCGGCCAGATTAGCGTTGGATGCGCGCCGATCCACCCTGGGCAAACGCCCTCACCTGCTCCACGGTGGCCATGGTCGTATCGCCGGGGAAGGTCGTCAAAAGCGCGCCGTGCGCCCAGCCCAGCTTGACGGCCTCTTCTTCCGGCTCGCCTGCCAACAGCCCGTAAAAGAATCCAGACGCGAACCCGTCCCCGCCGCCCACGCGGTCGTAAACGTCCAGCTCACAGGTTGGCGAAACGTATGTCTTGCCGTCAATCCAGGCTACCGCGCCCCAGCTATGCCGGTTGGTCGAGTGCACCTCGCGCAGCGTCGTGGCGACAACTTTGACTTGCGGGTATTTGGTTACCACCTGGTCAATCATCCCAAAGAACGCGCTGGGGTCGAGCTTGGATTTGGCGGCGACCTCGGGGCCTGGGATGCCGAGACCCATTTGCAGGTCTTCTTCATTGCCGACGAGGACGTCCACATTTTCCACGATGCGCTTGATGACGGACAAGGCGCGCTCGTGGCCGCCCCAGATATTCCACAGCTTGGCGCGATAGTTCAGGTCAAAGGATGTGACCGCGCCAGCGGCCTTGGCGGCCCGCATGCCTTCGACGATCACCTGGCCGGTCGTTTCCGATAGCGCCGCAAAGATGCCGCCGCTGTGGAACCAGCGCACGCCGCCGGCGAAAATCGCGCCCCAGTCAAAATCGCCGGGCTTGAGCTGCGCCGCCGCCTCGTTCGAGCGATTGTAAAACACAACCGGAGCGCGCACCCCCTGTCCCCGGTCGCTGTAAACGGTGGCCATGTTGGGGCCATTCACGCCGTTGTGTTTAAAGCGCTTGTAAAAGGGCCTGACGCCCATTGCCCTCACCCGCTCGGCAATCAAATCGCCGATGGGATAATCTACCATTGCGGTGGCGATGCCTGTTTGCAAGCGAAAGCAATCGGCCAGGTTAGCCGCCACGTTAAACTCGCCGCCGCTGACGTGAATCTTGCACTCGGACGCCTTGCGGAAGGGAATGACGCCCGGGTCCAGGCGATGGACGAGAGCGCCAAGTGATACCAGGTCCAACGCGCCTTGCGAGGCGTCGCGGATATTCAGACTGTACTTCATGTTGCCCTCCTCTATGCCGTGTACGCGCCCGAAGTCACGTCGCCCCCGCGCCCGGTCCAGTTGGTGTGAAAGAACTGGCCGCGCGGCTTGTCAACGCGCTCGTAAGTGTGCGCGCCAAAATAGTCGCGCTGGGCCTGGAGCAAATTGGCTGGCAGCCACTCGCGCCGATAGCCGTCGTAAAAGGCCAGCGCGCTGGCCATGGCCGGGACGGGAATGCCCATCTGGGCGGCGCGGGCCACCACGCGCCGCCAGCCTGGCTGGGCCGCCTCGACCTCTGTCTTGAAATAATCGTCGAGCAACAAGTTGGTAAGGTTGGGATTCTTGTCGAACGCTTGCTTGATCTTGCCCAAAAAGGCCGAGCGGATGATGCAGCCGCCGCGCCACATCAGGGCAATGCCGCCGTAATTCAGGTTCCACTTGTACTCGGAGGCCGCGGCCCGCATCAGCATATAGCCCTGGGTATACGACATGATCTTGGAGGCATACAGCGCGTCTCGGATGTCGTTGACAAACGCTTGCTTGTCGCCGTCAAAGCCAGGCTGGGGGCCGCTCAGCGCTTGCGAGGCTACGACGCGCTCGTCCTTGATCGCCGACAGGCAGCGCGCCAGCACGGCTTCCGTAATCAGCGTGAGGGGAATGCCCGTGTCCAGCGCCGAGATGCTCGTCCACTTGCCAGTGCCCTTTTGGCCGGCGCTGTCCAGGATCTTTTCCACCAGGGGCTGTCCATCCTCGTCCCTGAAGCCGAGAATGTCGCGGGTGATCTCGACCAGATAAGAATCCAGCTTGCCCTTGTTCCACTCGGCAAAGACCGTATGCATTTCGTCGTGGCTCAGCCCCCCACCCTCTTTCATCAGGTGATAAGATTCGCAGATGAGCTGCATATCGCCGTACTCGATGCCGTTGTGCGTCATCTTGACGTAATGGCCGGCGCCATCTTCGCCCACCCAATCGCAACACGGGGCCGCCGCCCGCTCTTCCGCGCCGCCGGCCACCTTGGCCGCAATCGCCTGAAAGATTGGCCTGACGTGCGGCCAGGCGGCGGGCGAGCCGCCCGGCATGATGGACGGCCCGTGGCGGGCGCCCTCCTCGCCGCCAGAAACGCCGGTGCCAATGTAGAGCAGGCCTTTCGACTCGACATAGCGAGTGCGGCGAATTGTGTCGTTATAGTTCGAGTTGCCGCCGTCAATGATAATGTCGCCTTGCTCCAGGTGCGGAATGAGCAGATCAATGAAATCGTCTACGGCCTGGCCTGCCTTGACCATCAGCATTATCCGGCGAGGTCTCTTGAGCGCGCCGACCAGCTCTTCAATTGAGCGCGCGCCAATGACCTTGGTTCCGCGTGCTGAACCCTCGATGAATTCATCCACTTTGGATACAGTGCGGTTGTACACCGCCACTGTAAAGCCGTGCTCGTCCATGTTCAGCACCAGGTTTTGCCCCATCACCGCCAGGCCGACGAGGCCGATATCCGCTCCAGACATTGTTTACCTCCACGTGTTCAAAAATTGATTTACAGTCGCTCACACACCGCCTTGTTCCGCCCGCAGTTGAACTGCGGGCGAACCGGTACTGCCTTTACGGTCGCTCACACACCGCTAAATGCGCTAAAGCCCCCATCCACCGGCAAGACAATGCCGGTGACAAACGAAGAGGCTGGTGAAAGAAGCCACAGCAGCGCGCCGGCCAAATCCTCAGGGCTGCCAAAGCGGCCCATAGGGGTATGGTTAATAATGGTTTGGCCGCGCGGCGTCAGCTCGCCGCTCGCTTCGTCGGTCAACAAAAAGCGGTTCTGCTCGGTCAAGAAAAAGCCGGGCGCGATGGCGTTCACGCGAATGTTGGGCGAGTATTCTTGGGCCATGTGGACCGCTAACCATTGGGTGAAATTACTCACGGCCGCTTTAGCCGCCGAGTAAGCCGGAATGCGCGTGAGGGGACGAAAGGCATTCATTGAAGAAATATTGAGAATGACGCCATGTTTTTGCTCGGCCATCAAGCGCCCAAAAATTTGGCAAGGCAGCAAGGTTCCAATAAAGTTGAGATTGAACACCCCCTGCACGGCGTCGGCCGGCAGGTCAAAAAAGGGCAGCTCGGCGCTGGTGGTGGCCTGTTTTTTGTTGCCCCCTGCGCCGTTGACGAGAATGTCCACCCGGCCAAACGCGCCCATCACTGTGTCTCGGGCGGCCTCGATGCTCGCCTTGTCCAACACGTCGCACTTGATGGCGATGGCATCATCGCCATTGGCCTTGAGTCGCTCGACCACCTTTTGCGCCGCCTCGGGGAAAAGGTCGAGCACGGCCACCCTGGCGCCGGCCTGCCCCAGCGCCATACTCATCGCGCCGCACAACACCCCGCCGCCGCCGGTCACAACGGCGACCTTGCCCTGCAGGCCAAAAAGCTCGGTCATATAGTTCTGGTTCATCCACCGTCTCTCCTAAAACATTTCAGTTGACGCCAATGCTCCTAAAAGGGGATAGATGCCGCTTAAAGTGCGCCTCTAGCAAAGCGTTATAAACCTCTTCGTGCTCCAGCAGCACGCCCAGCAGCCGCTCGCCAAAGTGAGCCAGCGCCGAGCCAAAAGTCACGTGCGCCGCCTGCCGGGCATCGAACTGGTCCAATACACCCGGCAAGGCTGCATCATCCAGGGCATCTGGCGCGGGGACCCTATCCAATTGCGCCGAGACGTGATAAGACAACCTGTCCACTTCATAGTGCTGGCGAGCAAAGGCCAGAATCTCTCGGAATAGCATCGGGTCAACCTGGGCCACGGTGCGCAGCGCCTCCAGGTAACTCGTTCCCGCTGTCTTGAGATGCACCAGGCCGCGGGTCAGGCCAGCCGCGATGGGGTAGATGCTAAATTTGTCTGAACCGGAATGGAGGCTCAACTTGTACGGTCCCAGCACGCGAGCGATGGCGGCGTGCTGCGCCAATTCCACCTTGAACTCGGCCAGGTCGCCAATATAATCCACGCCCTTTTCAAAGCGTCCCACGTAGCGCGGCGCCAGGCTCACCCAACGCACTCCCAGGCGTCCCAGCTCGCTGGCAATAAAGAAATGTTCCGCCGGCGAGGTAGGCGTCTCGGTCTCGTCCACCGAGACTTCTAACTCAAAGGGACGTTCTCTCATTTGACTGACCAGGTGGCGGTACATGTGCGCCGTGTGCATAATCGCCCGCCCATATTTGGCCGCCGCTCGCGCCAGGGTGGTCTGATCAAAATTCACGCTCAGCCCCTCCACCGCAAAACCGCCCTTCAAATAACGCTCGTGCAGGCCGTCCGGCGAATCATGCAAGGTATCCCACGGCAAGGCATAGACTTTATCCTTCAGCACGTCTAGCGAGGCCGTGTGCGCCTCGTTATCCACGTGGTCGCCGGGGTCAATTGTATAAAACGTATAGCCAGCGGCCACAAAGGTATCTATATCTGCGGTCGTTTTTAGGTGGTCGGCGTCAGCGCCCCACGGCCCCCGCCAGCCCGCCTGAAAGATGCCCCACATCGCATCATCTATCACCCCCTGCGGCGTGCGGCCGGTGCGAGCGTTTTCACGCACCGATTGTTGGGCGAAAATCGGCGCGATGGGAAAGTGGCGGACCGCTTGCACGTGGCCGGGAGTGGCCAGTCCCAGCCGGTCGCCCAGGCCGGCCGAGGTCTGCAATCCCAACGGCACAGGGCGCAGCCAATCCAGCTGGGCGCGCAGCGCGGCGGCGTTGGTCGGGGTAGGACGGCAAATCAACACGCCGTCTTGCTCGCGGCGCGCGCCTTCAAAACCGGCAGCGTCGCCCAGAATGCCGAGCCGTTTACCCTCCGTTTTGTCTCCCCGCACCATGAAATAGGTGGCGTTCTTTGTCTCGACGGTCGAGTGTGGATAAACCTTAAAGCCGGTTAATCGTTCCAGTCTTTCTCTCATGGATCACTCCTTTCCGAATTTGTAAGCTTGCCAGGCCAGGCGGTAAGCCATATCTTGAATCATTTCGCGCGCGTCGTCCATGTCTACGATGCGCCGCATCACCAGACCAGCGACCCAGTTGGCGCTGGCGCGCCGCCACACGTCGTGGCGGGCCGGGATGGAGGGGAAAGCGCGCGTGTCGTCATTAAAGCCAACGGTGTTATGTAAACCTGCCGTCTCTATCACGTTATCCAGATAGCGCGTCATGCCGTTGAGGCTGTCGTAAAACCACCAGGGCGGGCCGAGTTTGACGGCAGGATAGTGGCCTGCCAGGGGCGCCAGCTCGCGCGCGCAAGTGGTCTCGTCTAACGTAAAGAGGACGAACGTCAATCGAGCATCGTTTCCATATTTGGCCAGCAAGGGGCGCAGGCTGCGCGTAAACTCGCCCTGGATAGGAATATCGGCGCCCTTGTCCAGGCCAAATCGCTCAAAGATTAAGGGGTTATGGTTGCGATACGCGCCGACGTGGAACTGCATCACCAATCCATCCTCAATGCTCATCCGCGCGCTTTCCATAATCATGTGGCCCGTAAAGCGGAGCGCATCCTGGGCGCTCGCCGCGCCGCTCAACGCGCGTTGAAAGATCGCCTCGGCTTCGCGGTCCGCCAGTTCTTCGGTGTGGGCCGTCTGGGCAGCGTGGTCGGTGGCGGTGGCGCCCATACTCTTGAAAAACGCGCGCCGATTTTCCAGGGCGCGAATAAAGGCGCCGTAGCTATTAATCTCGATCCCGCTGGCGGCGCCCAGCGCCTCGGTATTTCTTTGCCAGCCGGGACTATCCAGGTTGACGACGCCATCGGGCCGAAAAGTAGGAATAATGCGCCCCGCCCAGCCCGAGGCGCGGATGGCTTGATGATGTTCGAGTGTGTCAGTAGCGGCGTCGGTGGTCGCCAGCACTTGAATATTGAATCGCTCGAAAAGCCGGCGCGGCCGAAACTCGGGCGAGGCGAGTCGCTCTGCAATCTGATCGTAAATGCGCTGCGCTGTTTGGGCGCACAGTTTTTCCTCGACGCCCAGAACGATGTTCAGTTCGTGGGCCAGCCAGACGCCCGTGGGCGTGCCGCGAAAGAGATGGAAATTGTCTGCCAGGATTTGCCATATTTTGCGGTGATCCTGTTCCAGCGGGCCGCCATCTATGCGGGGAACGCCCAGCGATTCCAGCGAAATGCCCTGCGAATAGAGCATGCGGAAAACATAGTGGTCTGGGGTGATGAGCAACTCGGTGGGCGTGCCAAAGGTAGCCTCCGGGTCGGCAAAGAGGCGGGGACTCACGTGGCCGTGCGGGCAGACGAGCGGCAGGCCGGCCACCGACTCGTACAGTTCGCGCGCAACGTGCCGCAGCTCGGGGTCAAAGTATCGTTCTTCAGGCAGACACCTTTTGTATGTCATACGTGTGTTTCTCTCCAGCTCTTATTGTATCGTCTCAAAATGTAGGGGCGAACCCTTGCGGTCGCCTTTGTGGGCAGGCGCGAGACCTGCGCCGTGTGGGCAGGCGCGAGACCTGCGCCGTGTGGGCAGGTGCAAGACCTGCGCCGTGTGGGCAGG
>CAZYXV010000020.1:0-67031 GCA_964651475.1 uncultured Anaerolineae bacterium | reverse complement strand
AGACCTGCGCCGTGTGGGCAGGCGCGAGACCTGCGCCGTGTGGGCAGGTGCAAGACCTGCCCCTACACAGATTATTGTTCTTTGGGTTTATCCATGTCTGCCCGAACCGTCTTGATCCAGCCCAGCACCTGCGCGGCCTTGTCCGAAATCGCCGAACTGCCCACCGCCATCCAGTTCTTTGTGATCAGGTTGCTCCCCATACCCACACAAGCCACCCCTGCCTCAAACCAGGCTCGAATGCTCGCTTCTGTGGCGTCCACGCCGCCAGTGGGCATGAGACGCGTCCATGGACACGGCCCCAATACGGCCTTGACAAAGCCTGGCCCGCCCACCGCCTCGCCGGGAAATATCTTGACAATCTCGACGCCCAATTCTTCGGCCTGCGAGATTTCGGACACGCTGCCACAGCCTGGCAAGTAGGCGATCTTGCGCCGATTGCACAGCCGGGCCACCTCGGGGTTGAGCATAGGCCCCACCACAAAGTTCGCTCCAGCGGCGATGTACATCGCCGCGGTGGGCGCGTCTACAACCGAGCCTACTCCTAAAATGACAGCGGGATGGTTGCGAGCCGTATGTTGCGCCAACGCCGTAAACACCTGGAAGGCAAAATCTCCCCGGTTGGTGAACTCGACCACACGAGCGCCGCCGCTTTGGCTGGCGGCCACAATCTGCTGGCTGATGTCCACATCGGGGTTGTAAAATACAGGCACCAGGCCCAGATCAATCATGGTATTGAGAACGTGCAGCCTGCTATAACGCGCCATGTTTTATCTCCTCCAAGTGTCATTGCGAGCCGCCTAGAGCGGCGAAGCAATCTCCATGCGGCAAAACCGAGATTGCTTCGTCGGCCTGTGGCCTCCTCGCAATGACAGATTCTCGCCTCAGCGCGGCACGCGCCCTCAGCGCGGCACGCGCCCTCAGCGCGGCACGCGCCCTCAGCGCGGCACGCGCCCTCAGCGCGACACGCGCCCCGACTCGTCGCCGCTCATTAATTTTTCGACCTCTGCCACACTGACCAGATTAAAATCGCCCAGGACGGTGTGTTTGAGGCAAGACGCCGCCGTGGCAAAGTTCAACGCCTGCTGCACGTCTTGATAGGTGCATAACCCATAGATCAAGCCAGCGCAAAAACTATCGCCCCCGCCAACGCGATCCACGATAGGCGTGATGTTGTATTGCGGGGCGGTGTACATGTTGCCCTGCTGCCAGGCCACCGCGCTCCAGGTATTGTGGCTGGCCGACAGTGACCCGCGCAAGGTGATGGCAATCGTTTTCAGGCCAGGAAATCGCCGGGCCAGTTCGCCGCACACGTCGGCAAAAAAAGCTGCCTCGACTTTGCCGGCTATCACGTCGGCCTCGGTCGCCTTGATGCCAAATACCTTGTCGGCGTCTTCCTCGTTGCCCACCGCCACGTCGCAGCAGCGCACCAGATCGGGCATCACCTCGGATGCCTTTTTGCCCCATTTCCACAGGTTCTTGCGATAGTTCAAATCGCACGAAACCGTCAGCCCCATATCCTTGGCCGTCTGCGCTGCCTCAAGGCAAGCCGCCGCCGCACCTTCCGAGATGGCCGGAGTGATGCCGGTCCAATGAAACCAGCCGGCGCCGCTAAAAACCTCGCGCCAGTTAATCATCCCCGCCTGGATGGCGGCAATGGCCGACCCGGCCCGGTCGTAGATAACCTTGCTGCCGCGTTGGGCCGAGCCTGCTTCGAGAAAATAAATGCCCAGCCGCTCGCCGCCGCGCGAAATTTTATCTACCCCCACGCCATACTGGCGCAGGAATTGAATACACGCATCGCCCAGGTCGTTGTTGGGCAGGCGGGTGACGTAATCCACCGGCAAGCCCAAGTTAGCCAGCGACACAGCCACGTTGGCCTCGCCTCCGCCATAGACGACGTCGAACGAGCGGGCCTGCCCAAAGCGCAAAGCGCCCGGCGGCGACAGCCGCATCATAATCTCGCCAAAAGTCACTACTTTCATCCCATCCATCCTTAGCGGGTCAGCCATCCGCCGTCCACGGGCACAATCGCGCCGTGCATATAATCCGAGGCGCCCGCGGCCAGGAACACGACCACACCTTTCAGGTCAGCCGGCTCGCCCCACCGCCCCGCGGGGATGCGGGACAGGATCGCGGGGGCGCGCTGCGGATCGGCGCGCAGGGGAGCGGTGTTATCGGTGGCCATGTAGCCGGGCGCGATGGCGTTCACATTGATGCGCCGGGCGGCCCACTCGTTGGCGAGCGCGCGCGTAATCCCGGCTACGCCGCTCTTGGCAGCGGTATACGACGGAACCAAAATTCCTCCCTGGAAAGACAGCATGGAGGCAACGTTGATAATCTTGCCGCCGCCCCGGTCCGCCATCACGCGCGCCGCAGCCTGCGAAAGAAAAAAGAGCGCCTTGAGGTTGATGTGCAACACGTCGTCCCAATCTTGCTCGCTGAACTCGAGCGCGGGCGCGCGGCGGATAATACCGGCGTTGTTGACCAGGATGTCCAATCGTCCCATGTCGCGCACTATCTGGCCCACCACCTCGTTCAGTTGGGCCACGCTGGCCTCTTTCAAGTTGCACTCTACCTGCACAAAGCGCCTGCCCAGCGCCTCTACCTGGGCGCGCGTTTCGTCGCAAGGGAGCAGGTCCAGGCCAGCGATATCCGCGCCGGCTTCGGCCAGGCCAAGCGCCATCGCCTGCCCCAGTCCACGGCTTGCGCCGCTCACCAGGGCCGCTTTTCCATCCAGGCGAAATGAATCCAAAATGCCCATCAGTGCCCCAACTCCTTCAACATGTTTACGGTGCGGCTCACCCATCCCAACTTGGGATCGTCAACCGTGGCCTGCACGCGGTGCTCGCCGGCCAGGAACCACAGATAATAGGTGGTATATCCCGGCGCGCTGACCACCGTGTGGTAGCCGGTGGGGGCCATCATGATGGTATTGTCTCGCACCGTAAAGTTTTCTTCTACCTCGTCATTATAATAATGGCACATGCCAAAGCCATCGGGGGGATTGACCTTGAAGAAATACATTTCTTCGTGAAACGCCTCGCGGGGCAGGTCGTCTACTTGGTGTTTGTGAGGGGGAAAGGTGCTCCAATTGCCGCTGGGGGTAAAGGTCTCGCCGACAATCAGCCGCCGCGCGGGCAAGTCGGGCTGGCCGGCCTCGGTGAGAATCTGATGATAGTAACGCTTAAAGTTGGCCGCGCCCCACACGCCATTGGTCACGTGTTGGGGAGAGATGACGAAAGGCTCTGCCTTCAAATCGCTCGGGGCGCTGGGCAGGGCAATTTCAACCGGCCCCTCTGCAATGATGCGATACTCGCAGCCGGCCGGCAGATAGACCGAGTGCGGCTTGCCGGCAAAAACATTCGGCCGCCCGCCGACCTTTTCGAATCGCTTGCCGGCGGCTTCAAAGGTAGCCTTGCCGCCCAGGATCACCGCCAGCACTTCACGCTCGCCGGTTTGGGAAGCCAAGTGCTCTCCGGCCGCCAGTTTGAGCAGGCTAAAATCCAGCAATCGGCACGGGTTGTGGGGAAGAGGGTTTATTCCTGGTTGGCTTTCTAATGATGCAAAGTATTTCATTTCAAGCTCCTTATCTTGATCTGTGTAATGCCTAATAGTGTCAAGCTATTATAGCAAGGCTGGCATGGATTTTGGCGCACAACCTATGGACAAAACCGTTATGAGCAACCAGGGAATAGAGCGGGAGCATTACGTTTCGGACTGTTCCCGAAATGACTTGGGAGATACGCCGGTGAGTTTATGAAATACCCGGCTAAAATAAGCCCGGTCTTTGAATCCGACTTTGCGGGCAATTGACCAGATACTCTCGTCTGTGCTGCTCAATAACAGCCTGGCCTGGTAAATGCGGTAGCGGTTCATATAATCCCACGGCGAAAGTCCCAGTTCCTGGTGAAACAGGCGGCTGAGATAGTCTTCGCTCACGCCAATCGCTTTGGCAATTTCCCAGCGCGCGAGCGGCCGCGTATAGTTTTGGTGCAAATAGGCCACAGCGCGCTTGACCAGGGTGCTGGTGTGCTGCGGCAGCGTGTCGGCGCCGAACAAGGCCTGGTTGAGCGCCGCAATGGCTTCTGCATCCGACAGAATGCCCTTGCTTTGGAACGTAACCCGGGCGTGTTGTTCGAGCCGCCGGACGTCGTCGAGGTTGAGCAGTTTGCTGCTCAGAATGACGACCGGCACGTGGCGCGTCCGGGGGTCAGCCCGCATCCGATCCAACACGTCAAACCCATCCAACCCCGGCATCATCAAATCCAAAATGACCAGGCTGGGGGTCTGCTCTGCCATCACCGCCAGAGCGCCCGCGCCATCATTGGCCGTGCAAATAGAATAGCCCGGCAGTCCTTGCGCCGCCAGTTGTTGGTGAAGCGCGCGCGCCTCAGGGTCGTCGTCCACAATCAAAATAGGGCCAATGTATTCCGTCGGGCACGCGGCCTGGATGGTCTCGAGCAACGTCTGGCCGCTGAGCGGCTTGACTATAAAGCTCGTGACGCCAACGGTCAGGGCCGCGCCATCCCTTTCCTGCCCGTAAAGGATAAAGGGCAACTGGCACAAGCGTGGGTGATTACGCAAGTGATGCGCCACGGCCCAATCGCCAGGCCCGGCGCTGGCAAGGTCCCAGGCCAGCCCGGCAGGTTGAACGTTTGCCAGCACGAGGTCGGGGTCGTCGCCGGCCTGCACGTGGCGTATCGCCAGTCCAAGCCGCTGGCTCATCTCGACAATTTCGGCGGCGGGCTGCCCCGTCGTCGAAATCAACAACAAGACGGGCTGCGCCGTTTCTGGCGCCGAGGCCGGCCGCTCACTCAGGCTGGGCAATGGCAGGTAGACGTGAAAAGTGCTGCCCTGCCCCGGCTGGCTGTCCAGCGTCATCAAGCCGCCATGCAGCGCCACGAGGCGGCGGGTGATAGATAGGCCCAAACCGATTCCTTCGGGCGGGCGTTGGTCATACTCGAACGTCGCAAAAGGCTCAAAGATGCGCTCTTGCTGATCAAGCGGAATGCCCAGCCCTGTATCTTGAACCCAAATGTGCAAATACGGCGGGGACACTTGCGCCCCAAGCGCAACGCGTCCTGTGTGGGTGAATTTGCGAGCGTTGCTCAGCAAGTTGAGTAGAATCTGTTGCAGCCGCACCGGGTCAGCCTGAATAAGGGGCAGGCGCTCGGGCAATGCCAGTTGCCAGTTGACCTCGCTCGCCGCGGCGTGATCGGCAATGCTGTGAAACGCTTCTTCCAACAAAGGTTGGGGATCCAGCAATTCGGGATAAAGGTCAAGCTCGTCAATCTCGGCGCGCGAGAGGTCGAGCAAATCGTTGATAACGCGGAGTTGATGCTCGGCGCTGTTCTGAATGTGTTGGAAGGTGCTCAGCAAAGACTGGGAGGGCGTGATACCATAAGGAGTGGACGAACTCAGAGCGTCTTGAGTATACTCCAGGATGATATTGAGGGGAGTGCGCAGCTCGTGGCTCACGTTAGAGAGCAGGCGTGTTTTGATTTGGTCGGCCTTTTCGGCGGCGAATCGAGCAGCCTGAGCCTCGCGAAAGAGCAGCGCCCCTTTGAGCGCGCTGCTGATGTGCCCGCGCAGCGCCTCGTACACCGTGCCATCCCGCGGGCCTATCTCGAAAAGCACAAACCCGATGTGCTCCTCGTGGAAATAAAGCGGCTCGACCACATAGCTGCAGCGCCGAGCGGGCCACAGCTCTCTTGGCGCCAACTGGCGAGAAGGGAAGCAGCGCCCGCCTGGCTCCAGTTCAATGCGTCCCTGTTCGGTATAGGCCAGGATCAGTCTGGCATAGTCGAGCGACGCGGCCGGGTTCTCGTACAGCGAGAGATAACAACTTGCAATGCCCAGCCTGGGCAGCAACTCAGCCAGCGCGTTCGCCAGCCTGTCAACGTCGAACGTTGTGATGAGCGCCTGGCCGATTTCGCGCAGCGTTTCGGACTGCCGTTCAGCCCGCAACTGCTGGTATGCCAGCGCTCGCTGCGCCACATCCCCAATCACGATCCTGGCCTGTCCACACAGGTCCTCGCATCGAGAGCGGGCTTGAGGGTCGAGGTGGGGCAGCGCGTAGCGGCGCAAGATTGAAACTACCCTGTGCCATACGGTCACGTCGCCATCTGCCGCCGTGACCAGGCGAAAAACATTTTCCAAAGCCGGCAAAAAAAGGTTGCTTGATTCATCGCCCAGGTCGGTCCGAAAAGCATACAGGATTTGAGCGGCCCACGCCGCGGCTTCAACCGAGCCGCCGGCCGCCTGCGTCATCTCGGCCAAAAGATTATCTCGCCGCGCGCCGTGAGCAAAGGCGACGCTTAGACTTGCGCTGCTCATCTGCACAGGTCCGACTGCGGCTTGCACCACAGCCTCCGAAGGGCAGCCGCACGATTGGCGCACGACCAGGCTGGAGGGCAAGAGCACTTGCTGGGGCACCGGCTCGCCCGCAATCTGCGCCAACAGCGCGCCGACGGCTTGCGCCCCCTGCTCGTAGAATGGCAACGCTACCGAGGTCAAGGGCGGGGTGGTCAAGCGGCCTTCCATCGAGTCGTTGAATCCCACTACGGCCACATCACCCGGAATCCGCACCCCTCGCATTTGCAGGGCTTTAAGTGCGCTGAGGGCGGTCAAATCGCTCACCGCCATCACGGCCTGAAAGTTGCTCCCCGGACGCAAGCGGCGCTCGTCGAGCAACATCTGAATGGCTTCCGCGCCGGCTTCCCAGTGGACGGGACGGGTGACCAGGTTGGGGTCAAAAGCGATGTCGTGCTCTCGCAGCACGTCGGTGTAGGCGCGAAAGCGTTCCTCGGCGTAATAGTGGCCTTCGGGGCCGCGGATAAAGGCAAGCCGGCGGTGACCATGCACTTGAATCAAATGGACAACGAGCGCGCGCATGCCGTGATAACTGTCAATCAAGAGCGTCGGCATGCCTTCTGCCGGTTGAGCGAGGCCGACCATAGGCAGGGGAGCGCAGCGCTGATGAAAGCCTGACAACTCGGCAGCTTCGAGCCTGCCGCCAATGGTGGAAGACCAACTGACCAGCCCATCCAGACGCTCTGTATCTATCAAATCGTACAGCACATTGCGCTGCGCCTCAAACCCGTCACAGACGCCCAGTTCCCCACCCGGAAAGCAAATCAGGTTCACATTCTGCTTTTGGGCCGCATCCACTACGCCCGGCCACAAATATTGGGCCACGCCCAGGTGTATATTGCCTGCCAGAAACCCAATCGTGAGGTGCTTGTTGAGAGACCGAGGTTGCGCAGGGTGATCTGGAGGCTGGCTCGCCTGGCGCATCCGCCCGGGATCGCAAGGCCTGGTTTTTTTACGCATGGCTTCATGATAACGCAGAACGGGTTTTTTATCCAGCCCGTTCGCGGGAATGGTGTGAGTTGGGGACGCTTTTGAAACCGAAACCGCCAGCGTCCCAGTGCGGAACCGGCCTGGCGGTAAAAGTGGCGGGGGTTGGATTCGAACCAACGACCTCCGGGTTATGAGCCCGACGAGCTGCCACTGCTCTACCCCGCTCTGCGAGTGCTCATTCTACCACACATTGAATAAGGGGTCAAGGTATAATTGACGCTTCAAAAAAAAGCGCCCACCATTCGTCAAGGGGAGAAGATGGAGGAACGTTGGAGGGTGATGGCGCCGCTTCCACACGAGCGGACTCCTGGGCAACCGGGATGACGGCCACTTCGCCGGCATACGCCATGCGCGCTTCCACGCGCGCCCAATACTCTACGTACTCGTCGCTATTCACGTACTGCCGCCAGGCTTCCAACTGTTCGCGCCGCGCCTGTTCGGCGGCAATGTCCCGCGTCAGTTGGGCT
Organism: uncultured Anaerolineae bacterium; assembly: GCA_964651475.1. Classification (GTDB taxonomy): domain Bacteria; phylum Chloroflexota; class Anaerolineae; order Fen-1058; family Fen-1058; genus JBGSMF01. The sequence continues at coordinate 59,202 of CAZYXV010000020.1, read as the reverse complement.
TCTTCCTGGCGCATTTGCCGGATGGTGAACAGGCGCGCGTTAAAATCTATCACCAATGGAACAAAGATGATCAGAACCAGCACAATCAGCCAACGCGATAAAACGTTATTCGACCCCTGTTTAGCGCCCGCCACACAACACCTCGTAATTTTTTGGGATGCAGGTTAATCTTACTCCACTTTGGAAGCCGGGTCAAGTCAATCCCACGAGCTGGGTGCGGTTCAAAGTCTTGCGCAACTCTGCCCGCCCGAGGCTAAAGCCGTCGGGCTAATCGTGCAAAGGGCGATCCACAGAACGGCGGTAGCCGTAAATCGCCCTGGAGCAGCCCGCTTCAGCGGGCTTGGCGTTCTCAGCCGGGTGATTCATCACCCGGCCCAAGCCGCCCAAGCGCGAAAACGTGAACCGCACCCCCACGAGCTCCAGTTTCCAAATAGCCGTATTTGGCGCATCCCTATGCGCCAGTGAGCAGCATAGGAATGCTGCTCATACTTGGAAACTGGAGCACGAGCAAACAAAAACCCGACCATGGGCCGGGTTTTGTCAATCAATCAAAGGAGGGGGTTATTCGCCTTCCTCAGCGCGTCGTTGGCGAATGCGCGCCCGACGCTTGCCTTTGCGCTCGTCAATCCGCATCTGTTCGCCCTTGCTGATAAACCAACGCTTCCGGCGCACATCCTTCAGCACACCGCTGTTGATGATCTCGCGGTTGAAGCGGCGCAACAAGCTATCAAATGATTCGTTATCCCGAATCTCTACGCCCACGCTTATCTCACCCCCTTATGTATGTGATAACACCATATTTAATCTAATAGAATAATCATACCATGTGGCATAGCGAATGTCAAATATCATTCGGTTCCATGTGACCTGAATGCTTGCGCTATCATTTCCCCCACCTCGGCGCGCGGCGCGGCCTGCTGCTGTTGGGCGCGCAAGTCGCGAAAGGTCACCACGCCGGCGGCTGCCTCGTCTGGTCCAACAATAATGACGTATGGGATATTGTTTCGATCCGCGTACTTGAGCTGCTTGTTCAGCTTGGCCGGCTCTGGATACAATTCCACGTTCAAGCCCGCACGGCGCAACTCGCCGGCCAGGCGGTGAGCGTCTGCGGTCAGCGACGCATCGAACAGCGTGACGAGCACCTGCGTGGGTGAAAGCGCGATGCGCGGCAGCCGGCCGTACTTTTCCAACACCAGCCCAATGACCACGTCGCCCATGGCAAAGCCCACGCCCGGCAATGGATCGCCTCCCACGTCCGCCACCAGGTTATCGTAACGCCCGCCGCCAAAGATGGCGCGCCCTTCTGCCTGGCGGTCGCGCGCCTCGAACACCGTGCCGGTGTAATAATCCAGCCCGCGCACAATGCTCGGATCGTACTCCACGTAATCCGCCGCGCCCAGCTCGCGCACCGCGTCAAAAAACGTCACCAGCTCTTCTGACTTGCGCCACAGGTCGCGGTCGTTCAACATCTTGCTGAGGTCTGCCACCTGCGCAGCAGATAGGCCCGCCTCGGCGGCATAGGCTTCCCAATCGGCGGGGCGCATCTTTTCGCGCTTGTCAATCACGCGGAACACGAGCGGCGCTACTTCGTCGCGGACGTCCATCGCTTGCAATTCGGCGCTCATCAAGCGGCGATTGTTGATCTGTATCTTGACTTCTTGGGGCGTCAGTCCCGTTTGACGGAAAAACTCGGCGGCGATGGCGGCGAGTTCGGCGTCGGCCAAGACGCTTTCAGTCCCCACCAGGTCAATGTTCCACTGGAAAAATTCGCGCGTGCGTCCCTTTTGCGGCTGCTCGTAGCGCCAAAACGGGCCAAACGACCACCAGCGAATCGGCATGGTGAGCTGGCGCTGCCGTTGGGCCACCATGCGCGCCAGCGAGGGCGTCAGCTCGGGGCGCAGCGTCAATTCGTCGCCGCCGCGATCAGTTAACACGAACGCCTGCTCCTTGACCAGTTCTTCGCCGCTTTTGGCCGCGTACAAAGCGATGGGTTCGAGAATCGGACCTTCGTATTCCTGATAGCCAAAGCTTTCCGAAACGCGGCGGATCGTCTGATATAACCACGTGCGGAGCGCCATGTGCTCCGGGTAAAAATCGCGTGTGCCTTTTACGGATTGAATGAGCGTCTTTTTCATTGGACTTCCTCCAGGGGCAGATTATAACATGCTCACCGTTGAGGGGCAAACCCATTCGGCTTGACACCCATGTCAAGTTATGCGATAATCGCCCTCAACGGCGACGATGGAGACGAGTAAGCATGACGCGCAAACACAGCGAGCCTGGAAAAGGTGCGAGCCAGGCAAAGGGCGCATGCCCAAAATCCCTCCGGAGCTGCAATCCGAACAGGCGCTTTGCGTATCATCTCAAAATGTAGGGGCGACTCTTGCGGTCGCCCATATGAGGGCAGGGGCAAAAGCCCTGCCACTACCCCGGATTATTGAGAAGATACCGCTTTGCCCCAGTAAGAACGCCGGCGCCGCCTCACGTTATCGAGGCGCAGCGATGATGGTCGCTGGCACAAGTGGTTTGCGGCTGCGTTATTTGGACGGCTGCATGCAAGCAGGGTGGTACCGCGGGAGTACGCTCTCGTCCCTGATTGGGACGGGAGCGTTTTATCTTTTACTCGTGTAATAAGAGGCTAACCATGACAGACTTGATTTACCAAACCGATAGCTATATCCGCGAGTTCGAGGCCAGCGTGACGGCGGTGGAGGGCAACGCGCTCGCGCTCGACCGCACCGCATTCTACCCCGGCGGCGGCGGCCAGTCCAACGATCTTGGATGGCTCAAAGTAGAAGGAATGCAGTGGCAGGTGGTCAAAGTGCGCAAGCAAGGCGACGAGGTGTGGCACGAGGTGGAAGGAGAGCCTCCAGGCGTCGGCGTCCAGGTCCGCGGCGAGCTTGACTGGGACCGGCGCCACAAGCTGATGCGCACGCACACGGCGCTTCACATTCTATGCGGGGTGATCTTTCGCGATTACGGCGCGCAGGTGACGGGCGGCAATATGGAGCCGTGCCGCGCTCGCATGGATTTTGAATTCGAGCGCATGCAAAAAGAGCTGGTGGCCGAAATCGAGGAAAGGGTCAATGCCGAGGTCGCCGCCGCGCGCGACGTGCGCGTGAGAATTTTGCCCCGCCAGGAAGCCTTTCAGATTCCCGATCTGATCCGCACCAAGATTAACCTGTTGCCAGAAGGCATTGCCCAGGTGCGCACGGTAGAAATTGTGGGGCTGGACCTGCAAGCCGACGGCGGGACGCACGTAGCCAACACGCGCGAAGTAGGCCACATCCAGGTGGTGGATTACAAAAGCAAGGGCAAGATCAACAAGCGTATTGAGATTCAAATCGTCTGATGATTACGTTTGATGTGAAAAGAGTTTCTACCTTGTCATTGCGAGGCGCAAAGCGCCGAAGCAATCTCCTTAACCGTAGCAATGGGATTGCTTCGCCGCCCTCCAGGCGGTTCGCAATGACAAATCAGGGCAAGTAGCTCCATTTCACATCAAACGCTGATTATAAATTTGGCGCGAGGTATTTAATGATAAACAGGCTGTTAAAATCGCGGCGCCCCAAACTTAAACTGGCGCTTACGGGCATCACCGTGCTGGCCGCGCTCATCGCCATAATCCTCCTTGCCCGTCCCATAGACAACAAAACAGACAAAATTCAACCCGATTGGAGCCGGGGGACCATTGTTGGCCGCTCGCCATTCAGCCAGCAGCCCGGCATGGCCGCTTCGGCGGATGGGAAACACATTCACCTGGCCTGGCCCGATAACGGCCCGCACGGCACCGGCGTGCATTACATTCGGATGAACGAGCACACGCAGCGCGTGGCAGAACAATGGGTCGAAGGACTGGCTGGCACTCCTATGTCGGTGCAGGTCGTTTTGGATGAACAGGAACGCCCACACGTCTTTGCCGTATCTCGCTTGCGCGGCCAAGAGATTCAGCGCCTGATTCACTGGTCGTCCGCCGACGACGCAAAACGCACAACGCCGCAGACTGTTTCACCCGCAGACGTCGCCGCCGAAAGCTATGCCGTCGCCTTAAGGCAAGGCGCTTTTGACCTCTTGTGGACAGCCAACCCCGATAGCGACGCGCGCGGCGTCTATTACACTCGCCTCGACGCGAGCGGACAGGTGATAGCCGAGCGCCGGCTCAACCAGCGCCCCGCAGAACAAGTCTATGCCCAGGCCGACCGCAGCGGCGGTCTGCACGCCGTTTGGGTGGAAATGGTGACCAGCACACAATGGCAGGTTTTTTACGCCGCTTTTCCAACTGGCGAGCCGCAACCCACCGACGGCATTACCATGACGCGGTCGGATGCCTTTCCCAAGCTGGGATTAGACGGGCAAAGAGTATACATTTTGTGGGGTAGAGAGGTCAAGGGAGGAATGATGGCCGGCATGGGCTTTACGGCCTACGTGTCCTTCCCGTTGGGCCACCCCGAGTCGGCCACGCAAGAATCGCTCTACATCCCAGAAAGCGGGCAGCCCGAATACATCCCTTACCAGGGTGAATACAAGCTTAACCTGGCCGATGCCACGCTGCGGACGCGCTCGGATTTCACCAACTTGCTCCATTCGCCTGCGCCGGCGGCGGGACAACACGACGTTATGGCCATCGCCGCGATTGCCGCTCTATCGTTTGGACTCAACGAGGGCATTGTGCCGGCGTTGGTCATATTTCAAGACGGCAAAGCCGTGGGCTATCAAGTCATTGGCTATAATCAAGGCTTTAATACGCGCCCCGTCCTGGCCGCCGATAAATCCGGCCACCTGTACGCCGTGTGGTTGACAGGCAGCACAGGCGCCGGGTTCCGCATGTACTATGCCGCCACCACCCCTGCCGCCCGCGCCCGCCAGGACCGGGGAGATTTGACGGACTTGTTAGTTGGAACAACGGTTGTGTTTTGGCGCATGCTTGGCGGGCTGGCCTTGCTGCCCATTTTTCCGCTGGTCGTGCTGCCCGGCCTGCTCATTGCCGTGGGATACAGCGTCTTTGGCAGCGGCGAAACGCTCTACGAGCGCCGCTCGTACGGCGTGCTGATTGCGGCGTGCCTGGCTTATTGGATCGCCAAAGAATTCGTTTTGGGCGCCGTATTGGCCGATCCGGCGATTGGCCGCGAGTTGACGGGCTGGAACCGAACCATCTTGATTTGGGGCATCCAGCTGGTGATTGCCGGCGTATCCGGCTGGTTCACGTGGCGGCAAATCGCGCGCGAGCGGACAGATTCGGTGTTCTGGGCCACGCTCATTTTCATCTTGTGCGACATGGTATTGACCATGCTCGTGTTCGGCCCCACGCTGGCTCTGCGGGGCTAGCGGCGACACGCAAAACATCAAGAGGAGGCATCTGTGTTTCAAGCACTATCCACCACAACCAACTTTCCGGCGTTGGAATCGGACATTTTACGCTTTTGGCGCGAGGCCAACATTTTTGACGCCCTGCGTCAAAAATTGGCGGGGCGTCCCCGCTGGTCGTTCATAGACGGGCCCATCACCGCCAACAATCCAATGGGCGCGCACCACGCCTGGGGCCGCACCTACAAGGACCTGTACCAGCGATACTGGGCCATGCGGGGCTTTGACCAACGCTGGCAAAACGGCTTTGACTGCCAGGGCTTGTGGGTCGAGGTCAACGTCGAAAAGGAACTCGGCTATACCACTAAAAAAGACATCGAAGCGCACGGCATGGCCGACTTTGTGCGGCTGTGCAAGAGCCGCGTGCTGCACTTTGCCGCCGTCCAAACGCAGCAGTCCATCCGGCTGGGCTACCAGATGGATTGGAACGACATAGACGTGCTAGAGATGCTCTCGCGCAAGGTGGTCGAATCGCCCCAAAAAGTCATCACCGTCAATGGCCCGCTTGGCCCGGTGACAGATACCGTCGAGCAAATTGTGGCCCGCCTGGGATTGCCCGAATTGGGCGGAAGTTATTTTACGTTTTCCAACGAAAACAATTACCAGATCTGGAACATGCTCAAAAGCTGCCACCAGCGCGGTTGGATCTACAAAGGGCGCGACGTGATGCCGTGGTGCGCGCGCTGCGCCACCGGCATCAGCCAGCACGAGATTGTCACGGAAGGGTACATTGAGCGGACAGATCCCGGCCTGACGGTGCGCTTTCCGCTGCGGGATCGCCCGGGCGAGTCGCTGCTGGTTTGGACGACGACGCCCTGGACGCTCACCTCTAACGTGGCGGCCGCCGTCGGCCCCGATTTGACCTACGCCAAGGTCCAGCAAGGAGATGAGATTCTTTATCTGAGCAAAGGCTGCCTGCACATGCTGGTCGGGCCATATCAGGTGTTGGGCGAACTCGAGGGCGCAGCCATGGATGGCTGGACCTACGAAGGACCTTTTGACGATTTACCCGCGCAGCAGGCTTCCGGCTCTGCCGCCAACCATCGCGTGATTCTGTGGAAAGACGTGGGCGAAGAAGAAGGCACAGGCATCGTCCACATCGCGCCGGGCTGCGGCGCAGAAGACTTTCAACTGAGCAAGGAACACTATCTGCGCATCCTGGCGCCGCTGGACGAGTTTGGCGTTTATATGGATGGCTTTGGCTGGCTCACCGGCATGGATGTGAACGCAGTGACGGAACCCATCGTCGAGGACCTCAAACGCAAAGGGCGCTTTTATCGCCTGGAGGGCTATACTCACCGCTACCCCGAATGTTGGCGCTGCCACACGCCGCTGGTATTCCGGCTGGTGGACGAATGGTTCGTCAGCATGGGGCAGACCTACGACAAGCCCTACGAGCAAGTAACTGACGAAGAAAAAACCGCCAGCTTGCGCTACCAGATGATGGACTCGGTCAGCCAGATTCGCTGGATCCCGGCGTTCGGCTACGAACGCGAGATGGAATGGCTGCGCAACATGCACGATTGGATGATCAGCAAAAAGCGCTATTGGGGCCTGGCGCTGCCGATTTGGGAGTGCGGCGCGTGCGGCAACTTTGACGTGATCGGCAGCGAACAAGAATTAAAAGCGCGCGCCGTCCAGGGCTGGGAGCAATTCGAGGGGCACACGCCGCACCGGCCGTGGATTGACGCGGTCAAGATTGCCTGCAGCAAATGCGGCGCAACTATCAGCCGCATTGCAGACGTGGGCAACCCCTGGCTGGACGCGGGCATCGTGGGCTTTTCGACGTTGTGTTATCGCACCGACCGCGCTTACTGGGAAAAATGGTTCCCGGCCGACTTGATCTCGGAATCCTTCCCCGGCCAGTTCCGCAACTGGTTCTACAGCTTGATTGCGATGAGCACGGCGCTGGAGCGCAAGCCGCCGTGCAAGACCGTGTTCAGCTACGGCACGCTGCTGGCCGAAGATGGCCGCGAGATGCACAAATCGGCCGGCAACATGATCGAGTTCAACGAAGCCGCCGATACCGCCGGCGTGGACGTGATGCGCTGGGCGTACTGCTGCCAGCGCCCCGAGTCGGACATGCTGTTCGGCTATCACACCATGGACGACGTGCGGCGGCGCTTTCTCATCCCGCTGTGGAACGTGTACTCGTTCTTTGTGATGTACGCCAACGTGGATGGCTGGACGCCGGACCAGGGCCGCCCCGGCGCGTTCAGCGTGCTGGATCGCTGGATCATGGCGCGGCTGTCTGAACTCATCGCCCTCGTCACCACCCAGCTTGCAGATTACGACGCGATGAGCGCCGCCAAAGCCGTCGAGCTTTTCCTGGACGATCTGAGCAACTGGTACGTGCGCCGCTGCCGCCGCCGCTTTTGGAAATCGGAAGCCGATTCGGACAAGAACGCGGCCTACAGCACGCTCTATACCGTGTTGACCGCGCTCACCCGGCTGCTGGCGCCGCTGGTGCCGTTCGTGACCGAGGCCATGTACCAAAACCTGGTGCGCAGCGTTTACGCCGACGCCCCCGCCAGCGTGCATCTGGGCGACTGGCCCAAGGGCGAGCCGCTGGACGACGACGACCGCGCCTTGCTGGCGGATATGGCCGCGGCGCGCCAGGCCGTCACGCTGGGGCACGCCACGCGCGCCGCTTCGGGCGTCAAGGTGCGCCAGCCGCTCGGGCGCGCCATGGTCGTGGCGGACCCGGCGCAAAAAGCCGGCATCGCCCGCCTGGCCGACATTGTCACCGACGAGTTAAACGTGAAAGCAGTCGAGTTTGTCGAGCGCGAAGAGGATCTGGTGACGTACAAGTTGCTGCCAGATAACAAGACGCTGGGACCCAGGTTCGGCAAGCAATTCCCGGCAGTGCGCGCGGCGCTCAATGCGCTGCCCCCCTACTCTGCTGTCCGAGCGCTTCGAGAGAACAAGCCGCTAGAGCTGGCGGTAGACGGCCAGCCCGTCCAGCTTGCGCCGGAGCACGTCATCGTCCAGGCCACGCCGCGCGAAGGCCTGGCAGTGCAGGCCGAAGGCGGCGTGGTCGTGGCGCTCGACACACACCTGACGCCGGAACTGGCCGCCGAGGGCATGGCGCGTGAAATCGTCCGCCGCATCCAGACCATGCGCAAAGACGCCAACTTTGAATTGGCCGACCGCATCGAGACGGCGTATCACGCCAGCGAAAGCGTGGCCGGCGCCATCGCGCTGTGGGCCGAGTACATCAAGGCCGAAACCCTCAGCGTCAGGCTGGAAGAGGCCGCCGCGCCGGAGGGAGAAAAGGTCGAGGCGTTCAGGATTGACGGCCAGCCGGTGACGCTGGCGGTGAAGCGCGTGAGCGCGCCAGGGCGCGGTTAATCAATCTTAATCTTTGGCCCTAACCTCGCGCGATGTGCTATAATAGCTTTACGCTTATTGTTCATCGCGCGAGGTTACCTGATGGCTCAAGTGCCGAGCGAGGCCGTTACCTTCCTCTTCACAGACATCGCCAGCAGCACCAAGCTGTGGGAAAGGTATCCCGATACTATGAAGGTCGCGCTGGCGCGCCACGATAGCATCTTGCAACACGCCATTGAAAAACACGGCGGGCGCGTGTTCAAAACCGTGGGGGACTCGTTTTACACCGTCTTTGCCTCCGCTGCGGACGCGCTGGACGCGGCGATAGATGCTCAACGCAAGCTGTACGCTGAGCGATGGGGCGAGATTGGCGCGATGCGCGTGCGCATGGTGCTGCATACCGGCAGCGCCGAAGAGCGCGACGGCGACTATTTTGGCCCCACCATCAATCACATTCTCAGTTTGATGTACACCGGGCACGGAGGGCAAATCTTGCTTTCGCAGGCGACTCAGAAATTGGTGCGAGGGAGCTTGCCGCTCGGCGCGCAGCTGCGCGACTTGGGAATGCGCCGCCTCAAAGATTTGACCGGTTCGGAACACATCTTTCAAATCGTCACTCCCGATTTGCCGGTAGATTTTCCGCCGCTCCGAACGCTCGATTCGCGCTCGACGAATTTGCCGGCGCAATCTACCGCGCTCGTCGGGCGCGAATTAGAAGTCGCCGCGGCGTGCGCCTTTTTGCGGCGGCCCCAGGTACGCATGCTCACGCTCACCGGTCCCGGCGGCATAGGCAAAACCCGGCTGGGCCTCCAGGTGGCCGCCAACATGCTCGAAGAGTTTGAAGATGGCGTGTTTTTTGTGCCGCTCGGCATGGTGTGGGCGGCTCACCTCGTCGCGCCGGCCATTGCCCAGGCGCTGGGGATCAGCGAAGCCGCCGGCAGGCCGCTGCTGGACGGCCTCTACACTTTTCTGAGCGACAAGCAAGTGCTGCTCATGTTCGACAACTTTGAGCATATTCTGGAAGCCACGCCGCTGGTGCTCGACTTGCTGGCAAAATCGCCCCGGCTCAAGGTCGTCATTGCCAGCCGGGCTGCGCTGCGGGCGCCCGACGAATACGTCCTTCCCGTCCCCCCCCTGGCGCTGCCCAAACTCGAGCGCCTGCCGCACAAGATCCGCCAGCTCTTGCAATATTCCGCCATCGCCCTCTTTGTCGAACGCGCGCAGGCCGTCAGGCCCGACTTTGCTCTGACCGACGACAATGCCCTGGCTGTGGCCAAGATTTGCACCCGCCTGGATTGCCTGCCATTGGCGATTGAACTGGCGGCGGCGCGCAGCCGCCTGCTTTCACCCCAGGCCATGCTGGGGCGACTGGATCGCCGGCTCTCGCTGTTGACGGGCGGCGCGCGCAACCTGCCATTGCGGCAGCAGACCATGCGGGGCGCCATTGCCTGGAGTCACGACTTGCTCAACGCGGACGAGCAAAAACTCTTTCGAAGACTGGCGGTCTTTGCGGGAGGCGGCTCGCTCCAGGCCGCCGAAGCCGTAGTCGGCGTTTCGCTCGACGGGCTGGCAACGCTCATAGATAATAGCCTGGTACGGCAAGAGGAGAACGCCGGCCAGCCCCGCCTGACCATGCTGGAAATCATTCGAGAATACGCCCAGGAGCAACTCGCCGCCAGCGAAACAATCCAAGACGTCGAAATGTTGCAGCAACGCCACGCCGAGTTTTTCCTGAAACTGGCCGAGACGGCAGAGCCTCGCCTGACGGGGCCAGATCAAATTGCCTGGCTGGAACAATTGGAGGTCGAACACAACAACTTGCAAGCCGCCCTCAAGTGGTATCAAAAAGACAGCAGCAACCACGTCAAGAGCCTGCGCCTGGCGGGGGCTTTGTGGCGATTCTGGTACTTGCGGGGACACTGGAGCGAAGGGCACGCCGAGCTTGAAAGGGCGCTGGCGCTGCCCGGCGCTTTGGAACACACTGCCGCGCGCGCCAAAGCGCTGTACGCCGCCGGCGAATTGGCCCGGCTCCACGGCGACAATCAGGCCGCGCAACACATGCTCGACGCAAGTTTAGAGCTGTGGCAAAAACAAAATAACCCGCACGAAATTGCGCGCGCCCAAACCTCGCTCGGCATGATGGCTCTTGGGAAAAATGACCACGTCACAGCGCTCGCCTTGTTGACAGAAAGCGTCAATCGCCTGCGCACCGGTGAAGACAGGCATAGCCTGGCCTTTGCGCTGCGCTGCCTGGGAACGGTATATGGCCAGACCGAGCCTGCCGCGGCGCGCGCTCTCTTCGAAGAAAGCCTGGCGCTTTTTCGAGAGGTTGGAGACAAGTGGGGACAAGCCATGTCGCTTGGCAATCTGGGCTTTCTGGCGTATCTTCAAGCCGACCATGCTCAAGCGCGCTCCTTGTACGAAGAGAGTCTGTCCATTTTTCGGCAGGTAGGAGACAAGTGGCTCATCGCAGACGCGCTGAACGTTTTGGGTGAAGTAGCGCGCTGCCAGGATGATTACGAGCGGGCCGCCGAGCTTTACGAGGAAAGCCTGTCGCTCCACCGCGCGCTGGGGAGCAAGCGGGGCATAGCGGCCTTGCTTCATAATGTGGGATGCGTGGCGCTGTACCATCACGATAGACAGCAGGCCGCCGCGTATTTTACCGAGAGCCTGGCGATGGAAAGAGAACGGGGTCAAACAAGCGGCATCCTCCTGGCGCTGATGGGACTGGCCGGAGTTGCCGTCCTGCAAGCCCAATCCATACCGCCGCCCTCTTGCTTTGAACATTACAGGCGGGCCGCGCAATTGCTTGGCGCAGTCGAAGCGCTCTGCCGGACCTTCGGGGTATCCATTGACCCCGCCGACCGCATCGAATATGATCGCTGCACCGCCGCCATATCGGCATGGCCAACCCAGGCGTCGCTTCAAAACGCCCGGTCAGACGGTCGAGCGTTGACATTGGAGCAGGCCATCGCGTGCGCGTTGGCAAGTGACATATAAGAGCCAGGAGAGGATATATGTCCAACTTGCCCACAGGCAACGTAGCCTTCCTTTTTAGCGATATCGAAGAGAGCGCCGCGTTATGGAACAAACACCCCTCGGCCATGAAAGACGTTCTGGCGCACAACGACGTCATTGTGCGGCAAGCCATAGAAACAAACGGCGGCCGCGTATTCAAGACGGTGGGGGCTTGTTTTTATGCGGCGTTTGCCGACGCCATAGACGCCGCCGCGGCGGCGTTGACCGTCCAACGCACCTTGCACAAAGCAAGTGAAACGTGGAACGAGATTGGAACGCCGCACGTGAGAATCGCCCTCAATATCGGCATAGCCGACGAGCGCGGCGGCGATTACTTTGGCCCGGCGCTCAATCGCACCGCGCGCTTGCTTTCGGCCGGCCACGGCGGACAAATTCTTCTTTCGTACCCCATGGCAGAAGCGGTGCGCAACCGCCTGTTCGCTTTGGCCGGCGAGCCGGACAATGCGCCCCGCTTGCGCGATTTGGGTGAATGTCGCTTCAAAGACCTCACCCGCCCGGAAAAAATATTTCAGCTTGCCGTTCCAGATTTGCCGGCCGACTTTCCGCCGCTCAAGACGCTCGACGTGCACCTGGCCAACTTGCCCACCCAATCCACGCCGCTGATTGGACGCGAGCAAGAAATGGCCGCCCTGTGCGCCTTGTTGCGGCGCGCGGACGTGCGCCTGTTGACGTTGACCGGCCCCGGCGGGGTGGGCAAAACGCGCCTGGGCGTGCAGGCGGCGGCCAGCGTGCCCGAAGATTTCGAGGATGGCATTGCATTCGCCGCCCTCGCCTCGGCCGCCGCTCCCGACCTGGTCGCTCCCGCCCTTGCGCAGGCGCTCGGCGTTACCGAGTCCGCTGGCCAGCCGCTCGTCGAAAGCCTGAAAAACCACGTGCACGACAAACAGATCCTGTTGATCATGGACAAGTTCGAACGGGTGGTGGAAGCCGCTCCCCTCGTGATCGAATTGCTGGAAGCAGCGCCGCGCCTCAAAGTGATGGCGACCAGCCGCGTGGCGCTTCGCATCTATGGAGAACACGAGTTTCCGGTGCCGCCGTTAACGTCGCCGGACCTCAAGCGTTTGTGGTTTATGGGAGCGGATTTAGCGTCCACCTTGGCGCGCTATGACGCCGTGCGCCTGTTCGTCGAGCGGGCGCAAAGCGTCAAACCCGGCTTTGTCCTTAACAGCCAAAACGCCTCCGCGGTGGCTGAAATCTGCGCCCGGCTGGATGGCCTGCCGCTGGCGATCGGATTGGCCGCCGCTCGCTGCGACTTGCTGTCGCCGGAAGAAATGCTCGCCCAGCTAGAGCCGGTCTACGAGGCGCCGTCCCTGCAACAAATCGTAAGCGATGCGGCGCTCGCTCAGGGCCGCCAACAGCAAACTCTGCGCGAGGCCATTGACTGGAGTTATGCTTTATTGGACGCTGGCGAAAAGGCCTTGTTCGCCCGCCTGGCTATTTTTGTGGGCGGCTGCATCGTCCAGGCAGCCGACGCCGTATGCAACGCCGCCCACGATCTCCCCATAGATATTTTAGATGGCCTGGAATCGTTGCTGGACAAGAGCATGTTGCAACAGGTCGAGGCGGAAAACAACGAGCCTCGCTTTACAATGCTAGAAACCATTCGCGAATACGCCGCGGAACGCTTGCTGGAAAGCGGGCAGGCCCCCGCCATCGCCGAACGGCACGCCCGGTATTATCTGGCGCTGGCGGAAGAGGCGGAACTGGAACTGCGGGGCGGCTCCCAACAAACCATGTGGCTGGATACCCTGGAAATCGAGCACGATAACCTGCGCGCCGCGCTGCAGCACTCGCTCGAGCAACAAGATATCGGAACACTCTTGCAGACGAGCGGGGCGATGTGGCGGTTTTGGTACTGGCGCAATCACCTGAGCGAGGGGCGCTGGTGGCTGGAAACGGCGCTGGCTCAGGCCCGGCGCGCCCCGTCTCTGCCCCCTGCGATTTGGGCCAAGGCGCTGGGAGCGGCGGGAAATCTGGCCAGCTCCCAGGGCGATTACAAACAAGCCATTGCCTGGTTTGAAGAAAGCCTGGCGCTGTGGCAAATGATCGGCGATAAAGCCAGCATCGCCAGCGAACTCAACGCGCTGGGCATTGCCGTGTATGACCAGCGCGATTACGGGCGAGCCAGGGTGCTGTTTGAAGAAAGCCTGGCGCTGCATCGCGAACTGGGCGACAAATTGGGAGTGGCGCACGCGCTCAACAGCCTGGGCTGTTTGCTAAACAGCCAGGGAGAGCACGCCCGGGCCGCGCTAGTATTCGAGGAATGTCTGGCCTTGTTTCGGGAGTCGAGCGTCGAGTGGGGCATCACTTACGCGCTCATCAACATGGCCGAAGCGCACCTCTACCAACTCGATGCAGCGCAAGCTCAACCACTCTTTGCAGAGGGGCTGGTCTTGAGCCAAAAACTGGGCCATAAAGGCATTCTGGCCGAGTGCCTGGCGGGGATCGCCGGGGCGGCGGGGATGACCAACCAGGCCGAACCCGCCGCCAGGCTTTTGGGCGCCGCCGAGATTCTGCGCGAAATCATTGGCTCTACCATACCGCCCGCCGAACGCGCCAACTATGAGCGCATTGTGGCCATCGTGCGCAACCAACTGGACGAGACGACCTTTGAGCGCGCCTGGGCAGAAGGGCGCGCCATGGCGATAGAGCAGGCTGTAGCTTGCGCGCTGGAAATATCCAAGTGAAACATTATCGTCAACGCCTGCTCTTGCTGGCGGCGCTCGTCGCGTTGGCGGCGTGCAAGACGAGCAACGCCGCGCCATCTTTATCACCCGGCGCGCCGCCCGCTACGCCGATTCCCCTCTCGCCCATCCCGTCCGAGCCGCCAACGCCGTCCGCGCCGCTGACGAGAGGGCCAGCGCGCACACCCGCGCCAGATATCAATATCCCATTGGAAAATCGCCTGGGCGCTGCCTGGCAGCGCGCCGAGATCACGTGGTCGCCAGATCCCAAATCCGCGGGCAACCTGGTCGTCACCTATTGGGCCGGCTGGCGCACGCAGACCTTCCTCGTAGACGCGCGCACCGGCGAAACGCTGGACCTGACAACTGAAAACGGAGCAGAGGTTGGCATGGCGGCGTGGTCGCCGGACGGGAAAAAGCTGGCCGCCGTCGCCGGCAGCGATATGGATGTGGAACGTTCCAGCGTGTGGTTATTTGCGGGCGGCCACAAAATTCCCTTGCTGGACGGCGGGTGCGAGGACCTGGCCTGGTCGCCCGATAGCGCCCTCTTGCTGGCGACGTGTGAACTGTATTATTGGCGCGGCGCGCCGCCGCCGCTCGACCAATCGTCGAGCCAGGCCGCGCCGCAGCAAGGCGGCGTGTGGGGCGGCGGCCAGTTGTGGCGCATGGAGGCGCAAGCCCAGGCGCCTTCCCCGCGGCGATTGCTCGACCTGGTACAACTTCCCCTTGTTGCGTTTGGCAGCGGCGTGCGATTCGACACGGCGCGGCGCGCCGTATGGTCGCCAGACGGCGAGCGGGTGGCCTTTGAAGTGCGTTCGGAAGACAAGGCTGTGGCGCTCAAAATGGGTGTGGCCGTGGCGCAGGCGGATGGCCGCGCCGCGCGCCTGGTGACGACCAGCCCCGTCTGGCTGCTTGGCTGGCTGCCCGACGGCAAGTTGATGGTGCGCAGCAACACATTCGGCGGGCAGATTACGCAGTACACCGACGACTTGTACGCGCTCGATTTGGACACGGGCGCCGTGGAAAACCTCACGCGCATTGACCCGCGCTGCGATCCGCTGCAAAATCTGCGCTGCCAGGGCGCGCGGCGGCAGATCCTGGCCACGCCGGGTTACGCGGCGCTGTCGCCCGATGGAAAACGTTATTATTATCGCGCTGCGGGGCGCAGCGACGTGATTGGCAACAAGGGCAGCGTAGATTGGCTGGTCGTCGGCACGTACCCGCCCAGCGACCTGGTCCTGGAATACTCGGCCGCGCACGAGGACCCGGCCGGGACGCGCTTGCTTTATCCTGCCTGGTTAGCTGACGGGCGATTGGCGCACGTCCATACAACGGGGTACAATCCTCAGGGCAACACCGCGCCAAACGGGGTGGCGGCCGTGCGCTTTATTGTAAACGGCCAGACGATACGCCAGGAAGAAGTGGCCATGTGGAACGTGTTCGCCGTGGGTTGGTCGCCCGATGGCAGCCGGACGGCGGTGGCCACCGACTTTGGCGTGCTTGTGTATAGCCTGCCTGCGAGCAATCCTTGAATCCTTTTTTTGTCTTTTTTCGAATTTTTTTTTCGCGATTTTACTAAACCCGCGTTTCGAGGCGCCATGGACAAATTGGTTATCGAGTAGCGATACTAGCCCGTACCGCTACGGTAGCGGTACGGTTTTGGTCTCCTCAGTAATTTGTGTATCCAAAGGGGGTTGCAAAAGTTCAGGGGGTAAAGTAACCTCGTTGCCAACAATCAACCCCACTTGCCTTAGCCGCCTGCACGCCGCCGCAACGGGGTTATATACTCAACGCGGTCATAAATTGCGCTTTTTTGTCATTGCAAGGGCATCCTACCCAGAAACTGACTGTCATTGCGAGACCCGCAGGGTCGACGCAATCTCCACTCTTGTCCAGCGGGGGGATTGCTTCGCCTGCCTAGTCCGGCAGGACAGGTCGGCACGCTTCGCGCGCCTCCTCGCAATGACGAGTTTCTGATTTCTGGCATATCGCCGAAGGCGATTTGAGTTCTCAGGATAAACTCCGCGCCCGAAGCAATCTCAACTTTGCAAGTGCGGAGATTGCTTCGCCGCCCGCCATAGGCAGAGCGGCTGCAACCCTGGCACTGCCCGCCAGTGCAAGTGTGACAACGCCGTACAAATTAGAAAATTTTTGACCTTGTGGTACAATTCCACTTGCCCGGTGCAGCGCGCACACGCCATGCCGAATTGTGTGTAAATTCGTTCCGCCCGCAGCCTGCCTGGCGCAGACAGGTTGAACTGCGGGCGAACTGGCACATTACACAAGATTTGCGATACCGCTTGAGATGATGCCTGAGCGGCCCGCATACAAGAAGCGCTTTGGGGAAAAAGGAGATTTGCATGAGTCCATCTCATCGCTGGATCATAGCCATCATTATGGCCGTCGTTCTTCTCGCCGTATTCATTCCCCTTTACTACATTGGCTACGCCTTGGGAGGAATGGCAACTGATTCGTGTTCCAACTTGCCCAATGCGGCGTTCTTGTGGCTGCAAATTGGTTGGCCTATCGCCTTATTGGCAAGCGCTTTGGCAGGCCCAATCTTGATCATCAAACAAGCTCGCTGGCGTTGGGTATGGATCAGCCTGGCGCTTGGCCTGGCGGCCAGCGCTTGCTGTTACCTGGGTTGGTGGTTTCCTTTGTTGTTGCTATTGTGCTAAGCCTAGATTTCGCAGTTCACGCATCCCTATGCGCGAACGTCCCCAGCAATCGGCTTGCATGGGGATGCAAGCCTACAGGGTGCGGAAAACAGGTTAAGGATTAGGAATTAAATAACCGGCTCACCTTGATCGGCAAAACCTGACTTGTGAAAGTGTAACCCCATGCCAACAACACAAGAACAATTCCGTCAACAACTCGAAAAACTGGTCGCAAAATTCCAGGCCCACAGCAGCGACTATATGGCCGCCGGCTACTCCGAGGCCGACGCCCGCGCCGAATTCATTGACCCCCTATTCATCGCCCTCGGCTGGGACGTGAGAGACGACGCCTCACTCGGCCCCAAAAACCGTCAAGTGCTCCGAGAACAAAGCGAAATAGCAGGCAAATCCGACTATGCCTTTCGCATTGGCGGCCAGACCAAATTCTTTGTCGAAGCCAAAGCCCCGCGCGTCAAGCTCAGCGCCAAAGACATCCTGCAAGCCAAACGCTACGCCTGGAACACCCGCGACGTTAGCTTTGCCATCCTCACCGACTTTGAAGAGTTCCGCCTGTACGACGCCTCCCTCAAGCCCGACGAAAAACATCCCGACCTGGGGCTGGTCTTTGCCTATCGCTGCGATGAATACCTCACCGATGCGGCGCTGGCGAACCTGTGGAAACTCTCCCGTGACCAGGTCGCCGCCGGCTCGCTCGACACCCTCCTCAGGCAAGACGCCGCCTCTCGCCGCATGCGCATCCCGGTAGACCAATCATTCCTGGACGACCTCACCGGCTGGCGTGAGCAATTGGCCAAAGACTGTTTCAAGCATTCCCATTTGGACGCCCCCGCGCTTAACGAGGCTGTGCAGGTATTCCTCGACCGCCTGATTTTTATCCGCATGGTCGAAGACCGCCGCATCCTCGAAGCCGAATCGCTGGGCAAGCTCGTAGAACAATGGAGCCAGGCCCGGCATCGCTCGCTGCGCGCCATGCTCGACCGGCTATTCGTCCAGGTCAACGACTATCTCAACGGCGAAGTATTCAAGCCCAACGCCGCCCTCGACCAGGCCGTATTCGATGACGCCCTCGTCGCCAAAATCATACGCGGCCTCTACGACGGCCCCTACGACTTTGCCGTCATCGGCGTCGAGCTGCTAGGCTCGATTTACGAACGCTACCTCGGCAAAACCATTCGCGTCACAGCCGCGCGCGCCATAGTAGAAGACAAGCCCGAGGTGCGCAAGGCCGGCGGCGTATACTATACCCCCAAATACATCGTAGATTACATTGTTGACCAAACCGTAGGCAGGCTCATCGAAGGCAAAACGCCCCAACAAATCGCCAAAATGAGAATCCTGGACCCGGCTTGTGGCTCAGGGTCGTTTTTGCTGGGCGCGTTTCAATATTTGCTCGACTGGCACCAACGTTGGTATGCGGGACAAGGTGACAAGGTGACAAGGCGACAGGGTGACAAGCCAGCAGCGAGCAGCGAGCAACCAATCCACCAGCCGCGCTTGATCGGCGAGCGCGAGGGCGGCGAATTCAAGCTATCCCTGGCGCAAAAGGCCGACATCCTGCGCAACAACATTTACGGCGTAGACCTCGACCCGCAGGCCGTCGAAATCACAATGATGAGCCTCTACATCAAAATGCTGGAAGGCGAGCGCGGCGCAGTTGCCGGCCGCGCCGTCCTGCCTCCCTTGCGCAACAACATCAAGTGCGGCAACTCGCTCATTGGACCAGACTATTTCGACGGCCAGCTCATCGCCGACCCCGCCGAACAAGCGCGCGTCAACCCGTTTGATTGGGAACACGAGTTTCCCCCACCCCAACCCTCCCCCGCGCGCGGGGGAGGGCAGGGTGGGGGCGGCTTTGACGCGGTGATCGGGAACCCGCCGTTTCTATCCAGCGACAATATTCCTGGCGATATTAAACCTTACCTGGCACATGCTTTCACCAAAGTCTCTCAACATAGATTTGACCTTGCTTGTGTATTCTTTGAACAAAGTCTCCGATTGCTACAGTCAAACGGACTTCTCGGCTTGCTTCAACCATCTCATATTTTGACTGGTGAATACTTCACTCCAGCACGAGAGTTGATGGTTTCCAATTGTCGTCTTGAGAGTGTAATTGACTTCAAGGAGACAGCTTTCGGTCAAGTATCAAATCCAATTTGTTCCATAGTTGCCACAAAACAGACAGTTTCTGAGTCATATATTTTCGCGGTTAAGGATGTGAGATCTTCTCAGGAGCTTTCGAGTTTGGAAACTTGGCAAAAAGATATTAGAACTGTCATAAACGACCGCATTGTAAATGCTCAAGGAAAATCACTCCAGTCATATCGGATAATTCTGTCGCGTGTCTACGATCTAATGCTCAAGCGAACAGTAGGCTGCATAGACCTCAGCAGTTTGGGAATCGTAACTGATGGTATCCAGACTGCAAACCTGCTGCACACTATCTTCACCACAGAGCCGAAAAATTCCAACGACTATATCAAAGCACTCAGGTCAGGGAAGGACATTCCGGGCAGATATGGATACGTTCAATGGGGTGGGTGGTATGTGCTGAAGCCAGAATTATGCACCAGGTACAAGCGTCCCGGCTTCAACTATGGCAGCGAACGTCGTTTGAAAGTTTTCCATGCTGACCAAAAAATCATACTTCGTCAAACCGAACCTACAATTGTGGCCACGTTGGACACCGAACAGTTTTATTCGCCCAACTCAATTTTTCACATCAAGATTGCCGATGATAACTATGATCCTCGTTACATTCTTGGGTTGTTGAACTCGACTTTCTTACGCACTCTATATGCAGAGGTCACTCGCAAAAGTGGGACCACGAAACCTCAGATATATCTCAATCCCTTGAAAATGCTCCCCATCCACCCCATCAACTTCTCCGATCCCGCCGACGTCGCCCGCCACGACCGGATGGTAACACTCGTCCAGCAAATGCTCGACCTGCACAAACAACTCGCCGCCGCCGCGGCCCCAAACATCAAAACCACCCTCCAGCGCCAGATAGACGCCGCCGACCAGGCCATTGACCAGCTCGTGTACGAACTCTATGGCCTCACCGATCAAGAAATCAAAATCATAGAAGCGTAGGGGCAACCCTTGCGGTTGCCCATTCGTAGAATAGAAGCGTAGGGGCGACCCTTGCGGTCGCCTGTGAGCCGCCCATCCATAGAGGCGAACCTGTGACCTGCCCAAAGGAGCGAGACCAATGCCCGACCAACCCCGCACATTGCCCGAACAACCAGGCGCTATGGCGCAACTCGTCCAGCAAATGCTCAACCTGCGCAAGCGGCTCGCCGCCGCCCGCAACCCCCGCTGGCGCGCGGTGCTGCGCCAGATCGTCAGGCAGTTGGATGCGGCCGGGATAGCCTACAAGGTAGTGGGCGGCGCTTCGGCCACGCTTCACGGCGTTCCTCTGCCGGTCAAAGACCTCGACATCGAAACGGACGCCGAGGGCGCTTTTCGCTTCCAGGCGCTCTTGGCCGATCATACCGTAGAGCCGGTTGCCATGCGTGAAAGCGAAACATATCGTTCCTACTTTGGCCGCTTTGACGTGGATGGCGTGATCGTCGAGGTCATGGGCGACCTGCACTGGCGCGATGGCGGCGACTGGATGCCCGCCACAGCGGCGACCGAAGCCATTGTGGCGCTGGATGGCACGCCGGTGCGCGTTTCCTGGCTGGAAGAAGAGACGCTGGCTTATATCCGGCGCGGGCGGCTGGCGCGCGCCGCTCAATGCCTCCCTCACTGCGACCGGGACCGGTTGTTGGCGCTGCTGCGCGGCGAGCAGGTCACACACGTTATCTGATGAGTATTGAAACATGCAAACTAGATCTAACACACACGCGTCCAATTCGTTCACTGGCTGCGTCCAGATATTTATCATCATCGCCTTGCTAGGCTGGCTGTCCGTTGCGCCTTTGCTGGTGATGGGTAGCGTGTCGGCGGCGACGGGCTATGCGCCAGAGATTACTTCGATGATGGGGGGAGTGGCGACGCCCGGCGCGCTGCCGGAATGGGCCACCGGCGCGCTTGCCACGCTGCTTACCTTATTGGCGGAAATGATTTTTTTCGCGCCGGCCTGGCTGCTCACGCGCAAGCGCGCCGGGTGGGAATGGCTGTGCGGCGTGTCCGCCGGGCTTGTGCTCGTCAGCGCCTATCAGGCGATGTGGGGCCTCGGCGGCATTCCCTTTCACGATAACCCTTCTGGCACAGCCGCGCTGCGCCTGGCGTTGACGTGGCCCCTGTTGCTGATTGTGATAGCGGCGAGCCGCTCGCAGGCGGCGTGGCGGCGGCCGGCGCTTTCCACGCTGCTGCTCGCGCTGGGCGCGGCGGCGTGCTTGCTGGCGCCGTGGCTGTTGTTGGGCGCTTTGGGAACCGTACATTTTACTGCCATGGCGCTGGTGCGCGCGCTGGTCAACGGCGTGGGTGAAGAGATTGTTTTCCGCGGCCTGGTGATGTTGTGGCTGACGCGCGCGAACAAGCAGGCGTGGCTGGCCGCGCTCGTTTCGCTCCTCGTGTACGCCGCGGCGCAGAATGGCTATATTTTGCCGCTGGGCGATTGGTTCGTAATGGGGCGCGTGGCGGCGGCGGTGGCCATGGGGTTGCTGGCCGCCGAGTTGTTTGCGCGCGGGTCGTTGTGGCCGGCCATACTCGTTCACGTGGCTTTTGAGTTTGGGCCGCTGGCGTTTGTAGATTGGCGCACCCGGGCCAGCATGCCGCACCCGGCCTTGATGTCGAGCCTCTTTATCGCCGCGATATTGGGCCTGGTATTGTGGCTGGGACGTTTGGCGTGGGCGGCCTGGCGCAGTCGCAGGGATCAACCCCCATGCAGTCGCGGGGGTCAACCGTCCGCGTTTCAGCGTGTACGCCTGGCCGCTTCAGGCGGATTCGCCGCGTTGGCTGTTGCGACGGCGCTTGGGGTGTACGTGGTTGGGGGACATCCGGGGTTTTACCAGGACGGCTTTTTAATCATCCTCAAAGAGCAGGCCGACGTCAGCCAGGCGTATTCGATCCAGGATCGGGCGGAGCGCACCAGGTACGTATACGATACATTGACCGAGACCGCCGCGCGAACGCAAACGCCGCTCCGCGCCGAGTTGGATAGTCTCGGCGTCAAGTATCGCCCGTACTATTTAATCAACATGATTGGGGTGGATGGCCGCACCGATTTGATGCGCCATTTTGCCGGGCGCAGCGACGTGGCTCAGGTAATAGTCAATCCCAATATTCGCGTCACGCGATACACCGAGAGCATGGGCACGTTAGGCGTCTTTAACCAGCCGCAAGGCGTCGAATGGAATATTCGCGCCGTCAAGGCCGATCAGGCCTGGAAACTGGGAATCACGGGAAAGGGGATTGTGGTGGCCAGCGCTGACACGGGCGTGGATTGGACGCACCCGGCCATCCGGTCGAACTATCGCGGATGGAATAGCGGCGCGGCCGAACACGACTACAACTGGTACGACGCCTGGGATGATACGCCCGCGCCGTGGGACGATTACGGGCACGGGACGCACACCACCGGCACTATGGTGGGCGATGACAAGAAGGGTAACCAGGTGGGCGTGGCGCCTGGCGCGCAATGGATCGCGTGCCGGAATATGCGTTTTGGTTTGGGGAATCCGGGAGCCTATACGGCGTGCCTGGAATTTTTCCTGGCGCCCTTTCCACACGGCGGCGATCCGTTCCGCGATGGCAGCCCCGAATTAGCGCCGCACGTCATCAACAACTCGTGGGGCTGCCCGGATTACGAAGGCTGCGCGCCCGATACGCTGAGGCGCGCCGTGGAAAACCTGCGCGCCGCCGGCATCATGATGGTCGTTTCAGCCGGCAACGATGGGCCGGGCTGTAACACCGTCAAAGACCCGGCGGCCAATTACGATTCGTCGTTCACAGTGGGCGCTGAAGATGAATCGGGGCGCATCACGTCGTTTTCCAGCCGCGGGCCGGGGGTGGATGGCGGCGGGGTCAAGCCGGATGTGACCGCTCCGGGGTACAATGTGCGTTCGGCAGTGCCGGGCGGCGGCTATACGCCTTCGCCGGGCACCTCGATGGCCGGGCCGCACGTGGCCGGACTGGTCGCGCTGATCTGGTCGGCCAATCCCCGCTTGATTGGCGATATTGACGGCGCCGAAGACATTATCCGGCGCACGGCGCGCGCGCGGCAGATAGATGCGGCGTGCGATCCGTTGAAGCAAACCTCAAGCGTGTGCGGCTGCGGCAGCGACGCGCCCGGCGCGATTCCAAATAACGTGTACGGCTATGGCCTGATTGACGCGCTGGCGGCGGTCAAAGAGGCCATGCGTTAGCCTCTAAATTCGTTCCGCCCGCGGGGCTGGCATCCCTATGCCAGCCCCGCCAACGCAGGGATGCGTCGGCCACTCCGACAACCTGCTATACTGGGCGCGGGCGCAATCTGCAATTTTGCTGTCATTGCGAGGGTGCGAAGCGCCCGAAGCAATCTCTGATCTGCAAGCGTACAGATTGCTTCGCCGCTCGCCGCAGGCGGAGCGGCTCGCAATGACAGAATTGTGAAAAATTGCAATTTATGACCGCGTGCAGTATAGGCATCTGTGTAGCCCGAAATCTGTACAAACGAGCCAAGCTCTACCCCCGCTATCTTGGTCGCAGTTTCGGGCTTTGCCCGAAACTGCTTCGGGTCGGCGTAGCCGACCCGCCTATTCCATGGGGATAGAAGCAATAACCTCGTACTGTCCATTGCGAATGGATAGCAGGAACAGCGGGCGCTTGACGTCGCCGTATTGATCCAGAGATAACGTCCCGTCGAGCACCGGAAAATCTCGAATGTCCTGAAGCGCCTGGGGCAAGCCCTGCGCGCGCCCGCCGGTCTTTTTCAAGGCGGCCGCCAGCACCAGGGTTGCCTCGTAAGCTTCGCCGGCGGCAAACGTCGGCTCGCGTCCAAAGCGGCTTTGATAGCTTGCTTTGAAGGCTTGATAGTCAGGCGATTGGCTATTGGCATTGTACGCGATGATAAACCCTACCCCCTCAACAGCCTCCCCGCCATTTTGGATGAGCGTTTCAGTTTGCGCCCACGCTGACGAAAACAGAGCCACGTCCCACCCGCTCAAGCGCACCCGTTGAGCGATAAAGGCGGTATCGAGAGCCGAGGCGATGATCAACAAGCCGTCCGGCTCAGCGGCGCGCAGTGTGGCAATCAATGGCGCCAGGTCGGGCCGGGCGGCAGCCGAAAAATTGACCCGCTCCACTATCGCGCCGCCAAGCTCATTCGTAGCCTGCGCAAAAATGTCCGCATAAGATTCAGAGTAGGCGGCATTGTCCAGGTCGTAGATGATGCCCATCCGGGCCAGCTTGCGCTGCTGGTAAATGTACCGCGCAAAAACGCTGGCCTGATCCAGGTTGGTGGGCGTGATGCGGAAAAATAAATCGTCCTGGCCGCTCAACGACGGAGTGGAGGTGGCAGGGCTGATCAATACCATGCCCGCCTCTTGCGTCACCGTAATAGCCGCCAGCGTTTGGCGGCTGGTCATGTGCCCAATGATTGCCACGACGCCAGCGTCAATCAATTCGCGGTCGGCGGCCCGCGCGCCTTCAGGCGTGCCCAAATCGTCGCGCACGATCAGCTCAATGGGACGCCCGTTAATGCCTCCCGCCGCATTGAGAGTGTCTATTGCCAGTTGCGCGCCATCTCGCCCGTGCACACCCAGGTCGGCCTGCGTGCCTGTCAACTCACCCGCAAAGCCAACACGAACGGGCGATTTGTTGGCGCACCCGTTTAGCGTGATGACCAGAACAGCAAGCCCGACAACCAGAATTATTTTGCATCTCATCGGTCTAATCCTTTCAAAGTTACAGTTTCATTTCTATGCAAATCTTTAAGGTAAATAAGGCAAGAAGGGCTTGCAGCAGGCTGGGGTCAGTGGTAGAATAAGCCACAGTACCTCTTGTTTGATCTACCCATTTGTTATAGTGCAAGCTGAACAAGTATATTTTTGCTTACGTTGTCGCACAATGTCTGATCTGGCTGTTGAATTCGTCACTTATGTCTTGGCGCGTTTGCCGGCGAATGCCCCCTGGCTCAAGGTGTGGGATGAGGCCCAGGCGGTCGCGCGTCGGCGCGCTTTTCATAGCATGGGTTATTTCGACTTGCTTCGAGCCGGCGTGCCGCTCTCGCTCGACGGCGCTGATCGCCTGGGCCAGCTGGTAGATCAGCAAAAGTGCCGCTGTTCTTCTCAGGCAGAACCTTCTAGTCCAGTTTTCTCCGCAGGCTGACGATGGCCACCGCGCTGCTGGCCAGCCCCAATGCAAACAATGCCAGCACCTCATTCCATATCAAAGACAGGCTCGCCCCCTTTAACATGATCTTGCGAATAATCACGAGATAATGTTGGAGCGGGAAGCATTGTGAAAGCGCCTGGAGGGCGGGCGGCATACGATCTACCGGCACCATGTAACCGGAAAACGAAACATCCACCAACGCCAACACAAAAACTAGCAACACGGCCTGCTGTTGCGTGCGCGACAAGGCCGAAATGGTCAGCCCCCAGCCGATTTCAGCCGAGATGAACAACAGCGACGTCCCCAGCAGCAAGACAAATGATCCACGCATAGGCACCTGAAAACCCCACACCGCAATGATCCACATCAAGCCGAAATCTATGCCGGCGATGACGAGCGCCGGTATGGCTTTGCCGATGATTAACTCGGGGCGCTGCATGGGCGTGACCAAGAGCTGCTCCAGCGTTCCCAACTCGCGCTCGCGCGCCAGTCCCAACGAAGCGACCATCAACGTCACCTGGTACACAATAAAGCCAAGCTGGGACGTGATGGCAAAATGGCGCACGCTGAGGGTGGGATTATAGCGCACCTGGAGGTGCACTGCGAGCGGCAAGGCCTGATCATTCGCCATCGCCAGCCGGGCCATGGCGGTGTTGATGGCGCCGGAAGCCGCGCTGAGCGCGTTCGCGCCCGCCGTGCTGTGGCTGCCATCGGCAATCAGATGCACCTGCGGCGAGCGCGTCGAGATATCCGCTTCCAGTCCCGCGGGGAAAATGATGGCCATGGCCGCCCGGTTGCGTTCCAGCCACGCCTCAATTTGATCGGGAGAATCCAGGTAGGCGGTTACGTTCAGTTCGTCGGTGTTATCTATGGCGGTGATGAGCTGCCGGCTCAGCCAACTGCGGTCCTGGTCTACAATCACAGTGGGCAAGTTCCTGATGCCCTGGCCGGTCGCCTGGGCCAACAACACCAATTCCATCACAGGCGCCAGGATGATGAACAGCAGCATCACCCAATCGCGCACGAGCTGAATAATCTCTTTGGTTGCCAGGTTGCTTATGCGGTTGAACATGGCCTGCACGCCGTATGTCCGTTGTCCTCAATCTATCCACTTGTTAAACACAATCAGGCTAAACACCAGCGTCGCGCCGCCGATGCTCAGTAACGTCAGCGCAGGCGAAAGCAGGCCGGCGACGCCCAGCCCTTTGAGAAACACACCGCGGCAAATGACGATAAAGTGCGTGACCGGCAGCGGAAAAGCGACGAGCTGCGAAAAAAGAGAACTGGTATCTATGGGCAAGACCAGCCCGGCCAGGAAAAAGCTCGGCACAAAAAACACCAGGATCATGATCATCATGGCGATTTGTTGGCTATTGACAAAATTTGCCACGACTGTGCTCAGGCCAAAATTGGCCAGGAAATAACAAACAGCCAGCGCCAGCAAAGCCAGCAAGCTGCCCCGGAAAGGTACGTGGAACCACAAGATCGCCACCAAGACGGCAGGCAGTGTGCTGACCAGGCCAAAGCCGGTGAAGGTGAGGGTCTTGCCCATCAGATATTCGCTTCCCCGCACTGGCGTCGCCGCCAATCCCTCGAAGGAGCCCAGTTCTTTTTCGCGCGTCAGCGACAGCGCCAGGGCCAGCGCGTCCATGTTGAGCACCACCGCCACCAGGCCGGGCACCATGCTGTTGATGGACTTGAGCGGCGGATTATACCAGGCAAGGCTGCGGATATCGAGCGCATAAAACGAGCCGGACGTGTGCGCCCCGGAAGGCAGCAGTGTCATGGCAAAGCGGCTGGTGCGCGCATTGATTTGCCCTATAGCCTGGTAAGCCATAATGGCGTCTACGCCATCCAAGATGGCCTGCACTGGCGCGGGGCGATGCGCTTGCGCCGCGGCGGCCGTCCCTGGCGGGATGACCAACGCCAGGTGCGCGCGGCCGGCTCGCAGCCACTCGTCAACGTCCGGGCTATTCTCTACGTAACCGACGACGCGAAACGTGCCGTCGCTGGTCAAGTCGGCCACGTATTGGCGCGACAGATAGCTTTTATCTTGATCCATCACAATCAGGTCAAAATGCTCGGCATCCATCGAAAAAACATACGCCAGCGTCAGCAGCAAAAAAGCCGGCGCGATGGTCACCAGGAACAAGATGCGCGCGTCGCGCGTGACGTGATGAAATTCTTTGCGGGCAATGGCAAACAATCGAATAAAGGACATGAGTCGCTCTGGAAACATTAGTGTCAACTTGAGCACGGTGAGCTTGACCTCGGCGAGCCTTCGGCGTGAGCTCAGTCGAACGCTCAGTCGAGCCGTCGAACCGTGCGCGGAGGGCATCCTTCGACAGGCTCAGGATGCCCCAAGTTGACACCAATGCTCTGGAAAGATTATAGGGTTGGCGGGTATAATTGTCAATAGCGTCAGGCGTGAATTTGTGCGCCGGTAGGGAGCGTGCTACAATACCCCAACACTATACTTTGATTTTATAGGGAAAAAGATGAATGCTCGCCAAGTGATTTATCTGGATCACGCCGCCACGACGCCGGTTGACCCCCAAGTGGTCGAGGCCATGCGCCCTTACTGGTCGGAGGTGTATGGCAACACCTCCTCGCTTCATCGCGTGGGCCGCGCGGCGCTGGGAGCAGTGGACGAGGCGCGCCAGACGTGCGCCGATATTCTAGGCTGCCATCCCGCAGAGATCGTTTTTACCGGCAGCGGCACCGAAAGTGATAACCTGGCTCTGCGCGGCGCGGCCTGGGCGGCCCACAAGCGCGGGCGGCGCGCGCATTTTATTACCACCCCCATCGAGCATCACGCCGTGAGCCACACGCTCGAGCAACTGCGCGACTTGTTTGGCGTTGACCTCACCCTCGCGCCGGTAGACGGTTATGGCCGGGTGAACCCGGATGACATTGGCCGCGCTCTGCGTGATGACACGGCGCTGGTCAGCGTGATGTATGCCAACAACGAAATCGGCACGGTGCAGCCCCTGGCCGATATTGGCCGCCTGGCGCGCTCGAGGGGCGTGTTGATGCATACGGATGCGGTGCAGGCGGGGGGCGCGCTAAATCTAAAGGTGGACGAGCTTGGCGTGGATTTCATGGCGCTCAGCGCGCACAAATTTTACGGCCCCAAGGGCGTGGGGCTGATGTACGTTCGGCGCGGCGCCGACGTGACGCCGGCGTTGACCGGCGGCGGCCACGAACGCGGACGGCGGCCCGGCACACTCAACGTGGCAGGGATCGTGGGACTGGCGGCGGCGCTGCAATTGGCGCAAGATTGCCGCGAAAGCGAAAACGCGCGCCTGACCGCGCTGCGCCACAGGTTGGTAGCCGGCGTGATGGAACGCGTGCCCGACGCGCAATTGACAGGACATCCAACCGAGCGATTGCCGAACAGCGCCTCGTTCGCCATCAAGGACATAGATGGCGAGGCATTGCTGCTGGCGCTCGACCTGGAAGGAATATGCGTCAGCACAGGCTCGGCCTGCACCACCGGCCAGAGCGAGCCATCGTTTGTGCTGAGCGCCATAGGGCTGGAACGCGCGTGGGCGTTGGGCGGCGTGCGGATGACGCTGGGGCGCTCCACGACAGAGGCAGACATAGATACTGTGTTGGAGGCGCTGCCGCGCGTGGTAAATCAGCTACGGAAGGCCCCGCATCTTGATGCAATGTAAAAAACTGTGTATCTTCTCAATAATCCGGGGTAGTGGCAGGGCTTGCCCCTGCCCTCATATGGGCGACCGCAAGAGTCGCCCCTACATTTTGAGATGATACAAACTGTGGTGGAGGTGATGGATGGTGCATAGCAAGGGTGTGCACAGTGGGTGGATTCTGATATTGCTGCCAGCGGCCTGTGCGCTGCTGGCGGCCTGTGCGCTGCTGGCGGCCTGTGCGCTGCTGGCGGCCTGCGCCTCGCGCCCGGTAGGATTGTCGCGCCCTAACGCTGTGGCCGTCGCGCCAGATGGCAGCCTGTACGTGATGGATCGCGGCAACTATCGCGTCGTTCACCTGTCCGTTGAGGGACGCTTGTTAGGCGCGTTTGGCGGATTGGGCAGCGATCCAACCGACCTCTACTTTGGGTGGAACCTCGAACTCGATTCGGCGGGGAATATTTACGTGTGCAACATAAACTCGAACGAGGGAGACGAATATTACGTCAGTCACGATGGCATCAAGGTGTTTGCGCCGGACGGGCGACTGGTGCGCGAAATAGGCGCGCAAGATTACAACAGCAGTACGGCCCAAGATCGCAACGCCCCCTACGGCCTGGATATTGACCAACAGGGGCGCGTATTTGTTGGAGATTATTGGGGATGCGCGGTGCGAATCTTTGACGCTGAGGGCAACCTGCTCGCTCGCTTCTTTGGCAAACAGGAAGACACGGCCATGTTTTTGGGCTTGAATGACGTGGCCTATGACGATCAGCGCGGTTTCTTGTACGTGCTCGATTATGTTGGGAGCGCTATTCACCAGTTTGAGTTAAAGGTGTCCGATTCGGCTGAATTGACCGTCACGCATCGTCTTGCATTTGGTTCGTATGGCCGTGAGCCGGGCCAGTTTTCGTATATGCAATTTATGGCGGTTGACGATGCCAGTGGGCAAGTTTACGTGAGCGATATGGGCAACCGGCGAATTCAAATCTTTGACTCGGAAGGGCAATACGTCGCCCACATGGCGCCGCCCCAACAAGGCGCCAACGCCGTCCGAGATTGGCAAGTCTTGGGTTTGGACCTGGGCAAGGATGGGGCGGTGTATGCCGCAGACGCTTTGAACAACGTCATATGGGTTTTTGAAGCGGACGGCCGGCTCCGCCGCCGAATCGAGGTAAGACCATGAAAATCCGAATCCCGCTCTTTGTCAAAATCATGCTGCCCTTGATCGGGCTGCTTATCTTTACAGTGGGAGTATCGGGTTACCTGGTGTTTCAAGAAAGCACCGCCCGCTGGCAAACCGAACTGGACACGCGCCTGAAAAACACCGCCGAGCTTGTGGCCCGAGAAGTGGATACGACCACACTCCAACTGATACGCACGCCGCCTGACCTTGACACTCCGGAATACGAGCGGATTCGTGGATACCTCGATCAAGTGTCTACTGGCGCTAACCTGGACTGGCTGGGCATTTTCTACCGCGACGGCAATCATCTTTACTATTGGGCGGAAGAGGGATACACGGGGGTAGGCTACCCATTTTTCTACGCCACGTCCGACCACGTGGCGGTTTACGAGGATCAGCAGTCGCATCGCGTGCAATACACCGACGAGTTTGGATCGTGGTACGGTTTCGACGCTCCCATTCTCGTCACAGATGCAAACGGCGATACCCGCGTCCTGGGACTGGTCGAAGCTGTCAAGGCGGGCGAGGCGCGCGAATTGCTCCAGCGCGACACGCTGAACCGCGTTTGGCTAATCTTGATCATCGGAAGCGTGCTGGCGGTGGGATTGTCGGTGCTGGTTGCCCTGCTCGTTTTTAACCGGCCGCTGCGCCGCTTGCAACTCGGCGCGCTGACGCTGGCCGGCGGCGAGTTTGGGCATACGATTGATTTGCGTTCGAATGACGAGCTGGGCGACCTAGCCGGCACGTTTAACCAAATGTCCGCGCAGCTCGAGCGGATGTACAAGGAACGCGCTGAACGCGAGCGCATGCACCGCGAACTGGAAATCGCGCGCAACGTGCAGCAGGCGCTCTTCCCCACCACCTTGCCCCGCATCGAAGGGATAGAGGTGGCTGCCTTTTGCCGCCCGCACCGCGAAACGTCGGGAGATTTTTACAACGTCCTGGCGCTGGGCAATGGGCGGATGGGCGTGGTAGTGGGCGACGTGTCTGGCAAGAGTATCCCGGCCGCCATGTTGATGGTAGCGGCGCACAGCACCATCCGCTCCGAAGCCTACGATCACGATTCGCCCTCTCACGTGCTGAACGAGTCGAACCTTATGTTGTGCCGCCAGGTGCCGCCCGGCATGTTTGTGGCAGCCAGCTATGCGTACGTGGACGCCCGGTCGCGGCAAATGGTGTGGGCCAACGCCGGGCAAATCTATCCCTTCTTGCTTCACGGCATCCGCCCGCCCGCTCCAGCCGACTATCCGCGCTACCTGGAAACCACGGGCGCGGCGCTGCCGTTGGGAATGGACTCGGACGTCAAATACGAAGATCAATATCAACTCCTCCAGCCCGGCGATACCGTGCTGTTTTACACCGACGGCATTGTGGAGGCCATGAACCCGGCGCGCGAGTTGTACGGCTTTGAGCGTTTGGAAGCGCTGGTGCGCTCGTTGCCATTGGACGTGTCGCCCCAGGCGCTGATTGACGCGGTGCTGGCTGACGTGGCGGTATTTGTCGGCCCGGCTGAGCAGCACGACGACATTACGATCGTCGCCGTCAAGATTGCGGCGGGTTGATTTGTAATTTACACGCTGAGCAAGTAAAATGTAAGCCAGTGTCTGTTGGGCCGTAACGCGCCTCCGTCGCGGCGCGCAAGTGCGTTACTTGCTCCAAGCGCACGCTCCGGCCTGTCGGCCAGGACAGGCTGGGCGCGATAGTCGCGCCTGCCAGCCTGGCGGCTAGACAGGAAAGGCGCTCCTACGCGGCGACATTGGGATAATTATTTTCTTCCGCATCCCTTATTTGGACGAGTTGTGCTGATGCAAATGGATCATCCCACTGAACCATGGATGCCGGGGCGAATCCAACCGCCTGCGGCTACCCCCGGCACATTGCCGCCTGGCAGCGTGTTGGCCGGCCGCTATCAGATTGAAAGCGCCTTGGGGCAAGGCGGGATGGGTATTGTGTACCGGGCGCGCGATCTGCAAGCTGACCGCCGCGTGGCCATCAAGTTTTTTTTTGCGCCGCCCGGCGTGGAAGAAGGGGCGCGCCGCTTTCAGCGCGAGTTCCGCGCACTGACTCGCTTACAGCATCCACGCATCGTCCAGGTGTTTGACTATGGACAGGCCGGCGATATGCCATTTTACGTGATGGAGTTCATCGCCGGCGCCGATTTATCCGGCCTGCGCCGGGCGCGCGGCGGGCGGCTATCGGTTCGTGAAACAATCGCCGTTGGCCTCCAGTTGTGCGACGCGCTAGCATACATCCACGGCCAGGGTGTGATCCACCGCGACCTCAAGCCATCCAACGTGATGATTGAAGGCAGCGATGATTCTGGGGCAAACCCTGATCCCCACTCTCCGCTCTCCAACATTGCGATCAAACTGGTTGATTTCGGACTGGTCAAGTTGAGCGAGGTGTCGGCCGAGCTGACGCAGAGCGGCATGATGCTCGGCACAGCCAGCTACATGTCGCCCGAACAGGCGCAGGCGTTGCCGATTGACACACGTTCGGATTTATACAGCCTGGGCGTATTGTTTTACGAATTGCTGACCGGGCAATTGCCATTCACGGCCGATACACCCATCGCCGTTATCTTGCAGCACATTACCCAAAACCCGGTCCCTTTGCACACCCTTGACGCGGCGATTCCGCGCGAATTTGAGACGCTGGTGCTCGCGCTGCTCGCCAAGCGTCCCGCCGAGCGCCCCTCTTCAGCCGAGGCCGTCCTCGGCGCGCTGACCAGCCTCACCAGCCTGGCCGCTCCCGCGCCGGTCGAGTTGGCCGCTTCGCCTCGCGCCGACGCCGTCTTTCGCGCCGGGTTGATCGGGCGGCGAACCGAGATGGAGCGATTGAATCACTACCTCGATCAGGCATGGGCCGGCGAGGGGCAACTGGTTGTTATCGAGGGCGAGGCCGGCGTGGGCAAGACCCGGCTGGCCGCCGAACTGGGCGGCCAGGCCCGCCTGCGCGGCGGCCTGCGGCTGGTGGGCACTTGCCACGAAACAGAGCGCGTGCCGTACGGCCCGGTGGCCGAGTGGTTCAACGACATTTTTCGCCTGAGCCAGGATTTTGGTTCGATCATTTCGGGCCTGGAGCCCGAACTGGCCCGGCTCGTCCCGCGCCTCATCCCCTTCACCCCGCCCCCTCCCGGCGATGCCATCGAGCCGGAACAGGCCAAGCTGCGTTTCTTCGACGCAGTGATGCGCGCGTTGGGACGCTTGAGCGAACGCAAGCCGCTGATGTTGCTGCTCGACGATTTACAATGGGCCGACGAAGCCACGCTCGAACTGCTGCACTATCTCGTCCGCAACGCGCGCGGGCAGCGGCTCATCAGCGGCCAGGTGGTGCGAGACAAGACGCCGCCGGAACGCGCCGACCTGGTCCAGTTGCGCCAGATGCTCGCCCGGCACTTTAACGAAGGCGAGTTGCGCGACCTGTGTTTTGACTTGCGCAATCTCTACAACCTGGATTTGGATTACAGCAGCCTGCCCGGCCAGGGAAAAGGGGACAAGGCCAGGGAGTTGGTAGCATACCTGGATCGCCGGCATCGCGTGGATGAACTGATGACCGCCTGCCGCAAGCTGCGCCCGGAGCTTGACTGGGGAAAAGCTGGCGAAGAGACGTTAATCCCGCCCCGCCTCGTACCCGAACGGCTGAACCGCATTTTTATCTGCGCCACCACTCGCAGCGAAGAGTGCGACGAATCCGGCCCGCTCGCCGCGCTGCAGCGCGATCTCAGCCGCCTGCGCCTGCTGGAACGCATCCGGCTGGAACGGCTGTCGTCCCAGGCAGCCTCCGAGCTGGTAGCAGCGCTGCTGGGCGTGGACCAGGCCCCGCCCCAGTTGGCCGAACGAATTTACACAGAAAGTGAAGGCAACCCGTTCTTTATCGAAGAAACACTCAAGGCCTTAGCGGCGGAAGGCTTGCTGGTTCGCCAGGATGGGCGTTGGCGCTTGCAGGCCGATCTGGGCTTGACCATGCTGCGCATTCCCTCGACCATCGTGGATGTGGTCGAGCGCCGCCTGGCCCGCCTGGCCGACGCCGACCGGAACGCGTTGAATTGGGCGGCGGTGTTGGGCCACGAGTTCGCTTACAATGTTTTGCAGGCCGCGTCGGAGATAGAAGAAGACGCGCTGCTCGACGCGCTCGACAACTTGCTGCGCGACCAGTTGATCGTCGAAGTGCGCGACCCGCGGCAGGATAGATATCGCTTCACGCACGGCAAGATCAACGAGGTGATTTACGGCGCGTTGAGCAACGTGCGGCGCAAAAAGATGCACCGCTCGGCCGGCCAGGCAATTGAAAAGATTTACGCCGCCCGGCTGGAAGAAATGTCGCCAATGCTGGCGCGCCACTTTACGCAGGGCGGCGACGCGCCCAAGGCCATCCAATACAACGTGCAGGCCGGCGACCGCGCCCGCAAGGTGTACGCGAACCAGGAGGCGATTGCGTTCTACCGCCAGGCGGTCGAATTGGCCGGCGATGAAACTCAAGTGGAGCACCAGATCGCCGCTCACCAGGGACTGGGCGAGGTCTATCATCTGATTGGAGAATACGAGCAGGCGGCGGCGAGCTTTCGGGCCGTGATTGACATGGCGCCGCAGGTGAGAGGGGAAGAGCGCGAGCGCCGTCGCCTGCTGGCGCAGGCTTGGCGGGGCGTGGTACAGGCCAGTGAAGCCCGGAGCGATTACGACGAGGCCCTGCGCGCTTGCGAGCAGGGATTGTCACTCGTCGGCATCTCTAATCGAGAAGAGTGGGCCAGGCTGCTCAATGGCATTGGATGGATATACATTCGCAAGGGCGATTACGAGCAGGCGCGGCGCCAGTGCGAACAGGCCATCGAGTTGGCCCGCGATAACCCTGCCATTGTGGCTACAGCGTACGGGTATTTGGGCAACGCTGCCGAGTTCAGCGATTACGAGCAGGCGGTTACTTATCATCGGGAGAGCCTCGCACTTTGGGAAAAGATTGGCGACAAGTCACGCGTTGCCAGGGAGCTTAATTACTTGGGCAACCTGGCTGAAGCCAGGGGAATGTACGACGACGCTATTCGAGAGTATCAAAAAAGCCTGGCGCTTTGTCGCGAGATAGGGCACAGCCTTGGAACGGCGGCGCTGCTCAATAACTTGGGCGTGATTTACCAGAATCGGGGCCAGTTGGAACTGGCGCGCGATCATTTTCAGCAGGGTTTGGAGATTTATCAACGCATTGGCAGCAAAGAAGGCGTGGCTATTACTTATGGCAACCTGGCAGAAATCGGCCTTGCCTCAGGCGAGATAGATCAAGCCCTGGCTTATTTGTGCCAGGCTGAATCCATTAATGAAGAAATAGGCGACCGGTATGGCCTGAGCTATACATGGATGCTGATGGCCGAGGCCAGGTTGGCTGAAGGACACATGGACGAAGCGCGGAATCTGGCACTGCGAGCCTTGGAACTGGCCGCCGAAAGTGGAATCAAGTTACAAGAGGGCAAAGCCCACCACTTGCTGGCCCGCCTCTTTATCCAATCGGGTCAGACCGACGAGGCGCGCCGCCACTTGCTTGATGCTTGTGCTATCTTTGAAGCTATTGGCAAGCAGGATGATTTAATCCGCGCGCGCGATTTGCTTCAAAAATCGAGTGGAAATTGATAGGAGTAATCCAATGATAAACTTGTCTAGTTCGCTCAGACACAAGGCCCGCCAGGCCGCCCGCGGCGTGCTGGTATTGCTAATCTTGTTGTCGGGATTGATCCTGGCCGTTTCTCTGGCGAGCGCCGGTAGAACCGCCGGTTGGATGTCCACCCAAGTACAACTCTTGAACGTTGCCAGCCAACCAAGGCCGGTGACGATCACGTGGTACACTGTGTCGGGCGCGCCCGTTCTGCCCATTGTAGATACACTGGCCGGTGGACACAGCAATTTCTACAGCCCGACGTTCCATGTCACCGGCACCATTCACGTGGACGGCGCCAGCCAGATTTTGGGGGCGGTGACGCATTGGGACCAGGCCGGCGGCGCGGCGCAGTGGCCGCTGGTAGATGACGCCGACCTGGGCCATACTGCCTACGTTCCCTATTTCACGTTGATGGCTGGCGGCCCGTCTTGGCGCCTCTCAATCCACAATCTCGAAACGCTAGAGGCCAGCGCCGTGATCACGTTCTTTGATTCGAGCGGCGTGGTTATACATACCTGGACAGGGCCGGTCTTACCCAAGGGCGCTCTGCTCCTGGACGCGGCAGAGATTGGCTTTCCGATGGGCGCTGAAGCGTCAGCAGTTATTCAAGCCGACCAGTCCATCTACGTTGGCATTGACCGGATTTATAGCCCGGGCTTTTCTTCCGCGCAGGCGCAGTCACGCGGCGGATACAAGCTCGTCGCGCCGGTGTTCGTGGTGCAGTACGTTGATCCCAACTCTGTCACGCTCAACTCGACCATGGTGGTTCAAAACACTGGCCGCGTCACTGCGACGATTACGTTGACGTATTACGCCACGGACGGCAGCGTGCTCGCCTCACCCTCGTTTAGCGCCGCGCCCTTCGCCGCCATTCAGTGGGATGGGGGCGGCGCTCCGCCCGGCACGTTGGGTTACGTGATCGCGGAGGCCGACCAACCCGTGGCCGGGCTGGTATTGGGCAACGGCGTATCGTCGGCGGACTTGTGGGATTACACGGCGGTGATTGTCCAGCCGGAACAGCCCGACAGGCTCGACCGCCGCTCGGCTTATGGGCCGGCTGTCTACGCTAATTACGAGGGTTGGGTTAGCCAAATCCCTGTGGTTAACTTGAGCGCGAACCCGGCCTCCGTCACCATTCGATACACTGCTGCGCCAACCGGCGCTGTGCTTATCGAGCAGATGGACTTGCCTGGCCTGGCGATGGGGATGTTGGATGTTCAGGCTTTGCCGTATGGCTTTGAGCACGCTTCGGCGAGCGTGCTGTCCAACCAACCCGTCGCCTCGATGATCTGGTCAGTCAACTCGTCGGGCGCAGGTGTTGACCGCTACACGGCTTACGAAGCGCAATACGCCAGAACAGCGCCGGTGGGCGGCTATATGGTTTTGCCGGCGGACCAAGAGGATAATGTCACGGTTGCGCCTGCGGCTGCGCTCGCTGTGTTGGCGGTGATAGTGGCAGCATTGGCGGTATGGCAAGCCCGGCGGCGTTGGTCTGGATGAAAAGCGGCGCGCGCCTGACCATCGCCATTCTCATCGCCCTGGCCTTTTTGATGTGCGCGCTGGGTGGAATGAGATCGTCCACCATCCACCCGCCTGGCGCGCCGGTAAGAGCCGCCACGTCCGCCAGTTTGCCAGATGTTTCTCCGACGCACCCGGCGCAGCGCGCGGTGATCGTTGACCAGCTTGGGCTGACGTACCCTAATCCAACTTTTACCCAGGCCGCTACCAATATCTTGACGCGCGCCGGCTATGCGGCGGCGTATATTCCTGGCAATCAGGTTACGGTGCAGCTTTACCGCGAGTTGCCCGCGCGCGATTACGGTTTAATTATTCTCCGCGTCCACTCTGGCCTGACGGTGTGGACAAATACGAGGACAGGGCAAATAGTGAGCGGCACGCTGGACGCCGTTCTGTTCACAGGCGAGCCATTCACCAAAACGAAATATCGCCGCGAGTGGCAAGACGAGCAACTAGGGCCGGCTTACTATTACGAGGGCGCATCGCCCTTGTTCGGCGTTACGTCGGGCTTTATCAGGCGCAGCATGCAGGGCAGATTCGACCGCTCGATCATTGTGTTGATGGGATGCCACGGGCTGCGCTCGGCCAGCGTGGCGCAGGCATTGCTCGAACGAGGCGCGGGCGCGGTGGTGGGCTGGAACAAGGACGTATCGGCCAATCACACTGACGCGGCGACGAAATTCTTTTTGGACAGGCTGCTGAACGGCGGCGCGACAGTAGCCCAAGCCGTGGCCGAGACGAACGCCCACATCGGCCCTGATCCCGTGTACCAATCTAACCTTGTGTTTTTATCGAGATAATGAGAGGAGTTGCGATGCACGTACAAACCATTTTATCCGGCGGCATTGTAGTGACCATGAATCCCGAACGCGACATTATCCAAAATGGCGCGCTGGCTTGCGCTGACGGCAAGATCGTGGCGCTGGGGCCGGCAGAGGACATCTTGTCCGAATATAGCGCCGACGAGGTCGTCGAGTGCGCCGGCTGCGCCATCATCCCTGGCCTGATTAACGCCCACGCTCACGTGTCCATGACGCTGCTGCGCGGCCTGGCCGACGACCTGCGCCTGGATGTGTGGCTGCACGGCTATATGATGCCGGTGGAGCGCGAGTTTGTCACGCCCGAGTTTGTCCGGCTGGGCACGCTGCTGGCTTGCGCCGAGATGATTCGCAGCGGGGTGACGTGCTTTGCCGACATGTATTATTTTGAAGATGACGTGGCGCAGGCCACCGTCCAGGCCGGCATGCGCGCGCTGTGCTCACAGACGATTCTCAAGTTTCCTTCGCCCGACGCGAGCAGCTACGAAGAAAGCCTGGAATACTGCCGGCGCTTTATCGAGACGTGGCGGGGGCATCGCCTGATCGTGCCTTCTGTGGCGCCGCACGCTCCCTACACCTGCACGCCCGAAATCCTCAAGGCCGCCACCGACCTGGCGCTCGAATACGACGTGCCGCTGCACATCCATCTTTCCGAAACACGGCAAGAGGTGGAAGACAACCGGGCGACGCGGGGCGCGCCGCCGGTGGCCTGGGTCAAAAAGCAAGGCGTGCTGCGCGCCAAAGTGTTGGCGGCGCATTGCGTTCACGTGGACGCCGGCGAGATTCGCGACCTGCGCCAGGCCGGGGCGGGCGTGTCGCACAATCCCACCAGCAACCTCAAGCTGGCCAGCGGCTTTGCGCCAGTGCAGGCCATGCTCGCTCAAAACGTCAATGTGGGTATTGGCACGGATGGCACGGCCAGCAACAATGATCTGGACATGTTTGAAGAAATCCGCCTGGCGGCCCTGCTGGCTAAAGGCTCTACCGGCGACCCCGAAGCGTTGCCGGCCTGGCAGGCGCTGGCGATGGCCACCAGCATGGGGGCGCGCGCGCTGCACCTCGGCCACATCACCGGCTCGCTGCAAGTGGGCAAGCGCGCCGATATTGCCGTAGTGGATTTGCAGGGGCTGCACATCATGCCCAAGTTCGCGCGCGATCCGGATGCAGTATACGCTCAACTGGTATACGCGGCCAAGAGCAACGACGTCCGCCACGTGTGGATTGACGGCCAGTGTGTGATGCGCGAGCGCCGCGTGTTGACAGTAGACGAGCCGGCCGTGCTGGCCCAGGCGCAAGAGATGGCGGTGAAAATAGACGCTTTTCTCATCGCGCGCGAAGGCAATTTGCTGGACAAGCTGGTGGCGATTGGCGGGCTGGAACAACAAGAAACATTCGAAGTCCAGGTCAAGGTGCGCCTGGAAGATCCCACCGCAGTGCTCGAGGCGCTGCGCTCTCAGGATGTTTATGTCTTGCGCTCGTCCGTGCGCCGCCAGTACGACGCCTATTTTATGTTCAGCGATCCGTCGCGCGGGCGCATCCGTTACCGCGAAGACGAGATTCTGGGCCAAGACGGCGCGGTGCGCGAGGTGCGTTACAGCCTCACGCTGACCGGCCCCGCGCGCGAGCGCGAGTATGCTCATTCAGTAGTGCTCTCGCGTTCGCGTTTCACGGCGCACTCGACCCAATCCTTGCGATTTTACCGCGAATATTTCAAGCCGGCCCGCGAAGTGGCCATCCACAAAGAGCGGCGGCGCTATCATCTCTTGTACAAAGATATCGAGTTTGCGGCGAATCTCGACCGGCTCACACAGCCGCCGCTGGATGGATGGTATTTCGAAATCAAGAGCCGGACGTGGTCGCAGCGCGACGCGGCGCTCAAGGCCGATATGCTGGCCGAGTTGCTCAAAGTATTGGGAGCGAGCGAGGGACAATTGACGCACCAGGAATACCTCGAGCTGGTTGCCGCCTAATGTTGCAGCGCGCCTGATAACCGGCAGGCCACATCGCGCGCTGGCGAGGCGTCCGCGGCATGTTCCACCAGCACTACAAGCGCGTAACGTGGCGAGTCGGCGGGCGCCAGCGCCATGTACCAGGCCGCGTACTGCGATCCACTGAGCGCCAGGCTGGCCAGCCCTCTCAGCCCACACTCGTGGTGCCACGTATTCCACAAAGCGTTGGCATCTTGAGGTTGAGCGGCGTAGGCAGGATCGTGCTGAACAGCGCTGGGGCTAAAGCCCGGCATAACGCCTGTCAGCGGCGTCACCCGGCCATCGTTGGCGAGGATCAACGCCATGCGCAGAGCGTGGAGCGGCGTGAGCGTGAACTGGCTTTGGCCCAATACCGCGTCTTGCAGGCTCGACCCCGCCGCCGGCAGAGGCGAGGCGCTCGCGGTAATGCCCGGCAAGCCAAATTCCACCGGCCTGTCCAGTTGCCAGCGTTGGAGGCCAGACGTGAACGCCGGCAGGGACATGGATTGAGCGAGTTGGGCAAAAGGTCCCGGGCAGCCGGCGGCGTACATATCGGCCCACGTAATCCCGCGCGGCAGCGAGGCGCATCCCAAAACCGTGTTGCTGATGACGACGGGCGTTTCCGGCGCGGTGACGGTGCCCGTCAGCGCCACAAACCCTGTACGGAGCGCCTGTTCCAAAACGACAGTCTGCAGTAAACTGCCGGGCTGGTATTTCCCCTGAACGGCGCGATTGAGCAATGGGGCGGAGGGCGCGGCCTTCAAGTGTTCCCAATCCGCCTCTAACGAATTGGGATCGAAAATGGGGCGGCTGGCCATGGCCAGGATTTGCCCGCTGCGCACATCGGCTACTAACACAGCGCCGCCATAATCATAACTGTCCAGCGCCGCGTAAGCGGCGCGCTGCCACGTGATATCTAACGTCAGCGTGATGTTTTGCCCCACGCGAGGTTTGTGCAGCACGTCATCCCACCATAACTGTGTGGCGTCTCGGCCTTCGCGGCCTCGCAGACGCGCATCAAAGGCAGCCTCGGCCCACGCCACGCCGTATTGGAGGCTGTAATAGCCA
The DNA here is from genome assembly GCA_964651475.1 of uncultured Anaerolineae bacterium. Taxonomy (GTDB): domain Bacteria; phylum Chloroflexota; class Anaerolineae; order Fen-1058; family Fen-1058; genus JBGSMF01. The sequence goes on along the minus strand of CAZYXV010000020.1, from coordinate 17,992 downwards.
ACCGCTGGCGCGGCCAGCGGCTCGGGGTAATAACGTTCCAGGCCATCTTGCCCACGGCGGGTGAACGCCAGCGGGATTCCATTGCGATCCAAAATCGTCCCGCGCCAGGTAGCGCGTTCGGCCAACACCAGGCGAGGATTATCCTCGCGCACAAGCAGCGCCGGGGCGCGGACGACTTGCCAATAGCCCAGGGCGGCCGCTAAAAGCATAAAGGTGATTGCAAAGGCCAACGCCAGGCGGTGAATGGATGAATGCATAGACATTTACCGATTTTCAAAGTTCATTAGACGGTGCGTCGCGCATAGCTAAAAGGCGGGCCACGCGCCGCTGCAGCGCCACGATTTCGTAAAACAGGTTGGCGGCGGCGCGCATGCGCCGCCGGTCTTCGGGTAAGGTAAAGTTGTGCGTGTCAAACACGATGCGCAGCAGGGTGAGACGCTCGTCGAATCCGTAGGAATGATCGGGCGGCTCGGCAAAGTGCATGCTGAGCAGCGAGACCGGCTCTGGCTCCATAGCGGCCGCAAACAGGTCAACGTCGTAAAAGGCGCTGCCGCCGTCAAAGTACGTTTCGCCGTGGATCACCGGCGGCGTGATGTAAAACGGCTGCGCCATGCCGCCGATAATCGCATCCACGATGGCGCAGTTAATCGGGCGCACTGTCCGCCCCGCAAAGCGCATCTCCAGGTTATCTGGCATGCCAAAGAAATCCATATAGCCGTCCGAGCCGCGCGCGCCGGCGGCGTAAAACGGCAGGCGGATATCCTCAAAAGTCACCTCGGCGCCGTTGGCGCGCCCCGTCCATTGTTCGATGTAGCGGCACAATTGCTCGCGCAGCGGCCCCCAGTTGGCCAGGGCGCGCGCCAGCGCGCGCGGCGTCTTGTTAAAGCGGTACAGCCGCGCTGGCTCCAACTGCTCGAAAAAAGTCTCCAGGTGCCGCAGGCCGTCTAGCGCGGCCGGCGTGTACAGTTCGGGATGGCGGCGCGCGCCCAAGACGACGCCGTGAAACAGGCCGTTGAGCACGCCCGCCGAGCAGCCAAAAATGCGCCGCACGTTCCCGCCGCGCTCGTCTACAAACTGCGTCATCACCAATCCGGCCAAAATGCCCGAAAACCCTCCCGCGCCGTAAATCACGTTAAAGGGCTGCTCAAAGTCAAACCTTTCCAACTGCGGCTTGCCCATCTGGCGAAATTGCTGCATCAACTGCGCCTTGTTGGCCACGCTCTGGCGCATGTTCGTGCCAGCCTCGGTCGAGCCGATGTAGGGGATGTCTGTGTGCAGCACGCGCGGGCAGGCGGGGTCACGGTATTCGCGGCTCACTGCATCCAAACCCCGCTCGTGCAGGTCTGCCAACAGCGCGTTTGCCTGCGCTTGAAGCGCGCGGCGGCGATCCAGCAAATCATTGTAATACGCGCTCAGGTCGGCCTGGTTGCGTTCGTGCCAGCTGTGCATGATAAACGGCTGCGTGATTGTGTTGCCGGGCCAGGCGCGAAGGGGCGTGTGCGGCGCGCTTTTGACAAGCGGACGCGGGTCGCTGTCTTCCATATCCAGCACGTAAGATGAAATATCGGCAAAGGCGGGGCGGGCGTCTTTGTAATAATGACCGTTGACGGGGTGGGCATCCGTGCTGAGCATGGTGCTGAGCGCAGCGATGCACGCATCCACTACGGGGGCGTCTTGGATGCGCGTACTGCAACTGTGATACGCGGCGCGCAGGCGCTCGTCGGGTTTGCCAAAGAACACTGGAAAGCCATCTTTGTCTTGAACGCACACGTACACCGGAAAATCCAAATCGCTAAACGTGAAATTCGCGACGTCGTCGCGGCCTGTGTACGCTCTTAGTCGAGCGAAAAGCCACGCCTGCAGCGGGTCGAGATTGTAAAACCCAAAGGCCAGCCCGCGCCAGTTGAAGCGGCGAACATCGCGGCTTTTGGCCGCGCGGAAAAATGCCTCAAAATCATTCAGGGCATTGTCGGCCTGCGAGGTCAACACCGGGTTCCCCGCCTGCGCCGCCAGGATGACGCCGTGCGCCAGCGCTGCCAGCGCCCCGCTCGAGCCGCCATAGACGCGGCCAATTGGCATCCCCTTGGCTTGCAGGCGCCGCGCCAATTCAAAATCCTGAAGCAAGCAGGATATATCGCCCAACTTGGCGGCCTGGTAGATAACGGTATAGGGTGTCTCAGAGTGTGTGGTCATTTTTGTTCCGCCTTGTCGCGCAGCTTTTGCAAGACCTGGGCGTGCGTCGAGCGGGTGATAGGGAAGCCGATCAAGAGCGGCAAGACGATGACAAAGATGAGCAAGGGGACCGGCCCCACAAAGAGCCGGATGCCCAAGAGCGTCAGCGCGCTCTGTTCCACATTTGGCGCGTAGCCAAACAGTTGCAGCACCCAGCCGGCCAGTGCAATGCCCAACGCATTGGTGAGCTTGTTCGTAAAGCCCCACACGCCGTAATACATCCCGGCGCGGTGTTCGCCCGTTTCGAGCCGGTCGTATTCGACCACGTCTGGCACCATGGCCCACGGAAATACCCAGTTCGTCGAAAAGCCAATGCCAGCCACGACGGCAATCACGTATATCCACACGCTTGGGCCGCGCGGCAGCAAAAATGTGCACGCCACCGCCAGCCCGCCAATCGCCAATCCCAACCCGTATGCTGGCCCCTTGTTCCAGCGATCCGAAACCATTTTCCATGGGAAAAGAAATAACCCCACACTTGCCAGCAATAACAACATCACTACCGACACCTGGTTTTCCATTCCCATCTGATAGGTAAGAAAGTAAGCAATCAGCGTTTGGACCAGCGTAAAGCCCAGGTTGGCAATCAGATAGGCCACAATCAATTGGACAAAGGGACGATTTTTGAACGTCATTAAAAAAGCGCGCACCGGAGACGACCTGGCCTTGCTCTGGCTGATGTCTGGCCGTTCTTTCAACCCCGCGGCGGCAATCCACAACGCGGCGGCGGCCAGGACGCCATAGAGCGCGCCCGTCGCAGCATAACCGCTGCGCTTGGCGGCAAACAAACCGACGAGCGCGGGAGTGAGAGCCGCGCCCACAATATAGGCCAGCACGCCCCAAATCATGCGAAAGGTGGTCAGGCTGGCGCGCTCGTCATAGTCCTCTGTCAATTCAGCCGTCAGCGCGTAATAGGGCACGCTGGTGAGCGTCATCATCGTATCGAACAAGACAAAGCTGGCGACGATCCACAGAAATGCGCCCGCATCCCCCAGCCCGCCCGGCACGAACCACAGCACCATCACCGCCAGCGCCAGGGGCAACGCGCCCAAGATCATGTACACGCGCCGCTTGCCAAAGCGGCGGGACGTGGTGCGGTCGGAAAGCCAGCCGAACAAGGGGTCGTTGACGGCGTCCCACAATTTGCCTATCAACAGCGCGCTGCTGGCCAGAGCCGGAGCGATGAGCACTCCATCAGTGTAAAAGATTAGCAAAAAGAAGGTGACGGCCGAGTTGACCATGGCGTTGCCCACGTCGCCCACGCCATAAAACAGCTTGGTAGCTAGAGAGAGTTTGTCGTGATCGTTTGCCATCTTGTATCCTCTGGTGTAAAGTGGCAATGTGCCACCCTCACCGGTAGCGCAGTTCGTAACATGGGTACTTGCCGATAATGTTCGCCCGCATGTACCGGCCTTTGGACCCGGACGCCATCAATTCCGCGTAAATTTCCGGCGGCACCTCTTCGTAGAAATAGGCCTTGCCGCTTTTAAACACCACCTCTAGCCGGCGCGCTTTTTTGTCGTAGCCGATGATGTCCACCATGCTCGAATCCACCTCGCTCAACGCCATTGCGATTCTCCACGCATGTCCTATTCAAACACGACGCCGCATACTGAGACGGCCGAGGCATTGTTCTCGTCTGCGGGGCAGCGCTCGTAAGCCAGGCACTCGCCCCGCGTTGGCGCCAAGGCGTGTAAGGTCAAATAAATGGGCGGCACGCCGCATACATTATTCCGGTCGTTCACACGCTTGATGGCGTTTAGAAAGCCCTGCGCGTCTCCGGCGCACATGTGCTCGATCAACTCGTCGTCAGTCGCCTTGAGCCGGGCGCGTCCTGCCAGGTTCAACGGTTGGCCGCCGAACGCCGGCCCAACGTGCGCCAGGTCGCCGGCTGCCACGATGATCACGCGCCGCCCAACAGTGGCCTGGTTGAGCGCGTCCAGCAGCGCGTGGATGGTTGGGTCGCTGGCAGGGTCGGCCTTGCCGTTGACGAAGGAACTGAACGAGCCGCACAAGATCGGCGCCACCTGGCACGGCTGCCCCTGGCGGATATAGTGAAGCCAGATGGCAGCCAGTTCTATCGAGTGTTCGCCGCGGTGATACAACTCGCCGGCAAAGGCCGCTTGTGCGCCAATCGCCTCGGCCAGCGTATCTATCACCTCGCGCGCCGTCGGCAGCGCGCCAAAAGGGGTGGCATAATTTTGGTGTGTAAGCGTGAACCCGCCCTCCACGCCAGAATGATCGGTGCCCAGCACCACCGCCAGGTCGGCGGCCTGGGCCATTTCGGCGGCGCGCTTCCACACGCGCGCGTAGACCGGGCCGCCGCGCGCGTAATCAATGTGCGGGCTGACCAGGCCGCGGCCCTGCGGCAAGGGCGACACATCTTTTGCGGCCTCCAGGTATCCTCCTAGCAAGCGCCGCAATTCGTCCGCGTCGGCGGGATACGAGTGCCCGGCGCCGTTCAGCGCCCGGAAGGGCGCGCTGCGATATTCATTCAAAGCTTGCTGGCAGGCCTGGGTAAACGAGTCGTTATCGAGCAGCAGCGCCTCGTCGAGCGCGGCCAAGAGCTGCTCGATCGCGCCCGGCGCGATGCGCAGTCCGGCGCGCACCGCCAACGACGCGCTCATCGCGCTGGCGTTTTCGCGCGTCCCGTCGCACATGGCCAGCGCGGCCGCCAGCGGCTGCGGAACGATCAGCACCTTGCCAGTCAAGCCCAAAGGGTCGCGCAGCAGCACGCACGGTTGCCCGTTCTGAACCAGGGGGCGTATTTCTATATTGCCTCTAAGCTTGGGGTGCGAGTTGATGGTCATTACGGGATATTATAGCGATTTCTCCAGTCTACACCAACTCCCCAACGTGGTTTGTCAGAGTGATTTTTCGGTGGTACACTGAAAGGCGTGGAACAAGAAATGATCGGCAGGCCATGGTGCCGTGAGCATATTTGACGGCGTTGCTACAACTTATGACCTGGCCTTGTGGCCGTTGGAAGCGGCGGCGCTGCGCCGGCTGCGCGCCAGGCTGGTGAAGGATATTCGCGGGCGGGTGCTCGAAATCGGGGTCGGCACGGGCGCCAATTGCCCGCATTACGCCGATGGGGCGCGCGTGTTCGCGTTGGATGCCAGCGCCGATATGCTGCGTGTAGCGCGCCGCCGCCCGTGCCGCGCCTGCGCTACGGTCACGCAAGCCGACAGCCTGGCATTGCCATTTGCCGAGGATACGTTTGATATGGCGCTGGCCACGTTCGTATTTTGCAGCGTGCCCGACCCGCTGCAGTCGCTCGTCGAGGTCCGGCGCGTGATCAAGAGTGGAGGGCAATTGCTGCTGATGGAGCACACGCGCGGCACGCACCCGCTCACACGCTGGCTCACCGATGTGCTCCATCCACGGTGGTACAAATGGAACGGCAGTTGCCACCTCAACCGCGAAACGGCGCGCACGGTGGCGCAGGCGGGGTTCAACGTGACCCAGGTCGAGCGGCGCTTTGGGGGCGTGCTGCAGCTTGTGCGTGGGGAAAAATAAAAATGATCGAATCTGGCCCAATCCGGCTTTTGCACTTTGCCGACTTGCACATCGGCATGGAAAACTATGGCCGCCTCGACCCGGCCACGGGCATCCATGGCCGCGTGCTGGATTTTTTGCATCGCCTCGACGAGATTATTGATTACGGCCTGGAACACGACGTAGACGTGGCGTTGTTTGCCGGCGATGCGTTCAAGACGCGCGACCCCACGCCCACCTATCAACGCGAGTTTGCTCGCCGCATCCGGCGGCTTTCGGAAGCGAACGTGCCGACGATATTGCTGGTGGGCAATCACGATTTGCCGGCCATGGACAAAAAGGCCTCCAGCCTGGATATCTACCGCACGCTGCACGTGCCGGGTGTACATGTGGGCTGGCGCGACGAGTTGATGCGCCTCCAGACCAAACGCGGCCCGCTTCAAATCGCCTGCGTCCCTTATCCCATGCGCCAGCGGCTCTTGGCGCGCGACGATATGCGCGGCAAATCCATCCAAGAACTGGATCGCGCTCTCACCGATGTCGTATCGGACATTGTGCGCGGCCTGGCTGCCCAGGTCGAGCCGGATTTGCCCGCCGTGTTGGCGGGGCATTTCACCGTGGGCGGCGCGACCTTTGGATCGGAGCGCAGCGTGATGATTGGCAATGACGTGGTCGTGCTCAAAAGCGTGCTGGCCGACCCGGCGTGGGATTACGTGGCATTGGGGCACATCCACAAGCACCAGGAACTTGGCGGCGCTTACCCGGCGATTGTCTATCCCGGCAGCCTGGAGCGCGTGGACTTTGGCGAAGAGCGCGACCCCAAGGGCTTTTGCTGGGTGGAGCTGGCGCGCGGGCATACGACGTATCAATTTGTGGAGGTGAACGCGCGCCCCTTTGTCAGCATTTACGCCGACGTGCGCCAGGTTGAACATCCCATGCCCGTCATCCTGGAACGCATCGCCGCCCAGAACCTTGCCGACGCCGTGGTGCGTGTGATAATCAAGATGAACGCGCACCAAGAGCCGCTGCTGCGCGAAAAAGACATTGTGCAGGCCATGGCCGGCGCGTATTACGTCTCGGCGCTGAACAAGGATATTGAACGCGAAGCGCGCCAGCGCCTGGGCGGCCACTCGCCCGAAGGCCTGACGCCGATTGAACTGCTCCGGTGGTATTTCGAGTCAAAGCAGATGGACGCTCCACAGATTACAGAATTGCTCGAATGTGCCAGGGAAATAACGACGGATCATGATTCCACTTGAACTTGAACTCCATAACTTTATGCCCTACCGCAACACGGTTGTGCTCGACCTGGCCGGTATTCACGTGGCTTGTCTTTCGGGCAACAACGGCGCGGGCAAAAGCGCGCTGCTGGACGCCATCACCTGGTCGCTGTGGGGACGCGCGCGCGCCCGGCGCGACGACGAACTCGTCTACCAGGAAGAGCGCCTGAAAGACATGTCAGTTCGCCTCACGTTCGACCTGGGCGGCAACACCTATCGCGTGCTTCGGGCGCGCAAGCCCGGCGCGCGCGGGCAAGGCGCATTGGACTTGCAAGTGCGGACGCCCCAAGGCGACTTTCGCACCATTGCCGAGCCGACCATGCGCGAGACGCAAGCTAAAATCGAAGGTCTGCTGCGGTTGGATTACGAGATTTTTATCAATTCGTCTTTCTTGCTGCAAAACCGCGCCGACGAGTTTACACTCAAAACGCCCGCGCAGCGCAAACAAGTGCTTGCCGACATTTTGGGCCTGGCGCAGTGGGAGATTTACCAAGAGCGCGCCAAAGAGCGCCTCAAGGCGGTGGAGGAGCAAATCCGTTTTGTGGATGCCCGCCTGCGAGAAATTGACGACGAGGTAGCCCGCCGGCCCGACTACGAAGCCGAGCTGAGCAAAGCGCAGCGCGACGCGCTCGACATGGCCGACGTATTGCGCCAGGCGGAAAGCGCGCTGCAAGCGCTCCAGCAGGCCGCGCTCGAATTGCGCAATCTCGAAGCGCAGGCCGCCGACCTGGACGGGCGCATCGGCCAGGCGCAAAGCGAGATGGAACGCATTGCGCAGGATCGAACTCAAATTCAAGCGCGCCTGGAAGAATTTCACCGCGCCCTGGACGAGCGCGAGCGCATCGAGGCCGGCTACGATGAACTGAAAAAGGCGCGCGCGGCCAACGACACGCTGAGCGTCAAACTGGGCCAACTTGTGCAGATCAACAGCCGCAAGAGCGGCCTGGAAGCCAGCATCGCCGACGCGCAGCGCGTACTGGCTACTGAAGAGCGCCTGGCGACCCTGGCATTGGACGAGTTGCAGGCGCGTGTAGACGACCTGGCGTTGGAAGCAGAATTAACTCAGCTCCAGGAACAGGCGCACCTGGCCCAGGCGCGCGCTGAGGCTGCCCAGACCGGACGAAAACAACTGGCCGAATTGATCCAGGACGTGGCCGAGCGCCGCGCGCAAAACGCCGCTCTCAAGCGCGAGATGGATACGCTGGTGGAACGCATAGAGGCGATTCAATCTGTGGGAGCAGTGTGTCCCACGTGCGGGCGCGCCCTGGACGACCAGGAACGCGCCCGGCTGCTGGATGATTGGCAGGCTCAGGGCAAGGCGATGGGCGACACGTGGCGGGCGAACAAGGCTATGATTGAGCAGGCGGCCGCCTGGCAAGACGAACTGGAAGCGTCCATCGCCCGCGACGAAAACGAGGCCAGGCAATTGCCCGCCATGCACAAATACATCGCCGGGCTGGAAGCGCGGTACCTGGCTGCCATCGAGGCGGCTACCCTTATCGAGGAAAAGCGCGCCGCCCACGCTCGATTGCAGCGACGCCTGGCGGATAAAGACTATGCGCACGCGGAGCAAGCGCAACTGGCGAGTGTGCTGGATGAGCTGGGCGCGTTGGGCTACGACGCCGCCGCGCACCAACGACTGCGCGACGACATCGAGCGCCTGGCGGAATTTGAATCGCGCAAAGCGCAACTCGATTCGGCCACAACCGGCATCGCCGAGGCCCAGGCGCGATTGGCCTCGCTGGCCGAAGCGGAAACGCGCTGGCAATCGGCGCTGGGCGCCGACTATGCGCGCCGCGCCGAAATAGATGGGCAGTCGGCTGCTCTCAAAACGCAGCTGGCCGACGCAACGCGCGTGCGCCAGCAAGCTGACCAGGCGCGCATGCAAGAGCGCATCGCCCGCGAGCGCGTGGGCGCGGCGCAGCAAAAGCTGGCGGCGTGCGACGCGCTTGCCCGGCAAAAACAGACGCGCCTGGCCGAACGCGACAAGCTGGCCTATGACAAGGGGCTTTACGAAGAATTGCGGCTGGCTTTTGGCAAAAAGGGCGTGCCCGCGCTCATCATCGAGGCGGCCATCCCCGAAATCGAGGACGAGGCCAACGCGCTCCTGGCGCGCATCACCGCCGGGCGCATGCACGTGCGCTTTGATACGCAGCGCGAAACGCTAAAAGGCGACACCGCCGAAACGCTCGACATTAAAATCGCCGACGAGTTGGGCACGCGCCCTTACGAAAACTTTTCAGGCGGCGAGCAGTTCCGGGTCAACTTTGCCATCCGCATCGCGCTGAGCAAGCTGTTGGCCCGGCGCGCCGGCGCGCAATTGCAGACGCTGGTCATTGACGAGGGATTTGGCGCACTCGACACGAATGGGCGCGAGCAGCTGGTAGAAGCCATCAATGCTATTCAAGATGATTTTGCCCGCATCCTGGTCATCACGCACATTGACGAACTGCGCGACGCTTTTCCTGTGCGCATCGAGGTCACCAAGACGCCGGAAGGGTCGCAGATTAAGGTGGTGTGACGGTCAAGTAGGCCGTTTCAACGGTCAGGCCGTTTCAATGTGATCCAGCGAAAAGATAATCTCGGGCGGGATGAGCATGCCAACGCTGCCGCAATTGGCGCACACTGCGTTCTCATCGTCGCCCTCGTAACGCAGGCCGCAACAATTCCAACAAATAAAGCTGCTGCGCGCTGGGGTGGGAACGAGCACTGCCCCCTCGGCCAGCGTGCCGGGGCACAATTTATCCAACGAGTGCCGTACAGCCCTCAACGCATCGAGTGAATGGTCATACATGACCAGATGTAAAGCCGTTATCCGCGCTGCGCCGAGTTTTTGCGCTTCGCCCACCGCCTGCCCCAGCATAGCTTGCACCCACTTGTCTATTTCATGATCATCCACTATATCTGTTCCTCTATCCTCATCTCCTCATTGCCTGAATTTTATCTCATTTTTCATTTTATGTACAGCGTTTTTGACATCCCAGCCAGCATGTCATATAATCGTAGAGTCGAAAATCGGTAAGCGGTATTTATTTGTGGCGCATAGAATGGAGGACGCATGCCGGCATTAAACAAAGTTCAACTGATTGGCCGCTTGGGCAAAGACCCCGAGGCGCGCTTTACGTCTAAGGGCAAAAAGTACACGCGCTTTTCGCTGGCCGTTGCCCGCACCTGGAAGGACCCCGAAGGCGGCAAGCAAGAAGCGACCGACTGGTTCAATATCGAAGCGTGGGGCAAGCTGGGCGAAATCTGCGCCGGGTACCTCAAAAAAGGCCGCCTGGTCTATATTGAGGGGCGCCTGCGCACCGACCAGTGGCAAGATAAAGACACCCAAGAAATGCACTATCGCACCCTGGTGGTGGCCGGCAGCATGCAAATCCTCGACCGCAAGCGGACCGAACAAGAAGTGATCGTCGAGCCGGATATCTGAGCGCGATTTTCTCTTGTTATCCCTCGAACGTCAAAACGCCTATCGCGCGCGCTATGCCGCCATGCGTCCTGGCTGGCAGCCCAGCGGCCCCGTTTACGAGGCGCTGGTGCGCCGCTACGTTGCTCCCCAGGCGCGCTGGCTGGATATAGGCTGCGGGCGCGGCGGCATTGTCGAACTGTTAGGGGAGCAAGTGTCCCTGTGCGCTGGCGTTGACCCGGATCACGCCAGCCTGCGTGAGCATCGCGCCGGTCACGTGCGCCTTTGCGCCGGGAAGATAGAAGCGATGCCTTTTTGCGCTGGCTCGTTCGACCTCGTCACGTGCTCGTGGGTTATCGAGCATTTGCCCCGCCCGGCGCTTGCCTTTGCACACGTGGCGCGCGTCTTGCGGCCCGGCGGGCATTTTGTTTTCCTCGCGCCCAACGCCCTCAACTATGCCGCCTGGCTGAATCGCCTGACGCCCGCCCGGCTACAGCGCGCGTTAGTGCAGCGCCTGTACCAACGCAACGAAGGTGACACGTTCCAGGTTTATTACCGCGCCAACACCCCGGCGCGATTGAACCAGGTGTTGAGTGAGTGCGGGCTGCGCCGCGTAGAAATGCACACGGTCGGGGACCCAACTTATGTGGCGTTCAATTCCGCTCTGTTTGCGTTGGGCGTGTTGCTCGAGCGCGCGATGCCCGCAAGCTGGCGCGTGCACATCGTGGGGGATTACGTGGCATAAAGCCCCATTGGCTGAAGGAGTCCTCTACCGAACATTTTTCAGGCAGGCGGCGATGACGACGATCTTACTGGTCGAAGATGAAGCTGGATTAGCCCAAGTCATTATTCACGAGCTGGAAAAGCACGGCTATCACATGCTGCACGCCAGCGACGGGTTGACCGCCCTGCGCCTGCACGAACAGCAACAACCCCAGCTCATCATCCTGGATTGGGTGCTGCCGGCACTGGATGGACTGGAGGTGCTGCGGCATTTGCGTCAAACCTCGCCCACTCCCGTGCTGATGCTGACCGCCCGCAGCGAAGAAACCGACCGAGTGATTGGCCTCGAACTTGGCGCGGACGATTATGTCACCAAGCCGTTCTCTATGCGTGAACTGGTGGCGCGGGTACGGGCATTGCTGCGCCGCGTGGAACGGGTACAGCAAATCGTCGCCGTGGATCGCGAAAAACACGCCCTCCCCCTCACCTACCAGAACCTGTCCCTGGATCCCGATCAACGCTGGGTGACGGTGGACGACAAGCTGGTTGACCTGACGCCTATCGAGTTTGACCTGCTGTGTCTGCTGCTGCGCAACCCCGGTCGTGTCTTTAGCCGCGCTTACCTGCTGGATACCGTATGGGATGAAACTTATGTCGAAGGCGACCGCTCGGCAGACAATGTGATACTCCGCCTGCGCAAAAAGCTGGGTGTCTTGGGAGATGCCATTGAGACAGTCTGGGGAGTGGGCTACAGGCTGAGCAAGATAGAGAAATGAAAGCCAAGAGTATTGTCTTTGGAATCCTTCTCCTCGTTTTTGCTTTCCCGCTGGCGGCGCAGGCGCAAGAGCCGCCCACACGTTTTGAGCGCATCTCAATCGAACAAGGCCTGTCTCAGGTCACCATCTATTGCATCTTGCAAGACAGCCGCGGGCTGATGTGGTTCGGCACGGAAGACGGGCTGAACAAATACGACGGCTACACCTTTACGGTGTACAAACGCGATCCCCAGGACCCTCACAGTCTGAGCGCCAATACCATCCGCGCGATTTACGAAGACGCCCTAGGTATGCTGTGGATCGGGACCGACGGCGGCGGGCTGAACCGGTTTGACCGCGCCACGGAGCAATTTACGCGCTACCAGCGTGACCCCGGCGATCCCAATAGCTTGAGCCACAACACAGTCACCGCCGTGTACGAGGACTCGACGAGGGCGCTCTGGGTTGGAACCGATGGTGGAGGACTGGATCAATTCAACCGCACCACAGAGCAATTTTCTCATTACCGTCACAATCCCAACGACTCCCGCAGCTTGAGCAGCGATGCCATCACCTGGATTCTTGAAGACTCGGCCCAAAGACTATGGATTGCTACCCGGGGCGGCGGACTAAACCAGCTTGTCCTGAGCGAAGCTGAAGGGCTCGACCGCGCCACGGGCCAGTTTGCCCATTACAGGCATGATCCCAACAATTCCAATAGCCTGAGCCAAGACGAGGTTAACACGATTTTCCAAGGCCAGGGAGACCGGCTGTGGATCGGCACTAACGGCGGGTTGAACGAATTTGATCCCCAGGCGCAAAAATTTATCCGCTACGAGCACGACCCTGACAATCCACGCAGTCTGAGCCACATCCAGGCCATCACACTCTATCAAGATTCATCAGGCACGTTGTGGGTTGGCACGCCCGGCGGATTGAACGAGCTTGCCCCGGGCATGGATTACGAGAAACGAGAATTTATTCGTCACTACAATGACCCTCGTGACCCCAACAGCTTGAGCGTTGATGATATCTCTGCGCTTTACGAAGACTCGTCAGGCATGCTATGGATTGGCACCTATGTCAGCGGGCTGAACAAGCTGGACCGCAAGACGCGCCGGTTCACCCATTATCGCAACCACCCCGGTACTCCAAACAGCCTGGGCAGCAACACTGTCTGGGCCATTCATCAAGATGCGGCGGGGGCGTTGTGGGTCGGATCGAGCGGCCCCACTGGGGGGCTGGACCGGCTTGATCGCCAAACAGGGCAATTTACCCATTACCGGAACGACCCTCAAGACCCTCACAACTCGCCTCAGGGCGCCACCCTGACCGTTTATGAAGATTCGGCAGGCGTCTTGTGGATTGGATCTTACGAGGGCGGCCTGAGCCGCCTCAATCGCCAGACCGGGCAGTTTGTCCATTACCGGCACGACCCGAATGACCCATACAGCTTGAGCAACAATATTGTCTGGGCCATCTACGAAGACCCGGCAAGCGAGTTGTGGATAGGAACGATGGGAGGCGGGCTGAACCACTTTGAACGGGAGACGGAACGATTCACTCATTACCGGCACGATCCTGACAACGCCGCCAGCCTCAGCAGCGACTATATCCTATCCCTCTACACAGACCAAGCTGGAATGTTCTGGGTCGGCACAACCCAAGGGCTAGATTGCCTCGATCTCTCAACCCGGCGATTTACGCACTATAAAAATAACCCCGCCGATCCACGCTCTCTAAGCTCTAATGCTATCCCGGCCATCTACCAGGACTTGGGCGGCACGCTATGGATTGGCACCGACGACGGCTTGAACCGCTTTGACCCGGCAAGTGGGACCTTTGCCCATTACACTGAAAAAGACGGCCTGGCGAACGACGCCATCGGGTGTATTTTGGAAGATGACCAGGGCAAGCTCTGGATCAGCTCAGGCAAGGGCCTGTCCAGGTTCGACTCTCGCACAGAAAAATTCAAAAACTATGACGTGCGCGATGGGCTGCAAAGCGACGAATTCAACCGCGGCGCTTGCTACAAAAACGAAAAGGGCGAACTGTTCTTTGGCGGCGTCAATGGCTTTAACGTCTTTCATCCGGCCGACCTCAAAGATAATCCCCACGCGCCCCCCGTAATCTTGACAGACTTGCAAATCTTTAACAAGCCGGTCGCCATTGGGAGCGCCTCGCCGCTGAAAAAATCTATCGGCGAAACTCAGTCGCTTGTGCTATCTTATCGGGATTATGTTTTCTCGCTCGAGTTTGCGGCCCTGGATTACACCGTCCCCAGCAAGAACCAATACGCTTACATACTGGAAGGCTTTGACCGCGAGTGGAACACTGTTGACAGCAGCCGGCGTTTTGCCTCGTACGCAAATTTGCCGGCGGGCGCGTACACGTTTCGGGTCAAAGCTTCCAACAGCGACGGCGTCTGGAACGAGCAAGGCGCATCAATCAAAATCACCATCACCCCTCCGCCCTGGAAGACGTGGTGGGCATACACGCTTTACATCATTTTGGGCGCTGCGGTTGCAGCCGCCATCATCCGCTACCGGCTGAAAGAACTCGATCGCAAGCACATGGAGCAAATGATGTGGGCGGTGCAAACCGAGCGCGACCGCATCGCCGCCCTGCTCGAAGCGCGCCGCCAACTCGTCGCCTCGCTCTCTCACGATTTGCGCACTCCCGTCACCATCGTGCGCGGCCACCTGGAATCATTAGAGGACAAGCTCTCGAAGGATTCTCTGGTTGCGATGTCAAAGGAGCTTGACCGCTTGCAGTCCCTCCTGGATGACCTGTTCACCCTGTCTCGGCTTGAAGTGGATAAATTAACGCTGCGCCTGGCGCCGACGAATGTTATGAGCGTGGCACAGCGGGCTGTCGACGCCATCGCCGCGCCGGCCTGGCAACAAGGAAAAGTACAAGTGACGCTGGAGACGGGTGAAACCGAAACATGGAGTGTGGCGGACGAACAGCGGCTGCTTCAGGTGTTGATAAATCTGCTGCACAATGCCGTGCGCCACACCCTGCCGGGCGGGATCGTGGCCGTCGGCTTGAGCAGCCAGCAGGATACCATTACTATCAAAGTCCAAGATACCGGCGAGGGCATTGCCCCCGCCGACTTGCCTCACATCTGGGAGCGGTTTTATCGCGGGCAAAGCCAAGCAGGGGGCGGAACGGGACTGGGGCTGGCATTGGTGAAAGAACTGGCTGAGGCGATGGGGGGAACCGTCGCCGTGGACAGCGCGCTCGGCGAAGGCAGTTGTTTCACCGTGGCATTGCCTCGCGCCCGGCGCGGCTAGGGTCTCGACTCTAAAACCAACCTCCCGCCGGTATGAAACCAGTGGGAGGTTTTTCATTTAACTGCGACAAAACTGCGACAACTCCACGACAAGTTTTCGACATGTATCGGCTATCATCTAAACGATGACCAAGATTCTATTGATCGAAGACGAGGTGGGATTGGCCAAAATCATCATGCGGGAATTAGAAAAGCACGGTTACCACGTGCTGCACGCCGGCGACGGCTTGGCCGCACTGCGCCTGTACGAGCAACAACAACCCAAGCTCATCATCCTGGATTGGGTGCTGCCGGCCCTGGATGGGCTAGAGGTGCTGCGCCGCTTGCGGCGGGTCTCGGCAGTGCCTGTGCTCATGCTCACCGGCCGCGGTGAAAAAGCCGATCAAGCGATTGCCATAGAACTGGGCGCGGATGATTACCTGACCAAGCCATTCAGCATTGGCGAGTTGGCAACGCGCGTGCGCGCGCTGCTGCGCCGCACGGAACGGGTGCAGCAAATCGTCAGCGAGGACCGCGAAAAGCGCGCACTCCCCCTCGCCTACCAGAACCTGACCCTCGACCCAGACCAGCGCCAGGTGACCGTTGACGGCCAACCTGTTGACCTGGACACCACCGAATTTGACCTGCTGTACCTGCTGCTGCGCAACCCTGGCCGCACCTTTAGCCGGACCTATTTGACGGAAACGATAGGAGTCCAAGATGACGGCTCGGTAGACAGAGTCATATCGGGACTGCGCAAAAAACTGGGAGCAGCCGGAGAGATGATCGAGACAATCTTGGGGGCAGGCTACCGGCTGCGAGCTGGTCCATAAGATTTTTTCCTGCCCATCTGCGAAAGCTGCGACGTTCTTGCGGCAGTTTTTCGACATTTATAGCCTATTCTGTTCTCAACAGATTCACAATCAACGTGCTCTCAATCTATCAGGAGGTTGATCATGAAAAAAGTGTTTTTCTTGCTCTTAGCTTGGCTGATCGTGACGGCGGCCCCCAGCGCAGCCCAGGATGGCGGTCCAGCGCAGCCCCAGGCAAGCGCCGCAATCGCCGCCCCTATGGGCACGGCTTTCACCTACCAGGGACGGCTGATGGATGGCGGCAAGCCGGTCAACGGGAGTTACGACTTGGAATTCAGGCTTTATGATGCTGCCACGACCGATGTTCAGGTTGGCGGTCCCATAACCGTCACCACATGGATCACCGACGGTCTATTCACCGTTCAATTGGATTTTGGGCTGCTGCATCCCTTTAACGGCGAGGCGCGCTACCTGGCAGTCGGCGTGCGGCCGGCTGGCACCGATAGCGCCTACACATCGCTCTCGCCGCGCCAGGCGCTCACGCCCGCGCCTTATGCGTTGGCTCTGCCCGGCTTGCGGACAGAGCCAACCTATATCCCCAACCTGATCGGCGGCTATAGCGGCAACAGCGTCACAGGCGGCGTGGTCGGCGCGACGATTGGGGGAGGAGGGGGCAACAGCGCTATTAATTGGGTGACCGACGATTACAGCGTCGTGGGCGGGGGCCAGGGAAACCAAGCTGGCGACAATGCCGGGGCAGCCGACGACGCGCGTTTTGCCACTGTCAGCGGGGGGTATGGCAACACGGCCGGCGGCCTGTATGCCAATATCGGCGGGGGATATGGCAATCTGGTCACCGCCACCTATGGCGCTATCGCGGGGGGGCATAATCTCATCGTCACCGGTGAACACGCGTTTGCGGGCGGCGGAGAGGACAACACCGCCAGCGGCCAGCATGCTACGGTCAGTGGGGGATGGTCCAACGTGGCCAGCGGCAAGAGCGCCGCTGTCGGCGGGGGAGAGAGCAACCTGGCGGACAGCCGCGGCGCCGCCATCGGCGGGGGATGGAAAAACTCGGCCAGCAATGTGGGCGCCACCATTGGCGGGGGACAGGAAAACAGCGCCGACGGGCAGTATGCCACTATCGGCGGAGGGTGGGCCAACGCCGCCAGCGGCGATTATGCCACCATACCGGGTGGATACGGGGCAGCGGCCACCCACTTTGGAGAGATGGCCTATGCGGTTGGGCCATTCACCAACGCTGGCGACGCTCAAGCTTCGCTCTATATCATGAGCAGGCAGACAACAAGCGATGGCAGTTGGGAGAATCTATACCTTGACGGCTCCAGTGCGCTTCTCACCCTTGCCAGCAGCAGCGCCGTGGCGTTCGATATACTGGTGGTGGCTCGCAGCGACGCCGACGAGTCGGCGGGGTACCGCCTCCAGGGGATCGCGAGGAACGTTGGCGGAGATATTATGATGTTCATTGCGTCCACTCAGGTGCTTGGTGAAAATGACGCTGCCTGGGACGTCCGTGTGCTGCCCGACAACGCCAACGACGCAGTGTCTGTTCAGGTCATGGGCAACGGCGAAGCAATCCGCTGGGTCGCCTCGGTGCACGCCGTCCAGGTGTCTTGGTAGAGGAGAGTGGGCCATGGATTGCGCAAGACGCTTTCAGACCTCACTGGTTATCCCGATCGTGATCACTGCTTTTCTTCTGCTACCAAGCCTGGCCGATCCGACTTCCGTCCGCGCTCAGAGCGGCGGGTCCTATGATTTGACATGGAGCACGATTGATTGCGGGGGCTACACCTTCAGTACGGGTGGAAGCTACCTGCTGGGCGGCACGGCCGGCCAGCAGGACGCCGGCGTGTTGAGTGGCGGAACGTATATACTCGCCAGCGGATTTTGGATAGGTGGAGCAGAGCAGCGCCGCGTATACCTGCCACTTGTCCTCAGAGCGTGTTTTGAAAGTTAGATAGAGAAAAATGCAAGGTGGTCAATTTTGCTAT